>NZ_VUMI01000001.1 GCF_009696275.1 Eisenbergiella porci
TAATCGGGCGGTTGACGGAAACCGTATTGGCAGTAACCGGCACAAGCTATTACCACAATAATAAGGATATAAGAACGGCTGGGATATTGACTATATAACCTTACCAACACATTTACGGACTAACACCTTATAAAAATATCAGGTTTTCTTTTCGAAAATATTAATTTTTACCATTCCTGAAAAAATAGCCTCCCTCCTGTCCCGCCGCTCCTTCCATATGCAGCTCCAGCAGCTGCTGCATGAGGATGGGAAGAGGAATGATACAGCCGCTTTTACGCATTTTTTCATAGAGCTGCCCCGGTGTCTGGGGGGTAAAATCAAGGCAGGCGGCCACCCGCTGCTTCAGGCTCTTCTCTTTCATGGGACGGTTTTCCTGGGAATTCCTCTCCCTTGGACAATTCGATACCGTCCGTTTTCCCGAAGGAATTTCCATCTGCCGCGGCCGGCAGTTTTGGCCCAGTTCTTCCAGAAGTGCCGACGGGCTGATTGCGACACCGGCTCCCTGCCTGATAAGCGTATTGCAGCCGCTGCTCAGGGCATCCGTTACCCGCCCGGGAATTGCAAATACCTCCCTGCCCTGTTCCAGAGCCATATCCACCGTAATCAGCGTACCGCTTTTTTCTCTGGCCTCCACCACGAGGATCAGGTCGGACAGGCCGCTGATGATACGGTTTCTGGGCGGGAACAGTCTTGCCTGGGGGAGGGTTCCCGGCGGATATTCGGACACAATTCCGCCCCGCGCAGGTATCCGGTCAAACAGTCTGCCGTTCTCCGCAGGATAACATACATCCACGCCGCAGCCAAGTACCGCATAGGTCCTTCCGCCGCAATCAAGCGCCGCTTCCTGGCTGATGCCGTCAATCCCCCTTGCCAGGCCGCTTACTACCTGGACACCCGCTGCAGCCAGCGCGGAGGCGAAATATCTGGCCGCCTGTTTACCATATTCGGAACACATCCTGGCGCCTATCACTGCCACGCTCGGCGTCCCCTCTTCCGGAAGCCCGCCCCGAACGTAAATACCCTGAGGGGCATCCGGAATTTCCTGAAGCCTTGCAGGATACTCCGGATCAGAAACAGGGAGAAAACGGATTCCCCGTTTAAGAAGCATCTGATATTCCTGTTTCACATTTTTCTCTTTTCTGGCGCGCTGAAAACTTTTCAGCTGGGCCGCAGACAGAAGCCCGGCCAGCTCCTGTTCTTTCATTTCATACACGGCCTGTGCGCTGCCGGCCCTCTTAAGCAGCCTGCCCGCTGTCACTCTGCCTATTCCTTCTATATTACATAGCCAGTAAGAAAATTCCCTTTCCGTCACCCTTTTTTCCTCCAGTACTTTCCATCGGCCATCCGGTAACAGGCCGCTTCACTTAGATGAACCTGTCCGATAGTATCTTTTCCGTCCAAATCTGCCAGCGTACGCGCCAGGCGGATAATCCTGTGATATGCTCTGGCGCTTAACTGCAGTGCATGAAATAGCTGTTCCATATATTGCTGCTGCGCCAGGCCCAGACGGCAGTATTTCCTGATTTCCCCTGGTCCCAGCTGGGAATTAAAACGCAGCCCGGTTCCTGCATAGCGAGCCTCCTGCCTGGCTCTGGCTTCCATCACCTGCATTCTCAGGCTCCGGCTGTCTGCTCCCGTACCGGCATTTTCGCCTGCCAGTCCCGCAAAATCTATCCGTGATACCTCTGTAAAAATATCCATTCTGTCAAGAATCGGACCGGACACACGGTTCAGATACCGCTGAACCTCACCGGGCGTACAGCGGCACCTGTTTCTGTCAGGATAGTAGCCGCAGGGGCAGGGATTCATGGCAGCCACAAGCATGAAATCCGAAGGATATACATAAGTGCCGCTGTTTCTGGCAATCTGTACCCGGCGTTCCTCCATGGGCTGCCGCAGCAAATCCAGCGTGGCTCTTTTAAACTCTGTCAGCTCGTCCAGAAACAGGACGCCTCTGTGTGCAAGACTGATCAATCCCGGCCTGGGCACCTGACCGCCTCCGGTGAGGGCCCGCGAGGTAACGGTATGATGCGGACTGATAAAAGGCCTGTTTTTAAGAAGCCCTGCCCCTTCTTCCATCAGTCCCGCCACACTGCGAACCTTCGTCACCTCCAGCCGTTCCTGGGTCGACAGAGGCGGCAGAATGGACGGGATGCAGCGGGCCAGCATGGTTTTACCGGAGCCGGGAGGGCCGATCATGAGTAAATGATGAAAGCCCGCGGCGGCTACCACAGCCGCCCGTTTAGCGCTCTCCTGCCCGGAAACATCCGCAAAATCCGGCAATGTTTCAGCCAGGTCCGCCGTTCTTTCCATATTGGCTGCCACATTGCCCGACAAGCTGTCTGCGTCTGTATTTTTTTCTGTTTTTTCCATATACATGATATCTTTATACAACAGGTTTTCCGGGATACCGTCACGGCACTGCAGAAGCTCTATCAGCTGTATGAGACAGCCGGCTCCCAGAATCTTTATTCCTTCCACCAGCTGTGCTTCCGCAAGGTTTTCCAAAGGGACGATACATCGCTTTAAGCCCTGCTTCTTTGCTTCCAGCGCCATGGGAAGAATCCCCCTCACCGGTTTAATTTCCCCGCTCAGGCCCAGTTCTCCCGCTATCATGGAGTCCTTTACGTAATCCTGGGGGATCATGCCCGTGGAAACCAGTATTCCCACCGCCACAGGCAAATCGTAGGAGGTGCCCTCCTTGTGGAGGCTGGCCGGAGAGATATTCACTGTAATACGCACAGGAGGCAGCGCCGCCTCCGCATTTTTTAAGGCTACACGGATTCGCTCCCTGGCCTCCTTGACTTCGCTCCCCAAGAGGCCCACCATTTCAAAGCCCGGCAATCCCCTGGAAGCGTCCACTTCCACCCGGGCCAGATAGCTCTCCATACCATGCAGCCCGCCTGTATAAACTGTACTGTACATTTTTTTCTCCTGCAAATCAGATGAATGGCCTTGAAAAAGGCAACAGATAGTTGATCGATAAAAAGATTAAGATAATAAGAATAAATAAAGAAATTATAAATAAGAAAATACAAGATTGCAATTTGCAATTTCTTTTCAGAATAAGAAATCACGATACGAAGGAACTGCAAATTGCAATATTCTTTTGTGCTTCGTTACAGGTAGTGGACCTCCATTTTTTCGAAGCCCTCACGCAGCTTGTTCAGAGCCCTTTTTTCAATCCGGGACACATAGCTTCTGGAAATATCCAGCTTTTTGCCGATTTCCCGCTGAGTGACCTCCTCGCCGCCGTACAGTCCGTAGCGCAGACAGATGATTTCCTTTTCCCGTTCCGTTAACAGGGTATCAATCAGGCCGGAAAGCTTGCCGAGACTTCTCTCCAGCTCCATCTGATCCACGATGTCAGGCTGCTCCTGCGGCGTAACATCCAGCAGGCTGATTTCATTTCCTTCCCGGTCGGTGCCTATCGGATCATAAAGCGAAACCTCGCGGGATGTCTTTTTTTTGCTTCTGAGCATCATCAGCAGCTCGTTATCTATGCATCTGGCCGCATAGGTGGCCAGCTTGCTGTTTTTGGATGAATCAAAGGATTCCACCGCTTTGATGAGGCCTATGGTCCCAATGGATATCAAATCCTCCATATCCTCATCTACGTTCTGATACTTTTTTGCGATATGGGCTACCAGCCGCAGATTTCGCTCAATCAGTATCTGCTTGGCTTCCCTGGCTTTTACGCCGTCACTCCCCTGCAGCGCTTCCAGACACGCGCTTTCCTCCTCTTTCGACAGTGGTTTCAGAAAGGTTTTCAACAGGAGCCCCCATAGTCAATTTAATACTATTCTATGTGGCGCCAAAGCTTATAGTGCCAGTACTTTTCAAAACCTTTCAGGAGTCTTTCAGAATAAAAATTCGGAAAGCGCATAGTTACTGACGTCAATTCCATAATCAGTCAGCTTTAAAAATTCTTCGTGCACACCGTTTTTTTCCTGGGAATACCGTTCCAGCAGCCCTTCGTGCGTGAGCTTTTCCACCGGTCCTGCGTAAACCTCCTCCACAGTCCTGCCAAAGGCCTCACGGAACCGTCGGAGGGAAATACCTTCGGTAATCCGCAGACCCAAAAACATGAATTCTTCCATCTGCTCCTCTGCGGACAGCGTCTGAACCGCCTGCTTCACAGGTGTGGCAAACCCTTCAGCTGCAGAACCGGACAGGTATTCCTTCATATCCGATGTATTGTTCCAGCGCACATTCTGCCGAAGGGAAGCCGCCCCCAGCCCGAAGCCCGCGTAGTCGGTCCGTTTCCAGTAGGAGAGATTGTGGCGGCAGGAAAAACCCGGCCGGGCGTAGTTGGATATCTCATAACGGCCATAGCCGGCTTCTGCCAGATACGCCTTCGTCTGACTGTACATGAGACGGTCCGTTTCCTCATCCGGCAGGGGCGGATGTCCCGCCGCCGGTTTTTCCCCGCCGTAAAACGTATAAAACGGCGTACCTTCCTCAATGATAAGGCTGTAGGCGGAAATATGTTCCGGTTCAAGGGCTGCCGTTTTCTTCAGGGTATCCATCCAGGCCTGCGGCGTCTGGCCCGGAAGCGCCGACATGAGATCCACATTAATATTGGAAAAGCCCGCCTCTCTGGCCAGCCTGAAGCTGTTAAGGAACTCCCCCCAGGTATGGATCCGTCCCAGCGCCTTCAGTTCCCGGTCATTGGCTGACTGCAGTCCGATGCTGAGCCTGTTGATTCCCGCCCTGCGGTACCATTCCAGATTATCTGCCGTAAGCGTTCCCGGATTGGCTTCCATAGTGATTTCCGGTGCTTCTTCCTCCGGGGCAAATGAAAAATTTTGCCGCAGGCATTCCATAATCCGGAAAAGCTCCTTCCCCGGAAGCAGGGACGGCGTGCCGCCTCCAAAAAAGACGGTCTTTACCGCATAATCACTGTAAAGCGGAGCCTGGGCCCGTATTTCCGCAAGCAGGGCTTCCACATATTCTGTTTTCGTCTGTTCATCTGTGGGGGCTGAAAGGAAATCACAATAAAGACATTTGCGTACGCAAAAGGGAATGTGTAAATAGATGCCAAGGGGGGCCTGCTTCATTTGTTCTGCTCCTGTTCCTCTGCCGGGCCGGCTTCCTCTGCTGTTTCAGAATAACAGAAAAAAGTCCGGCTGGGAAGAGTGTAAATTATAAAATGTTTGTAAACTCCGGGTTTCCCGTTATAGTCCAAAAATCAAGATAAATAAGCTGCTCTGTTTTTATGCTTTTGTGCCTTGTCTCACAGAAAAAGCCCATGGAAGCCATGGACTTTTTTGCTATTGTCCATTCGGAAGCGGACCTGCTGCAGAGGCTGCCGACGGACGTTTTATAAGTCATTTACTTCTTATCGTCAAGCTTCAGTACGCTCATGAAGGCTTCCTGTGGAATTTCCACATTGC
The DNA here is from genome assembly GCF_009696275.1 of Eisenbergiella porci. Lineage (GTDB taxonomy): Bacteria > Bacillota > Clostridia > Lachnospirales > Lachnospiraceae > Eisenbergiella > Eisenbergiella porci. The sequence goes on from NZ_VUMI01000001.1 coordinate 5,397, forward strand.
CTACCTGACGCATGCGCTTCTTACCTTCCTTCTGCTTTTCCAGCAGCTTTTTCTTACGGGAGATATCACCGCCGTAGCACTTGGCGAGAACATCCTTGCGCATGGCCTTCACGGTTTCCCTGGCGATAATTTTGCCGCCTACCGCCGCCTGAATCGGGATTTCAAACAGATGTCTGGGAATTTCGTCCTTCAGCCGTTCACACATTCTGCGGCCTCTCTCATAAGCGCTGTCCTTATGGACAATAAAGGAAAGAGCGTCTACTTCTTCCCGGTTAATCAGGATATCAAGCTTCACAAGCTCTGACTGTTCATAGCCCTTCAGTTCATAATCAAAAGACGCATAGCCCTTGGAACGGGATTTGAGGGCGTCAAAGAAATCGTAAATAATTTCATTCAAAGGAAGCTCATATTTGAGCAGCGCCCTTTTTTCCTCCATATATTCCATGCTCAGATAACGGCCTCTGCGTTCCTGGCAAAGATCCATGATGGAACCGATAAACTCGCTGGTTACCATAATTTCGGCGCTGACAATGGGTTCTTCCATGTATTCGATTACGGAAGGGTCGGGCAGATTGGAGGGATTGGTCAGATCCATGACCTCCCCGTTCGTCTTATGCACCTTATAAACAACGCCCGGCGCCGTGGTAACCAGATCCAGGTTGTATTCCCTTTCCAGCCTTTCTTCGATTACCTCCAGGTGAAGAAGTCCCAGGAACCCGCAGCGGAAGCCAAAACCCAATGCCGCCGAGGTTTCCGGCTCATAGAAAAGGGAGGCGTCATTGAGCCGCAGCTTTTCCAGGGCATCCCGCAGATCCGGATATTTTGCGCCGTCTGCCGGATACATGCCGCAGTAAACCATGGGATTTACTTTCTTATAGCCGGGCAGGGGCTTAGCGCAGGGATGTTCCGCATTGGTTACGGTATCGCCCACGGCGGTGTCCTTTACATTTTTAATGGAGGCGGTGATATATCCTACCATTCCTGCGCTTAGCTCTTCACAGGGAATGAACTGGCCCGCGCCAAAGTAGCCTACCTCCACAACCTCCTCCTGCGCTCCTGTGGCCATCATGCGGACAGGGGTTCCTTTACTCACTTTGCCTTCCATAATCCGGCAGAAAATAATAACGCCTTTATATGGATCATACAGGGAGTCAAAAATAAGAGCCTGTAGGGGGTTGTCCGGGCTGCCGCCGGGAGCCGGGATCTTGCTCACAATCTGTTCCAGCACTTCATCGATGCCGATGCCGTTTTTAGCGGAAATCAACGGCGCGTCATGGGCTTCCAGGCCGATCACGTCCTCAATTTCCTCTTTCACCCGGTCCGGCTCCGCGCTGGGCAGATCTATTTTATTGATGACGGGGAATACGTCCAGGTCGTGATCCAGCGCCATGTAAACATTCGCCAGCGTCTGAGCCTCGATTCCCTGGGCTGCATCCACAACGAGCACCGCGCCGTCGCAGGCCGCCAGGGAACGGCTGACCTCGTAATTGAAGTCCACGTGACCCGGAGTGTCTATCAGGTTGAGAATATACTCTTCTCCGTTTTTCGCTTTATATACGGTACGGACCGCCTGGGATTTGATGGTAATCCCTCTTTCCCTCTCCAAATCCATATTGTCAAGCACCTGCTCCTGCATTTCCCTGCTTGTCAGGAGCCCGGTCCGTTCAATGATCCTGTCCGCCAGTGTGGATTTGCCGTGATCAATGTGGGCAATAATACAGAAATTCCTGATTTTACTCTGATCTATGGACATATATTTCCTCCAAATCTTTTGCATACTTCAGGAACCAGCCTGATGCAGCAGGTTCCTTTATTCATAAAATATTAGGTTTTTCAGACGCTCAGGGTTCTGCGCGCCTTACATTTTCACCTGCTAAGTATAGCAAAATCAGGGTTCCCGGTCAATACAAACCCTTACCGGATAATTCCAGATCGAGAATGTGGGCAATCGGTGCGCAGGCATTCCTGATTTCTTCCACCGTATTTGTCTGTGCACCCAGCTCTATCAGCAGGGAACGGGGACGAAGATGCATGTTATATCGGTAACCCTTTAAATAAATACGTCTTGTCAGTCCCGGGTAATACTCATTTGCAATCACCTGCATCTGGAAGGAAAAAGCCAGATTATCGTCTATGTATGGGTTTTGTAAATACTCAATCTCTCCGTGGGCTTTGGTATAGGACAGTCCGTTAAAAAACATAAATTTCGCCGTGGGTTTTCCGTTCAGATCCATAACCAGCTTCCTGCCCTCCAGCACTTCATCCCTGTGCAGGTCAATCACCACTTCAATGGTGGGATTTTCCGCAAGCACCTGCTCTATGGCAGGCAGTGAATTGGAATAAGCATAGTCTCTGGCTTCCACATCGTATTCCCCGGTGTGGTGAATTACATTATAGCCGTACTCCTCCCGCAGTATCTGTGCCAGCAGCTCCCCGGCGCCCATAATAGTCGTGGAAGAATCCCCCGGTACGGAATCCACAAAATCCTCCTGGGAATGGGTGTGATAAATCAGGATTTGCGGCACATCCGGATTTTTTGTAATCGCCATGGTTTTGCCAAGCAGGGAATCCAGGTTCAGACGGGCGGGGCTGGCCTGCGTGGTAGCATCAACGGCATAAAATTCCTTAATCAACGCGTCAAAATCCTGATAATAGCTCCAGTTGTATTCCTGGCTTCTTCCTGCCGCCCTGATAAAGCCGAACTGATCTGCTGACGGGACCGGAGTTTCCTCCTGATCTGCACTTTCCTCTTCCTCCGGCCGGCCTGTCTGATTTTCCTCCTGGAGCAGCTGCGTCATTTTATCATCCAGCTGTATTCTCCCTTCAGATGTTTCCGGCGCCTCCAGCGCATCCCCGTCCTCGCTTTCCGTATATTCACTCGCTCCCTCCAGCAAAAGGATCCGTTCATAGGTGCTTCCGCTCTCCGTCTGCAGCCCACCGTCCTCCTGGCTTCCCGCATAGGCAAACAATGGTACCTGCTGTCCCAGCATATTGAGAAACCAGCTTCCCTGTGTACTGCTGCGGTCCGCAAAAGCAAAGGAAGGAAGCCATACATTCAGCACGCTTTCTTCCGCTTTCCCTGCCAGCGCTTCCTTCCATGAGAAACTGCTCCCTCCGCCTCCGTCTGAGGAGCTTCGCCCTGTGAACAGAAAATCCCCCAGGGCAATTACAAGAAGCACAAGCACACATTTATGAAAAATATTTCTTCCGTTCCATTTTTTATTCATAGAAGAATATATGCACCTGCGCTTCTCAATTATGCAGACAATCAGGCAATATCCAGCGCAATGTTGATCGCCTCGGAAATTGTAAAGCTCAGACGTTTTACCGTTTCGTCAATATCCTTGCTTGTGACGTACATATTATTCAGTTCAGACATGGCCTTGGGATGCTCGCGGTTAAAAAAATGTCCGCTTTCCCCGTATTCCTGCAGCATGCTTTCTATGGCATCGCCTACAATGGTCGCCGCATCAACTACGGTGGGCACGCCGATGGCAATCACAGGAACTCCCAGGCTTTCCTTTGTGATGGCATTCCGGTGATTTCCCACCCCGGATCCGGGATGGATGCCCGCATCTGAAACCTGGATAGTGCGGTTTAGCCGCTTCGTGCTTCTTGCCGCCAATGCGTCCACCACTATCAGGGCATCCGGCTTCGTCTGATCAACCACGCCTTTTACAATCTCCGCAGTTTCCATACCGGTCATTGCCGTAACGCCCGGGACAATACTGCTGACCTGATGCATTTTTTCCCTGCCGTAGGCGGCTTTGCCGTATTCCTTAATCACATGCCTGTTGATAAACAGATTATCCACCACCTCCGGCCCCAGGGCATCCGCAGTGACATCCCGGTTTCCCAGGCCTACCACCAGAATAGACTGTTCTTTTTCAATCTCCGGGATCAGCCTGCGCAGCTGCTTTGCCAGCTCCTCGGAAACCTCCCGGTGGTAATCCTCATCCGGCTCTATCAGTGCCGGCGCTTCCAGTGTGACATAGGTACCCATAGGTTTCCCCATGGCTTTTGCTCCGTTTTTAGTATCAATGATGACACGGGTAATCTGCACCTCGCTCTTCTCACTCCGGGACTCCTCCACCCGGACCCCCCGCAGCTCTCCGTCCGCATCCGTAATACTTTCCCTGGCTTCCAGCGCCAGGTCCGTTCTTACCTGAAAACAACTCATCTGTACTCTCCCGCTTTTCCCTTTTTATATTTTGATTATTCGTACTATGGTAACAGTTCAGACTCGTCTGAACTGATTCGTAATGACTATTTTTTGCAAAAATAAGCAAATTATGTATTGACATATAACAACACGTCAGATAGAATATATTCGTATGTTTCCATTAGAACGACCGTGTCCGGGTTTAATGAAACATTTTCATAAAGAATGGAAAATTTCGCTTGAAAATGGAGGTGAAAATCTTGGCTAACATCAAATCTGCTAAGAAGAGAATTCTGGTTAATAAAACCAAAGCTGACAGAAACAAAGCTATCAAATCTGGTGTAAAGACTTCTGTTAAGAAGGTATACACTGCTATTGAAGCTGGTGATAAGGCAGCTGCTCAGGCAGCTCTTCTTGCTGCTACATCTACAATTGATAAAGCAGCTACCAAAGGTGTATATCACAAAAATACAGCATCCAGAAAGGTGTCTCGTCTTTCCAAAGCTGTAAACCAGATGGCATAATTCAGATATACAATAGTTTATACAAAAAGCCCTGTCCTATACCGTCATGTAGGACAGGTTTTTTTTGTGTTTTCCGGCACCTTTCTTCCTGTCAATGCATTTGAAAAGCTGATGGTCTTAGCATTAAGCTCCACCCAGGCCGGGATAAAGCCGGACTGTACGGCATTTCTCACCGATTTCACATTTGCCCAGGCCACACAGTAGTACGGGACCCTACCTGCGGCAAGAATTTCAAGCGCCAGCCTGCTTGTCAGGGCTGAAGCAATTCCCTGCCGTCTGTATTCAGGCAATACATCAATTCCTATCTGCCACATCGTATCACAATCGGCGGAGCATCCGGCAAGTCCCACCAGCCTGGCACCGTCATATGCGCCGACAGCAAGCACATCCAGTTCCCTGCATCCACTGGTAAGCGCATTGCTCCATTCCGGGACATAAAATTGCGTTAAATCCTCCGGCCTCAGCATTTCCATCCGGAAGCCGCATTCACGTTCCTTTAGCCGTTCCACATCAGGAAGAAAAAATTCCGCCATAAAACAGATACACATACCATCCCTGCGAAACGCATCATTCAATAAATAAATATTAGGGGTGCCAAAACAGTGCCCCGGTTCAAATTGTTCCAGATACTTTTCTACAGTTTCTTTTACTGCCGGATTTACGGAAGCGACAATATTGCTGCCGTAAGAAATCAGATTACAGTAGGCAGGCAGTGCCAGATTTCTTCTTGCCCCCTTATTTCCGGTGGAAATTGTTACTATGTTTTCACTGCGGAAAAAGTCCTCCGGACTGCAATTCGCTTCAAGTGCAGACTGTTCCGTCGCAATCCGCATAATATCTTTATTCGTCATTGTGCTGCTCCATTTTATTTTTACTTTACCGGTCTCCGCGTTTTTCGGCAAGCATGTAGCCATCATATACCATTGCTACATTTTGAGAATCCGGCATGGAAAAACCGCATTTCCTATAAAATTCATAGTTTTCAGGAGTGGTTCTTGCAGACCAGTTCCCGCACGGCAGCTTCTGCAGACAAAGGGAGATGAGAAAGCTTCCCAGGCCTTTTCTCCTGTATTCCGGCAAAATCATTAAATCCTGAACAGAAGCGACCATTACCTTGTCAGACACCACTCTTACCATTCCCACCAGTTCTTCTTTATTCCATACGGTAAATCCCCATGCCGAATTGCGAAGGGCCTCCGTGAATTTTTCATTCTGCCGCTGAGGAAGTTCTTTGCCGCACCAGCCAATTTTTTCATACAGTCCCCGTAGAAGCTCCGGCGCTATACCCTCTATTCCTTCCCGGATCAGCAGTCCTTTATAGTATTGATACATGGGCTTTTCCTCTTTTATATTTATGCTTTATTTCCGGTTCCTTAAAATTGCCATTCCTGCATAGTGAAGCACATTAAAATGTTCAGGCGTCTCCGCTTCCAGCATCCGTCTGTGTTCTATGTCAAATTCCTCCACCTCTTCCCGGGAAAGCGACGCTCCGATTCCACGGCAGGCACGGATGCGTCCATTCCAGCTTTCGCGCGTAAACGGTACCTGAAGATCAAAAACTTCATTTTTTTCCAGCTCAAAATATTCACCATAAGCCTTCGGAACAGCAATGGGATGTCTGGTTTCTCCGCAACCGGACCAGGAGGGATTATATTTAAGAACCAGTCTTTCACTTTCTCCCGCAATCCGGTCCTCAAAAGGCAGCCATGCCATATATAAGATCACAAAGCGGCCGGAAGGCTTCAGTATACGGGAAAGCATGGGCGCAAGCATCTCATGGTTGAAATAAAAATAGCATTGGCAGGCAGTAATCACATCGAAGCTGTTTTCAGGAAAATCCATGTCCTCCGCACCAGTGCTCATAAAACGGATGTCCATATCCGCTTCCGCAGCCAGCCGCTTAGCTGTCTCGATCTGGTTTTCTGAAATATCGGTTCCGGTAAACTCCGCACCATAAGAATACAGGCAGCGCGGCAGAACTCCTGTCCCTGTTCCGATATCAAGCACCTTCTGACCATCCCTGCACAGTCCCTCATCCAGAATCCGCCGGTAAAACTCCTGCGGATAAATATCCCTGTATTTTGCATAATCTGAAGAAGTCTTACCCCAGTCGAAAGCCTTTCCTCCATCAATCCCCTTATCAATTATCATCCTTTTCCTCATTCTTTCCGATACGGCGCAGTCAGCTCAATATGGTTTCCTTCACTGTCCTCAAATTCCGAAACCCAGTTCTGTCCAATCTGCTTTAATGGAAATACAATTTTCAGGCCAGACAGCTTATTTTTCAGGATGTCAAGGGAATCCACCTCCAGGCTTGGCAGACAGTTGCTTCCAAATATGTGCTTTTCTCCTGCTTTTTCATAAGCAAAAAGGCCGAGCCGGAAGCCCTGGATGTCAAAAACACTGTAAAGTTCATCTTTTTCTGTAACCGGCTGCTCCAGAAAAGCTTCATAAAAACGGATAGCCCTCTCCATATCCCTGACACAAAGGTATAATGATTTCACGGTACAATTCATTGCTGTCTCTCCTCATTTCTGCCCCTTCTGCTGAAAATCAGCCATGATAACGGCTGACTCTGACACCATGAATATTCATTACCCGAACCCGCTTTGCGTCAGGCGTCAGCGTATAAAGAATATTATCAATTTCCATCACCGGAACGCTTCCGGTTGATTTCAACTCACAGATATGGCCATTGGACTCTAAAATGCTTTTTACCGCATTGATGCACTCCTCGCCATTGGGAAACATTGTTTCCGTTTCTATAAAGATGGTATCCTGTCTTTTTCCTGCCTCTGAACCACTCAGGAATCTGCTCAGCCCCTTCTCCGGCGTCACTTCGATTCTGCATGCAGTAAGGCTGCGTATAAAAGCGTTTTTAGCGGAAACTTCCTTCAGTACCTCTTCAAATTCCTTTCTTTCTTCAGGCAAAAATATTTCATCCCATTTACCATCCCGGCAAAGCAGCCAAATCAGGCATACGTCCGCATCGGTAAGGGTATTCTTTAAGACGGCGTTTTTCAGTAAAGCCTTTTCACTTCTGTAACGATTAAAATCGCTCCGGTATGCATTTTCTTTGATGCCATTCATACGATAATCGCAGTCCGATTCCAGCAGTGAGGGTATCACATCCATCGTTCCGGCATCTATCAGTGTCTCCAGCTTCTTTTGCCGCATATCAGAACAGACTTTTCCCGGCAGCCCGGCAATGGCATCCATCCAGCTCTGCAGCGGGTAATATCCTGACTTATCCTTAAAAATGCTGCCGAAACTCTCTGCTGCCTCCAGATTTTTACCGAGCGCATATTCCCCATTTTTTTCTTCCAGCTTACCATCTGTAAGCAGTTCAAGGAACCGGGCAGCAACAAGGAAGTGGTTTTTTCGATTCTGCTCCGATCCATGTCCTGCTGCCTCCTCCCCATTGAAGGAAAGTATAACATACCTGTCTGTTAATAAATTTTTGCTCATTTGTATGCCCCTTTCGAAATTACAGTCTGCATCTCATTGTCTTCTGAACATCTGAAAAACCCATTTTCTCATATAGCCTGCTTGCTCCCTCATTGCCTGCAAGACTTGGCCCATGCTCTGGCCTGCTGGAGCAGCATCGTACCGACGCCCTGATCCTCATTCCTTTTAACCTCCGGCCAGCTGCTATTTATGTCTGCGCTTAACGGCAAACATTCCAAGCGCTGCTGTGGCAATTATGCATAAATCGGTTACGATATATATGACAGCACTGTTTCCTATTTTACCTGCAATAAAAATACTGGTTGGACCGTCAGCTCCTCCGATAATGCTGACAGCAGTGTTATTTCCCCATAAACACATGATGCTTGCGGCAATTCCTGCCACGCTGATAAGTGATAGTATAATCAATCCTGTTTTGAGTCCTTTTTTCATTGGTTTGTTCCTTTCTGCTTTTATTTGTTGGCCGTAAAACCAATTTTTAATGTACTTCCTTCCAGCACTTCACTTTTACTGCAGGTTATGGGCAGCTTTTGGTTTTCTGAAAATCCGAGGGTTTCACCCGCATGAAGTGTTACATTTCCGTCAAGTACATAATAAACGATGTCGAGCAGGAAATTGCGAAGTTCTTCCGGCTTTGCGTCCGCTTGCAGCACCTCCATCTCTTCCTTGCCGAACATCCGCATTCCATAGGTATAGGCGTTCCAGGTCTTTCCCTCCTGATATAGGCCGAAATAAATCCAGTTGAGTACCGGAAGGCCGCCGTCTGTCAGCATCTGCGCCGCATCCAGGTAAAACTGGGGCTGAAATACGGTACCGCTGGTATATACACCCAGAACGGTTTCCTGTTTACAGCAGGCAGCAATAAATTTTACAAGAAGCTTCCCCCTCTCCAGAACCGGCGCCTGATTTCCCAATACAGCTACCAATATCTGCGCTGTATGAGCCTTTGCAGCTGCCACAGCTCCCGGCCACATATAATTATTTGCAGCATTCGCAACTGCTTCTTCCTCCGGCACCGGAGCTTCAATCAGGCTGACTGCAGCCATCATATCACCGACGCATATGACAAAAGAAGTATTATCTGCGTTTTCTTCTCCGTCTTCAGCCTCATTCTCATCCGCATTCCAGTCAATATCCCAGTCAGTTTTCAGATCTGTTTTCAGTTGTGAAAGGTTCCATTCCGGCTTTGAAAGCAGCACAAATCCCAGAAAGGAGCCTGCCTGGCTGTCATTTCCTTCCTCATCTTCTGCACTGTCATGATCCTTTGCCATTTTCCCGGCTTCGTATTTCTGTGCCTGTTCCATCCAGTAGCTGCGTATCATTTCAACCATTGCTATGGCTTTTTCTTTCGCAGTCGTTTCTTCATAAGGCTCCATTTCACTGAAAACGTGACCACAGTGCTCTGTTTCACCCGGTTCATAGCCGCCGCATACTCCCAGAAGCCATTTACCCAGAATACTTTTCTTATACTTAAAAATATAATAATGCAGCTCATGTAGGTCGAACTCACCCGCCAGTTCTATTTTGGCAGGTTCTTTTCCCAGCTCGTCCGGATGGGCAAGCCATTCTTTCATGCTTTTAAGCGCGGCGTTTTGCTGTTGATTCATAAATATCCTCCGACATAATATCCTGTCTTTTCTATAATTTTCATCTGCTGTATTGATATCCTGTATCTTAGCGGTTTAATTGAACAGATTTTTCACAGATATCTTTTTAGCGCCACACAGCTCCGTCTATTTTGGGTGACAGTCCAAGTGTTTTTAAGAGATTACGGTATATGAGAAGTTGTGCAGCATCTGCAGGATGACAGCCGTCATTGCTGCAGCCACAGCCAAATAAAATTTCATCGATTTTCTTTCCGGAAAATAATAGATATTCCATGATATAATTATAATTATCTGCCAGGAGAACACCTTCCTTTTCAGCTACATCAATAATTATGTTAGCCACGTCCTCCATATGGTACAGACGGTTTACATAAGCTTCATTCATTACAGTTGAAGGGGTCGGTGTAAAAACAACCATCTCTTTTCCCTTCTCCCTGAAAAAACGAATCATCCATGAAAGATTATCCCGAAGCTCCTGCATGCCGTTTTCCCTTTTCCTGTCATTTGCCCCGAAAAAAAAGGAATATAATATCGTCCCTATCTTCGCAGAAAAGCTGTTCAATCCCATTGCGCAATTGTCCGGAAGATGCGCCGCCACAGCCGTTATTTTCCAGTGTACACCCAGGGAATTTATCCTTCAAATAGGTTTCAAAACTGCCCCACCAGCTGTTTGGAGCAATCCTTCTCATAAAATTTTCTTCTCCGTCACAAAGAATAACCTTATCCGTTTTCCAGCTTCCAGAACTGCCGGCACCAGCCGCCAGGCTGTCACCAATAATATTTATATGCGCTCCCCGCTGCAATAATTGTCTGATTTCTATTCGCATTAAGCCTCCTTTGCTGCATTCAGGATATGCTGTTCCAGCCAGCCGGCGACTCCGTCCGCATCATTGTCTGCACAGACCTCATCCGCAAGCCTTTTTACGTCATCGATTGCATTTTCCATGGCCACACCGATACCACATCTCTGCAGCATTTCCATATCATTATAATCATCACCGAAAGCCACAATTTCTTCCGGGGTGATCTGATAATGCGCGGCAATTTCCTTCACTGCCCGCATCTTTTCCGCTTTTTTGTTCATTATCATTGCTACTGCATTTTCAGACAGCTGTATATACAAATCCTGTGGAAGAAGCGGTTCGTAGCGCTTCATGTCCTCCACCGATGTCGCTTCCAGCAATAGTTTATCCGCTTCCCCAGAGGGCAGATCCGTAAAATCCGTAAGTGTATATTCTATGCCCTCCCAGATATTTCCGGGATCAAAATTCACATACAGCCGGTCCTGCATTTCTACGCAGGCATGGAGTCCGGGATGCGCGTCCAGGAGAATGGAAATGATTTTTCCCGGATTAGGTATTCCGAACCCGGAAAAGGGTTCATCTCCCAGCTTTACAACAGCGCCATTGTGAAAAATTGCGCCGTCATAATCCGATTCGGAAAGAAAATCCTTCACCGCCCGGATTGGCCTGGCAGTTGCAATAATGAACAAAAGGCCTTTGTTCCTGCATTCTGTAATTATTTTCCTGGAATATTCGGATATGGTTTTATCTGTGCGAAGATAGGTGCCGTCCAAATCCGTTACTATCATTTTAATATTCTTCATCGATCCTGCCTCTCACTATTTCCTGCTTTTTCCGGTTCGATACTGTACAAACCATCCATAATTACAGCATTTTCAATGTTCCAATTCCGTTTCCTGTTTATAAATGCTGCTGACAAGCGCAGGTTATCTGTTTCCTCCTGCAAATTCACCCATATGTATATCCAGGACAACCCGCATGGGACTGATAATGGCATCTTCTTTCCTGCAAACCCATTTTTCGTGATGGATACCCTCCACCGTATTCCCGTCTTCAATAACATCTCCATATTCAAACAGGTATGCCGCCAGGTTCCGCATAAAAACAACTACCTGGTTTGGTTCCAGATTTTTACAGTGGCACTGCAGATCCGGCAGTCCAATGGGTGTCAGCCCCAGTGTGTCAAACAACATCTCATTTGTTCCGGTAATATTAAAAAAACGTACATTCAGGCCGCCGTCCAGAAAATGAAGCTCCGGGGAATTCCAGGAGGAATGCTCGTAAACCTCTCTCGGCAGCAGGTTCTGGCTGTGCGGCCAATAGATACCGATACAATCCGGGAACAGTTCAAGAACAGCATCCGCATAATCGGCCAGAATTCCATACTGCTCCAAAACAGGCAGCCCTGCCGCCAGCATGTTGCTTGCCATAATTGAATAACGGCATCTTGCAATAAAAGCTTCTTTTTCAGGGCAGCTCCAGAACTGTGCCCGAACTGCTTCATCAAATTGGGCTGTATCAAAGGTATCCGCCCCATAAAGAATCAGCTGGGATGGAAATTCTCTTTTTCCCTTTTCGTAATAGACCTGGTGCTCCCACAGCACAAAGGATTTCAGTTCGGATGGCTTCTGCGGCATATTCTGTTCTTCAGCCAGTTCAGTTACCTTTCCGAATTTTTCAGCCAGTTTTGCACAAACAGCCTCCGCCGTCGGCATGATAACCGGATTTTCAAACAACGGGATAAAAAAATAAACAGAGGACCATCTATCCGTAAAACCATTTTCCTTTTTTTCCATTTTGCTCCTATCCGCACACCGAAGGTGCGCCTGCTATTCAGGGAAATTGAATATATTCTTCTTTATGATATTTTCCTGCCGATCTTTTTATCAAGCCTCCATGCGGGGGCGGGGCCGTCATCTCCCCAGTATTCATCAACGCTTATAATCCTGTTATCTTCCATCCGGAAGAAGGATACCACATGAAAGGATAGAGTACCGTCCTTTGTATGGACATGGGCCGCTGTGATCATCGTATCTCCGGCACACTCCATGCGCTGTATGCTGCCGTCCCATTCACCGGGGTATTCGCAGTTTGCCCTGACAAATTCATGTACGGTAAATTCTTCATCCGTGTTATGCCGTCTGATAAGGGCGTCTCCCTAAAAAAATTCAGGCAGTGTTTTTTCATCCTGCTCCAGTACAGCCTTCCAGTAATTTTTAAGGAAAATTTCTTTTTGTTGGATATCGCTCACAGCTTTTATGCCTCCTTTTTTATCCATCTTAACAGATATTTATTAAGATTTTATGTAAAATCTGCATTTTTCTCCCCATTCCGAATCATGAAGAAAAATAATGCTTTCTGCAGGTTCTTTTTCAGTCTGCAGGGGCATTTGCCGCATTCAGGGCTTTCTTCAAATCCTCCATATATACTTTCTGCTGTCTGGCAAGATACATTCCCGCAAAAGGCTTCATCCACACCTTTTTTGCAGTCACCTTTTCCGTAAAATTAAGCATCGTGCCTCTCTGTGTCTGTTCCAGAATACCGATCCAGTGTCCCTGGATATTTTCGTTTTCCATATCGAACTCATAGCGGTTCATGGGCTTACATACTGTAATCGTAAAGGTCGTAGCAAAGCCGTCACGTGTATATTCCCGGAATGTCTTTCCAGGCGCCAGGATTTCTATCCTGTCTAAATCACTGCGCCAGGAATAATTTTCCAGGCTGGTTATCAAATCCCATACAGCAGCTATGTCCGCGTTCACTTCTTCTTTTCTGTTTGCTTCTGCCATGTCTGATTTTCTCCTTATAAGCTGTTTTATTTGATAAGCTGTATTAAATCTGGTAAAAAACTGATTTCATATGCAGGCTTTATGGAATGGTTATAAGCTTTCCTGCTGCGATTATACCAGCAGGTATCCATTCCTGCCTCATTTGCACCAACTATATCTGTACTTATGGAATTCCCCACCATCAGGCAGACGGCCGGATTATTCACGTGTAATGTATTTAGAATACAGGAATAAAAAGCTGATGACGGTTTGATTGCGCCCACTTCTTCTGATATAAATACATGGGTAATATAATTCATAAACGGAGATATACGAGATCGCTGTATCTCTGCCAGACCGTTTGTGGCAAGTACCAGCTGGCAGTATTTTGACAGTGTCCGGCACACTGCAATGGCACCCTCTTCCGGCCAGAACTCTTCTTTATACTTCTGAAAATACAGTGCGCTCAGTTGTTCCGGCGGCATTCCCGTTTTGATTTTCTCTTCCAGATGGACAAATCGTTCTACTGCATAGCTGCGGTAATATTTGTGATAATTTTTTAGTATGTCTGCATTGTTTGTATTATCAAGATCATATTTCAACCAAACTTCATCGCATATCTCAATAAAAAGCTTTTGGAGCCTTTCCTCCGGTACGATTTTACAAGCTTCCATCGTCCTGAGAAAAGCATTCAGCTCGCATTTTTCAAAATTCAAAAGAGTATCGTCCACATCCAGTATCAGGTATTCGTATTTTGCCATCTTATCCTCTTTTTGCCTCGTCAGTCTATCAGCTTTTATTTTATAACTGTTTCATTTTATGAACCCGCTATTATCATTATTTCATAATGATTTACATATTATAGAATACCATATCCGCGCAAAAATGAAAAATGTTTTTATAAACAAAATCGGTATTTTCCAACAGCCCCCTTTTCTTTTATGGAGATAAATTTATAGGGAGGGTGTGACCGTCATCGGTTACACCCTCCTTTATTGAGGCTATCATTTCCCGACAGCCCCCCCCGACTACTTATTCCGTCCCAATGCCCAGACACTCATTGTAAAATGCCTCTGCTTCATCCAGCAATGGAATCAAAGTCTCTTCATTATAGGTTTCTGTCGCCGGATAAACAACATCCAAAAGGAAATAAGTCCAATATTCATTGAAATCTTCACAGGTCCGCTCTCCAATCCTGTCATTTCCATGTCGGAATTCTTCATAAGCAACATTATATAACTTCTTTATAGTAAACTGCATTCTGCTATATTCCTTCATTCTTTGACGATATTCATTGTAAGTCGTACCGCTTTCTTCATAGTAAGCTTCAAACTCCGCAAAATTGGATGCCGATTTAATTATTTTATCCTGCTCATCCATACACATCTTAAGTTCTTCTTCCGTAACAGAATACCCATTCTGTACCGCATAATAATATTGTTCCATCTGACCCGACAGCTTTTTCCTGACTGCCTGAACCACTTCCTGCCTCGGACTTACGTTTTCTGCCTGGTTAAGCATTTCTAACGCAAATAATGCCCGCAGGTCAGTTAAACTATAAGAGATATTCCAATCTTCTAACTGTAAAGCGGCCACGCCAAAGAAATGACATGACCGCCGATGCAGGGAAAGGAAATCCCCCAATTACTTATTTTTATCTTCCGCAATCAGTTTACGCAGTGCGCCGATACCGGCGCGGATAGCCGCCTCCGTGTCGTGCTCCACAGGATTATACAGGCCCGCTTTCTCTCTTTCCTGATTTGCCACCACAAGGAATACGGAGCCGCAGCGGACTTTCAGATAATCCGCAACCACAAAGAGTGCCGCGGACTCCATCTCGGAGGCCTTGCAGCCAAGGCGCAGCCACGCCTGCCATTTATTTTCCAGCTCATAGCTGACAGGCATGATTTCCGGTTCATGCTGTCCGTAAAAGGAATCCTTGCACTGCACAATCCCTTTGTGCCAGTCATGGCCGCTCTCTTTTGCCGCCGCAATCAGGGCATTTACCACATCGATGTCCGCTACCGCCGGAAATTCAATAGGGGCATATTCCCGGCTGGTTCCTTCATTGCGGATCGCTCCCGTGGCTATGACCAGATCGCCGCTTTTCACATCAATATCCATACCGCCGCAGGTACCGACCCTGACAAAGGTATCAGCTCCCGCTTTTACCAGCTCTTCCATGGCAATGGATGCGGACGGACCGCCGATTCCTGTTGAAGTTACGCTTACCCTTTCTCCGTCCAGATACCCAGTATAGGTGACAAATTCCCTGCTGTCCGCCACAAGCTTGGGAGAGTCAAAAAAAGCGGCTATTTTTTCACAGCGCTTCGGATCTCCCGGCAGGATTACATAGCGCCCCACATCCCCCATTTTTATTTGCAGGTGATATTGGATTCCGTTTTCCGTATATTTCATCTTTGCTCCTGTCTGCGCGCCGCAGCGCGCTCATGAATCAGCCGGACGGCATTCCTGCCCCGGGCTTTACATCTTCCATTTCTTTTCCCCAAAAATCCCTTTCTCTATTCCCCTTACGGCTTACTGCAATGATGCCCCAAAGATTACTGTTCAGCCGCTTCGACTTCCTCCGTCCAGACCGAGGTTCCGTCCGATATAAAATCAGTTGCCAGCTGCTCCCCTTCTGAATAAAATGC
Source organism: Eisenbergiella porci (assembly GCF_009696275.1). Classification (GTDB taxonomy): domain Bacteria; phylum Bacillota; class Clostridia; order Lachnospirales; family Lachnospiraceae; genus Eisenbergiella; species Eisenbergiella porci. The sequence continues at coordinate 21,383 of NZ_VUMI01000001.1, forward strand.
CTGTACTCCGCAATCCTTCAGGCGTCCTGCGATTTCCTCATTCATGGACTCGGGACTTTCCTCCCGGCTGCCTGTAATAATTCCGTACTGCGGTTTTACCTTTTCCAGGAATTCTTTTCCTGTGGAATCCGTTTTTCCATGATGTCCCAACTTCAGGACGTCAGCTGATATTTCCCAACCGCTTTCCAGCAGTCTGGCTTCCGCTTTCTTTTCCATATCACCTGTCATGAGAAATGCGGTTTTTCCATAACAGAACCGCAGAACCATGGAATTATTATTATCCTTTTTCTTATATAGCTTATCCGGAATCCATACCTGTACTTTTGCTGCTCCAAGCTGCAGTGCCTCCCCGCCGGAAAGGGCAACCAGCCTGGCGCCGTATTTCGCGGCCAGGGCAGGTACATCGATGGATTCATAAGTAACCGAATCCGCTGCCGACAGATAAATACATTCGGTACGAAAATCAGCCAGGACAGCCTCCAGGCTTCCTGTATGATCCTTATGCCCATGTGACAGGAAAATCCCTTTCAGCGAATCCACACCCTTGTGTCTAAGAAGCCTGGAAATCAAGGGGTAATCCTCTGCTTTTCCGGTATCGCACAGATAATAGCCATCCTCCGGAAACTTCAAAAGAAAAGCATCGCCTTTTCCTATATTAATAAAGGAAAGAATCATCTGATTTTCTGACGCTTCGGTGGTTTTTGGGACATCAGCCTGCGATCCGGAGGAAGGAAGTCCGCCGCCATCTTCCTTCAGGCCGCCCCTGTTTGCGCAGCCCATAATAAGCATCACTGTAAAAATAATACAGATAAAGCAGGTTACTTTTTTATGCGGCCTGGTTCCGGCCTTTCTTTTTACATTCATTTTTCCTCCGAAAACATCATTTTTTCAGGCTCTTGCAGGATTTCCAGTGCCAATGGCTGATCGTTTCCTGATAATACAGCGGCATACCCGCAGCAGGGTATGCCTCTCAGTTTATATTATTAAAGCAGCGGTACGAATCAATGAGCGCCGGCTTTATTTTATCTTCCATTTTCCTTTTGTGGACATGAAGGTTTTCCATTCTTCCACATTGCCCAGAATAAAGCTGTTTTTCGGGACCAGCAGGGAAAGCTTCTTCTGGACGACAACAACATAAATATTTTTGGAGCTGATAACCTTGGTGATGTCAGAGTATTGGAATACGGAATGCGCGCCGTTGTTGGAGAAGATTTCCAGGCCGTCCGAATAAAAGCTTATTTTTCTCTCCAGCGGTTTTCCCCCGTTATTCTCCACCTGCTTTGCGAACTTTTTATCCCTGGAGGAACGATACAGGAAGAAGGGCATTACAAGGCATACGATACCTACCAGCACAAAAATGAAGCCTGAGCTGAAGGCGCCCCCGAGAATACTGAAAAGTCCCAGGAAAATACTGAGGCCGCCCATTATATAATACAGCTTTCTGTACTGGCTCATGAATGCTTTCACAAATTCCAGATAAATTTCCTTTGTGATTGTAAATTCATTCTGGAACATCAGCCGGCCGCTGATATGGAAGCCTCTGGCCATCTTCGGAATGGGCGGTATCGTGCCGACGCCGTCATCGTCCTCTTCCTCCTCAGCTTCAGAATCGGCGTCTTCGGATGCCTCTTCAATATCGTTGTCTTCCGCTTCGGCAACGTCTTCTTTTGCACAGCCGACTTCGTTTTCCGCTTCCGGCTCTGCGTCAGGGAGTATGTCCTCTTTTTCTTCCATGCCTTCCGGCGCGTTCTTTTGTTCTTCCATGTTTACCTCTCATTCCGCCACCCTTTGGCAGCTTTTTCTGTTTTTAATAGTCCGCACCGCACAGTGTCTGAACTGCCTGTCAGTGCGTCTCAAAATCAAGCTTAAGTATTCACTGGACAGTACAATTATAATAAAAAGCTTCCTGTCCGTCTACCTCTATTTTCTTCGCTTCAGCGAACAGGTGTATTATCTGTGCATATTATAGAATAGAATACCATAACCGGATGTGAATGAAAAATGAATTCTTCAGAATATTATAGAAATTGTCCCTGCCGCAACACCTGCAGTCAGGACTGCTGCTGTCAGCAGGGACCGCCCGGGCCGCAGGGGCCTCCCGGATTACAGGGGGAACCCGGGCCGCAGGGGCCTCCCGGCGCCAGAGGAGAACGCGGCCCGCAGGGGCCTGCAGGCCCTATGGGGGAACGGGGCCCTCAGGGTATTCCCGGCCCCCGCGGAGAAAGAGGGCCCCAGGGTATCCAGGGGACTAGGGGAGAACAGGGGCTTCAGGGAATTCAGGGAATTCCCGGAGAGCGTGGGCCTGCGGGAGAACGCGGGCCTGCCGGCTGGCAGAATACTGCTTATGCCCAGTATGGAGTCACATCCTCTCCTGCCAGCGGAAGCTTTCTTCCTCTGTATCCTGTATGGGGCGCAGGAGGGCTTACAAGCCTTCCCACGGATGATACCATTACGCTGCAGCCCGGATACGTTTATGCCATATCCTATGTTTTCCTGGCAACGCCGGAGCCCGGAAATTATTTTCAGATACTTCCTTTTATGAACGGCACGCCAAGGCTGCTTTATTCCTTTACCGGCAACGCGGCTAACGGCAGGAATGCCGCGGCGAGCGCATTTTTCCTCACAAATGAAGCTCTGTATGAGCCGGTGGATCTTTCTTTCTCCCTGACCTATCCTGATACTGTAAGGAATATTGATATTTCCGGGGCTGTTTCCATATATCCCGCTGCCATCGCTGTATCGGAGGAGTTCTTCTGACATCTGTTTGAAAATTGCTTTGGGGACAAAAAGAGGTTATCATTTCCGCTGTTTTCAGGAAATGATAACCTCTTTTGATGGTACCGGGCCTTGTCGGCTCCGGTTTTTTCCACGTCTTAGTTGGCGATGCGGAAGTGTTTTTCTTTTTTCAGGGGAATCTTTTCTTCTTCGATTCCGGTAATCTCTATCCATTGGCCGTTTCGCAGCTTTTCGGTGAGGAGATCTATGTCACGTTCCCGGCCCTGGACCTCCATTTCCACCCTGCCGTCCTCCAGATTTGCAACCCATCCGGACAGGCCCAGCTTACCGGCCGCCATATATGCCGTATAGCGGAAGCCCACGCCCTGTACTTCGCCTGAGAATATCATATGCTTTCTGATTTCCATAGACAACCCTTTCCTGAACATGGTATGAAAGCCCCTCCTCATTTTACCTCCTCAAAGAATGCAGCACAGCATGTAAACGCTTTATCGTCTTACAGCTTCAGCTTTTTGAACAGGTCTCCCAGCGAAGTGGTTGCCTCTTCTTTGGAGCTGTATTCTTCGGCCTGATGCGCTTCCATTTCATCGGCTTCCGTGTTCTCTTCCACCGCTTTCATGCTCAGGCTGATTTTGCCGTCATTGGTGTTCAGCACTTTTACCTTTACCTTATCGCCGGTGTTAAGCACCTCGGAAGGCTTTTTGATTCTTCTTTGTGAGATCTGTGAAATATGCACAAGGCCGCTCAGGCCTTCGGGAAGGCTGATAAATGCGCCGTAAGGCATCAGGCTCTCCACCGTCCCCTCGAGGATAGTCCCGGGCGCCAGCATGGAAATCTTATGATTGATTTCGGCTTCCGCTTTTTCCTTTTCAATGGCTTTGGCGGAAAGAACCAGCTTATTCTTTTCCTGATCTACGGTGATGACTCTGACCTCAAGCTGTTTTCCAAGCCATGGCTCCAGATCCTCCACATAGGTTAAGGACAGCTGGGAAGCGGGGATAAAGCCGCGTATTCCTTCTCCAAAAGCTACTGCGCCTGCTTTTACGATTTCACTGATTTTTACCTGGATGCTTTTCTTTTCGTCCATGTAGCCCTTCAGGATATCCCAGGCAAGCACCTGGACGGCTTCCTTCTTGGAAAGGAGGATGTTTCCTTCGCCGTCGTCCGTTTTAACTACTGTGGCTTCAATGGTGTCTCCGGTTTTAACATCCTCCAGGATGTTAAAGTTCGGATCGCTGCTCATATCCTCCGCTTTAATTACGCCCTGGGCATAGTACTGCAGATCCAGAATCGCGCCCTCTTCGTTAACCGCGATTACGGTACCGGTGATGATGTCGCCTTCTTTGATGGAACGGAAGGATGCCTCCAGTTCCTTTGCGTAGTCTTCCATGGTTTCTTTTCTTTCTTCCACTGTTTCGTCCGTCCTTTCTGGGGTTTTTTATAATTATAATGAAAAGCTGTGTGATTGTCGAGGGGGGTGGGGGGAATTCTTTTTTTGAGGGGGGACATATAGAAAAACAAGCAGGCGGGGAGGGGGGAGGAAGCTTTCATTCTTTGGCTGGCTCTGCTTTGGGATTGCCTCTCTCTATCCCGCCATTGCATTCATAATTTGGCGTTTGCTGGTTTTGTGGGACGAAAGGGTTCTTTCGCCAAATTATGAATGTAGGGCTTCGCCCTATAGAAAAAAACAAGCAGGCAGGTCTTTGTGAGTAAACTCCCACGCTTTGCCTGCTTGTTTTTTTCTGCATGGCTCATGGGTTAGCATATCCTCGGTAATCCCTCTCCTATTAGTTCTGATAGGATGCGGGTACCGCCTATGGGGGTGGTTAGGAGGATTTTTCCTTTTTCTTTTTGGGAAATATGGCCTATGATGGCGGCGTTCTCTCCGTAGCGGCTTTTTTTCATGCATTCCAGGGCAAGGGGGGCATCTTCGCCGGCTACTACTGCGGTCATTTTGCCTTCGTTTCCCATGTAGAGGGGATCCAGTCCCAGGAGGCCGCAGAAGCCTTTGACGGGGGCGGATACCGGGAGGCGGTTTTCTTCAAGCTCCACGCAGCAGTCGGAAGAAACCGCGAATTCATGCAGGACGGTCGCAAGGCCTCCGCGGGTCACGTCACGCATCGCTTTGATACGGACGCCTGCCTCCTGCATGGATTGTACCATTTCTCCCAGAGGGGCGCAGTCGCTCAGGATCTGGTTTTCAATTCCCATCCGCGCGCTGAGAATCGCTGCATGATGCTCTCCCAGATAGCCGGAAACAAGGACCGCATCTCCTTCCCTGCACAGGGATGCACTTATGTTTACACCCTCCGGCACAAAACCCACCCCTGCCGTATTGATATAGACTCCGCCGTTTCCTTCTATGACCTTGGTATCCCCGGCCACAATCGTCACGCCTGCTTCCGAAGCAGTTTGGGCCATGGAGGCCGCAATCCGTTCAAGCTCCCCGCTCTGCGCTCCCTCTTCAATGATGAATCCGCAGGTCAGGTATTTGGGCTGTGCGCCGCTCATCAGCAGATCGTTCACCGTTCCGCATACGGAAAGCTTGCCGATATCCCCTCCCGGGAAAAAAATAGGGTTCACAACAAAGCTGTCGGTCGTTACCGCAATTCTCCCGCTTCCCGGAACCACGGCGGAATCTTCCATTCTGGAGAGCACTTCATTATTGAAATTCCGGGCAAATATATCCGCAATCAACTGAGAGGTTGCCCGTCCCCCGCTTCCATGCGCCATTGTTATCTTCATTTTCTTACCTCCAGCGTATCACAGGCTTTCCCGTGATACTGCATTAATTGTAACAGCTGTTAAAGCAGCTGCCCTCCGTGGAAACCATACAGGCTCCCTGGGGTGTCTGCGGCGTGCATACCTTTCCAAACAGAGGACACTGGGAAGGCTTTATTTTTCCCGTGAGCACCTGCGCGCAGCAGCATGCGGAATTTTTTTCCCGATCCTCGGTCAGCTCCCGGCTGCCGGCGTCGAAGGCTTCGTATTCTTTCCGCAGCACCATGCCGGAACCGGGAATGATCCCCATTCCTCTCCACGCGGCATCCGCAGGTTCAAAATAATCGGCCACCGTCGCGCGGGCCTGAAGGTTTCCTTCTCTTGTCACGGCCGAAGGATAAAAATTTGCCACCCGGCCCTTCCCCTGAAGCTTAACCAGCGCCGCAATGGCAGTAAGGATCTGTTCTCCTTCAAAGCCTGCCACCACGAAGGGGATTCCAAATTGTGCCGCCAGCCCCTCAAAGGCCTTGCTGCCCGTGATCACACAAACATGCCCGGGCGCGAGGAAGCCGTCTATTCCGCAGTCTGCGCTGCCTGCGCACATCCAGGATATGACCGGCGGCATCACCTTCAGCGAGGTGAGAAGGCGGATATTTTTGATTCCTTTTTCCAACGCTTTTTTCAGCAGCATGGCATAAACAGGGGCTGTTGTTTCAAAGCCCACTGCCGCAAAAATATAAATATGCTCCCTGTCTTCCTCCGCCAGCCGTAAGATATCCATGGGCGAATAAACCATTTTCACTCGGCAGCCCCCGGCCTTTGCCTCGCTCAGGCTGCACCTGCTTCCCGGCACACGCAGCATGTCCCCGAAGGTGACGATGATATTCTGCGGTTCCTTTCCCAAATCGATCAGCCTGTCAATATATTCCGTTACCGTGACGCAGACTGGGCATCCCGGCCCTGATACCAGCTGGATGGAAGGCGGCAGAAGGCCGGGGATACCGTTTTTGTTGATTTCAGCCGTATGGGTGCCGCAGACCTCCATCAGCTTCAGCGGCCTTCCCTGATAGCTCTGCAGATATTCAAGAATTTCCTTCACCCGCTATTTCCTCCAATTCCTCAAAAAGCTCCCGCAGCTGCCTGCCCTCCGTTTCCGACAGAACCTGTAAAATACAGCCCGCATGTACGAGTACCTGATCTCCCGGCTTCACCCGGACAAGCCCTGCCTCCGCCCGAACCGTATTCCCCTGAAAATCCACTGCTGCTGTTGTTCCTTCCACTGATACCACCCTGCCGGGCAACGCTACACACATATCTGTTCCGCTCCTTCTTCCTACTGTCGGCAGAAGTCCGGCAGCTTTAAAAATATAAAACTGTCGGCCCGCTGCATATTTTTACTTACTGTTTCATCGTAAGGGACGCCAGCCAGGCCTGTCCCAGCGCGATGCCGCCGTCATTTCCCGGCACCTGTTCGTTTACATATACCTTAAATCCATCCTGCTCCAGAAGCTGCCGGCACCGTTCCTGTAAAATCACATTGGCAAAAACACCGCCGCCAAGCGTCACCTTGTTTTCATGAAACCGTTCTCTCAGCAGACGGCACATCGCAAGCACCATCCCGGCCGCCGCTTCATGGAAGCCCAGCGCCAGCGCCTGTATTTCCGGGCCGGGGGCATTTTTCTCCCCGTCTTTTCCCCGGTTTTTATCCCTTCCGAAGGGAACAAGCTCCCTGCACAGGATACGGATAAGCTCACGGCGATCCACAGTCAGTCCCTCCGGTGTTTCCCTTATGGGAAAAGGCAGCCAGACAGGCGCAAGTCCTTTTTCCATGGCCCCGGCTGCGGCGTTTTCCAGGGCTATTGCGCATTCGCCTTCATAGGTATTATACTCCCGGATTCCCAAAAGCGCACTTACCGCATCAAAGAGACGGCCCATGCTGGTGCTTTTTTCCGTATTGATATGGGAGGCGACAGCGGCGTCCACGATGGCTGAATTACAATCAGGCAAAAGCTTTGCCAGAGCGTCATCCCGGGGAGCAAACCCAGCATGGAGAAGATGGCACGCTGCCGTCAGGGCAGCATCCTTTGCCGAGGCATCCCCACCGCAAAGCTCTGTTTCATCCAAATGCCCTGCCCTGACAAAGGAGGAATCTGTGCATATGAGGAACTCTCCGCCCCAGATACTGCCGTCCGTCCCATAACCGGTTCCGTCAAAAATAACGGCAATGCAGCTGTTCAGCCCGTGTTCCGCCATGATTGACGCCGCATGGGCATGATGATGCTGAAACAAAAGCAGCTCCAGGTTGTGCAAAGACGCTATTTTTTCAGCCTGTGCAAAGGTAAGATAGCCCGGATGCATATCGCATGCCACCGTCTTGGGATGCAGTCCGAAAAGCCGCTCCATCCGCTCTTTGGCAGCCATATAGGTCTGGAATACCTTGTAATTTTCCATATCGCCAAAATACTGGCTCATATAGGCCCGGTTCCCTGAAGCAAGGCAAAAGGCCGATTTCAAATCCCCGCCCATGGCCAGCACCGTGCCTGCGCATTCCCCGGGAAGCAGAATGGGGGAGGGTACGAAGCCTCTGCTGCGGCGAAGCATCTGGGGCCGCTCTCCGGTAACACGCATCAGGGAATCATCCAGCGGCGTTACGATTTTTCTGGTATTCCAGGCTATGCCATCCAGGCAGGAGGGCTGCTTCTCCCACAGCTGCTGTATTTCTTCTTCAGTTGTAAGAATCGGTTCCTCCGTCACATTGCAGCTGGTCATAATAAGGGGCCCGGCTTCCTCCGTGAGCATCTGATGAAGCCCTGTACAGGGAAGGAAGGCGCCCAGATAACGGCTTTCACCGCCTACTGCATCTGAAAAAGCCTTACCGCCTTCTTTCCAGGAAAGAAGAACAATCGGCCTTGCGGCAGAACACAGAAGCTTTTCCTCCTCTGCGGACAGGATACAGTATTCCCGGATGCTGTCAAGGGATGGAAACATGACCGCAAAGGGTTTTTTCTCCCTTTGCTTCAGTATGCGCAGCCTCCTGACAGCGTCTTCAGATGCCGGCTGGCAGGAGAGCTGGTACCCTCCCACTCCCTTTAACGCCAGGACTCCGCCGTTTTTCAGCTGCCTTATGGCCGCCTCCAGCGCTTCGTCCCGGCTGAGCACGGCGCTGCCGTTATCCGTCCATAAAAGCTGAGGCCCGCAGTTCCTGCAGGAAATGGTCTGGGCATGCCTTCGTCTGTCCGCCTGCCGTGTATATTCCCGCTGGCACGCAGGGCACATGGGAAATTCACGCATGGTAATATGTTCCCTGTCGTAAGGAATTTCTTCAATAATACTGTAGCGGGGACCGCAGTTCACACAACTGATGAAGGGATAGTGAAATCTTGCGTCCGATGGATTGTGCATCTCGGCAAGGCAATCCTCACAGACAGGAAGATCCGGCGGGAGCAGCGGAATATCCGTTTCATTTTTCCCTTCGCTAGGCACGATATAAAAGTCTGCCGGGCAGTTCTCATCTTCCAGACTCTTTTGCGCCAGCTTCTTGGCACGCACCTCTTTTACCTGGGCCGCCGGAGGGGCAGACGAACGAAGGCGACAGATAAATTTATCCATCGCCTCCTCGTTTCCAAATGCATCTATCTTCACTACGCCGCCGCTGTTGCAGACGCTGCCGCTGATATGAAGTTCTTCCGCCAGGGCGGCAACAAAGGGTCTGAAGCCCACGCCCTGGACCACTCCCGTAATGGTGATTTCGTATCTCATGCTTTACCCTGTGCTTCGGAAGCGTTTGCTGCCGGGGCCGCATTTGCCTGCGCTGTATTTACCGTAGCCGAATTCGCCTGCGCCGTATTTACCGGGGCGGCATTTGCCTGTGCCGCAGGCTTTGACGCGTATGCATCCGCCGCCGGGGCAGCCGGCTTAACCACAGGCTTTACCACCGGATCGGGCATATTTGTTTTCAGGAAGCTTTCCGTTTTCTTCACGTCCCCGGGCTGTGTATAGGTTTGCTTCATGGAAAGGCATTTCTTCGGGCACACCTCTACGCAGCAGCCGCACTGGATACAGCCAAACCGCTGGATTTCCCAGGTTTTGCCGGCCCGATCCACTGTAATGGCTCCGGTGGGACATTTTCTGGAGCACAGGCCGCAGAGCACACAGGTGTCTATATCGATTTCCACGTGGCCCCTTGTCCTGTCAGGATATTCTCTCGGCTGCTCAGGATAAGGCCTTGTGGCGGGCTTGCTGAACAGGTTCTTGAGAACCGTACCCGTGAATTTCATGGTGTTCATGTTTTTCATATTAACCTCGATTCCTGCGGAGTTCATACCGCATTTTCCGTCACAGTCCGTACATCTGAACTGTGACGACTTTTTTCTTTCCTGCCAATGCGCTGCAGTTTGACCAGCCGCACTGAATGCAGCTTCAGCCGCCCTGTAACGTCAACGCTCCGTACAGCTGATGCAGGGATCGATTGTCAGAATCAGAATCGGCACATCCGCCAGCTGGCAGCCCTTTAAAGTTTCCAGCAAAGCGGGCAGATTGGCAAAGGTAGGGGTGCGGACCCTGAAACGGTCAATAAATTTCGTGCCGTTTGCCTTTACATAGTAGATAGCTTCGCCTCTGGGCTGCTCTTCCCTCATGAAGTACTCCCCTTCCGGGAAGCCCTTGAAGGGTACTGCCACTTCACCGCCGGGGATCCTGGAAATTGCCTGCCTGATGAGATCAATGGACTGGAAGATTTCCCGGATACGCACGTCACATCTTGCATAGCAGTCGCCTATATCACTGGTCACGGGTTCAAAATTCAGATCTGAATAGGCTGCATAGCCCAGCTTCCTGTTATCCAGGGCGATTCCGCTGGCACGCATAAACGGGCCGACCGCTCCAAGATCATGAGCCTGTTGCTTTGTCAGGAAGCCCACATCGCGCAGACGGCTGTTAACAGCGGTATCTTCCAGGAAGGTCCTGGCCACCACCTTCAGTTCCTTTTCAATATCATTAAAATCAGCAATAAAACTGCGCAGCATGGAAGCATCCATATCCTTGCGCTGTCCGCCGATCTTGTTTACGGAAAAAATAACCCGGCCGCCGGTGGAAGCTTCAAACATATCAAGTACCTTTTCCCGGATTTTCCAGGACTGCATGAACAGGCTTTCGAACCCGAAGGCATCCGCCAGAAGCCCCAGCCAGAGCAGGTGGCTGTGGATTCTTGACATCTCACACCAAATGGTGCGCAGATACTGCGCCCTGGGCGGTATTTCTATGTTCATGATGTGCTCAACGGCTTCGCAGTAGCCCATACCATGCATAAAACTGCAGATACCGCAGATACGCTCCGCCACGTACACATATTCCGTAAATTCTTTTTTCTCAACGAGCTTCTCCAGCCCTCTGTGGACAAAACCGATGGAAGGGACTGCTTCCACTACCTTTTCATCCTCTAAAACCAAATCCAGATGAATCGGCTCCGGCAGAACCGGATGCTGCGGTCCAAAAGGAATCGTACTGCGTGTGGACATAATCTATTCTCCTTGTCATTACCCTCTGAAGGGTGCCTCTTGCTTGATACGGTACAGGTTTCCATGATAATCCAGGGTGATCATCTTAATGGGGATTCCAAAAAGATCATGGATTTCATTCTCATAAAGGAATGCCGGCTCATAAATATCACTGATGCTTACGATTTCCGTATCCGGTGAAATAACGAGCCGCAGCCCCACCATTTTATATTCTTTACCGAAGGAGTAGGTCACTTCCATTTTATCTCCCGCTTTCGCCGCGCAAATCTGGACGATCCGATAGTCCCTGTGCTTCAGCTTCAGGACCTCCGTAACCAGATTTTCCGGTTCCACCTGCATGATTTCGCCGTCAATCATTTTGCTCCTCCTTCCTGCTTCGCCTGCATTTTCTCTTCTTTCTTCCGCGCGGCGCGTTCCTCTCTCTTTTTATCCAGAAGAGCCACGGCCTTTACCACGCCGTCAATGATCGCTTCCGGTCTTGCCGCACAGCCCGGCACATAGATATCCACCGGAATGATGGTATCCACGCCGCCGATAATATTATAGCACTCTTTAAAAATGCCGCCGTTGCATGCGCAGATTCCCACCGCTACCACCACCTTCGGCGAAGGCATCTGGGAATAAAGCTGCTGTACCACCGGTTTATTCTGTTCATTAATACCGCCGGTAATCAGGAAAATATCCGCATGCTTCGGATTTCCCGTATTAATGACCCCGAACCGCTCCACATCGTATACCGGAGTCAGGCAGGCCAATACTTCTATATCACATCCATTGCAGCTGGAGCCGTCATAATGCAGCAGCCAGGGTGATTTTGATACTTTCATGTTACATCCTTCCTTTCCTGCTGCGATTACTTCATCAGCATGACTATCATCAGATTAATTCCGCCGGCCGCCAGCGTCACGATCCAAGTCCATTTCAGCATGGTCTGCCATCTCACTCTGGGGAACACGTTATCGATCAGCGTTTCCAGAAGGAATGAGGCCAGACATACCAGAATGGCTGCAGGAATGCTCAACCAGCTGGAGTTGACGATGAAAAGTCCGATGACTCCCAGCAGGAACACATTTTCATACCAGTGGGAAAGAGTTACCAGCGCCAGGATATTGCCGGAAAGCTCTGTAGTCAGGCCTCTGACCATTTCCTGATGGGCATGGTGGGAGGTACTGATGTCATAGGGTGATTTTCTGAACTTAATGGTCAGGATATAAAGGAAGCCGATAAAAAATCCGGGCAGAAGGCAGATTGCGGAAATATTGCTCTGCGCAATCTCCTTTACGGAAAAGCTTCCCGTCGCAATATAAAATCCAATGGCCGTCAGAAGCACCATCGGCTCGTAAGCCATCATCTGCATCAGCTCTCTCTGCGCCCCCATGGAGCTGTACGGCGCATTGGCCGAGCAGGCCGACATAATAAAGAAAATACCCGCCAGCGTCAGTGCGAAGAACACCAGCAGAATGTCTCCGCCCCAGAAGAACAATGCCCCTGTGAACACGACAAAAACCAGAAATCCGCAGACAAGGAAATCCTGCACGCTGTTTACCACAACGGACTGCTTTGCAAAGAGCTTGTTGATTTCATAAAAGGGCTGCAGCACGGAAGGCCCTTTCCTGCCCTGCATTCTGGCAGCGACCTTACGGTCAATACCTTCCAGGAGGCCGCCGATAAAAGGCGCGCATACGATATACAGAATGGCAAACCAGAAATATTTTGACATTACAGCGCACCTCCTATCGTCATAATCATCAGAATAATCAAAGCCCCGCTGGCCAGTACCAGGGAAGGCAGAAGAAGCTTGTTTTCCGCAAAATAATCCGGCATATACCAGTTTGCCAGATACATATGCTTTTCTTCACCGAAGGAATCCGTGAAGTTTCTGTCGTCTCCCGCATTGGCTCCGCCCATGTAGGACATGACGATCTTGTTTTTCTTTCCAAGTGTGAGAATCCGCACCGCTATCGGAAGAACGAGGATGGTACACAGCATCATGATCATGATGTACAGGTTGCCGGTTCCGATAAGGTTAGGCACGTACTGATGATACATTTCCATCAGGAAAGGCTCAATCAGATAGGTGGACACCAGAGGGAAGGTCAGGCACAGTGTAACCATGAGTACGCTCAGGGAAATCAAAGAGGTCCATTCGCTTTTCTTGGTCACGTTATTCAGGCGTTCCGAATGATGATGCACCGCTACCAGGGTGCCCAGCCACTTTGTCCAGTAAAAAAGTGTGGTGGCGCTGCCGAATACCAGGAAAATAACCAGCAGGATGCTTCCTGAATCCACATAAGCCTTTAATGCGGCCCATTTGGAAATCAGCATGCCGAAGGGCGCAAGGAACATACCTGCAATACCGATAATCATAACATAGGCCAGCCCGGGCAGCTTCACAATCAGCCCGTGCATATCTTCAATATTCCTGCTTCCCGTACAGTTCTCCACCGCGCCCACGGAAAGGAACATCAGGGATTTGGACACCGCATGGAACATCATCAGAAGGATCGCAGCCCACACCGCTTCATGCATACCCACACCGGCACAGGCTGTAATCAGCCCCAGATTGGAAATTGTGGAATATGCCAAAACCTTTTTCCCATCGTCCTGGGAAATGGCCAGCATGGAGGTTACAAGGAAGGTAAAGCCGCCGATGGTGGTAACCATCAGACCCGCCAGATTGCCTTCCATGGCAGGCGCCAGACGGATTAACAGGTATACGCCCGCTTTTACCATGGTTGCGGAATGCAGCAGCGCGCTGGTAGGCGTAGGCGCCACCATGGCTCCCAGAAGCCATCCGGAAAAAGGGAGCTGCGCGCTCTTGGTAAGTCCTGCAAAGGCAAGAAATACCACCGGGATCAAAGCCAGGCCCGCTTTCGCATCCGAGCTTACCGCAAGGGCCACCAGATCCTGAATATTGATAACCTGGAGGGAAATCGCCGCATAGGCAATTGCCACCGCAAAGCCCAGGCCGCCCAGCAGGTTCATCCACAGGGCCTTAAAGGAATTCTCCATGGCCTCATCCGTCTGATTGTAGCCAATCAGCAGGAAGGAACAGATACTGGTGATTTCCCAGAAGAAATAAATCCAGATCAGATTGCTGGAGAAAATCAGCCCCATCATGGCTCCCAGGAACAGAAACAGCATACCGAAGAAAAAGTATCTTCTGTCCTTGTAATCCAGATGGTGTCTGTTGTAATCCTTCATATATCCAATTGCGTACACACAGATCAGACAGCCTACTATACCGATAATCAGACTCATGGCAATGGTCAGCTTGTCCGCAAAAATATGATCGCCGGGTATCTCCGTCCGGCCGGTAAGCTCCAGCCAGGTCATCAGCCCCGTCTGCGCAATGGACAGCAAAGCACAATAATACTTTCTGAATTTAAAGCTGTAATAAAATACAAGAACTACCAGCGCCCATTCCACTACCAGCATCAGCATATCGATACCGTGTGTGTGAGGCAGGTAGGAGACGGTCTCCCCTGAAACCAGGCTGGTTACCGCAAATAAAATGACTGCCGCTACTAAAATCCCGCAGAGAGTAAACTGGACGCATCTTCTGACCAGTCCGCTCTTTCTCATGCATGACATAACGAGCGCAGCAAAGAATGGAAACAGAATTAAAAAACCTATCATTCCCATATGGAATATCCCCCGCTTTCGCCTTATTGGACTATTATTCAGGCTTCCAGGTGGGTAGTACGTGTGCCGGACGTATTGCTCATCTTTTGAAGTTTAAATCAGTCCTTATCCATCCTACTTCTCTTGTCCAAAAGTGTCAAGTGACAAGTACAAAAATTTTGTTAAAACAAAAAACATCACGACACTATTCTGTGGTATAATAGGAAAAAGGGTAAATTTTTAACAAACGCACTGAAGGCCGCAAATACGGGCGGAAACGCTTCCGCCTGTGCTCTGCCTGCCGCATTTTCTTAATTAAAAGGAGGAATTTCCATGAAATGTCTGTTCAGCTATGCCAATGAATATGTAAAGGAATCTGACTGGAAGGATCTGGCTCTGGTTAAATTCTGCCTGTGTGCCACAGGCGTCATGATAGGCCTTTGCATTCCCAAAGAAAAAAAGAAAGTGCCTTTATTGATTGCATGCGCTGTTTTCACAGTGACCTACATACCGCTTATGACAAAATTTCTCCGTATCATACTTCGTAAGGATGAAAATGCTGCATGCGAAGAAGAATAGGATAGGGAAAACCCGGACAAAAAGGGAACTGCCTGTGAAGAAAGGGCGGTTCCTTTTTTTGTCGTCACAAGGCTGCAGGCTGATCATAATTTTTTTATTTAAGCGGACCAAAATCCCCCTCCTGCCATCTAATCATTGTAATGACCAGAAAGTCCGGACGTTATTACAAGGAGAAAACTTATGAAAACACTGATTAAAAAAGCACAGCATAAAGATGCCGATGCTTTTGTGGAGCTGATGCAGGAAAACATGAAGGACATGTATAAGGTTGCCCGAGCCATTTTATCTAACGATGAAGATGCCGCAGATGCCATCCAGGACACGATCCTGGCCTGCTGGGAAAAATTATGACAAACCAGTTCGGGAAGCAGTCCCTCTTTCTTGATATGGATACCGATTTCAGCTTCCGGGATACTCCTGTGACTGAACAAGCATCCCCATGCCATGCAGCATTACTGGTTCGAAGGCCCCTGGACCTTTACACTGCCCATTAAGGTTAATACCGCCAATAACCGCACCATATCCGTAAATGATGTGAATGAAGCCGGTATCGGGCTGGAATCCGTCACGGTTACGCCATTTGAAATCCATATCAATGAAGTCTATCTGAACCATGACAAGGCGGACTATTTCCCTGTTGTTCTTGACGCCCAGGGAAAATATATCGACGCCGCCTTCCTGCCCGTGGCGGATCACGATATTTCCAGAATTACCGTTTATCTGTGCGACTATCTGGAATATATGGATGAACTGAAAGGGCTGAAGTATGAAGATGGTTTCAAGGAACTGCTGGAGGAACGGGCGGTTTATAAAAAAGAGGTTTTGCTTGAGTGACAGGGTATCGTGAATGGGAATGCCCGGATTAACAAACATACTGGTCAGGGCCTGTCATTGACAGGCCCTGATGCAATACAACCACAAATTTTTAATTCTGTTTTGCTTCCAGCTCATCAAAGGAATCCTGACTCACCGGATAATAATAATAGAAGCCGGTGGCATAATCACAGCCAATGCTCTTTAAATACTCCGCCTGCTCTACGTTCTCCACTCCCATGCAAACCACCTTCAGATGCAGCTGACCGCAGAAATTCATGATGCTTTGGATGACCGTTTTCCCTTCCGGCTTATCAACGTGACGGATAAGGTCGTGCCTTAACTTAATGCTGTCCACGCCGCAGTCAAGGAAATCAAAAAAAACACGATCCAGTTCCAGCCCGGCCAGACAGATATGAAAACCATATCCGCGCAGTTTGCGGATTGTGTCCATAAAGCTGTCAGAACGGCTCATTTCGACCATCTGGTTCAGCTGTATTACAATTCTGTCCCGATCTATTCCATATTGCTCCGCAACCGTATTAAGTTCCTCCGCGAACTGTTCATCTCCTACGTTCTCAACCGTAAAATTAAACAGCAAATCCAGCTTTTTCCCCTTATCCGCCTCCTCTCTCAGGAAACGGCAGCCCTGACGGAAAATATCCATGTTCATTTTCCCTGTAAGCTGCTTACGTTTAATTACATCCAGGAAATCTCCCGGCTGCATAAGTCCCCGTCCCGGATTCTGCCAGCGTACAAGCGCTTCGGCTCCCATAATTTTCCCGCTGCCTATCTCAACAATCGGCTGGAGATACATAATGAATTCCTGATGCATAAGGCCATGTATTGCCTCATGTTCCATGGCATATCCCGTTACGGTCTCCCGTTCTACCATTTCATCGTATACCGCGCATTCCATAAAATGGTTCCGCGCAAACTCCGCTGCAATTTCCGCTCTCTGAATTGTTTTCAAAGGCTCCGTTTCAAGTCCTGCCATGCGGTAAATACCGGTATGCGGTTCCAGGAAGTATCTCTTCTGCTGCTTCTTAACCGCTTCCGCGATCCCTTCATGGATCTTTCCGATTCTTTCTTTTATACTGTCCACACTGGTATACTGCAGGGAAAAAACATAATAGAATTCATTGAACCGTGACATCGCTTCCTGTTTTTCATCCAGCATCGGTTCACAGAAATCACGTATTATCTGCAGCACCTTTTCAGATTCCGGATACCCGTATATATGGCTGATCGTTTCAAGACCGGCATCCAGAAAAAGCACCGCATAATGTTCCCTGTTGCCGTCGTTTATCCGTTCTGAAAATTTCTGTTTCCAGGCCGTAAAATTATCCCCGCCCGTCAGCTCATCCCGATAAGCAAGCCGTATTACCTCCCTCCGTTTTCTTATGAGGTAAAGAAAAAGCGCAAGGACAGCCAGCAAAAGGATAATAATTGAAATCCACATGTAAACAGCAGGCTTCCTGTTCTCCTGGTAAACAGATCTTGCATACTGCAGCAGCAGGTTTTCCAATCGTGCATCATCTATGCCATCCAGCCCGGCTTCCAGTTTTTTCAGGTCTTCTTCCCGCATGCTTTCCGTATAAGCAAGACAAATATTTACCTTATCTTCCCCTTCCTGGAATACAAAACTGACATTACTCTTCCTTAGTCCCGCCTCTTCCAGTTCTTTTTCGGACAGGTCCAGTGTCCATACAGCATCCACCTGTATATTTCCTGCCAGTTCCAGACGTTTGTCTGTTTCCGACGGATCCACATAATGGATACCGAGTCCGGATTGTCCTGCCGCTTCTTCCAAAATATCCGGCAATACTCCCTGGTAGTTTTTGCTCTGGCTGTCATAATATTCAAGAGGCCAGGAATCAGGAATCCCTGCCATATATATCACATCCTCAGCGCCAAAAACAGCTCTGAGAGGCACCAGGAACCATAGAGCGGTAAATATGGCCGCCGCTGCAGGCCATCCCATAATTTTCCTTCTTTTCCCTTTATATTCACGCATTTTTGCCTTCCACCTTCTGTTCTTCCGATTGCTTCAGTTGAATTTTCTGACGCTGAATCTGTCCCCACACATTTTTCTTTTTCCGATAGCCGATAAATGCCGTCATTCTGGTGAACGCCTGTATAAAACGGAAAAATACGCTTTCTGAAATACACAGATAAATTGATTTAACCACATCCAGAAAGGACAGCTTGATGTTCTGCGTATAAATCCTTGCAAAAAAAGCAGTAATTGTAAGTACCGCTCCGTAAAGCGCATAAATCATGAAAAACAGCACCATAAAAGGGACGTTTATCAGATTAACCGCATATGCAAGTATAATAGTGAGCAGACCAAAAAGCTCAATAAACGGCGACAGCAGTTCATAAAGAAGATAGTATAAATAGGACACATAGCCCACCACGCCGAACTCAGGGGCAAGAAACATCCTGCGATGCTTGCTCAGGCACTGGAACAGCCCCAGATACCATCTGCGGCGCTGCTTCTTCAAATCCTTAATGCTGGACGGACACTGGCTCCAGCAGATGGCATCCGGAACATAACGGATACTGTAGGGGATTTTATTTATCCGGCAGAAGGAATGGAGCTTTACCACCAGTTCCATATCTTCTCCCATGGTGTCGGTATCATATCCCTTCACAGCGGCTGCCATATCCTTCCTGAATAAACCGAACGCCCCTGAAATAATCAGGTTGCCGTTAAATTTATCCAGGAAAATACGGGATGCCATAAATGAACGGTCATATTCCAGAATCTGCATCCCCACAATCGGATTCCAGGGCATATGATAGTCCACCAGTTCTCCTTCATTAAGAACCGCACAATTAGAAATACGTACCAGTCCTCCAACGGCTACTATGGTATCATCCTGCAGTACCGGTTTTACAATTTCCTTCAGCGAGTCCTTCTGCAGAACACTGTCAGCATCCATACAGATAAAGTATAGATACCTGGAGGCATTAATGCCCATGTTCAAAGCATCAGCCTTTCCGCCGTTTTCCTTCTGCACAAGGGTAACAGTAATACCATTCACTACCGTTTCATAAACGTTGATTCCCCTTTTACAGGGAATCTGGCGGTTAATCGGACGATTTACCTTTCTGAGCGAAAACGTATCGAGGAGCACCTGCGTTGTATTATCACTGGATCCGTCATCTACCACAACGATTTCATACAGCCTGTAATCCATCATCAGCAGGGATTTAACCGTATCCGCCACAGTGATTTCCTCATTATAAGCAGGAACGATAATAGTCACCGGCACATAATAATCATGTGATATTTCATTATGATATTTTTTCTTTTTGTTTTCTTTATACAGATCCAGTGAGCCATATATGACAGACAGCATCAGAAATGTGGAATAGCCCAGCAGATATATAACAAAAATGACGCCAACACAGCTGTAAAATAACTTTATCGCATCAAACATTTACCTGTTCCTCTTTCATTTCCTGCTGTCTGATTTGTTCCTTCTCCAGAACGTATCTGATAATTTCCCTGGCATACCGGTCTCTTCCGTTTTCCACATCGAAAAGCCGGAGCCTTGATATTCCCAAACCGTAAATCAGGGCCTCCGCGCAGTTAAGGCGAACATACCAGTTAGCCGCCTTCAGGCCTTCCTTCAGGCAGAAAACAGTATCCTCCCCCGGATAAGACGCAAGGGTGGAGGCGGCCATCGCCGCATACTCCCAGTCTATATATTCCTGATAACGGACGTAGTTCTGAAGAATTTCCCTGACTGGCTCATAGGGATATCTGCGGAAATAACGGATAGCTTCCAGCTGTATCTCCTTATCTTCATTTTTTCCTGACAGCAGCGTAAAAAACTGCTGCTGAAAGTCCCCTGTAAAAAAACGGATAAACTGCATGACCGGCAGAAAAAGTGTGGTGCCAAACTCTTCCCTGTGGGCGAAAAGCAGCTTTGCAAGCTCCTTCCTGTCTCCCCGGAAGCTCAAAAGGCCATCGGCCAGCAGCTTACGGCTGTGGCTAATTTCATTGTCCTCCAGTTTTCTCCATATGGCCAGAATTGCGCTTTCATTGCCAATGGCATAAAAAGCCCTCATTGCATTTTCACGGGCATTTACATCCTTGCCTGTAATCATATCCATGAGGAAATCCATAATGCCGTCAAAGCTTTCCCTTCCTTCATCAATTCTGAATTTTTCAATCAGATAGGCAAAATAAGCCTGCTCAATCGTATCACTCTTACGGTATACGCCTGCCAGCTCCAGAAATACGCCCCGCAGGCTTCGCAGATATTCCGCGGTGTATTCCTCCGGCGCCTGTTGCTTTACAGTAAGCACGGAGTATTCAAACGCCCGCAGCTTTTCCGGATTTTTCAGTTCCTTCCTCAGCCTTTTGTAATGTGCGGCCTCAGGCTCCCTGGCCTCCTTCAGCCGTTCGATTTGAGCCGATATTTCTCCTACAAAGGACAGGCTTCTTTTTTCCAGCGCCCTTCCTTTATATTTGTCAGCAAAAATATAAAGGATATTGAAAACAAGCACGGATATGCAGCTTGCCATATAAATATACAGGATAACCTCCGGCCGGAATGACAGCACATGCATGATGCTCCTCCTTTATACTACCCGGCATTTTTTGCCCATATTTCCTTTACAGCATAGTAAGACTGCTTCAGGCGCTCATGATACTCGGGATTTTTTCCCCATCCCACCAGCGGCATTTCTCCCATTCTGATTCTTGTCCCTTTATCCTCCGATGATCCAAGCCCTGCATATATACTGTCAATCTTCAGATTCTCAATGCCGTAATTTTCATAGTAATCATCGTGTACCTGCTGTTCTGCGGGATTGGAAAAATTAAGAAGCTGCCAGGGAAGGCGGATTTCGATTTCATTGCCTTTTACAATAAAATCCGATACGGAATTATAGTCTTCACTGTAAGGGTTCCCGTTTCCAAAGGTGAGGCGGCCTGTCTCAAACCTTTCAGCCATCTTATCTTCTTCCTGCACTGCATTAATTTTTCCGAGCTGCAGCGCCATATAAATATTGACAAATAACGGTGAATCTTTATCCGGGACATTAAAATAGGGATTTTCTTCCCCGTAATCTTCTGCAAAAATTACCCGGAATGCCTCGTATCGCTCCTGAACCAGTACCTTGCTGTTGTCTTCACCATCAAGAACGATCAGGAAATCTGCCTGACTGTCAAATTTAAGTTCTTCTTTTTTCGCATAATAGCTTCCTGTTTTCGGGGTAACATCGACAGGAATATAGAGAATTTCCTTCGGATTCGGATGTTCCTGATGTATTCTGAAATATATAAATTTCTCGTCGTATTTCATATACAGCCGGGAGCTTCCATAATCTGCAATCAGATCCTTCTCGCTCCATTCATCCACATCCCCATCCGTATAACATACGCTTGTCTCCTTGCCCGGATCAAAAGCCATAAGCCCGAAGAACTGTTCATTTGTCTGGAAATTACTCCAATATGCCGTTTTGGATAAATCAACATTAGCCATGGTATTCCAGGTCCGTTTAAACCATTCATCCTGCCAGGAAAAAATAACACAGCCGGCACATCCGGCCCTGCGGATGTCTTTATAGCTTTCCACAATAGCCGTCCCTTGTTCCTGTTCCGACATATAGCCCTGGGATCGAGCTGTAAAAAAGTCAAGCTGCGCCCTTCCTCTGGAGGTAGGGACGCCGAATTCCGATATGACCACCGGCATTTTATGATGCCTGCAGAGTAATTCCAGATAAATGCCATAGGTGTTATAATCACCATCTTCCAAACGATATTCTTCTGCGAATGGGATTTCATTCTTCCAGCTGTCATAGTGGGCCAGATAATCCGGATAATAGGAATACACATGATAAGAAGCAAATTGTCCTGATTTAAAACGATCCGTAGAAAGAATATGCTCCACATCCACGCTGGCGCACTTCATAAAAAGCTTTTTGACCTCTTCCGGATAATCCAGAGGATCTGTAGTAGGCCAGTTAGAGAAAGCGATAAGACGCTGTTCTTTATATTTTTCACTTTCATACCTGATGATTTTGTTTCCGACTTCAGCAAGCATAGCTTCAAATGGCGTGGCTTCTTCGGACGTATACATATAATCCCCATGATAGCCGTTGTTTTCCGGCTTCATATGATTCGTATAGGCGACGGTAACATCTTCCCATTCTACGCCCAGAATATAACCCAGCACCCAGTCTGAAATATCCTTATTATAAACGCCGCTGGCACTGGTCGCCTGATAACCCAGATTGATTTTACGCCTGCCGTGAATAACATCCACAAGCGTTCTGCAATCTTCCAGAAGCGCCTCTCTAATGGAGTCATCATAGGCGTCCACATGTGAATTCTGGACATAATCGTTCACCCATACACCATGCAGTATATATAAGGGATTAGGATTATCCTTGTTATATTCGTATACCGCCTCGTAAAAATCCGGTATCTGTATAGTATAAACACGGATGGTATTCGCCCCCATCTCCTGAATCATACCAAACCAGCGAAGATACGTTTCCTTATCAATCGCAAACTCTGTGGAAAAATATCCCGGTATTCCTACTCCCATGTCAACGCCCCGGATTTCAAAGGGTTCCATTCCCTTTCCCGTATCAGCCAGGATTTCTTTTCCCTGCGTAGTCGCAAAAAAAGATACCTCCTGATCTTTATTTAAATCTATGTATACGCCCCATCGGTAATACGCCATATCCAACAAAAAAAGGAGAAGGATTGCCGTAATTGCCGCAATTAAAAACTTTTTCAATTGATTGCCCCCAATCAGTGGTTAAACTTCTTATTTATCGATTCATGGCTGTAGGAACGCAAATCCTCAATATGCTCATCCATCCACCTCATACGCCTGACCAAACGCGTTTCATATTGTTCCACAGCAGCTTCATAGGAGCCTATTTTCCGCTCATCCTCATACAGCAGATCCTTTTCCGGCAGGAAACTGTATCCCCATTTTCCAAAATTGCGTTCTATGGCCGGGCCCAGATAACTCTGTACCCCGGCGATATAGCTTTCCACCGCTTCCTCACTGAGTATCCCCTTACGTAGCTGATGGTATCTTGTTATCACCTTTTCCATAAAAGCTTCATCCTTACACAGCATGAAATACCAGGGACGGTTCTGCATAAAGAAGCCTGCCATCGGAGTCTGATCTTCTATATAATTATCACAACAGTTATTGAAATCCCAGACGCACATTTTAAGCTTTCCGCTGACATCCTTATAAAAATAAGTGGAATAAAGACCCGCGTCTGTATTCTGGGTAACTTCATTTATGATAAAGTAATCGACAAAGCTGTCCACATCAATATAATTCTGATATCCGTATCTGGCCGTATCATAGTCAAAGGAATATAATGCTTTTTCAAATCTGGAAAAATCACGGCTGATGTATTCAGTCAGTTCCGGCGTTATCCGTGATGTTCCCGGATATTTTACCTCCAGCTTTCCGTTGATTCTCAAAACATAGCTTGTGAAATTATCCAGGTACTGCACATCATTGACACTCTCACGGTCAGCACAGACAATATAACTGGAAATATTGGACTTTCCGTCATATTTCGTCATTTCGATTCTGCCTTCTCCCATACTGATCTGCTCAGCCATTACATAAAGCCCCTGATACTCGTGATCCAGAAAGACTTCACAGTACCGGACATCCGGCGCCCATTCCATAATCTGCCCTGCCAGATTGTACCACATGTAATTACGCATCAGGGTTTTATCCAGATAAGGCCCGTGAAGCACCCATGTGCTGTCCTTTTCCATACCCATGACTTCCAGTTTGCGTTCCATGCCCGCATCATCCGTAAATTTGAACAGATACCCCATTTTATCAAACGTCCTGGAGGAATTGCCCCTGACGCGAATATTGATTTTAGATTCCAATACAGGCTGGGAGCTTAGCTTATTCAGTTCCCCTTCCCTGTCATAAATCCGCATATCCGCCTGTATAAAGCTGTTCTCAATATCTTTTACATGCTGCCCCTGCTCCGGCCGGCCTGGAATAACCACCCCGCCAGTTTCGATACTGACCACCGACAGATGTGATGAGAAAGTATCCTCATCAATTGACAGACTGGTATCTTCTATCTGTGTATTGTATGACAGATGCTGCTGATACCGCTGCTTTTCCGGATCGATATGCCTGGAAAGCAGCAAGGCTGCCAGAAGCAGAAGCACTACCAGTCCTGTGTAAATTTTTCTGCTGTTCATTTTCTTACCCGCTTATTTCATCATTCTGCGTCACGACGTTCACATACTCAATAGATTCCAGCTCATACAGCATTTCAATGATGCTTTTTTCCTTTTTATTGGAAAGCAGATAAGTTTTCCGGGGCATTTCAAATATCAGCTCAATGGAATCCCTGCTGGTATTCTTGACACGCATCATGGCCTTTGCCTGAAAATAATCAAAAACCACCGCCTCAATTCTGCGTTCCATGTTTCTCGCGCCCCGGATGATGAGAAGTATCCTGTTGTCATTTTTTACTCTTCCCAGAATCAGAAGTACAATAAATACAGCGCCGCTGCCAATAACAGCCACTATATAATCCCCTACGCCGCAGCAGATTCCAACGATTATTGTCCAGAAAATATATGCGGTATCTCTGGAATCCTTAATCGCCGTACGGAATCTGACGATGGAAAGCGCGCCGACCATACCAAGGGAAAGCGCTATGTTATTGCCGATAACTGTCATAACCGTTGCCGTAAGAATGGTCAGGGTGATAAGTGAGACGTTGAATTTTTTGGAATAGACGCCGCCTGCATGCGTAAAATAATAGGATAAGTAAATAACGCAGGCCAAAATTGATGCTACAAGGATATGCAGGAAAATTTCTTCCGTAGACAGGGAACCAGATTCCTGAAATATTGTATAAATATAATCTTTCATGAGTTTTTCCTCTCTTATGCACGATTGTTGAATTAAATACGGGTGAATCAGTTTTCACCCAAAAGCTGCTTCCAGCTTCACAATAGCAGCTTCCCATTAAAACAGATAATGAAGCCCGGCGCTCCTGGATAAACAGTATTTACTTACTGATGTGGGGGTTTTCCCTTCCAGACTCACCATCTGTTTAATATAACTGAGCATAAATCCGTTATACTTTACTTCCATTACCACAAGATACGGATCAAGTACCGGATTCTGATTCAATACAGGTGAAAACAGCCGGAAATCGCTTTCTGTCGCCTTAATTGCAAAATCAAAGGTAATTCTCGTTTTATTTTCACTGGTCACATAAGCCTTTCTCTGATATTCCACTATTGCTTTCGGCCTGTAGCAGAGCATATTCATCAGTCCATAGCACTCCATGGCAAAGGAATCTGTATAGTGAAGCAGGCAGGAATATTCTCCCCGTGACAGAGCTTCTGCATCCTCCCGGTCAAGGCGCAGAGAACGCTTTTTCTGATTTTCTCCCTGCTTCTGTTTCATTTCCAGCATGGCAAAATCAGAATCGGGTGAATATGTTCTCAGCCGGATTTTTCTCCGTATCTCAAGACCGTCTTCTTTTTCGTAAAAATCTCGCTCCTGCATGGTATCAAAATATAGACTTCTTATCGGATACCCCATCTTTCCATTATGTGAATCAGGATGCAGTACCTGTTCAAAGGTATGATCCAGCCTGCGGAACTGGTCATAGGAAAGCAGGTATTTCTTTTCCTGCCGAAGAACCTCATTCATGCATTCTCCTCCTTCTCCATAAGGTGCAGGCAGGGCTTCAGATAGTGCCAGGAAAATCCAAGATATTCGTAAGGATATTCCTGCCTGAGCCTCTCCCAGCTTTCCAAAACCGCGTCAAAGCCATCGTAATAATATGTATTCTGTTCCGTCAGGCTGTGATATCCGGGTTTCTGCATTTCAGTAATATGGATAATTCCTTTTTTATACTTTTCAGCGAGTTCCATTTCACCGGCAATCTGTCCCGTTTCATCCCTTTTGTCGTAATTCATAACAGCAATACCGTCACAGCCTTTCTGTACCAAAAGCTCAAGCTGTTCCGTCAGGCCTGTTCTGTCATAAAAATTGGGGATACAGACGATAACTGCCAGTTGTTCCTTTTGGGCTTCTTCATAAGCATGAATACAGTTTTCAACATACTGCTGCATATATTCTTCCCTGTTATCTTCCCATTCATCCAGCAGATATGGCTCCACATCCCATACAATGCCTGTAAATCCTTTTCCTTCTCCGGCTTTTCGGTTCCATTCTGCGGTATTTTTTACAGCTTCCAGCATGTAAACTGCATTTTCCTGCAGGCCCCATTCAGATGCGCCGGCAAGATAATACACCAGCTGCCCTTTTTCCCCGCGCCGTTTCAAATAATCAAGTACCTCCGCCTCCTGCGCATCCGACGGGATCTGCTGGTATACCACATTGCAGCCAAGCCGTTCCATCACCTTTTCTACTTCTTCCTCCATTTCCGGCAGTATATACTCTTCTTCCCAGGAAAAAAGGCTTGTCTCACTTACCAATGCTGTCTTACTCTCCTTTCCAGGCCCGCATCCCGATAATACGATCGATGCTGCTGAAAGCCAGATTCCCGCTTCGGCAAATATGCAAAAATGTCTTTTCATAGCTTATGTCTCCGGTTTCTGTTTACGTAAACAAACCGCATGTTGTTTAAACATACGGCTTTTTTATCCTGAAAGGTATCAACTATACTCTTTGTCCCGACATAATTCAGATACAAATCTTACTTTGCATTATTCTTTAATGAAATTATAATACTATTTTATCGTTTTATACGCTGGAAATAATGTTATCACATATACCTTGCTTATGGCAAGTGTTTTATGAAATTTTTCCGTCTTTTTATTCAAAAAAGCAGCCCGGAGTTTTTTATCTTCTCCGGACTGCTTTTGGCAGAATACTCTGTATATATTTACTTACATTGTCCATTTATTTTTGCTGTTATTCTACCCGGAACACCCTGGGCGCCGCCAGGATTCCCATTCTCTTCAGCTGATACTCATAGCTGTAGCCGGCTCCCTCCGTTCTCCATGCATTCGGGCCTGCCCAGGCGTTCTTCTCGTCACAGATATGGACGGTTCCGAAAGCATTATAACGGTTGCCGTAGGACGTCAGCGTAATGCTGTGCCTGCCTTTTTTCAGATATCCCAGGGATAACTGGTACGGGGAGAGGGCAATTCTTCCTGCAGCTTTCCCGTCTACCTCCACCTTCAGAAGCGGCGCGCGGAACTTTTCTGCGGCAATCACATACTCTCCGTCCTCTTCTGCATCCAGCTGTGCTTCATAAATCATGTTTCCTGCATAGAAGGGGAAGCCCTGTGTGCTGTAATCACCGAAGGCCACGGTCTCCGGCAGCTTTGTCAGGCAGGCCTCGCTGCCCTCCGCTCTTACGCCGAAGCTGCCCAGCAAATAGCACCATTCC
The DNA here is from genome assembly GCF_009696275.1 of Eisenbergiella porci. GTDB lineage: Bacteria > Bacillota > Clostridia > Lachnospirales > Lachnospiraceae > Eisenbergiella > Eisenbergiella porci. The sequence continues at coordinate 48,787 of NZ_VUMI01000001.1, forward strand.
GGGTTGGTGTCCCTGGAATATGCCAGCTTCAGGATAAGCTCCGAGGTGCCTGCGGGTATGGCGGGCAAAGGGAACCTGCGGATGCATTCGTCCACAAAATAGCCGCAGTCCTTCTTTTCCACTTTCTCCCCGTTTAAGTATATGGTGGTTGCGCCTGATTCTTCGAGAGCCAGCGAGGCATCCGTCACCTGGATTTCCGACCGGATGGTGAACCTCATTTCCAGCACATGCTCCGGCTGTGCCTTTTCCGATGTCCAGGGCTGTGCAAAGGCTTCCATCCGAAGAGGATAACCTGCAGCCTTCCTGCATTCATTGTCCAATCTGAGAATCTCTTCCTTATCCTTCCAGGAGTCTCCTTCCTTCCCGTCAAAACGGTACTCCGCCATGTCCAGAAGAAGCACATTCGGCTCCGACAGACGGTAAGGCATACGGGTAGGAAGCCTGCGGCCCTCCGCCTTTGTAAAGCAGGCTGCGTGGCCTTCCTTTACACCGGCTGCAGTGCCGGCCGCCGGCACCTGCGTGGAAACCAGCTTCAGCAGCACGCTGGAATGATCATACATGCGGCGGGTAAATGATGTAACCCCGTTTTCTGTTCCTGCAGAAAGCGCCTTAATTTCTCCGGTCATGGTATCATATTCCCAAACCTCCCAAAGCCCTTTCAGGCGGAAGGTGATATTTTCTTCCGTGGGGATATCCTTGTTGACCGTTTTTTTGCCGTTTACAACGAACAGCCAGCGGCCGTCGTTGTCCTGGCGCATCTGGTAAAGCAGATGATCTGCCAGGCTGCCGTTTTCGCTGCGCAGTTCCACTTCCCTGTAATCTTCCAGCGCTCTTACCAGCTCGCTTCTGGAAAAACCGGCGCTGCGGCTGTTTTCATAAAGCGCTTTTCCTTCTTCATCCGGCACAGCATCCACCAGTTCGGGGGCTGCGCCAAGGAAAAGAAGGTCGCCTCCTGCCAGGCGGTATTCCTTCAGGCAGGAAACCGTAGTGGAACGCAGGGTTTCGCAGCCGGGAACGATAACCACATCATAGGCCATTTCTCCTACATGAAGCCTGCCGTCCTCCGTTTTTTCATACTGTATGGGAAGAAGGGATTCTGCGATAAAGTCAAAATCCAGCTGGGAGAAAAGGAGCCATTCCGTCAGGTTCCGGAATCTGCTTTCCATCTCTTCCCTGATCAGGGCAGTCTGTTCCTTCGGCCCATAGTGCAGCCAGTAGCTTTCAATCGGATGGACAACGCCGATGCGTACACGGGCCTTCCCGCGGGTAAGGGCCGTATTTACCCTTGCAAAATGATCCTCTATCATGCGGTATTCCTTATACCAGGGGGACTGATAGAAGATGGAGGCCGGATAGTCCCTCTTTGCCTCACCGTTCATGCTGTCCCAGGAAAGATGATGGACACGCAGGGTCACTCCCAGCGCCGCCTGCCAGTCTCCCGCCAGCTTATGTCCCCTGAAATCAAAATCCCAGTTGGTTACGCCGTACAGCTCGCTGAGCACGCCGGGACAGCCAAACTGATGGGATGCGGACTGAGCCTGTTTCGCCGTGGTGTATTCCCGCCAGTCACAGAGCATATCGATGCCCGGCATCTGAAAACTGCGGTAAGAACGCATGGCTTCTCCCAAAGCGTTGGTCTGGGAGGTCAGCGTAGGCTCCTCCATCATATGTCCGGTGAGCATGATATTGTGATCCCGGCACCAGTTCCCGATGGTATCCGCAAAGGAGGAGGCAAAACGCTCCGCCACAAAATCATGATAATGATACCGGGCAACGGACACCTTATCCTCCGGAAGCTCCCAGATAAGCTCCGGCACCGAGGCAAAGAAATCTTCGCCATAAGCCTCCCTGTATGCCGCCGGCAGCCCGTCGGTATAGGGAAGGATGACATCCTCTCCTGACTCGGCAAAGCTCAGCGTGGTTTTATGGGAAAACTGAGGCTCATCCGTAAAAATGGAGGGCACTGTTTTCCCGAATTCATCACCCACACAGTCCAGATACTGTTCATGCGTTTCTTCAATAAACCTGCGGATTGCCCTGGGATTCAGCGTATCCACATAGGTTTCGTTATTGTACCAGGGGCTTTCTCCGGCGATTTCTTCATACAGATACCAGACGTTGCTTCCTGTTTCCCCTTCCTGCAGCCGGCGGTACTCCTTCAGGCAGCCGTCCTCCAGCGTGATATCATAACGGGCAAGAAGCGTTCCGTTCCCCTGTACGGCAGCCTTGCTGGAGGAATCAAAACGTTCCTCCTCTCTTTTCCTCTCTTCATTGGAAAAAGGAGTAAAAACCAGATATCTGCTGCGGTATTCCACATCCTTTGTCACCTTTCCTCCGGCCGCGCCGGAAGGCCAGCGATCCTCGTCATACAGATAGGCGTACATGCCGTCTTTTTTTGCCTTATCCACACAGGCGCGCACGCAGGCCTTATACTCATCGCCCAGATAGGGCGTGTCCAGACCCGTACGGCAATGCATATGAAAACCGCCGATCCCCATTTCCTTGAAATAATCGATGTGCTTTACCAGCACTTCAGGCGAAAGCGCCTGGTTCCACGCCCAGAACGGCGCCCCTCTGTATTCATTTGTTGGATTTTGGAACAATTCAGCACTCAGGCTTTTTTCTTCTTTTTTTGGATATAACATAGCCCTTCCCTTCTTTTTTCGAATAATACAACAGAATCCATTGCATTATGTATTTTATTTCTGTAAGATAATCATAGAAAATATGGAATAAATGTAAATGGGAAGAAGGCATAAAATTGTAATTTGGAATGATAAAAAACAATTTTAATTTTCCAGGGAAGGGAGACGGAAGGCTTTATGGACGGATTGCTTTTGCAGAAGCCTGAAAAAGAGGCGGCAGGGCAAAAAAAGGCGGAGAACTTCATCCGCATGGACAGGATTGCCCCCTATGTCAGATATGTGAATTATAAAATATTTGAAGGAGGGACGCTTCTGCCGGAACGGATCATCTATGATCATGAGCTGATATACTGTCTCAGCGGGGAAGCCGTGTTTCTTTATAACGGCAGTGAATACCGGCTCCGCAAGGGAGAGCTTTTCTATCTTATGCCCTATCTGCACAATACAATGATCGTTCCCGAGGGCAAAACCTTCCGGGCGCACTGTATCCATTTTGACTGGATTTCTCCTGAAGAACAGTATGATTTCCGGGCGGAGCAGGTCTATCTGCATATGGAAAATCTTCCGGGCACAGACAGTCCCGCCCCGGCGCTGTATAATAAGCCCCATTCCACTCCGGGGAAAAATGAAGACAGCGCGCCGGCCAATGAGGAGGTTCTGTTAAGAAGGCCGAATCCGGAGGTGGATCCCGCCTTTTTCCCTCCGCTGATAACCGGGCTGGATTATGATACAACGGCTCCTGTTTTCAAGGAGCTGTACCAGAACTATTCCCAGCTTGGCACCGGGGCCAGGCTGCGGGAGCGTTCGCTCTTTCTTCAGATTGCCGCCGCAGTCTGTGATTTGTCTTCGCCCGCCGGGAAAGCGCCTTCGGGTCTGTTCCATGAAAAAACCATCAGCGAATCCGTAAACTATATCCAGGAATATTATACGGAGGATATTTCCCTTCCGCTGCTGGCCTCCCATTCCGGGCTGTCTCCCAAATATTTCGGGCAGCTTTTTAAGGAACAGACCGGTATGGCCGTCCGGGAATACCTGACAGAGGTACGTATCCGGAACGCCAGGCATCTGCTCTCCCACACGGACAATACGCTGGAGCAAATCGCAGCGGATACAGGATTTCAGGATAAGTTCTATTTTACAAAGGTGTTTAAGAGACAGACGGGGATTACGCCGGGAAAATACAGAAAGCTTTATGGCCACCTGGATCGTATGAAGAAAGGGGAACTGGCGCTTTCATGAGGATGGGATTATTTTTTGCAGCTGTGAAAGCTGCATGCTTCCGGCCGGCCAGTTGCATACGGCCGGAAGCATTTGCAAAGGAATACATTGGGTAATCTGTGTCAATCCGCCGACGGGCCGAACAGTTACGGAAAAAGCTCAAATACGGCACAGTCACAGGGATTTAAAGTAATCTGGAGCGCTTCTGTCTGCTTTGACAGCAGTTTGCTTTCGGTAAGGCCGCTGTCATTGGACAGAAGAAGCTTTGCATTCTGTCCGGGCAGAAGCGGCGTTCTCTGCTCCTGTGCAAAATTTGCAGCAACCATGACCTGACGGCCGTTAAGACTGCGTGAAAAGGCAAAAATCCCGTCCAGCTCTTCAAAGGCGGGAATAAATTCCCCATAAGTAAAAATCTCCCTGTACTCATCCGACTTACGCAGGGCAATCAGCCTTCTGTAGTAACAAAGCACAGAATCTTCATCATTTTCCTCATCCTGCACATTCACTGAAGTATAATTCGGGTTTACCTTCAGCCAGGGGGTTCCGGCCGTAAATCCGGCGTTTGCGCCGCTGCTCCACTGCATCGGCGTCCGGCTGTTATCACGGCTGAAACGGGCCGCCGCCTGCAGCGCCTCTTCCTCGCTCAATCCCGCTTCCAATGCAACCCTGTACTGATCCTTCGTGCTGATATCATCAAACTCTTCTATACTGTGGAACGGACAGTTCGTCATTCCCAGCTCCTGCCCCTGATACAGGAACGGGATACCGCGCAGAAGTACGCTGGTCGTTCCCGGTGCAGCTTACCAGCCCGTCGCTGCCGTCCTCCGGATAATCCGGGAAAGCAGGATCCTTCTTTATATTAATGATGGCATCAATACGGAACCCGGCCACGCCCTTTTCCAGCCACCAGTTCACCATATCAAAAAGCTCCCTTTTTAATTCAGGGTTCTCCCAGTTCAGATCCGGCTGCTCCTTTGCAAACATATGCAGATAATACTGATCCGTACCCGGCACCGGCTCCCAGGTACTGCCGCCGAAATAGGAACGGTAATTACTGGGCGCTTTCCCGTCCTTCCCCTTTCTGAAATAAAAATAATCCGCATATTTACCCTCCGGATCTGCCAGAGCCTTCTGAAACCATTCATGCTTATCGGAGCAATGATTGATCACCAGAACCATGATAACATACATGCTCCGCTTCTTCGCTTCCGCCAGCAGCTCATCAAAATCCTCCATCGTCCCAAACTCCGGGGCAATAGCATAATAATCAGATATATCATACCCCTGATCCACAAACGGAGACTGATAAACCGGAGAAAGCCAGATAATATCCACCCCCAGCTCCAGCCTTCGGCCGAACTGTTACTGCATCCGCCCATGATAAGTCGCCTTCGGCGAGGGGCGGATGCCTGCTGTCACCACGTTTTCTCACGGTTTGCGCAGTGAATGCGCAAACCTGCCTGAACTGTAACAAGAATAACATAAGAAATAAAGAAATTTCTTGCATAAAACCAAGACATACTAACACAATCCTATGATCCTTCACCACCTCATCCAATAAAAAAACGGTGATGTTTCTTACTGCCCCGGGACGGCAGGCTTCTGTCGTCCTTAGCAACTTGCCTGACAAGTGAGACGACGGAAGCCGCTCACGAAGAGTTCAGTTGCATTGACAGAAACCTAACGTTCCGGGACAGTTAGAAACACCCCGTTTTTGAGTCTGGAACATAAAATATCCCCCGCACAGCCCGGAAAGGCCTGGACGGAACCGGTTTGGGACTGGCCGGCGCGGATCATGGCAGGGCGGCCGGGAGCACACACCAGGCCCCTCTACCCTTAGCTAATTCTAATACAATATCTTTTGAAGGGCACGGTATGCGGTGCAGAAGGCTTCCTCCCCATCGGTCCTTCCGCGGCTTGCCGCTGATTTTTCCAGGTTCTTTAATCCGGCGAAATCAGCCAGATGGGGTTCCAGGCTCAAAAAGCCGTCAAACCCTTTTTTCTCCAGTCTGCCCAGGATTTCCGCTACCTGTCCGTCTCCTTCTCCGGCAGGCACAACGCTGCCGTTTTCAAAAAGGGCGTCCTTGATATGTACATAGGAAATATAAGGCTCCAGCATTTCATAGGCTTCCAAGGTATCCTGCCCGCACTGAACAAAGTTCGCGAAATCAAAGGTACACCGGAAGCTGCTGCCATAAAATTCCTTCATCAGGTCAAGGCAGCGGGGCGCCAAATCCCCATATATGTCCTTTTCATTTTCATGAAGCAGCACCAGATTTTTGGATGCGGCATAGTCCACCAGGCGGGACATCCTTTTCATCACTTCATCACGATATGCTGACACGTCCGCACCCTCCGGCATAAAGAAGCTGAACATACGGATTTTGTCAGTCCCGTAAATTTCCGTCAGCTCCGCCATTGCCTGAAAGGTTTTAAAATGCGGCTCAAAATCCTGGGTAATGTCTATTTTACCGATGGGCGATCCCAGGGCGGAAATGCGGATGCCGGCGCCATCCAGCTTTTCCCGCAGCGCCTGCGCTTCTTTTGCTGTATAATCGGCCACGCCCTTTCCATCTCCACTGCGGAATTCTATCCAGGAGATACCCAGCTCTTTAAGCAGTGCAATCTGCTTATCTACAGAGGAATCTATCTCATCAGCAAAGCAGCTGATAGGTGAGTTGTGTAAAAGCTTGCGTTCCATATATAATTATCCTTCCTTGCTGTAACGCATTGTTTTCTTATAAATCCACAGGTCTTGCGGTCCGGGCGGATTCATAGGCGCCCAGCATCAGACGGATCGTTTCCCTCATTCCGGGAAGATCCTGCATAAAACGTTCCCCGGTGCGCACACAGCGGTAGAAATCCCCGATGCAATCCTTATGTCCGCAGCCCCAGTAGCTCTTTCCCAGCGCTTCCTTCCTGTCTATCTCAGGCTTTTCCACACGGCCGTCCCTGTAATAATAGGTAACGTCCAAATCTTCGATCCGGATAGTCATATTTTCACAGGAAATTTCAATCAAAGGCGGCACATCGTCACAATAGGCCGTGGTAGCATAAAAACAGGCGGTGCTGTCCGCGAAACGGATATAAGCCTCCATGGTATCCTCCACCTCAATGATGCCCTTCAGGTGGTGGTTCTGTATGCCGGCCTCCACAGCCAGGGGAGTTCCTAAAAAATATGCCAGTAAATCCAATGTATGTACGGACTGGTTAATCAGCGCCCCGCCGCCCTCTGTGGCAAAGCTGCCCCGCCAGCCGCTCTCCGTGTAGTATTCCCTGCCCCTGCTCCAGGTGACAAGTCCTCTGGCCCCGCGGATCCTGCCCGCTTCCCCGGAGGCCAGAAGCTTCTTTACTTCCTGTACGCTGGGATTATAACGGTTCTGGAAGCACAGGCCCAGACGCCTGTCGCTTCCGGCCACCGCCTTTTCCAGCTGTGCAAGCTGCTCTCCGGAGATGACGGGAGGCTTCTCCATAAATACATGCACGCCATGGGTCAGGCCATATACCGCCATGGGGACATGCAGATAATGCGGGGTGCAGATGTGCATTACATCCGGTTTTTCCTGCGCCAGCATTTCCTCCAGGCAGGAATAAGCCCTTCCTCCATATTTAGCAACAAAGTTCTCCGCTCTTTCCTTTTTAATATCCGCAAAGCCAGCCAGCTCGCTTTCTCCCAGCTGGCTGAGGCTTGCGGCATGGACGGCGGCAATGCCGCCGCATCCGACTATGACTGATTTCATAATGTCTCCTCTTTTGTCCCGTAGCTTCCTGCCGTACTGAAGGTCACTTCCTGTACGTTTTCCTTCACCCTGGAGTTTTTTCTCAGCTCGTTCAGCTTCTCCAGGAACAGATCCTCATCAAAGGGAATGTCCACGGGTTTGCCCAGCCAGCTGGATAAATGCATGGCGTTGGAAAGGGTCAGGCCGTTAATGCCTTCCTCTCCCCGGGCGATAATCGGCTCGCCGCGCAGGATATTCGCCGCAAACGCGCGCAGCACGCCCACATGCTGAGGGTTTTCCCCATCGGTGGTAAGAGCGACCTCATGTCCGGCAGGCTTGGCAAAGCCTTCCGTCGCCGTATAGCAGTACTCTCTTTCGCTGACCTCCAGCTCGTAGAAGCTCAGCTTGTCGTTTTCACATACCAGCTTTCCCCGTTCCAGGGTCACTTCAAACCGGTTGGTTCCCGGCGCATCCCCGGTGGTGGTAACGAATACGCCTGTGGCTCCGTCCAGGAATTCCAGATATGCCGTCACATCATCCTCCACCTCAATATCATGCCATTTACCCACATGGCAGAAGGCCTGCACCCTGGAAGGCATGCCGCAGATCCACTGGAGCAGATCCAGGTTATGAGGGCACTGGTTCAGCAGGACGCCGCCGCCCTCTCCGTCCCAGGTAGCCCGCCAGCCGCCGGAATTATAATAGGCCTGGGTGCGGTACCAGTCGGTAATGATCCAGTTCACTCTTTTTATTTTCCCGTACTCGCCGCTGTGGACGATTTCATACATTTTCCGGTATACATGGTTGGTGCGCTGATTGAACATCATGGCAAATACCCGGTCGGTTTTCGACGCCGCTTCGTTCATTTCCCGCACCTGTTTGGTATAGACTCCCGCAGGCTTCTCACACAGCGCATGAAGGCCATGGGCAAAGGCCTCCATAACGAGCCTGGGATGTTCGTAATGAGGCGTTGCCACCAGGACCGCGTCGCAGCAGCCGGAGGCAATCAGGGCGTCCCCGTCTTCAAAAATACGGACGGATTCAGGCAGGTTTTCCCTGGCCCATTCCCTTCTTGACTCTCTTAAATCAGCTACCGCCGCCAGCTCCATATCCGGCACCTTTCCCTCCAGAATAGAGCCGCAGTGGCCGCTTCCCATGTTTCCGATTCCGATAATTCCCAACCTGACTTTTTCCATAGATGAATGTATCCTCTCTTTCCCCTGTTCGTTTTTATCTGTATCCGGCAGCCGCCAGATTGTCATAGCTTGTTTTCAGGCAGTCGAAAGGACTTCCCTGGCAGGTATCCTGCTCCACGAGCATGTATTCGCAGCTGGTATTCTCAAGCGCCTTCAGAATCGCCGGGAAATTAAGATTTCCTTCCATTACGGGGGCCATCAGCTGGCTGAAGCCTTCCACGGCCATATCCTTCAGATGCACGCAGGGAATCCTGTCGGAGAGTTCCGCGATCCACTGGCACACATCGCCGCCTGCCGCAGCCACCCAGTAGGTATCCAGGGTAAAGCCCATTTCCTCCGGCTTGAAGCCCTCAAGCAGATATTCAATAATCCGCTTCTCCCGATCTGCGCCGTTGTCCCTGCAGGGGGCAAGCTTCTGGAATTCAAAATTATGGTTGTGGTACATGAGCAGCTTTCCGGCATCCGCTATTTTCTTCGCCGGCTCCCTGAAATCATCCATAAAATGGGTGATCCATTCCTTCGTGCGGTACTTGTCCGGCATCGCGCCCAGCCCGATGTAGCGGCTTCCCAGGATATCGTGCTCTTTGATCAGATTTTCCGTATCATTGAGAATACGGTTCACATCGCTGTGGGTCAGTACGATTTCCAGCCCTGCCCCATCACAGATTTCACGGACTCTTTCCGGCCTGATATCCTTCCCGATGCCTGATATCTGCACGGTTTTATAACCCATTTCTGCAATTTTCCCTATGGTGCAGGAAAAGTCCTTTTCATTTTGCGTGTACGCCCTTACCGTATACAGCTGCGCTCCTGTCTTCATACTGTCATTTCCTTTCTGTGCCGGCTTTTTCCCATGTTTTCCGGGATATGTACTGCCCGACGGGCCCTTTTTACGTACCGGTCTGTTCCTTTCTAATATAGCTTTCAGGCCATATTTTTACCATTGTATATAGGAACTTTTTTATTGCAAAAATAGCGGTGGTGGATTATTCTGTAAAAAGATGCAGCTGTCAGGGTGTAAAACAGTTGCCAAAAGAAAGAATGCAAAGATCCGCCTGCCCTGCTCGTCAGGCAGCACAGGCCGCGGAAAAAAGCAACGCAAACGCAGGAAAGGAGCACCTTAACTAATGAATCCAGCCGCTTTTATACATACGGATAAGGTCAGCCTCGGCTACAGGGAAAGCGATGAGGCTACGGAGGACTATTTCCTTCATTGTCACAATTTTTACGAGGTCTATTTCTTCCTGGACGGGGACGTGGACTATCTGGTGGAGGGCCGGCAATACAAGCCCACGCCCAACAGCCTTCTGCTGCTGTCCCCCCATGAGTTCCACGGGGTAAAAATAAACGGAGGAAAAACCTACAAACGGTTTTCCATCCATTTTCATCCGGATATCCTCTCTTTAGAGAGACGTTCCTTCCTTTTATCCGCGTTTCCGGCCTTTGAGAAACAGCCCTCCCGGAGAATTTACTATGAGCAGGTGGACCGGTACCGCATTCCCTGTTATTTTGAGGCGCTGGAGGACTGCGCCCTGAAAAATGAATCGCTCCGGGATGCGCTGCTTCCTGTGTGTGTGGAAGCCCTGCTTGCCCAGATCGTTTCCATGGGGGATGCCTGCGAAAGCGCGCCCTCCCTGACCGGCGCGCCTGACACCGTTACCCGTATTATCTGGTACTTAAACCAGCATCTGAAGGAAAATATTACGCTGGATCAGCTTTCAGAACGCTTTTTTATCAGTAAGCACCATTTGAATAAGGTATTCCGCAAGGCTACGGGAACCACCGTTTTTGATTATCTGCTGCACAAGCGGATCACGGCGGCGCAGCAGCTCCTCATTACCGGCTATAGCGCCCAGGAAGCGGCTTCGCAGGCGGGATTCGGCGATTATTCTTCCTTTTACAGGGCTTATACCAGAATAAACGGCCACTCCCCCCTTCGGGACCGGGGCGTCCTCCCTTCTCTGGATACCGGAAGGGATGCAGGGCTTATGGATGTGTGGCTGAAGGAATGACTTTGTCCGCATCCGTCCTTATACAGGCGGTTACCGTGAATTTGCGGCCTGCAGTCTTTATTTCCATCCTGCCGTCATATTCCTCCACGATCTGCCTTACCAGCTTTAACCCCAGGCCGTACAGCTCCTTATCCGTGCTCTTGCTCGTCCGGCAGTAATATTTTTTTCCTCCGCCAATCTTTTTTTCAGCACCAGCACGGAATTCACAATGGGATTTTCGCAGTAAACAGCTCTCTCACAGGTGCGGATCTGACGGAAGGAATCCTCCAGCGTATTTCTCACCGTCCCGAAGTCTTCCTTCTCTTCCAGCATTTCATAAGCCTTGTCCAGACGGCTCATGCAGTCCCGCCAAATCCGCCTCCTCTCCTGCTCATACTGCACCCCCAGCCTGTGAATATCCCGGTTTTCCTGACGAAGCTTTACTTTTCCGCTCCATTTACCCGTTTCTTCAGTTCATCCATCAGTTCCCGGATCTGTTCTTCCTTACCGCCCTGCGCATAAAGCGAGTCCACCAGCTGCAGCTGGTTGGAGAAATCATGCCTCATGAGCCGCACCTCTTCCAGATAACGGCTGTTCTGCGCACTGTATTCCAGTTCTTTTCTCCGTTCCTCATTCAGGCGGTTCACCTGTTCTTCCATTTCCGCCCTCAGGTTCTGTCCGTCGATCAATCCTGCCGTAAGCCAGTCCAGCAGCAGGCTGAACAGGACAATCAGCATTCCCGCGCCCAGAACCTCCCGGGAAAAATCGCTGCACATGTAAAACATACAGCCAAGAAGCGCCAGCTGGTATACCGGAATCGTTATAAGCAGAAGGATATTTTTCCTGCGCTTTCCCTGCACCCGGAATTTCCAGATAACCAGAACAAGCATAATAAAAAACATTTCAATGATACACGCAAACAGCGTTGCGGTTACATGCAGCTCCATGTGCTTATTTGTCTGTTCACAGCTCACACAAACCGGACGCTATACATTCCGGACAAAGGCTCTGCGGCAAGTGCGGCTTTAAGTTACTACACATTTAAATCATAACATATTTTTTCACAGATACCATTCTATTTTGCCTGTAAAAGCCACACCTTTTGTTTCCCGGCATATCTTAAGGTATGGGAGTATAACTTTCCCCAAATTTTTTCCGAAGAAAGGAGGATACCTATGAAAAATGCTACTAAATTCTGCATTATCACCATTGTCGTCGGTATGCTGCTGGCGTTCACCATTTTTACGCTCTTTGCAAACGGGATGCTGACGCTGGCAAACCCGTCCCTTTTCTTTATCGTGCTCATCGCGTTCGCCTGCATCATACTGGCGGCAATACTGGCAGGATCTCTTGCGGCCAAAAATGAAGCCCGGCTGAGGGAGGCCTATTACTGCTGCGGCAATCTGGCGGTTACGGGAGGCACCTGTCTGACGCTCGCCGCATTTCTTACTTTCCTGAGTCCGGTTTCCACAGGTATAGTATTTGCCATCGGCATAGCCGTTTGTTTTTTCTTTCTCGTACTGCTCCTGGGCGGAATTCTCTGTTTTCTTCATTCCTATTTTTCCTACCGTTCCCCTTCCTGCGGCTCTCCTGCCGCTCCGGGACATACCTTTGGGCGGCCGGGGTATGAGGATCTTCCCCTCAGCGATGAAGGGAGCTGCCGAAGGAGGCCAATCCTGTAATATGCTCCCAGCTCTGGCGCAGGTTCTGTCCGCAGGATTCCAAAGAAAAAATCAGCCTCAGATTTCTCTGGGGCTGATCCTTCTTTTTGTTTCATTGCAGAATCGTTATTTTAATAGGTAAAAAGCTGTGTCCAGTAATTCACGCCGCCAATCTGCACATAGCCCACGCCGATAGAAGTGAACTTTTCATTCAGGATATTGGCACGGTGTCCTGCGCTGTTCATCCAGCCTTCCATAACCTGTTCCGGGGATTTCTGTCCCCAGGCAATATTTTCGCCGGAGCCTCTGTAGCTGACGCCCTGCTCCTTCAACGCCGTACTGAAATCTCTTCCGTCCGGTCTGGTATGGGAAAAGGACGTCTTGATTTCAACCGCCCTTACCTGTGCGGCAGCCTGTACGTTCTGATCAACCTGCAGCGGGGACAGGCCTGCTTTTGCACGTTCCTCATTTACCAGCCTTGCCACCTGGGCAGCAAAGGAAAGCTGGGTTTCATTATCCTGTGTTCCATCATTTCCCGTATCTCCGCCCGGTTTTTCCTGGTCGGGATTGTCCTGGCCCGGTTCGTTCTGATCCGGCTTCTGATCCGGTTTGTCCTGGTCCGGCTGATCGGTTCCCGGCTTATTCTGATCCGGCGTGCCGTTATCGGGCTTTCCCGTATCAGGCTGGCTGCCGTCCGGCTTTCCTGTATTCTGATCGCCGCCGGGCGTTCCCGGAAACGTATCACAGGGAGGAATGATTACCGGGCAGTCGCCCCACTGGATGGAGCCAAAGGAATTTCCCAGGCCGTTCAGCTTATCCTTGATATCCTCCGCGCTGCTGCCCTGAATAACTATCATATTTTTATAGGCAGCGTTCTGTATTCCACGGCTGTTTCCAGCTGCATGTGCGGTTAATGCCGAGCCGGGAGCAATCCCCGCCGCCATTCCCAGAACAGATACCGTAACTGCGCCTGCTGTAAGTAATGTTAATTTTCTCATTGCTGTCTCCTTTACAATTATTACGAATTTGTTACAAATATGTTACAAACACATAATAATACAAAAAACAGCATTGTGATCGTGGAAAGTTATGGAAACAGCAGCTTTGGGTACTGTCCGGACTGCTGGCATTACAGCCTGTGCTCCTGATAAAAGTCCTTCAGGCCGCTTTTTATCTCCGGCGCAAGCTCCGTTTTCCTGACTCCTTCAATTGCGCCCTCCAGCGCCGAAAGCCTGTGGATACAGGCTTTCGGCGCTGGGATTGATTGTGTTTAGAAATCATTTCATCTGCTGCTCTGCATGTTTGTTCCAAAGTTCATAAAAGTCAGATCGATTTTTAATTAGTTGGGCAAAGCATCCCTCTTCTCTGATTTCACCATTTTCGAGTAAGAATATTTTGTCAACAAATTTTATTGCTTTTAACCGATGGGTTATAAGCAAAATCAAACTGTCTTTTTTCTCTGAAAACAAATTCTGCAATACTTTTTCCTCTGACAAATAATCCATAGAAGCTGTTGCCTCATCCAAAATAATTATTGAAGCATCCTGTAATAAAACACGTGCAATATGCCAGTTTTTGTTTCTCTCCTGCTGATAATTTAATACCCTTTTCGCCAATATTAGTATCTAATCTTTTGTCCAAACCTTCTATTTTTTTCCTTTAATAATACCATATCGAGTACACTCCAAATTTCCTCCTGGGCATAACATTTATTCATAGTAATATTTTCTAATATAGTACCATCAAAAATTGGTGCATCCTAAGATACATATGATATATATTGATAATATTTATCTAAATTTATTGTGCTTATATCTAACTCGTTAATGAATAACTTTCCTTTTGTTCCCTTTATAATACCCAGCAACGTTTTCACAAAAGTTGACTTTCCGGCTCCGCTCTTACCAACAAGCGCATACTTTTTGCCGGCTTCCATTTCATATGATAGATTATGTACGGCATCTCTTCTGCCATAATCCCATATATACTTATAGTTAACATTTTATCATTATATAAATAATTTGAATAGTCTAAATTGAGTAAAAAAAGCACCTCCCGTGATGATGTCGAGAGATGCTTTCCCTTAATAGTGTACAACAGTTACAAAACAAATTATAAAGCAATTTTGCATTATATGCAAATACTGCAAGACTATACTTTCCAGGCCAGTTCAGCAGTTACCTGTGAACACATGCTTCAGGCGCCTGCCTGCGACATCCGCCAGCCGGCAGACAGTCTCCACTTTTGTGGGCGGCCGATCCGTCATTTTCCATCTGGGGAAAAAACGGGTCACATGTAACGGTATTTTATCGTCAACTCCTGCTACCCAGGCCGCCAGCTGCTCCATCTGTCCCTCCGAATCATTTTCACCGGGGACAATCAGGGTGGTAAGCTCCACATGGCAGGCCGGGGCCGCCCTTTTGATAAACCGCTTCACAGTCTCCAAATCTCCGCCCAGGCTTCGGTAAAAGGCGTCCGTAATGCCCTTTAAATCAATATTCATGGCATCCGTAAATGGAAGGATTTCCTCCAGTACCTCTTCCGTCACGCTGCCGTTGGTCACGATAACATTTTTCATTCCCACACTGCGCACCAGCGCCGCCGTATCACGCACATATTCATAGCCCACCAACGGTTCGTTATAGGTATAGGCCACGCCGATATTTCCCTGCCTTCGAAGCTCCAGGGCTTTTCCCGTTTTCATTTTTTCTTGCCCGGCATCGCCCGATCTGCCCCGGCTGAAGCAGACAGTGATGCATGCATACCGGACAGCGTATCTGCCTTTCTGCCATTCAATGCTCCTTTCTGCCATGCGCAGCTCTTTTCCGCTTTTGGCTGGTACTACCCCTTTTCACCGTGTCTGATCACTTCAAAACGTTCCAGGCTCACCTCATCCTCTTCCCGGATGCCTGCTTTTCTCCGGGCGATGGCAATCTGCTCTTCCACGCTGTCCACGCCGTCAAGATCGGGCAGCAGCAGCCCGCGTTTTCTCCCCTTTGTAACAATTACGCCATATTTCTTCACGTCCAGCTCTTCTTTGGAAGTGATCGCCTCAGGCTCTCCCAGCACGTCCACACTGTAAACCAGCCGTTCCAGTTCTTCCTCCGCCCTGGAAAGCGTCAGGCTTTTGCCGGTTCTGATATAGGTTTCCAGGGATTTCCTTGCCAGCCGCACATAGATATCCTCCCTGCCCTTATCTTCCACCGCTTTCCTGTGCTGCTTTTCTTCATACCGTTTCAGGAAGGCCCGGGCTTCATCCGTTCCCGTTACCGTATAGGTACAGATTCCATAACCCACACCGAAGGGGCCTTCATAGGAAAGCCTGTGCGCCTCCACAGCCCTGCGATCCAGGCAGCCTGCCATGATGGTAAAAGAACGGTGTCCGCACTCACCTGCTTTTTCACAAAAACTCTCCGGATACTCCAGGAGTTCTCCGAAAGAAGCCCTGCCCATGGTTACCATAATCCGCTTATCATAAGCCGGCCCTTCCTCTTTGTATCCATAAGGGCCGTCCTCCTTCAGGCGGTGGGACAGATCCCCGCTGGCGATAATTACGGTCCTTCTACCCAGCTGCTCCGCTGTCTTTTGTATCAGCAGCCCGGCCCGGTAATGTTCGGCAAGGGACAGGCCGGAAAGCCCCACGCGGACAAGCCGGTAGCCGTCATAATATTGGTTCACAAAATACAGCGGCACCATGACGCCGTGATCCAGCTGTCTGTCCCGTTCTCCCAGCGTTCCCAGAGGGAAACTTTCCCTGTCGGCAAGGCTGCAGAGCTGCCGGACGAATTCCGTGTCATACTCCGCCTCCAGCTTCACCTGCCCCGCCCGGAACTGTCCGAAATCTCCCGACGCCCAATGTCCTGAGGCCACATGAAAATAATCCGCATACATCACCGTATGCGGCGACAGCACCACAATCGTTTCCGGACGGAGGGCTGCAATTTCCTCCGCCGCCCTCCGGTATGCCTCCTGCGTGTCTGTTATCGTCTGTTCTTCACCTTTTCCGATTGCCGGAACAATCAGAGGAGGGTGAGGTACCATAAATCCGGCTGTCACTGCCATATGATCATCTCCAATCCTGCAGTGTTTCACTATAAATCATAATAAGCGCCAAATTCCGCCGGATGGGGGACCTGGCTGATTGCCCTGCTTTCCTTCCGCTTTCTTTCCAGCCAGATCTGAATCAGCCGTTCCGGGAAGACCCCATTTTTTGTCAGATAATCATAATCCTGCTCCAGCGCATCCAGCGCCTCGTCCAGTGATTTGGGAAGTGACCGGATACGGGCCTGCTGCTCGGGGGACAGCTCATAAAGATTATAGTCATAAGGCCCCCAGCCATTGGCCTGCGGATCGATCTGCTTCTCCATCCCGTCCAGTCCTGCCATCAGAATGGCGGCATATGCATAGTAGGGATTGGCGGTGGCATCCGGGCTTCTTAATTCGAATCTTTTCAGCTCCGGCGTTTTCGCATATGCCGGAATACGGATAACCGCGCTTCTGTTGGAGGTGGCATAGCCGATGGTAACCGGAGCTTCAAAGCCGGGTACCAGGCGCTTATAGGAATTGGTGGATGGATTCGTCCATGCACACAGGGAGGGCGCATGCTTCAGCAGGCCTCCGATAAAATAATGGGCCTCCCGGCTTAAGGAAGAATAGCCGTCTTTATCATAAAAGACCGGTTTGCCGTCCTTAAACAGAAGCATGTGCACATGCATTCCGCTGCCCGCCTCCTGATAAACAGGTTTGGGCATGAAAGTTGCGGTCCGGCCTTCTGCGGCAGCCGCATTTTTTACGATATATTTTGTGATCATGGTTTTATCAGCCATGTCCACCATTTCTCCCAGCTCCACTTCGATTTCCAGCTGGCCGGGGCCTCCCACCTCGTGATGGTGGTATTTTACACGGATTCCCCAATCCTCCATGAGCATACACATTTTGCTTCTCAGATTATAGGAAATATCCTGGGGCGCGGCGATGTGATAGCCGCCCTTATGCTTCACCTCATATCCCAGGTTGCCGGTATCCGCAAGTCCGGTATTCCATTCGGCCTGCCTGGTATCCACCGCATAAGAAGCGCCTCTGGGAGATACCTGATAGTTTACAGTATCAAAAAGATAAAATTCAAACTCCGGCCCGATCAGCATGGAATCCGCCGCGCCGGACTGTTTCATATACTCTGCGGCCCGCAGCGCCACGTTTCTCGGATACTGGTCGAAGGGCCTGTTTTCATCCGTTCCTATGACACACACATCCCCTGTCATGGAAAGTGTGGGGATTTCCGCAAAGGGATCGATCACCGCGCTGTCCGGATCGGGAATAAAAACCATATCGCTTTTTTCGATGGGCGCATAGCCATAATTGGAACCGTCGAACCCTATCCCCTGTGTAAAAATACTGTCTCCAAAGCGCTCCAACGGTATGGTAATATGCCGCCATCGGCCATCCAAATCCACCATTTTAAAATCAATCATACGAATGCTGTTTTCTCTGCACAGCTGCAGCACTTTTTCACTCTTCCCCATAAAAAATCCCCGCTTTCTGCGGACTCAAGCCGCATTTTTATGTATATGGGCAGCAGGATGGACGGATACGTCTGCACCCCTTTCCTGACTGCTGCCGTTATACCTTATTTTAACACAAAAAGCCCCGGCGGAAAACCGGGACTTTCTCTCTGAGTTCTGTATAATATTTTACAGCTACAAATATTTTTCACGGCCTGGTACTGTTTATCCTGTCAAACAGCCTTGCACAGTCCAGAGTAAGGCTGTGAGGCACTACCGGGCTTTCAATACGCCCGTCCCTGATGCAGTTTACGGCTTCTTCAATTTCATAAAGGAAGCCATTCTCCGTCACAGTATCCTGGAAATGCATGACAAGTTCATTGTCTTTATTATAAAGGAAAGCCTCCTCGGCAAAATGAGGATGGGGAATGACTATTTTCCCTTCACTTCCATAGATTGCCATTCTCTCATGGAGCGCTGCTGCAAAGCTTGTGCGCAGAGACGCCATCAAACCAGGGTAGCAAATTGTTACCTGATCAGACAAATCCACTCCTGTGTCGCTCCATACTGCGGATACCTGCATGTTTTCGATGGAATGGCCCGCCATATAAGTGGTCAGTTCATAAGCATACACGGTTATGTCAAACGCGGCTCCTCCACCCAGTTTGGGACTGTAATAGCGGTTATCCTTATCTACAGGAGCGAGAAAACCGATAGCCGTATCTATGAAAGACGGCGTTCCGATTTTCCCTTCATCCATCCACTGTTTTGCCATCTTTATTGCAGGAAGGAAACGACTCCACATGGCTTCCATGACAAATACTTTTTCCTGTCTTGCTTTTTCAAATACTGTTTCTGCCTGGGCGCTGTTTACAAACATTGCTTTTTCACACAATACCGGGACTTTGTGTTCCAGGCAGAGCATAGTCAGGGCATAATGGGCATCCGTGGTCACTGCAATATATACGCAATCCGGCTTCTCTTCTATCAGCATTTTTTCATAGCTGTCATAAGCCGCCTTCAGGCCGTTTTTACGTGCGAAGGCCTGCGCCCGTTCCATGGATTTACTCGCAACCGCCGCCACCTCGCAGTCTGCGATACGGTTCACCGCATCGCAGAATTTGTTTGCAATATTTCCTGCCCCCATTACTGCAAATCTGAAATTAGTCATAACAATACCTCCTCTGTCCTTTTATCCTGTACAAACGGTCATCTATTTTTCCTATCTGATGATAATAGCTTACTTTCAGGATAACTGCATTTTCAGGAAAAAGCAACCTGTTTTTTCGGCGCCGCGTTCCAGGCAGGGACCGCGGATACAGTCCGTAACAGCAGGAAGCGAATACTGCCTTTCATCCATATATTTTTTGTTTACCGCAGCTGCAGATTGACTCTTTACTATCAAAGTGATAATATTTTCATATATTTAAACTAGGAGAATTAATTATGACAGATAAACTTATGGAATGCATAACCAATCCGGTAAAATGTAAATTACTGCTTGAAATATATTCTCAGGGACAGGCAACCGCGAAACACCTGTCCGATAAATACACCGATATCCCACCTGCTACCCTATACCGCCATTTGAAAAGGATGCTGCATGACGGAATTTTGAAGGTAGTTGAAGAAACTCAGGTGCGCGGCACCGTAGAAAGAACCTATGCCCTTGCACAGAGTATCAATTCCAATATGGAAAAAATATTGGAAGAAAACTCCGGCGAACTTTATATGCAATATTTTATGCAGTATATCATGGGCTTTGCCAGACAATTTCAACAGTACTGCCAGTCCTCAAATATAAATATTAAGGAGGATATGACCGGTTTTTCTCTTTCCCCTCTCTATTTATCGGATGAAGAACTGACAGCCCTTGTAACGGAAATTTCTAAAACTATCAGTGCAGTAAAAAATAATGAACCAAATGCAGAGCGTAAATTACGGACGATTGGCGTAATCATATCTCCGGCTGAAAAATTGGATAACTAAAACTGCCGCCCTCAAATCAGGGCGGTTTCTATTGATCTTTTATTATCATTATGATAATATTGGCATTATGATACTATTATACCATTCACTAACTACAGGAGGTTAAATTTTGGACACTTTACTTAGGATTCTGCCTTTGCTTATTCCTGTTCTGATTGTGGATTCAGCACTTGCAGCAGCTGCTGTGGCTCATATTTTACGGCATCCGTATTATCATTTCGGCAATAAAACCCTGTGGCTTATCATTGCCACAGTCTTATTGCTTTTTGGGCCAATCTTCTATTTTATGTTCGGGAAGGGGGAAAATGAATGAATGTACTAACCATACAAAATCTGTCAAAAAGTTTTGGAAAGCAAAAAATCATAGACGGCCTCAGCATGTCTGTGCCGGAGGGAAGTGTTTTCGGTTTTATTGGCAAAAATGGTGCCGGGAAGACAACAACTATGAAAATGGTACTTGGCTTACTGCAGCCTGACAGCGGCAATATCTTTGTCTGTAATGAACCGGTTCGTTTTGGGCAGACAAAGACAAATCAATATATCGGATATTTGCCTGATGTCCCGGAGTTCTATAATTATATGACGCCGATAAACTACCTTACCCTTTGCGGGGAAGTGATTGGTTTATCAAAAACTGAGATTACGCAGCGGGGACAGGAGCTGCTTACCCTTGTTGGTTTAGACGGCGTAACGAAACAAATCGGCGGTTTTTCCCGCGGCATGAAGCAGCGTCTTGGAATTGCACAGGCCTTGCTGACAAAGCCCCGGCTTCTGATTTGTGACGAACCGACCAGTGCGCTTGATCCGGCAGGTAGGAAAGAAATATTAGATATTCTCTGCAAAATCAGCAGTACAACAACAGTCTTGTTTTCCACCCATATTCTTTCCGATGTGGAACGTATTTGTGACCATGCTGCTTTTTTGAATGACGGAAAAATTGCTGTCTGCGGCGCCCTTGCAGAAATTAAGGCTTTGCACGAACATGACAGTCTGCTTTTGGAATTTTCAACTGATAATGAGCTGCGGATTTTCAGGGAACAGGAAGCTGTAAAACCTCTCCTTCCCAATTCAGAGGGAACCAACAGGGAAATCATTATTCACAGCCGGAATATGGAAAAGGTGCAGCACTCACTTTTCCTGGTCTTTGCCGAAACGGGGCTTTGTCCTGTCAAAATGGATATTATGGAACCGTCTCTTGAAAGTCTGTTTTTGGAGGTGACAAAATGAACGGATATATTGCTTTTGTGAAAAAAGAATTTATGGAAAACATAAAAAATTATCGTTTTTTTATCTTGTTTGCGGTTTTCCTGACTTTTGGCATAGCAAGTGCATTTCTTGCAAAATTCACACCCGAGATTTTATCAGCTTTAGCCGCGGATATGGAAATGAATTCAGAACCCGTTGCATTGGATGCGTGGAAACAATTTTACAAAAATATCTCCGGTGTTGGTTTCAGTGCATTTATTATTTTATACGGAAGCTGTCTGTCAACTGAATACTCCAAAGGGACTTTAATTTTAATGGTAACGAAAGGGCTGTCACGTAAGGCTGTCATTCTCGCAAAATTTACTGTCGCAGCCATTCTTATGACCCTTTGCTATTGGGTCAGTTATGGTGCGGCATACGGTTATACAGCTTACTTATGGGATAATACAAATCTGCCTGATGTTGCATTTGCAGCATTTGCCCTTTGGATAGCCGGTTTTCTTTATTTAAGTATTCTTATGGTTGGCTGTGTCATTTTTAAACAAACCTTTACAAGCATACTTTTTACAGGCGGTATTGCCGCCCTTATCTCTTTACTTGGCATTATCAAACCTCTTGCCGGCTTCAATCCGTTTATCCTGACTACGAAAAATGTGGATTTAATTTCCGGCATGGCTGCCGTATCGGATTTTCTGATACCTGCATTGATTTCCATTGGCATATCCATCTCAGGATTGCTGACTGCCATCTGGCTCTTTAACAGGAAACAATTATAAATGGATGCAGTCTTCATACAATAAGTACATTGATTTTATGCAATTGCGTAGTTTGTATATATACTGTATAATAACATCAATCAGAATTGTATGTGCTTACATCAGCAGCAGATATCGGCCTTTGCCGGACAAAGAGTAAAAATAAAAAGGGATGAATTTGATATGAATATTTATGATATTTCCAAACAGGCCGGTGTGTCCATCGCAACGGTTTCCCGGGTTTTAAACGGCAGCGACAAGGTAAGCCCCGCCACCAGGGAGAAGGTTCTGAAGGTCATGGAACAAAACAGCTACACGCCAAACGCCTTTGCGCGCAGCCTGGGGCTGAATTCCATGCATACCGTAGGGATTCTCTGCGCGGATTCCTCCGATGTATACCTGGCTTCCGCTATTTATTTTCTGGAACGGGAGCTTCGCTATCATTCCTATGCTTCCATGCTCTGCTGTACCGGCTATCAGCTGGAAGAGAAGAAAAAATATCTTCAGCTTCTGCTGTCACGCAATGTGGATGCCCTGTTTTTTGTCGGCTCTAATTTCGTGGAGGATACTGAAAAAAATAATGCTTATCTCTTTGAGGCCGCCGGCAAGGTGCCAGTTTTTATTCTGAACGGTTATCTGGCAGGCGATAACATTCATTCCGTGCTCTGTGATGACAGTCTGGCAGTGAGTGAAATGACAGACACATTGATCAAGCGCGGTTCCCGTTCCCCTGTCTATCTCTACCGCAGCCTGAGCTACAGCGGGAAAAGGAAACTGGCCGGATTTCAGGAGGCCTGTGAAAAGAACGGCATATCGGACGGAAAAAGACGCGCATTTTCCTGCCCGGCGCCTGTCCACGATACTATGACATTCCTTGCAGGGCTGGAAAAAGATCTTACCTTTGATGCATGCATAACAGCCGATGACGAACTGGCCGTGGGCGCGGTAAAATACGCGTTATCCCAGGGAAAAAAGATTCCCGCAGAATTTCAGGTGACCGGCTATAACAACTCTCTTCTTTCCATCTGCAGCACCCCTGAAATCACCACGGTTGACAACCGCGTGGAATTTATGTGCACCACTGCCGTATCTTTGCTGATGCAGGTGCTGGACGGCAAGGATATCCCTGCCCGTACTATGTTTTCTGCTGACCTGATTCATCGGGAAACGACAAATTAGAAACCTTATCTATAAATGAAAGCACAAACCGAATCTAACGTTTATCTCATGGTACAAATATGTTTGTGTCCATAGACGTTAAAATATTTCAGGAAGCCTGACGTCACGACGTTGATCACTTTCAAAAAAGCGATCCCTGCATATCTCAGAGATCGCTTTTTCAAGAGCCAGCTTAAAAGCAGCCTTTACCAACACCAACCGCTCTAAATTCCATTTTTCTGGTTCTTCGTCCCATATCCATTAATGCTTATCTTTCCACTGTCCCCAATCGCCTAAAGCCTCCGGCTTTGCAGGAAAATACTTCGTGGACAAGGCAATTACCGGCGCGGCTTCTTTCAGGCGTTCTTCAAAGCTCCGCCCATCGGTAAGCCCTTCCTCAGTCAGGACATTTCTGATTTTGCAGATATAGATCTCGCTTTCATTTCTTTCATCCAGGCGAAGTGTCTTGTCCACTTCCAGTTCAAACGTCCACGGGCTGCTTACCGGAACGGGTACATCAAGCACCGCCCCCTTTACAGACGGAATTTCCTTTGACTTATCAAAATCATAACCCGGATGGTTGCCGCAGTAATCAGCTGCAGGCAGCAGCGCTTCATTCACTACGGATGCGGAAAAAATGCCTGTCGCGCGTATTCTGTCGCGGGTCAGCTTGTTTTCCCCAATACAGGCAACAAATTTAAGCCCTTCGTCCCAGCAGTAGGTAGCCTAGCAGAAAAAACCATAATTCGGCTCTCCATTTTCCTTATAGGTGCCGTAAAAATACAGGCACTGCGGACAGAAATCATTAGAAACAGGTACGGAAACCTTTGCCATATGCATATCCCCCTTGCGTTCCCCGATCAACAGGGCCTTTCGCCCAATTCCAAACATATGTTCCTATCTCATTCTAAATCCAAACCGGGGAACAGTCAAGCTGTTTTCGGAAATTCCGTTACAGATTCCGCTTTATCCTTCTTTTCATCCGAAACAGCTCAGATACCTGAACTGTTTCGGCATGCAACCATTTAAAATGGCTGCATGACAGGACAATGCTGCAATACTACTTTTCTTCCAACTTGAATCCAAAGTAATTCACTGCATTATTATAGGATATTCCCTTAATCATCTTTGTCAGCGCCTTTTTATCATAAGGATATTCTCCATTTTCTACCCAGCCGCCGATAAGATCGCAGAGGATTCTGCGGAAATATTCATGTCTGGGGTAGGACAGAAAGCTTCTGGAATCGGTCAGCATACCGATGAAGTTCCCCAGCAGCCCGAGGTTGGCAAGCGAGGTCATTTGCTTTTGCATGCCAGTTTTATTGTCATTAAACCACCAGGCGGAACCCTGCTGGATCTTGCCGATGGCATCGGAATTCTGGAAACAGCCCAGGATACTGCCTATCGCTTCGTCGTCATTGGGATTCAGGCTGTAAATAATGGTTTTAGGAAGGCTGGATGCCATATTGAGTGCATTCAGGAAATCCGCCATCTGGCTGGAGGGCGCGTAATTATTGATGCAGTCATATCCCGTATCCGGTCCAAGCAGCTGGTACATGGATGTATTATTGTCTCGTTTGCAGCCGTAATGGAGCTGCATCGCCCAGCCTCTCTGCGCATATTCCGCTGCAACAAAGGTCATAAACGCAGTTTTGAAGCCAAGCTCCTCCTGTCTCGTCACCCTTTCTCCGGCAAGCCGTTTTGCAAAAACCGCCTCCACCGTTTCTTTCGTTTCCGGGACATACATCACATATTCCAGCGCGTGATCACTTGCCCGGCAGCCAAGGCTGTCAAAATAATCCATGCGCTTCCGGAGAGCCGTCTTCAGATCCGCAAAGGATGCGATTTCAATGCCCGCGGCCTTTCCCAGTCTGTCCAGGTAATCGGCATAATCAGGCTTTTCAATATTCATGGCCTTATCCGGACGCCAGGCGGGAAGGACCTGCACCTCAAAGCTGCTGTCTTCTGCAATGGCCTTATGCCACTTCAAATCATCCGCCGGATCATCCGTGGTACAAATCAGTGTTACGGCAGACTGCCTGATAAGGTTGCGGACGCTCATGCTGTCCTCCTGAAGCTTTTCATTGCAAAGATCCCATACCTCCTGTGCCGTATCCCCGTTTAAAACGCCATAATAGCCGAAAAAGCGCTGCAGCTCCAGATGGCTCCAGTGATACAGGGGATTGCCGATTGCCTTCTCCAGCGTCTCCGCCCATTTCTGGAATTTTTCCCTGTCGGACGCGTTTCCTGTAATATAGTATTCCTCCACACCATTGGAACGCATCTGACGCCATTTGTAATGATCGCCGCCCAGCCATACCTGCGTGATATTTTCAAATTTCCTGTCCTCCGCAATTTCCTGCGGATTGATATGGCAGTGATAATCCAATACCGGCATTTTTTCCGCGATTTCATGAAAAAGGGTACGTGCGGTATCCGTACTTAATAAGAAGTCTTTGTCCATAAAAGGTTTCATAATTGCTCCTTTGCTCCTGTCTGCATACAGGCACGGGATATTTTTGAATCCCGCCCGGTTATGTAAATGCTTACATTTTTTCTTTCATTATATCCTGTTTTTCTATAAAAATCAAGCCACTGTTCCATCACTTCCCAGCTGTTGGCTTCCGCCCATTTAAAAACGCTGCACAACTGACTGCCTGCCCGCTGCTGCTTGTTCACGCAGACGGCGCAGCAGTTGGCATCCTGCCGGACAGCTGTAAAATCAATTTCTTTTCACTGTTTTTTCCATGAATTATTTCTAATAAATAACGCAGAATGTATAAAGTTTTGGTGGGGAATGGCTTTTTTGTGAAAAACGGGTTGACTGGCTGTAAAAAGAGGTGTACTTTAAATGTAAGCTCTTACAAATTGTTAATTCAGGAGGAGTACATATCAGTATGCAGACATTTATCCGCATTCATCCCAAGGACAGTGTGGCCGTGGCGCTGCAGCCGCTTTCGAACGGAACCGTCATCAGGCTGGATGACCTGCAGTTCACCCTGAAGGAGGACATCCCCCAGGGGCATAAATTTGCGCTTCTTCCCATATCGGCGGGCGAAGCGGTCATTAAGTACGGCGCCCCCATTGGAACTGCCATTACGGGAATCGCACAAGGAAGCTGGGTGCACACCCACAACCTGAAAACCGGATTGGGCGATGTCCTTACCTATACTTATCAGCCCGGGGCAGATTCCAATATGGGAAACGGACAGGACAAATGCATTCATGATTCCGAATACGAAGTTTTTTATGGATACCGCCGCGAAGACGGCCGTGCCGGTGTGCGTAATGAAATCTGGATTATTCCCACCGTAGGCTGCGTCAACAATGTGGCCACCGCCATTGCAGATCGGGCGCAGGGCTTCTTACAGGATAATCTGGATGCCATTGCCGCTTTCCCCCATCCCTACGGCTGCTCACAGATGGGCGGGGATCAGGAAAACACCCGCCGCATCCTGGCAGATCTGGTGAACCATCCCAACGCGGGAGGAGTTCTCGTTTTAGGCCTCGGCTGTGAAAACAGCAATATAGAAGAGCTGAAAAAATACATAGGCCCTTACAATGAAAACCGGGTTAAATTCCTGGTTGCCCAGGAATGCGAGGATGAAATTGCCGAAGGCCTTGCACTGATTAAGCAGCTTGCCGCTTATGCGGGAAAAGCCAGACGGGAGCCGATTCCTCTAAGCGAGCTGGTCATCGGCATGAAATGCGGAGGGTCGGACGGTCTTTCCGGCATCACCGCCAATCCTGCGGTAGGCGCTTTTTCCGATTTGCTGATATCCCTGGGAGGCACCACTATTCTCACCGAGGTTCCCGAAATGTTCGGTGCGGAAACGCTGCTCATGAACCGTTGTGAAAACGAACAGCTTTTTGCGCAGACCGTGGATCTCATTAATGATTTTAAGAATTATTTTAAAAACCACAACCAGACCATATATGAGAACCCCTCTCCCGGCAACAAAAAAGGCGGCATCTCCACACTTGAGGACAAATCCCTGGGCTGTACCCAGAAATCCGGTTCCGCTCCGGTACGCGGCGTTCTTGGCTACGGCGAAACGGTACAAACGAAAGGCCTGAACCTTCTAAGCGCACCGGGGAATGATCTGGTAGCCTCCACCGCCCTTGCGGCCTCCGGCGCTCAGATCGTACTCTTTACCACAGGCAGGGGCACTCCCTTTGCTTCCCCTGTACCTACGGTGAAAATCTCCAGCAATTCCCAGCTTGGGGAAAAGAAAAAGAACTGGATCGATTTTGACTGCGGTACTCTCGTAAACGGCGGTTCCATTACGGAGCTGGGAGAAAAGCTGTTTCAGTACGTCATCCGTGTAGCGAATGGAGAACAGGTAAAATCAGAAGCCGCCGGCTTCCACGATATGGCTATTTTCAAACAAGGCGTTACTTTATAGGAGGAAAAATAATATGGACAAATTATCTTATCAGACATTGCAGGAGGCCGGTTATGACGGTTATCTTCTGAAGGAAGCGCCCGAACGCGTGATTCAGTTCGGTGAAGGCAATTTTATGAGAGCCTTCGTGGATTATTTTATTGATAATATGAATGAAAAGGCAGACTTCAATTCCAAGGTGGTTCTGGTACAGCCCATCGCCCCCATTCCCGGCGCTTTTGATCTGAAAAACGCCCTCAATGAGCAGGACGGCCTTTACACCCTGTATCTGCGCGGTTGTGAAAACGGGGAAAAGGTGAATAAAAAAAGGATTATTTCCTGCGTAAGCCGCTGCCTGAATTCCTACACTGATTTCGATGCAGTCATGGACTGTGCTAAAAATCCGGAGCTGCGTTTTATTTCCTGCAACACTACGGAAGCGGGAATCACTTACGATCCCGCCTGCCGTTTTGAAGACCGCCCCGCATCAAGCTATCCCGGGAAGCTGACCCAGTTTCTGTACCAAAGATTCCTTACCTTTGGCAATGAACCGGGAAAAGGCTTTATTATTCTTGCCTGCGAGCTGATCGATGACAACGGAAAAGAGCTGGAAAAATGCGTCCTGAAATACGCTTCACAGTGGAACCTGGGTGAGGATTTCATCCATTGGCTCCAGAGTGAAAATGTATTCTGCTCCACACTGGTAGACCGTATTGTCACCGGCTTCCCCCGTGCCGAAGCCTCCGCACTGAATGAGGAAAACGGTTATGAAGACAATGCCATGGATACCGGAGAGGTATTCGGCTTTTGGGTAATCGAAGGACCTCAGTCCATCAAGGATGAGCTTCCCATTGAAAAGGCAGGCCTCCCCATCCTTGTAACCGACGATCATAAACCCTACAAACAGCGTAAGGTACGCATCCTGAACGGCGCGCATACTTCCATGGTTCTCGGCGCTTATCTGTCAGGACAGGATATTGTCCGCGACTGCATGGAGGATACAGTGATTCAGGGTTTTATGAACCAGGCCATCTATCAGGAGATTATTCCCACGCTCACACTGCCAAAAGAGGAACTGGAGGACTTCGCCGCATCTGTAACGGAACGTTTCAAAAATCCTTACATTGACCACGCCCTCCTTTCCATTTCCCTGAACTCAACCTCCAAATGGAAAGCGAGAGTCCTGCCTTCCCTGAAGGGATATATTGAGAAAACAGGAACGCTTCCTGCCTGCCTTACCGCATCCCTGGCTTTCTATATTGCCTTCTACAATGGAAAAGAACTGACGGAAAGCGGTCTTACCGCCACCCGCCCTGAGGGAAGCAAATATCAGATCAGCGACGACAGAACCATACTGGAATTCTACGACGCCCATAAAAATGACAGTCCCGAAGAGCTTGTCCATGCGGTGTGCACGCAGACCGGCTTCTGGGGAATGGATCTGACCACGCTGCCCGGCCTCGAGGAAGCTGTCTGCGAGGATTTAAGGACAATCCGGGAAAAGGGCGCGTATGCGCTGATGCAGGATTGCCTGAATAAATAATTCACTATAGTACAGGTTAAATTCATTTAGCTGTGCAGAAACGCTGAGCACTCTTCCGTTTCTGCACAGTTTTTTGCTATCACAAGCCAGTACAAATACCTCTGCAGTTCAGGCAAAAATTTTTCATAGCAGTACATTTTTACCTTCCTTTCTGCTATAATAAAATATGTTAGTTTTTGTCCGTTGCCCTCGTGGATTAAAATCAATATAAAGGATCTTACAGTTAAGCCATATTTGTCGAGGCTTATACAGTCATGGGAATAAATACCGGGAACTGAACAAAACTTACTTATTAAAAATTTGGAGGAAAAACGTGGGAATTTATCTGAATAGCAGCACTGCATATACATTATATAAAAATGAAACTAAAAAACCCTATTTTGTTGATAAGACACTGATACTGGAACAATTATTCCCATTGGTTGATGAAGGAACAAATTACATTTGTATCACACGTCCACGGCGTTTTGGGAAAACGGTTATGGCTAATATGATTGCCTCTTTTTTTTCAAAAGCTCAAGATGCAGCAGATATATTTGATTGTCTGAAAATAAGTCAGGATGCGGATTACCAAATATACCGAAATAAATACAATGTAATTCATATTTCCTTTAATGATATTTCCAGGCAGTGTACGTCTTATGAACAATATATCGCCCGGATTGAGGAACGACTAATTAAGGATCTTCAAAAAGAGTTTCCTGATGCCAAACTGGCACAGGAGCAGTCTGCTGTAGATGCACTTACTGATATCTATACAGATGATTGTTCCATACGTTTTATTTTTGTATTGGATGAATGGGATTTTATTTTCCATCAGCCTTTTATCACAGAAAAAGAAAAAATGGCATATTTGTCATTCTTAAGAAGTCTGTTAAAGGATCGTCCTTATGTATTGCTTGTATATATGACAGGAATACTTCCTATTGCAAAATATTCAAGCGGTTCTGAACTAAATATGTTTACAGAATTTACTATGGTAAAATCTCCGGCATTTAGTGACTATTTCGGTTTTACTCAGGCTGAAGTGGATGATTTGTATTTGCGATATCAGAATACTTGCAATGATATGCGTGTTACACGCACAGGGCTGCAGCAATGGTACAATGGTTATCACACGGCATCCGGAGAGCAGGTTTATAATCCACGTTCTGTCGTACAGGCGCTTAGATTTAATGAACTTTCAAATTACTGGACCAGTTCAGGGCCATATGATGAAATTTATTTTTATATTGAAAATAATATAAGGGCTGTACGTGATGATCTTACCTTAATGGTTTCGGGTATGGCAGTTCCGGCAAAAATCTCAGAATATACTGCGACTTCAACTGACTTGAAAACCAAAGAAGAAATATTTTCAGCTATGGTGGTCTACGGATTCCTGAGTTACCAAAACGGAACTGTATCCATTCCCAATAAAGAACTGATGGATAAATTTTCAGATATGCTAAAGCAGGAACCATCTTTAGGTTATGTTTACCGTTTGGCAAATGAATCAGATCGTATGCTTCAGGCGACAATTGCCGGTGATACAGAAACTATGGAAAAAATACTGGATTTAGCACATGATACGGAGACTCCCTTACTAACCTACCACCATGAAACAGAGCTGACGGCTATTGTAAACCTTGTATATTTATCTGCACGTGATAATTATCGGATTGAACGGGAAGAAAAGGCTGGTATTGGATATGTCGATTTTATCTTTTATCCAGAAACGGACAAAAATGCTGATTGTATCATTTTGGAGCTTAAGGTTGATAATACACCTGATGCTGCAATCCAACAGATAAAAGATAAAAAGTATGCAATGCGTTTTCAGGGCAAAATTGGTGAATTGTCTAAATATTCCGGCAGAATTCTGGCTGTAGGTATCTCCTATAACAGAACAAATAAGAAGCACAAATGTAAGGTTGAGGTTTTATAAGTATATTCATTTCAAACTGAGAAGCGGCATAGGTTAACTCAGCCTATACCGCTTCTTAGTTTACTCCAATTTTCAATAATTCTCACAGTTCAATTCAAAATACCCTTGAGGATACCCGCAGGCCGGGCATCTTTCCGGCGCGCATTTTCCACAAATCACATATCCGCAGTTCAGACAGATCCAGACCTCCTTGTCCTGTTTGCAGAAAATGGATCCCTCCCTGAAATTTTCGGCAAGCTGGGTAAAACGGAAATCATGATGTCTCTCCACCTCTCCTATCCTGCGGAAAACCTCGGCAATATCATGGAATCCCTCCTGATCCGCCGTACCTGCGAAGTCCCGGTACATCTGTTTCCATTCATATTGCTCACCATCCCCGGCATCCTGCAGCATTTCCTCAAGCATGGGGAAGGTATCTTCATTGAGCATACGCAGCCAGATTTCCGCATGCGCCTGTTCATTTCCGGCTGCTTCGTCAAAGATATCCCCTATCTGTTGATAACCGTCCTTTCTGGAGATCTCTGCATAAAGCCGGTACTTTGTGCTTGCCATCCGTTCTCCGTCATATGCCTGCTGCAAATTTTTATATGTTTCGCTTTTCTTAAAATCCATTCTGTCGTCAGCCCTTTTCTTTTATCATATGAGCGTCAGTCTGCAGCCGTTACCTTTTTTCTGAGAGGGCGGAAAATCTTCAGCTCCTCTTCTTCTGATATTGCGTGATCGTAGCTGTATGAGGATGCGATCAGTCCGGCAAGCATCATGTTCATAACAATACTCACATTACCTTCCGAAATAAAAGGAAATGCGGTAAACCATCCAAACTGAAATCCGAAATTTCCTGCAGTATACAGAACTGTCTGACCTGCCAGGCAGATAAAGCAGGCAGTTGATATGGCCTTACCCATTGGATTATGGATTCTTAAAATAAGCTTCAGCATCAGCGCATACACTGCTGCCACACACAATAGTAAAAAGATTCCCGGTCCCCAGCCATATTGCAGAATCCAGTAAGCAATACGGTAATTGTTATGATAATGCTGCGGCAGTATATCAGTCAATTCCTTTGAAGCGTATTTCCAATGTTCTTCGCGGTAAGTTCTATTAGGTATTTCTGTGTCCTCGTTGCCATCAAAATACCAATCAGCCATATAATAATCCTTTAAAGTTTCCTTCGGCAGCGTAAGCCCTCCAAAAAGCTTTGCCTGGGGCAGCAGATTTCTTATCAGGATACTGTTATAGGAGTCATCCCAGGCGTTTTTCGCATGAAGCTCCGGTTGAAAGCACTGCAGTGAAAAATCCCTCAGCATTTCTTTGTTTTCCATTCCCCATAAACCGGCGATCAGTATGCCGGGGATAATTATTGCCGGTATTGCTTTTTGGAGAGAAATGCGGAAATATTTTTTTATACCCATAAAAACCATGGAAATCAGGAATGCCGCAAAAGCAACCAAACGGTATGAAAAGTTAACCGTCCCCGTCGATCTTGAATAAGAAAGGAATTGTATCCCGAAAAGGCACATAATAGCTATAATCCCTGCCGTTTTACAGCTTCTTAATTTATAAGCCAGCACCATCATTATCGGTACCGTCAATATAATCACCGGCAGAGAAAGCATGTATGTAGCCATAAATCCAATACGCCCCAGCCACCTTTCCAGCGCGCTGTAATTAAGCTCTGATATCACAGTCATCAGGGACAGGAGCAAAATTGCCGCCGCCAGAACTCTGTTGCTGTAACGCACAATCCATGGATAGCCTTTCCAAAGTACCGCCGCAAACACCAAAAGACCCAGAGGGAAATAAATACTGTTCCCGGCTACCCAGAAAAGCTTCTCCTCAAATGAGAAATCACCGCTTCCATATTCCGCAATGTTTCCAGCAATTCCTAATAAAACCGCCATCACTACCGAAAGAATAAATACCCACGGCAGCTTTACACGGTGTGTATCATTCATCATGACTCCCAGTGCCGCAGCATCCCCCATGTCTCTGACAGCACAGGACATGGCCTCCTCTTCCGCCAGTCCTTCCGATTTATATTCCTCGGTCTTATCCTCCAGATGGCCATACAACTCCTTGCTAATCCGTCTGGCGGCCGGCTTATACTGAATCTGCGCTTCCACATCCTCCAGAAACAGTTCCATAGCATTGCGTTCTGTTGTGTCTGTGCCTGTATTTCTGCCTTTTTCCTCATTTTTACGCATGGCTCACACCTCCCAGCACAAGGTTAACCGCCTTTTCATAGGTTTTCCACTCTTCCTTTTTTCCCGAGAGCGTTTTTCTTCCGTCGGGGGTAATGCGGTAATAGCGCCTGATCCTTCCGGTTGGAGCCGGCTGTTCGAAGCTTTCGATATCACCCTGCAGCTCCAGCGTATGCAGAAGCGGGTACAGTGTCCCCTCCTTCAAGGAAAAGACGCTTTCGCTTCGTTCCTCCAGTTCTTTTATCATCTGATATCCATACATATCCTCTTTTTCCAGAAGCTTCAGCAGCAGCATGGAGGTTCCCACAGCCATCATTTTTTTGTCCATCCGCCTGTCCTCCTTGTAAAGCACCATTTTTTGTAAAATAATACCTAGATTATCTATGCTACGCCATCCTCTTCCACAACATTCGCGGGATTCACATACGCCGGTTCCTCCTGGCTGACAACGGAAAAAGCGGAATGGCCGTCAATGTTGACGACGCGATCTTTTCTGTAAGAAGGAGTATACCTTTTTGCCGGATAACAGGTATATTCCTCCCTGGCGGGAAGCACCCAGTTCCGGTTATCCAGACGCACATTTCCTTCCCCTGCTTCAATCGTTTCCTCCCGGCTGTTTCCCGTCCCGGAAAACGGCCTCTTTCTCCTGCCCGGATAAAAATAGGGGAACTGCTTATATTTTCCATCTCACAGTCCGTAAAAAGAATATCCGTCAGGTCAGAGCCGTCCACCGCTTCCAGTGCGAAGCCGCGGGACCGCTCAAAGCGGACCCTTCTCACCGTCACCTGTTCATAGCCGCAGGTGGATTCCGTACCCAGCTTCACCCTTCCCGTGGGGCCGCCTCTGTCGGCAGCCACCAGCTTTTCCCTGGTGTATACGCCGGCGGCGACGCTCCCCGCATCGTAGCCGCTCACACGGCAGTCCTCAATAAGGACATTTTTCAGCGGCATGAATTTTCCTGCGCCGTAGGACGCTTTCATGACCAGCGCATCATCGGTAAGGGAATTAAAGGTGCTGTTTCTGATGGTCACATTTTGGCAGCAGTCCACATCCAGCGCGTCTCTGGTCGTGTCTACCAGGACATCCTCCACCAACATATTTTCCACACCCTGCGCAATGATGGCAAAATGGCCGCCTATGACAAGCTTGAAGCCCTTCAGCACCACATTTTTACAGCGAAGCAGGGAAATCGCTTTATTGCCGAACCATTCCCCGTCACTGCCGACTCCCGGTTCATTGCGCATCTTTGGCATTTTGGGATCGCCGCCCAGCAGCACATAGCTGCGGAAGCCGTCCTCCAAACAGCCGCCGTCAATCAGGCCCTCTCCATAAATCATTACGTCTGAAATATCCGCCCCGTAAATCATGCTGTTGGCATAATAAGTATGTCCGTGATCCTGTATCCCGGCGTACAGGTTTACCTCCGGCTTATCATAATGCCCGCCTTCCCCTTCCTGCTTCTCATAGGAATGCCGGATATCGGTTTTGGCCGCCCGTAATACGCATCCCTTTTCCAGGCACAGGTTCACCCCACTGCGAAGCCTTATCGTATATACCTTATAATCGCCTGCGGGCACGCTGACCGTGCCGCCGCCATTTTGGGCCGCCTGCGCAAAGGCCTGGTTGACCGCCTCCGTATTCTTTACCGGATCGCCGCCCGAAACGGCCCCGTAAGCCGTGATATCATATTTTTGTGCTTTTTCCAAATCTGCCGCCAGCAATGAGGCGCCTGTCGCCGTTTTTACCGCCATCTTTTTCTCCTTTTTTATCCTCTTAACAGCTGTTTCGTTTTCAACATTTACTTTGTAACAGTTCAGCCTTCGGCCGAACTATTACTGCATCCGCCCATTATAAGTCGCCTTCAGCGAGGGGCGGATGCCTGCTGCCGCCACGTTTTCTCACGTTTTGCGCAGTGAATGCGCAAACCTGTCCGGACTGTTACATTACTTTTTCTGTTTAACCGTCCTGTCCCGAAAAAAGAACAGGCAGGGCACTTCAAAAAGCAGCATTGCCGTCCAGCCTACGGCACAGGCGATTGTCACGCCGTAAATACCGAGAACAGGGGCGGTCAGATAGGTAACCGCCACACGAAGGCTTGTCTGGATGAAGGTGCCTGCCAGCGTAATTCCCATTTTTCCCCTTCCCCGGAAAAAGCCCTGCAGTCCATTAGTAAAGGCGGGAAGCAGATAAAAGAAAGCCATAGTCCCCAAATACCGGCTCCCCGCCTCCACAACGCCTGTGCTGCCCTCTCCTGTCACAAAGGCCTTCATGACGGGTACTCTCCCCAGATAAACCAACAGGAAAATAAATATCCAATACAGAAATTCCAGCAGCAGGCCTGTCCTTAGCCCCGCGCCCACACGTTCCCGTTTACGCTCCTCATCCTGCCTGGAACCCAGGTTCTGTGCAGTAAAGGTGGTGATTCCATGCGAGATGCTCTGCTCCGGCGTAAATGCGAAATCATCCACCCGGTTCACCGCCTGGAATGCGGCAATCACGTCCACGCCAAGGGGATTGACAGCTCCCTGAATCAGCAGCTTTCCCACCGGCTGACAGGCCTGCTGCAGCGCCGTAACGCTGCCATAACGGAGCGTGGTCTTCAGAAGCCGTCTGTCAATGCGGAATGTCTTTTTGTCAGGGCTGAGCATAGGGACGGCTTTTCTGATATGATACCAGGTCAGGGCGGCTGACACGTCTTCCGCGACCACAGTAGTCACCGCCGAGCATACGATTCCAAATCCCAGCAGGCCGATAAACAACAAATCCAAAACTGCATTAAGCAAAGAGGCAAAAATCAGGAACCTGACGGGTGTCCTGGAATCCCCTACGCTTTTCAGCGCCGCCGCCAGCGCATTGTAAAAATAGGTGAAGGGGGAACCAAGTATAATGATTTTCAAATAAATACATGCACGATCCAGCACACCCTCCGGCACCTGAAGCAATACAAGCAGCGGTCTGGCCAGAAACAACCCGCACACCGCCACCCCAATGGTAAAATACAGGCCAAACAGCAGCGTGGTGGACAGTTCTTTTTTCAGTTCTTCCAGGCTGCCTGCCCCGAAAAAACCGCTCATCAGCACGCCGGCTCCCATACAGATCCCGGAAATCCCCAGAATAATAATATTCATCACCGGCCCTGCCGTTCCCAGCGCGGCCAGCGCCTCCTTCCCGATAAACCGGCCCGCAATCATGGAATCCACCGCGTTGTAGGCAAGCTGAAAAAGATTCCCCAGAATCAGGGGAATGGAATAGCGGACCAGATGTCCCATAATACTGCCTTTTGTCATATCAGAAGCTGCCATGCCACTTCTCCCTTAATCTAAATAACTGGTCCATCCGCCGGGAATGAACCAGTTAATATGTTTCATGCTTCAAAGCTGTGCGGCACCCTGCAGCTGTGTCCTGCAGCAGCATCCGCCTCCGTCCTGGAAAACGCCTGAAATTACTTTCCGCTTATGCTTCCAGCAGTTCCTTTACGCATGCTGCTATTTTCTCACATTTGCAGTTTGCGAAGAAGTATTCGCTGAATCTGTCTCCTGCAATAGCGCCTTTAACCAGCTCCCTGTCCAGATTTTTCAAGATAGTGCACAGGTCGTTATGTGTAACCTTCTTAACTTCATCCAGGATCTTCTTATTGCGCTGTTCCGGAACAACTCTTTCCTTGGGATAGCCCTGTCCGCTCTCACCTTCAAACAGTTTTTCGAAAATATACTGAAGATTCAGCTCCGCGCCCCAGCCGAAGCCCTTTGCAAAGGGAAGCGCAATGGCATTGCCGTCATTGATCTGGGCAAACATATAAGCATCGGAAGGATCCACGATATGTCCGCACAACACGCCGGGGAATGCATTGCAGGCCAGCATGGCGCCTTCTCCTGTACCGCAGCCCGTAACCACATAATCAGCTGCTCCTGAATTCAGCAGAATCGCTGCAAGAATACCATTCTGCACATAGGTAAGCTGATGCTCGTCCTCTGCGCTGTACATTCCATAATTAAATACCTCGTGTCCTTTGGGTTCAACGACTTTTTTCAGGACCGCTTCCACCTGCGCATTCTTTGCCGCCTGGCTGTTTTCATTAATCAGTGCAATTTTCATAAAATTTTACCTCCTTGTATATTACCGGCCTTTACTGTACTTGACTGTAAATACGTGGGCCGGCTGAACAGTTGTATTTAAGTATAACTTATTTTATTTACCAGCGCTTGTGTTTTCTTTTCCTTAATCATGCATATTCTGCTCTTCCATTTTGGTACTGCACGCCTCCCAGAAAATAGTATCGAAGTTTTCCTGCAGTTTTCTCTTTCATTCCTGTATTTGAGCCAGCACATTTTCGATATCATTTTCCACCAGCGGCCGCATGCTTTCTTTATAGCAGGAAAGATCCGCTACATGAAGCGCATCCGCCATCCTCTTTTTTAGTTCAGGCTTATGCTTCGCAATTGTTGGAAGCAGCTTTATGCACTGTCTTGCGGTAATCGGTTTTTCATCCGTAATATGCTGCAGATAGCTGTCAAAAAAGCGGTCAATGATGCCTTTTTCGTCCCATATGGCATTTTCAGCAATCAGAACAAGCCCTCTGGTACGTACAAAAGAATTTTTATTTTCCAGCATAACAAAAAACTCATTTAAATGGGTGTAAACCATACAGTCCTCATGGCTGGCATCCTGTAGTTCTTTCAATGCGGCGTATCCTGTATTGGAGTCCTTAGAATAAAGAAGCAGTATCTGTTCCCGGATATATTCCTCTGTTATTTTCATTATACTTTTCCCCCTTTCCCTCTGCTATGACAGTATCAAGGATACCTGAGTTTGCTTTCAGCGTTTCTAAAGTGCATAAGCATATTTCCTGAGTAATTTTTATAAGTTTCTTTTCCATTATCTCATACATCTCCTGAATGAGATCCGGAATTCCATCGGGAAACTGTATCAGACAACCTGCATGATATCCATGCCAGGCATACGCGATTGGCTGAATTTTAAATTCTGAAAAGAAACATAACACGATGGCCTTACAGCTTATTACGGAATCCTGATCGATTATCCCCTCGTTGATACGTTACTCTTCCTTTTTTTACCGGCTGTGATATAATAAAAAATTGGCGGTTGTTTTGCCGCCGGTTTTAGATACCTTTTGAAATATACTAAATATGGGCGGAACTATGCGTACAGACAGGGGCGAATGTGCATATAGTACACGCAGACAGGAGCATCAATGAATAAAACAGCACAGCAAACCACACTGATGACAGAAGGATCTATCTGGAAAAAAATTATAGCATTTGCCATTCCTCTTTTTCTGGGCAATTTGTTCCAGCAGCTGTATAATACGGCAGACTCCCTCATTGTGGGAAATTTCCTGGGGAGCGAGGCTCTGGCCGCTGTCAGTTCCTCGGGAAGCCTGATTTTCCTTATGGTTGGTTTTTTCAACGGAATCGCCATCGGCGCAGGCGTTGTTATCGGCAGATATTATGGAGCGCGTGAAATAGAAAAGGTGCAGAAGGCCATACATACTACGATAGCCTTTGGCCTTGCTGCCGGGGTACTGCTTACGCTCATCGGTGTATGTCTCACTCCGCAGCTGCTTATCTGGATGGGTACGCCGTCGGATGTTCTGCCCAATTCCATTACTTACTTCCGTATTTATTTCTGCGGCTCCCTTGCCTTTGTCCTGTATAATATTTTTGTAGGTATTCTTCAGTCGGTGGGGGACAGCAGACATCCCCTGGTTTACCTGATTGTTTCCTCTGTTGTCAATATTTTACTGGACCTGCTGTTCGTAGGCGTATTTCGTTTCGGTGTCGGCAGCGCGGCTCTGGCAACCATCATTTCCCAGTTTGTCAGCGCGATTCTGTGTATCATCCGCCTTTCCAGGAGCCCTGAAGATTACAGGGTACATATCCGCAAAATCCGCTTTGACCTCTTCTTCCTGAAGCAGATTATTCAGAACGGCCTGCCCTCCGGCTTTCAGAACTCCATCATTTCCATTGCCAATGTTGTGGTGCAGGCCAATATCAACAGCTTCGGCAAAATGGCCATGGCAGGCTGCGGCGCCTATTCCAAAATAGAAGGATTCGGCTTCCTTCCCATCACCTGCTTTGCCATGTCCATGACTACGTTTATCAGTCAGAACCTGGGCGCCAAAAAATATGACAGGGCAAAAAAGGGCGCGCGTTTCGGTATCCTTTGCTCCATCACTATGGCCGAGCTGGTGGGCGTCCTGATTTATGCCTTTGCCCCTGTGCTCATAGCTGCATTTAACAACGATCCCGAAGTAATCGCCTATGGAACCACACAGGCGCGTACGGTTACGCTCTTCTATTTCCTGCTGGCATTTTCACACTGCGTCGCCGGAATTCTGCGCGGTGCAGGAAAGGCAACGATTCCCATGCTTGTTATGATGTGCTGCTGGTGTATCATCAGAATTACCTACATCAGCATCGTCGTAAGAATCATTCCGGTAATCAATGTTATTTTCTGGGCCTATCCTCTGACCTGGACCCTGAGTTCCATCATTTTCCTGATTTATTTCGTGAAGGCCGACTGGATCCATGGCTTCGATGACTGATTAAAGTGATATACGCCAAAATTTGAACCATGCTGCCGCTATCCGCTAATCTGTTTCATAAGAAAGTTCCATTAACTACAAAATTGAATTAAGGCGCAGCGAAGCCGGAAGACGGTTTCACTACACCTTTTTTAATAACTGTATTTCAACTATAGAATTTAACATTATCCCACAGCTTCCATATATCGTAAAACCCTGTTAATCCTGAAAATCAAAAAATGTATCCAGCCCTGTCTCTTCTCTCATTTCCCTGATAATTCCCTTTTCAATCGTTTCTCCCGGTTCGAGCTGACCGCCGGGCAGATACCATTGCCGTCCATCCGGCATGTGCTGCCGGATAATCAGGAGTCTGCCCTCTTCTACCAGGATACCAGTGAGCCGCACAAGATAAGGCGCCTTTTTTTCCACTCTTTATTCCCACCCTTTCCAAATATCCGGGCAGTAACCAATCGTCGCCTTTTTCCCGTTGCGTACAATCGGGGTTCTAATGACCTGCTGGTTTTCCAGAAGCTTTTCCGCTCTGTCCTCTTCCGATATATAACGAATCAGCGCCAGCGCATCCTTATCCCTGCATTTATCATCCAGCAGCTTATCCAGGCCGCCCACTGCCTGACAGACCGTGTTCAGCTCTCCCTTGCTCATTCCTTTTTCCTTCATATCAATATACTGATATTTAATGCCGCGTTCCTTGAAATAACGTTCTGCTTTTTTCGTATCAAAGCATTTCGTCTTCCCGAAAATCTGTATGTTCAACGATATAATTCTCCTTTTCATAGGAATCTGCTTCTGTTCACATATATCCCCACTGCTTCAGCACAGCCGTATGCGGCGGCGTGGCGCTGTCCAGTGTAAGGGTATCCGTTTCATATCTCACTACATGGCCGCAGCAGGATAAAAACTCCTCACAGGTCCTGAGCACCGGAAAACCGCTTTTCGCCGTCCGATAATGCATGGGGATCACCACACGAGGGCCTATTTTCTTCACAACCGCGCAGACATCGGAGGGTTCCGCCGTATAATAGCCCCCCGCAGGAGCCATGACAAGATCCGCCCCTTTCAATAGATCCATCTGCCACTCCAAAGGGGCGCACCCCATATCCCCCAGATGAACCACCTTCATTTTCTCCACATGGAAAATATGAATCCGGTTCCTGCCGCGCAGGCTCCCGTTCCTGTCGTCATGCCAGCTGTCAATGGTTTCAATCCTGAAGGGACAGGGAAGAAAGCTCTCTTCCATAATCACACTGCCCTCACCATGATGATCACTGTGTTCATGGCTGAACACACACAGATTTGCCGTGGTATCCAGATTTTTCAGCCCCGGCACGGAACCATTTTCATAAGGGTCCACCACCAGCGCATATCCGCCGGAACTGATTTTAAAACATGAATGCCCCAAATACTGAATTCTCATACTTCCTCCTACTCGTATTGCGGAGCAAAATGTAAATCCTCTGACGAACAGAGGAATTTTCCTCCTTGGTTTGCGAAGCAAAATACAGGTTTCTGTTATCTGCTGTGCCCGCCGCCTCCATGGGATACTCCTCCGCTGGAAACATGGCCGCCTCCTTCGCCAGAGCCTCCGGAACCGCCGGTATTTCTCTCTATATGACGTCTTGTCACCGTCTTATGAAGGAACAGGTCAC
Source organism: Eisenbergiella porci (assembly GCF_009696275.1). Taxonomy (GTDB): domain Bacteria; phylum Bacillota; class Clostridia; order Lachnospirales; family Lachnospiraceae; genus Eisenbergiella; species Eisenbergiella porci. The sequence goes on from NZ_VUMI01000001.1 coordinate 90,093, forward strand.
TTTGATTACGCATCTGTGGATGCCCGCCCGATACATAGGTCGCCACCCCGGTCGTTTTCTGCCCCTTGTTTCTTCCCAGGTTGACACCCACATAAACGGCAGTGCAGGCCGCAGCCACAAAAATCAGGGCAGCAACGGGAATATGCACTTTCCCGGTCATATCATAATAAAAAAGGTCCACATATTTTTTATAGGCTTTATAGGGATTGCTGTCCACATCCTCCAGCGCCTTATCCAGCAGTTCATCAATCATTGTGCTGCTGAAACGGTCCTGCGCCTTACCGCAGGTGCTCAGCCAGGAATATACCTTGCCGTCGCTTTCCCTGTACCAGTTGTCCAGAAGCAGCACGCCGTCGCCCTGGGGCTTATTGTAGCCGAACAAATGCTCATCGTAAAAATTATCGGCATACACCATTACATACTGATAAGGATACAGGTATCCCAGCTGTTCCTCATAGCCCTTCGCATATTCCTCCAGCGACTCATTCAGCGTCACCAGTACAATATCGCAGCCTGTCTGCGCCTCTCTTTTGGCAATCAGCCTGCGCAGGCTGTCCTCTTCTTCATCCGTCAGCTTATCCGCATAATCGAAGACCCGTTCCTGCGTCACCGCCTCCGTATTGCCCCTCTCTGCCGGCTGTTTCCCGGCCCCGGTAAGCTTCAGCGCCGCAAAAATCACAGTGAGGACAAGTATGATTATAAAATACACCCTGAAATATTTCAGATACCCTTTCATCCTACAGTCCCTCCAGTATTCCCTTCAAAAGCAGCAAAATCAGTGACATGCAGGCGAAAAAAGTACCGCCGTAGGCAAAAATTCTCCTGACCGACAAAGGTGCTTTTCCCACAACCTTGCCCGTCTGTCCGTTGACAAAGCAGTCATAATTTTTCCCTTCAAAGCTGTACCGGTACCACCATACCGGAAGCAGCGCATAGCTGGACTGTATACTGTTCAAACTGATATTTTCCTGCTGCGGAATCAGCGTTGTATAGCCGTTCAGGGTGTTGTGCAGCATCACCGAAGCATCCCTGCCCGCCTTATCCCTGGCTCGCTTTTCCAGCGTCTCTGCGTCCTGGTTGTAAATCTCCCCCAGAAAGCCAGACATATATTCCGGCCTGAAATTTTCCAGCGCCTCATAGCCGTAAGGCTCCATCAGATCCATCACATTATCTTCCATAGCCAGGGAAGCATCCACCGGCAGCTTTTCAAAATCCACATCCATATCCCTGCTCACCTGGAAATACGAGGTTTCTGTAAATTCCGTATCTCCGCTGACCCACACGCGTACTCTGGTTCCTGTCCCCGCATAATGACAGTATGCCTTCATGTCGTACAGCCAGAAAGGGACATAATTTCCCTCCATCTTTTCCACTGTAGCCTGTGCAAGAAAGGTTACCGGCGCAAATATCCGTCTGGAAAACTCATTCTCCAAACGCTTTACCGCCGTATTTTTCCCTATTTTAAAAGGCAGGATCAGGCGGGGCTCATATACGCCCTCCACCCGTTCGTCAAAAATCGTATAGTGGCCGCAGTACTCACACTTCACTGCGCTGCGGTAATCCCCCGCCTCTATCGGCGCGCCGCAGTTGGCGCAGGTTTCCATTCCTCCGCCCGGCAGCTTATCCTGTGTGTCCGTCCCGTCGCAGTAAGGACAATGCATTTCCTTCCTGTCCGGATCATAAACCACATTTCCGCCGCAGTTCCTGCACTTATAAATCATCGTTCTTCTCCTTATTCCCATAAATGCCTGATTATCATTGCCGCACATTTATTTTACCATTTTCCGCACTGTCTGTCTCCTGTTTTTTCACTCGCCAAAAAGCGGGAAAAATGATACAATAGACGTGCCTGAGAACCAGGCTCTATTTATCAGGGAAAGGAAGTATTTGAAATGAACCAGTTTAATCCTATGAAATTATTGCAGATAAAGGCCTCCTGGGAGCAGTTCAAGGCCAGGCACCCCAAGTTTCCCTCCTTCTTAAACGCCGTTTCCAAAGGAGCCGTAATGGAAGGGACGCTGCTGGAAATGACCGTTACCACAGCGGAGGGAAAGACCTTCAGCTCCAATCTGAAGCTGACTGCGGAGGATATGAAGCTAATCAATGATATGCAGGAAATGTTCACGGCCCAACAGGGAAATTAAAGGGAGAAGCTTTACAGCTGCCGGCCCTTTTTCCCATGTATCTGTCCGCTTAAATTAATCCGCTTAAGGCAGATTTACCAGCTCGTTCACGATTTCCTGTACCAGAAGCTGCTTGAACTGTACGGCAAAATCCGATATTTCCCGCTGAATAATTCCTGCCTGTTCCTTGATTGATTCCAAAACCTGCTGCGCCTCCGGTATCGACTGCTGCTGATACAAAAGGATAGCCTGTTCCTTGGAAGCGCTCAGGGTAATCATCTGATCATACATTGCGGCTGCAAACTGGCAGGCAATCACTTCTTCCGTACTACCGTTTGCGGCAGCCTGCTGCATTTTCACAAGCGAATCCTGCTTTTGCAGCAGCAGCTCCTGTTTCAGTGCGGCCAGGCTTGCCAGCTGCTGGTTTTCCAATATAATCTGCTGCTGGGGATCCATTGTATCCAGTGCATTTATCACAGCCAGATGCGCCGCCACCTCCTGCTGGATTTCAGCCGCTCCCTTGCTGGCGATCAGTTCCCCGTTATCATCCAGAACCTGAATGGCGCTGGCAGTTGCTTTCAGCCTTGCCAACGAAGCATCCATGACATTATACCTGACAAAATAGGGATCTCCCGCGCTTTCTTTCATGAACTCCAGCACCTTGCCGCTGGCGTCTTCCATAAATACCAGGCTGTCCCTGCCTTCAGAATTCACTACATAAACATCCCCGTATTCATCCGAATGAATAAGCTCCGCCGCATCCGCCTTAAGAGGCAGCAAAAAACAAACCGCAGCGACAGCTGCGGCCGCCGCCAGCTTCATAAAACCTTTCCTTCTCATAAAAAACCTTCCTTTCCTTTATTTTCCCGTAACTGCACCGCATCGTCACAGTTGCACGGCCTCTTACCTCTATCATACACGATAAGCGGGAAAACACAAGAGCCAGTCAGCCATTTCTTTCCCTCCGTTTCAGGGCATTTACAGCTTCCCAATCCCTATTCCGTTTACCCAAAAGGCAGATAACAAATGTCAAAATCCACCAGACTGTCTATCCCGTCTATTCTGCCTTTGCTGGTATACTGCCACGCAAACAACGGCTGCTTTATTTCCGGCCGGTATTTATCCGAAGGCGGGTTTTCATCAAATACAAAGCTTCTGCTCACGGGATAACGGGCAACCCACATGGGACAGTCAAAAGCCCCGGCATCAAAAAAGCCTCCATCGTAGAAAAACTGCCCTGTATAAATGCCGAATTCATACCCTGCGCCTGTGATGGTATTTTCCGCCGTTTTTATCAGCCCTGTCAGCACATCCCTTCCCAGAGGCTCCAGGGACTTATCCTCAACATCCCACCATATCCTGCAGGAGCGTTTTCCCCGGGACCGGAGGAGCCGGATTACCTGTTCCGCCTCCTCCAGCGCCTCCGTAGGCAGGACGGCATAAGTATAACGGTAAACAGAATAAGGAATACCATTTGCATAACAGCCTTTGGCATTTGCCCAAAACTGACTGTCCGGTTTTCCGTCCCATTTTATAGAACGAAGCACTGCAAATCTGCAGCCTGCTTTTTTTACCTTTTTCCAGTCAATGGTTCCCTGGCGCTCCGACACATCAATGCCTTTATACATTTTCTATCCTTTTTCCAATAAACTCTTACGCCTATTTTATGAAAAAAGGCCTGGGCACATGTCTTTGTCTTTCTGGATTTTTATCCCTTTATTCCCTGCTTCCCGCCTGAAGCAGATATCTGGCGCAAAAAGCTTTCCCCATCTGTCCAAAGTAATTTCTGAATTCAGGGTCCGGCACCGCATTTTCCATTGCTCCCACCAGCATTTCGATCAGTGCTGCCGTTTTGCGGGCAGCCTGTTCACGCGTATCTCCGTCAAAATATATCCCAAGGAGTTCCTTCTCATCCCCGGATGTTTCCAGCTTCCACACCGGGCTGTCCGTAATCACACATTTTACCGCCTGGAACAGCACTGCTTCGCATATATTGTCCAGATACAGTTCCCGGTAATCCGGCTGAACACCTGCCAACACCCTGCATACCGCCTGTCTGTCAAACTGCTCCAGGAACCTCTTTTCCATACAAAGATGGGACAGATAACTGTAAATCCGATCCGCGCCGCACTGTGCCTCCCCGCGTACCATATCCGGATAATCCAGAGTCAGGATATGATCCTGCGGGCAGAAGCGGATATCATATTTCAGGAAAAAGGCGGGAAGCCCTTCCAGAACGGTTTTCCGGTAATTCAGACAGCCATAATCTTCAAAATCCGTAATCAGGCCATCGTAAAGCCCCCTGGCCATTTTTACCTTTTCCGTCACATATTCATATCCCTTATCATAGGCCTGCCGCGCACTGAGGCTGTTTACGGCCGGCAGCACGCCGGCCGTATTCCATGTAAAGCATTCCCGGATGCAGTAAAGCACGGCTTCCATAAGCATTTCCGCCTTTTCATAGGGCACGGAGCTGCTTTCCCCGGATGTATATTTATTTGTCAGATAAATCACCACCGGAAGTATCTCTTCCAATCCGTAACCATACATACTGCCCTCATTTTCCCTTGATTCCCTGTCCTCTGCCATTTTCGTATCCTTCTCCTCCTTATTCCTTCCTTGGAAAAACCCCTGTACTGGTCCTGACAATTACCAGAAAAGCTCCTTTATTACATCCATAAAGAGTTCTCCGTCCCACCTTTGCTCCTCGCTGAGCTTTTCATATTCTCCTTTTCCGCCGCTTTTCACATAGCCCCTGTCACCGGAACGAATGGCGGAAGCAAACCTTGGAAGGCAGGTGCTTTCCAGATATTCCGTGTCTCCCATGCAGATCTCTTCAAACTGTTCCTTCATAAATGTCAGAAGCTCGTCATCCGTCAGCAAATCCATCGCTTCATTCTTAAAGGAATAAAAAATATCCTGCAGCTCCTCCATGACCTCCCGGTAATTCTCCTGATTAATGTATTGGGAATCACAGAAGGTAAAAATCAGCTTATCCAGAATCCCTTCTCCGAACTCCACCCGGCGGTATTTTTTCAGGCTCGCATTCCTGCACAAAACCAGTTCATGCGCGTCCTCCTCCGTCAGGGACAAACCAAAGCTTTCCGTTTTTTCATTACATTGCATAAGAACGGAAAGCTCCTTTTTCTCCTTCTGTGACTGCAGCACCTCCAATAAACTTTCGTTCACCGCTGTCTCCTCCTTTTAAATCCCTGTTTCCTATTGTTTCTGCTGGAAATGCCTATTATACGTTCTGGCCGATTCTATTACAAGCCTTGATATTTTCTCAATTTTGTGGTATAATAGTATACGTAAAAGAGAGGAAAGTTGCGGACAGCGCTTCCCTCTCTTTTATGTTTTTATATTTAATTCCGTTGTTTACAGCCACTGCTTTTCGAACATTTCCGCATTGATGGGATAACCGAAATAAAAGCCCTGAATCAGCTCCAACCCCGAATTCTTCACCACATCGTACTCTTCCTTCGTCTCCACTCCCTCCAGGCATACCTTCTTCCCCATATCATGGCACAGCTCCATAATTGCCCGGACAAAGGTGGCATTAAAGAGTTCAGAAGTAATTCCCTTAACAAAGCCCCTGTCTATTTTTACAATATCCACCGGTATGTTTTTCAGTGAAAAAAGGGAGGAATAGCCGATCCCAAAATTATCCATGGCCAGGTTAATTCCCATTTTCTTCATTTTCTCCAGGATATCACGGGTTCCGGCATCCTCCTTGATGAGATAGGTTTCCGTCAGCTCCAGCGTCCCCATACGTCTCTGCCCGTCTTTAAGGAGTCCCTCCTTGGCACGCATGATATGGTAGCTCCGCTTCTGTATGTACATCTGCTGATCGGCCCGTCTGATAATATCCGACAAGGTATATCTGTCTCCCGGATATACCTCCATCAGGCCGTAGCTGAAGGTAGCTTCATAAAAAATGGAATATTTCTCCCGTTCATCGTGGAGCCGCCTGCTGATTTCCCGCATCAGTTTCTCAGCCGCCTGCTGGTTCTGATTATAGAATACCAGCACGAACTCGTCCCCGCTGAGACGGAAAATGATATCCTGTTCCCCAAGACAGCCCTTTGTCACGCAGGCCATTGAGGTAAGGAGATTATCCCCTTCCCCTTCCCCGTGACCGCACTGATCGTTGATTTTCTTCAGCCCATTCACGTCTATCAGCGCCACGGTGAGAGTTATATTTTCCCTTCTGGCATCCTCTATCATCCAGCACCGCTTTCCTTCCGGATGTATCTGTCCAAATTCCCGCTTCATCGCGTCGTTCATATAAACTATTACGTCTGTTTCCGCATCCTTTATAAAGATATTAGTGGTCAGCTGATTAAAGACGGAGGTAAAAAAGGCCTCGTCAAAATCATATGTTTTTCCGTTGCCATAAAAACTCCTCCTGCGCCATACGCCGTTTATACATATACTCATTGTAAGCTTTTATGACCGAATGTACAAGCATGATTTACGTTATTTAGCATTTTCTTTGTTACTGTTAAGCTATAGTCCCTCCGGAAGAAGTAATAATTTTTATTTTCAGCGGTATTCAGGCTCTGTCAGATTAATGCCGTCCGCTTCTGCGCCTTTTCCTGTTTTTTCTCCATCTGTATTTCCATATCTGTCTGCGGACTATAAGGAAGCCTGCGCCCGCTGCCGCCAGAGCGCCAAGGATACCCAATGGAATGTACCACCAGCGGAAGCCTTTGCCCTCTTTCTCTTTCTCCTGTTCCGGTTCGCTCTCCGTCTCATTCTGTACAGTTTCTGGCTCCGGCTTCACTATCATCGACTCAGGAAGCGCTATGACAGCCTGTCCCACGGTGCGGGTACCTAAAAGATATTCCAGTACCGCGCCGGTTACCTCCGGCCCTCTGTCCGCATTCAGTAAAAGCAGAGGCTTCAAATCCGAGAATTCTGCCTGGGAAGGGAGGACAACATAGCCGTCCTCCGATATCCGAAACGGTATTTTCTCCGTTTTCTCCGGGCTGTCCCCCTCCTTCACGGAAACCTCAATCTCTTCACCCTCCGTGCCGCTGGATCCGATATCCACCTTTTTAAAATTATCAAAACAGAAATCAAACAGAGTAGCGGTATCCACATATACCTGCCTGCCCTCCGTTTTCATGGTTACGCAGATCAACTCCATGTCATTGCGTGCCGCACAGGTGACAAGCGTGTTCTTTGCCACCACCGTATATCCGGTTTTTCCTGCAAACACACCGTCATAATGGTATTTGCCGCTACAGATCATCTTATGGTGGTTGGACATGGGAATCAGATCCGGCTGTTTATCGGTGGGCTGAATCTCATAATAAACCGTTTTGGATACCGTACGGAAAATCTCATGCTTCAGTGCTTCCCTGGTAATCAGAGCCATGTCGTAGGCGCTGGATACATGCCTTTCATCAGGCAGTCCGTGGGGATTGACAAAGTTGCTGTCCTCACAGCCCAGCTCCCTGGCCCTTTCATTCATCATTTCGGCGAACTTCTCTATTGTTCCGCCGATATGTATGGCCAGCGCATAGGCGGCATCGTTGGCAGATGCCAGCATCATGCCGTACAGACAGTCCTCCACGGACAGCACCTCGCCCTCGTCCAGCGCGATGTGTGAGCCCTTATCCTCCATATATACTGCTTCATGGGGAACCGTTACCTGTTCATCCAGTTCACAGTTTTCCATGGCCAGAAGGGCCGTCATAATTTTGGTAATGCTGGCAGGGTAATATTGGGCATGCATATTTTTACTGTACAGAATCGTTCCTGTGGAGACTTCCATAACAATGCCGGATTCCGCAACTATGGAAGGGCCGGAGGGCCATCCCGGTTCTTCGTCGGCCTGACCGGGGAGGCTGCCCGGTGTTTCCGATTCACCTGTCTGCGTCTCTGCGCTGCCTGCTTCGGCGGCTCCTTCCGTATTGTGAACCATTTCATCCTCAATGGTGCTGACTGTATTATCTGTCGCCAAAGCCGTCAGGGGAGAAGAAAAAAGACAAAAAGAGGCAAGCATAGCTGCCAAGACAGGTTTCCATTTATATTTCATCAGGGTAAGTACTCCTTGTAGTTTACTACTTAAAAGATTACCTCCCCGGGAATTTCAAGTCAAGAAGATAATTCTCAATATTCCACAAAAAGTAACGTTTTGCGCTGGTAATTTCTGGAAATATGCTGGTTTGCGCAATTTCTTAATTTTTCATGAAGATGACCGGCAGTTTCCTGCCGGTCATACAATGATTTATTTACTGTCATAAATTTAATTTAACTCGTTGCCGCCTTCCCCCTGGCTGCCGCGGCTGTAGAACTGTTCATAGAAATCCTTTTCCGGCGCGTAGGGTATCAGGTAGTAGTCCTGAAGCACCCGCATGCTCAGTTCCTTCAGCCTTTCTTCCTCTTTGCAGGTTTTTGCTTGCTCCTGAAGGGCTTTTATGTAAAAATGCCAGTCGCAGATGAATTTTTCATAGCGGCGCAAATCCGGAATATCCAGCCATTTGTGGATTTTCATTTTTGTCCGGTTTTCTTTCCTGCATTCATGAATCTGAAGGAAGTAGCGGAAGGAGCCGTTTTCATAAAGCCTGCCCAAAGGGAAACAGCGGCAGATGCCGGGACGGAAGGAATGGATGGAGCAGCGGCCTTCTTTATTTAAGAAGGGACAGCCTTCCTCTTCCCCCACAAGGTTCAGGCTGGGGAGAATCAGGCCTTCGTATACATGAAGGGCAATCCGGCCTGATGAAAGCAGCTGCTCAAAGGTACATCCCAGATGGGAGGTGAGCTGCCAGATATCATAAGGGTCAAGCACAATCGTTTCTCCCATGCCATGGCAGCACGCCGAACATCCGGCGCAGTCCGAACACCCCACCTTGACCATATCATTGGCATCATATAATTTCCCGTCGGATATTTCATCCAGATTAATGTCTCTTTCCATTGCAGCACCGCCTTTATCTCACCGGCACAGCCGGGTTTATTCTGTATTCCGCCTGGATTTCTGCGGCAAGCGCAGAAACCAGAATGCGCAGATATAATGTCGTCTTCGACGACATTATATCATATCCGCCCAAAACACACCACCGGAAAATACGTCATGTGGGCCATCCGGGAAATATGTGGCCAGCCGGAGGGTATCCGCAGGCGGCATCAACCGGTCTGTCCGACAGCTCCTGCAGTAATCTGATATTTAAAGGGAAAAGGTAACTCTCCAGTCACCCTTTACATTTCTTCCTGCCGTATAAAAGCTTCCGTACAGCCGGTATTCTTCCAGCGCCTCCTTCGGGATCTTAAACATCATCTCGTCATAGTCCACGCGCAGGTCATTGGATTCCGTATGCTCAGCAAAATAAACAGCGCAATAAGAATCGATGCGTTCCCCTTTTTCATTCATCAGATAAACGAAACCGTGTGGATCAAGCGTTAACGATTCCTTCATACGAAGCTGAATATGCAGCATGCCGTCCATATAGCCGGCCGCTGAAATATCCATGTTTTCCATGGGGGAATACAGGCTTTCTCCGGGAACAAGCATTGTAGTGGGGAGTTTTTTCTCCAGCTCTTCCATAGCAGTCTCATCTTCTATGGAAACGCCGAAGTCCTGCTGTGCCTCCCAGGAATAACTGCCGCCCGTAATCACAGGATCGGTCAGCACTCCGGTAATCTCACGCTGTGCAAGGTCCGAAGGCTTCAGTTCTAAGGGAATGTCTTCCCTGGCAGTTTTGCCGCTGATGAATTCCCTTACGGAAAAAGTGATTTTTCCGCCTTTGATGTCACTGCCGCCCATGGCTGTTATCTCTATAAGGAAAGTGGCTTTTCTGTTTTCTTCATCATAGGCGACTCTGCTGCAGGTACCAACACTATCAAAGCTGCGTCTGATGGCATAGCTGTCAAAAAGATCCGTCGTTTCATCGATTCGGTCTCCTTCCAGATCCTGAAGGGAAACATAAATCCTGGCAGTATCTCCTTCCAGGCCGGCGGATACCACTTCCATCCGTATCCCATTATCAACACATGCCTCCCTGACCGGAATAAAGAACTGTGCCGCAGAAGGAGAAACCGAATAAAGGGCCTGGTAAAAAGCCGGACTTTCCGCGGCCAGCAGGGGAGTCCCCACCATGATGACAAGCGCAGCCGCGGCTGCGGACGCGACCCCTTTTTTCAGTCTGCTCTTCTTTCTTTTCTTTCCTGCTACCCTGTCCTCCGGCTGACGCAGCGCCTCTTCAATACGTGATTCGTCAATATGCCCCATTGCATCCCACAAAAGCTCAGATTTCATATCCGCACACCTCTTTCCTCCAGAAAGCATTTCAGTTTTTTACGGCTCCGTTCCAGAATCACCGCCGCATGATGCTCCGTGACGCCGCATTCCCTGCTGATACTTTTTACCGGCTGGGCAAACCAGTATCGGCGCAGAAAAACCAGTCTGTCACGCTCCTTCAGGGTATCCAGGAATTCCTCCAGATACCCTGCAAGCTCTCTGGCCTCGATCTGTTCCTCCACCTCCCAGGAGGACGGCGCGGGAATGCAGTCTTCCAGTTCCTCCAGCACACAGGTCAGCTCACAGGTTCTTTTCGTCGCCATATTGAGCCGGTATTTTTTTACCGCCTGATTCCGGGCGATTCTGCATAGATAGGCCCGCAGCGCTCCCGGACGCCGGGGCGGGATGCTGTTCCAGGCTCCCAGATAGGTATCGTTCACACACTCCTGCGTATCCTCTTCATTTCCCAGGATATTCCATGCGATTTTCCGGCAGATGCCCCCATATTTATCCGCAGTTTCAGAAATGGCCTGCTCAGAACGTTCCCAGAACAGTTCTATAATTTTTTCATCATCCATTGCCTTCTCCCTCATTCTGCCGCCATTCAGGCAGACCTATGTATTCCGGCCGCAACAGGCATCTTGTCGGATTAACTGCTGCGAGCCTTCTTATATTAACTACGTTTTCTTGAGGAAATATCACAACGGACGGCAAAATTTTTGGAAACCGGACCGTTGCCGTACTTACCTTATAATGTCTGCGTCTCCTCAGCCCGCCGTCCCTTCTTTTCTGCAGCTTTGCGGGCCGGCGCTTTTCCCTTCTTCCTTTCGCAGTAGGGGGCGCTTTTCGTGTGTTTTTTTCTGCAGCTTTCACAATCGCCGTAACGCTCACATTTCGTTCTTGGGCAGGGGCAGGCGCCGCCGCATAGGCTGTCCGTTTTCTTTTCTTCCAACTATCGTCCTCCTGTGTGCTTCCAATTTCTGTTTGCCTTCAATTTTGCCCGGGCAGGCTTGCATCTTATAATCGGTCGTTTCGCCGCCTGGTGCTTATGCTGTTTCAATGTTAGTTTTTGAATGAGAATCTGTAACCATGATACGTTTTTCTCCAGTCCCAGTCAAATGTAAAATAGTGGGGAATGGCCGTATTCATCCATCCTGCGGTTCCATGCCTGTGCCGCAGGTAACGCGTTTTTGGCTTATGCAGCTTCGGAGCAGGTTGTCCCGGCGCGTAAATTGTTGTAAAATGGTAACTGTCTGTGAGAAAGTGATTCAGGAGTGCCGGACTGCGGCGCGCATTGCGGGAAAGGAAAAGGAATGGCGAGGATACTGATTATTGAAGATGATTTGGAAATCAGCGGGCTTTTATCCGAATTTTTGCTGGAAAACGGATATCAGGCCTCCTGCTTATATAATGGGCTGCATGTTCCTGAGGTTCTGCAGGAATACAGGCCGGATTTGGTTCTTCTTGATCTCATGCTGCCCTACCGCAGCGGTGATCAGGTACTGACGGACATACGCGCCGGCTGGGCCGTTCCCGTCATCATCATTTCCGCCAAAGGAACCACCCGCAATAAAATCGACCTTCTGCGCTCCGGCGCCGATGATTATGTGACCAAGCCTTTTGATCTGGAGGAGGTGCTGGCCCGTATTGAAAGCAATCTGCGGCGTGCCGCGTTGAGTGCAAAGCCTGATCGGCGGCTGCGCTGCGGTGAGCTGTTGTTGGACGAGGATAAAAACACCGCTTTTATAAAAGACGCCGAGCTTTCCCTGACGGCCAAGGAATACCGGATACTGGAGCTTCTTCTGCAATATCCGGACAAGATTTTTTCCAAGGCCAATCTGTTTGAAAGCGTCTGGGATTGTGAATATCTCAGTGAAGACAATACGCTTAACGTCCATATCAGCAACCTGAGAAATAAACTGAAGGCGCTCTCCCCCGATGAGGAATATATTGATACCGTCTGGGGTATCGGCTACCGCTTACATAGAAGCTGAAGGGAAAAAACCTTCGGCTTTATTCTTTTTTTAATATTATCCCGGTCCACTTAAGAAATTCTTTAACCTTTCGCCTTAGACTTGGGATTAGAAAGGAGCTGACGATATGAATACTGCTGTTTTGGAAACAAACGCACTGACAAAAAAATATAAACATACCACCGCTTTGGATCATATCAGCCTGCGGCTGGAAAAAGGGGAAATCTATGGCTTCATCGGCCAGAACGGCGCGGGGAAAACCACGCTTCTGCGGCTGATTACCGGACTTTCCTTTCCCACGCAGGGGGAACTTTCCTTATGGGGGAAAAGCACGCCGTCCGGGCTGCAGGAGCAGCGCAGGCGCATCGGCTGCATGATCGAAACACCCGCCCTCTACCCCAATCTTACCGCGGCGCAGAATCTGGAGGTTCAGAGAATCCAGAGAGGAATTCCCGACAAAAGCATCATCCCCGGCTGTCTGAAAACCGTAGGCCTTCAGGATACCGGAAAGAAAAAGGCCCGGAATTTTTCCCTGGGAATGAGGCAGCGTCTGGGGATCGCCCTTGCACTGTTAAGCACTCCCGAGTTCCTGATTCTGGATGAGCCTGTCAACGGCCTCGATCCCGCCGGCATTGTGGAAATCAGAAGGCTGCTGGGCCAGCTGAACCGGGAATACGGCGTAACCATTCTCGTATCCAGCCATATCCTGGAGGAGCTTTATCAGACGGCTTCCCATTTTATCCTGATTGACAGGGGACGCATTATAGAGGAGCTTACGGACAGGGAACTGGACGAACGCTGTAAACGCTGTCTTTCCATCCGCACAAAGGACCCGCAGAAGGCCCTTCTTCTTCTGGAGCAAAAGCTGGATACGGAAGAGATGCAGCTTATGCCCGATGGAAGCATCCGCCTGTACGAGCATACGGATGAGCCGGAACTGGCGGCGCAGATCCTGTCGGATGCCGGAATCCTTGTTACCGGACTGCAGCAGGAGGGAGATACTCTGGAAGAATATTTTCTAAACAGGATAGGAGGGGGACGACATGGCACAGCTGCTGAAGGCTGAGTTGTATAAGCTTGCACATCAGAAAAGCTTTTCCGAGCTGCTCGCCTTTTCCCTGCTGCTGGGAAGCGTGATGATGCTTGACCGGAAGCTGCCCGCATCTGCGGCGGACTGCTTTTCCGGCGCACTGTTCAATACGCCGCTGCTTTATTTTCTCAGCATAATATTATGCCCGCTCTTTGTGGGGGTGGATTTTGAGAACCGGACCTTACATGCCGCCGTGACCGCCGGACACAAGAGGCTTTCCCTGTTTCTTGCAAAAGGAATTGTTTTTCTCACCGCATCCTGCTGTATCCTGACAGCGCCGCTATTTGCTGCGTCTCTCTGGGGACATCTTTTCTTCGGGGGAAGCTGTTTTCCAGCCACTGTCCGGCCGGCGGCTGAGGCAGGCGTTATCTTTATGGCCGTATGTGCCATGGGAAGCCTTCCCTTTTTCCTGGCTTTTGTCTGTCGGGATGTGGGGAAAACACTTTCTCTGGGAATGAGCGCTTTTTTTCTGATGATTTTTCTGCTGAACTTGCCCGATGCACAGCTTCTGGCGCCTTTTATTCCCATGGGGCAGCTTCGCTTCCTCTCTTTGGGACAGCTGGCCATACCCTTCACACAGCTTGTTTTTGTGGATGCTGCCTGGGTTTTCCTCTGCTTTGCGGGCGCGGGCATCATATTCTGTCATGCCGATTTAAAATAGGGAGGTTGCTATGCTTAATCTGATAAAAATGGAACGGTATCAGCTGTTCAGGAACCGGATTTACCAAATAAGTACACTGGCTGTTTTCGTTCTTGGTTTTCTTATGGCGGACACCTATCTTATTGATTCCCCGGGGAATCCGGGCGGCGAGCCAAAAACTTTAACGGATATATGGAACAGCATGATTTATGATTCCACTTTTCTGCTTTCCTGCCTGCTCGCCTTTCTCCTGGGGCAGGAGTTTTCCTGCCGGACAATTGACCGGGAAATCACCGCCGGACATTCACGTTCCCATATCTTTGCCGCCAGGCTCGTGGTGCTGCTTCCAGCCTTTAATCTGCCTGCTTTCGTTTATCCAGCCGCGGGCTGTCTGCGGGAGCTGTCCCGTTTTGGCCTTCCGGACGGCGGCATATTTCTACAGACAGTGCTGAGAACCCTGGTTTATTCCCTTCTGCAAAACAGCGCATTTTTCCTGCTGCCGCTACTCTGCTGCTTCCGGCTAAGGGACATGGCGAAATCCGTTGCCGCTGCCGCCCTGGTTACCTTTACGCTTGCTCTTTACTTAGGTTATGGCATGATGCTGGGATTTCCTGTCCGTTTTCTTCCCACCTTCCAGATCAGGGAGGCTGTCGTATTATCGGACTGGTTCTATCCGGAAGGGCTGATGGTGGCGCTGATCTGGTATGCAGTGCTGATTCCCGCGGCCTGGGGCGCTTTCAGGAGATGTGAACTGAAATAAGATACGTGACTGTAAAGTGTAATTGAAAAGTTATGGATATCCTGCAGCAGCCGCCTGGAGAATTTTGGGGCTGGGGCAGTTTAAACCGCAGGAAGGAAGGGGGGCGGACGCCATCGGTCTTTGCATCTTTTTTTTCGGTATTTTGTTCGTTTTTATCTGTACTAAATATTATCTGCTGAAAAAAGAAATCCGTCATCTGTCGAAGCAGCTTACCCTGCTCGCGGACGGCGGAACTGAAAAAATGCTGGAGCTGTCCCTCACTGATCGTGACCTGGAGCGCCTTGCCGGGCAAATCAACCGGCACTATGCCAGACAGCGCTCCCTTACGGCGGGCGCCCTGCGCCATGAGGAACAGCTCAGGGAGTCCATCGCCGGGATTTCCCATGATTTGCGCACGCCGCTTACCGTTATTATGGGACATCTGCAGCTGTTGGAGCGCACCTTTCTTTCAGATGAACAGCTGCGCAGGACGGATACAGCGCTTCGGAAGGCCCGCCGTATGAATGAGCTTATTGAAGCCTTTTATGAGCTTTCTGTCCTGAATTCCGAACAGCTGCAGCCGCATAAAGAGTCTGTTAATCTCTCCAACATGCTCATTGACTTTCTCACGGAAAATGCATTTCTGCTGGAAGCCGGAGGGATACATCCTGATATCCTGCTGCCCGACAAATCTGTTTTCTTACGTACTGATCCCGGCATGCTGGAGCGTATCCTGCAGAATCTGCTGACCAATGCGGTTCGTTACAGTCCAGGGGATATCCGGATTTCCCTTTCAGAAAATCCGGAGGGGAGCATCATGCTGCGGATGGAAAATCCGGTCAAAGCAGGGGCGCGCCCTGACGTGGAGCGGATGTTCGACCGTTTTTATACAGGGAACGCCGCAAGGACACAGGGAAGTACGGGGCTGGGACTGGCTGTTGTGAAGCTGCTTGCGGAAAAGCTTGGCGGGGAAGTCACTGCAACGCTGACAGGGAATTGGCTGGCTGTCACATTGAATTTGTATGCAGACCTGTAGCTTAACGGGCGCCGGAGCGGATAATGATTACATTGTGCTGAATAGATTTGACACCCTCGTTGAAGCATATTACACTGAAGGACTGCGAACCGGACTGACAGGCCTTACTCTCCTGCCTCTTTTTTGGGTTTTCTGCGGGAAAGCAGGAGAAAATAACCAACGCACAATATAATCTGTACCACAGAGGAACAGGGGGTTGCCAGGCCCACCTTGAACAAGGATACCGGCTTGATTCTGCTCATGATGAGGGACACGGGGATTCTGACGCCGAATGCGCCCGCAATGCCCTGCAGCATGACGAAAAGTGTTTTCCCGCAGCCGTTGAAATAGCCTATCATGCAGAACATAACGGACACCAGCAGGCAGTCGATTGCATAGGCCTTCAGATAATCCGCGGCGGCCGCAATGACCGCTTCATCCCTGGCGAACAGCCCTGCCAGAAGATCCCCGTGGAAGAAGGAAAGCCAGGCCATAAACACGCCGACCACAAGAGACATTCCGATTCCGCACAGCAGGGCGCGCTTGGCCCGATCCATTCTTCCCGCGCCCATATTCTGGGCTACAAAAGCGGACATAGACTGGTTAAAGGCCGAGGGCACCAGCATGATGAATCCGCACAGCTTCTCCGCCACGCCCACGCCTGCCGAAGGGATCACTCCCAGAGAGTTTACAATTGCCGTAATGGCAAGGAAGGAAATACTCACAAGAAGATCCTGGAAAGCGATGGGCAGTCCCAGGCGGAATACGCTTCCCATTCTTTTTCTGTCAAAAACAATATCCGTTCTGCGGAAGGTAAAGGGAAGCTTCTGCCTCCGGATAATCAGTACGGAAATGATCACGCTGAGCGCCTGGGCAAGAACCGTGGCAATCGCCGCTCCTGCCGTCGCCATGCCGAAAACGCCCACCAGAAGGAAATCTCCCGCAATATTAAATACACAGGCTATTGCCACTGTAACCAGCGGCATCCTTGAATCCCCGATTCCCCGGAAAATACTGCCCAGCACATTGTAGGCAACGATAAAAACCGATCCGGCCGAACAGATACGGACATACAAGACCGTTGCGTCAAAGGCCTCGATGGGCGTACGCATGATCTGCGCCACAGGCACCGCACACAGTTCCATAAAAAAGGTGATTACCACTCCGATGATGGCAAAGAGAACGATGCTGGATCCGATGATTTTTCCGGCTTCTTCCGGCTTTCCTTCTCCCAGCCTTCGGCCAAGAAGCACTGTCGTACCCATGGCAATCCCTACCACAAACGAAGTAATCAGCTGCATCAGCCAGCTTCCTGTGGAAACGGCGGAAACATCCGCCGCCGTGGCAAACCGGCCTACCACCAGCATATCCACCGCACCGTACATCGTCTGCAAAAATAACGCCGCCAGCACCGGCAGCGCAAACCGGACGAGGGAGGTGAGAATATTTCCTTTTGTAAAATTCTGCGTTTCTTTCATATCTTCTGTTCCCCTTTCTCTGTATGTATATATAGCTGACGCTTAAAAATCGCCGCACAAAAAACCGGATAAGAAGCAGGCATCTCAGCCAGCATCTTATCCGGTTACCATTTCCTTACGAATGGTTCACCCTCCGATGAACGGTGTCATTATATAACAGACTTTTTTCTTTGTCAATCCGTTTCCGGGTATTTTTGTTTCCGGACCTTTTGTCATCTGGTCATTTCCCCGGCCGGCGGAAAAGCCCGGGAAAATGAAGCCGCAGGAACCCAAAAGGAGCGTAGGCGGGAATCATCGGCACAGGCTTTGCCTGGAATCAGAAGCCTTTTTCCAGATTGTCCGGCAGCCAGCCTTTTTCCACGCACTTCCTGAAATCCCAGCCCTCCGGTTGGGAAAGCAGCTTGTAGCTCCAGAAGAAATATCCGCTTGCCGATTCCCATGCCATAAGCTGGGCATCACCGATAAGCCTGTAGGAAAGCTGTTTTTCCAATGCGGAATATTCTCTGCCGGGCTTCAGGTTATGGGACAGGCACCATTCTCCTATAATTACAGGAACCACTGCCTCCATTCGTTTCAGTTTTTTTACGTCTTCCTTTAATATGGCATTCATATAGGAAAGCTCATCCGTATCTTCATCGGGCTGTCCCATGCCCAGATACCAGTGCGCATCAAGCACCACATTTTCAAAACCTGCTTCCCTGAAAAAAGTATCCCATACCTCAAACCGGAAACCATCGTGGAACACGATTTTCTTATCCGGAGGCAAGATACTTCGCAGCATATGATAGCCTCTGGTATAAAAATCGTATAAAACCTCCAACGGTACAAAGGAGGAGCCTGCCGCCCTTTCCGGATCCTGCGGGAGATATCTGCTACGGATCATCTGCCACAACGGTTCGGATATGGGTTCATTCAACAGTTGAATCCCCCACAGCGCCGGATGGCTTTTATACCGCTCCGCCAGCATTCCAAGCACCTTGAGTACTCTGTCAATCCGTTCGGGACTCTGCGCCCATTTACAGACACCACAGATGCCGCCGTTATCAAAGCCGTTTTGGCTTTCCGGCGCCGTATGAAGGTCAATCAGTATCTGCAGGCCTGTTTCACCGGCCCAGTCAAATGCACGATCCAGATATTCAATACAGGGCACATACGGTTCACAGTACACCGGGTCATCTCCAAATATAAAGTGAGGTACGGGTATGCGGACCATATTCAGTCCCCGCTCACTGATGTATATAAAATCTTCCCTTGTAATATAGCTGTCTCTGTGTGCTGTCAGTCTTTCGATCAGCTCCTGTCTGGGGAGTTCCCTGCATAGCGCATCCTCGTCCTCCGCCTTCGTTCCTTCAAACAGCGCTGGACTCATCCATTTTTCCAGCACCAGCCAGTTACCCAGATTTACGCCTCTTATTTTCATGTTATTTTCCATTTCTGCTCCTATCTGCCCGCTGAAGCGCGCGTATTCGTCAGGCAGGATAAAAACGGCTTACTTCCTGCCAAACATACGGTTAAAATACGAAGGTTACGATGCTGTGCGCGGGGATAAAGGTCTGCGCTATTTCTTCATGGAACCGGAGTACCACCTTTTTTACTTCCTCCGATGCATTCATCGCCACAGCGGCTATTGAGCCGTCGGGATTTTGGAAAGCGCATACTTCCAAATCCGAGGTATAGACCGAGCTGCCGATTCTCTTTGCCCCACGTTTGATAAAACGGCTGAAATGGCCGATATAATAATAAGATGAGGCGTAATGCAGGCTTTTTTCCCCATGATCACACAGAAGCGGCGACTCGCCGAACCAAATTCCCTCTTCCTCCATCAGCTTCCGGAAGTCTTCCTTTTTCCAGTCGATTTCCAGGCCTCTTTCCAGGCGTTTCCGTGTGATGCTTTCCCACTGAAGCTGCTCATCCAGCCAGTGATCAGGGCCTCCGTTTTCATCCAGCAGCATATTCCAGTCCACCCACGCGCTCACCCAGTTATTCAAATCCCCTATGATATCATGGGCATAGGCCTCTCCCGACTCCCACGGCAGCTTCTCTCTCCCCTTGCACTGTTCGGAGGCAATAAGAAGCTTTTCCGGATACAGGCGGTGGAAAACATCCAGCGCCCCAAAATGATCACCGGAATACCAGTGAACCGCCATGCCGTCAAAGGCCGCTCTTGATCGCTCATTGCAAAGTGTTTCCAGCCCTCTGTCCACCGCGCGCTCTTTATTGTGATCCCAGAAAAAAATCTTTCTGTCACCCAGTCCTGCTTTTTCATAAGCAGGCTTCAGGAAACCTGTCACAAAATCCCGTTCCTCTCCTGCCTCATAATGGCAGGATTCCCAGCCCTGCTCCGCCTTTGCCTCATTCTGTACGGTAACGCCCCAGATGGGGATTCCTTCCTTTTCATAGGCCTGAAGGTACCTGGCCGTATAATCCGCCCAGACCTGTCTGCAGTCTGCCCGCAGGAATCCTCCCTTATCCATTTTCCCATTGGTTTTCATCCAGGCCGGAGGACTCCAGGGAGAAGCGAACAAGAGCAGTTCCGACGCCTTTTCCCGGGCTGCATGGACCATGGGAATCACATCCTCCCTGTCCCTGGCAATGGAAAAATCCTTCAGTTCAAAGTCTTCCGGTGTATCATCATAGGAATACATTTCCGTGGAAAAATCACAGCTGTTGATGGTAAGGCGGCAGAAGCTGTAGCCAAGCCCCTTTTCCCTGTCGAAATAAGCAGTCAGCACCTCTTCCCTCTGTGCTTCATCCAGCTTTTTATAGTTCACAGCGGCGGCCTGGGTAAAAGCCCCTCCGAAACCCAGGATTTCCTGATACTTTACCTGATCATATACATTCAGGACGTGTCCCTCATTACCATCATTTCCTGATTTGTCCGCTTTAAAAACAAGCGGCGTCTCTTCCGAAAGGCGTCTGCCGTTCCTGATATCTGTCAGATATACCTTCACTCTTCTTTCCATAAAAATCCCTTTCCCCCTTCTTTCCGGCATAATACCCGGTAAAGGCGGCGGAAAATTTACCGCCGCCTTTGTATACTAAAACTTTTCTTAGCTTTAAATCTTTATTGCTTTAAATTCTTACTGTTTTAAGCCTGCAACATAAGCATCCAACTGCTGCTGCAATACCTCGCGTACCTTTTCAATACCGGCCGCTTCCATCTTTTCCTGATATTCCTTCAGACCGCTTACCGGATCCGTATAGCCAAGCTCCAAAGGCCACCAGTACTGCTGATGCACATTCTGACAGGCCGCATACTCCGTTTCAATTGAAGAGGTATCCAGTACGAAAGAACGGTACTTCTGGCTTCCCACGCCATCCTTAATATATGCATCCCATTCCTTTTTCAGCTCTGTGGTGCGCTCAGGTGTGCCGATGCCATCCCTGTTCAGTTCAGTGGTACGGGCCGCCCACATGGCGGATGCAGCATAATTGTCAGGATCCAGTGTTTTTACCTCGCCCTTGTCATTCAGTTCATAGGAAACATCCTTGATGCCATAGAAGAATGCGTCAAATGCTTCTCTGTCCGTAGTAATCAGGTTCCAGAGCGCCAACGCCCTTTCCGGATGCTTGGAGGTATTGGAAATAACCATGGCATCCTGTGTAAAGGACAGGTTCGAAACATCCTTCACCAGATTCGCATAATCAAAGGAATACTCCGGTTTGTCAATAACCAGTCCTGTAAAAGTATCCACATTATGGATTTTCAGCGCTGCCTTCCCGTTTTTCGTTTTTTCCGTATCCGTATCGGACAGGGCTGATTTGCTGAAAAAGCCTTTTTCATTCCAGCGATTCATCATTTCCAGGAATTCCGGGGTTTTGTCATATTCATAATAGGTGAAAAGCTTGGGATTTTCTTCCATGGGATCAATAAACAGAAAATCATTGGTTGATCCCTTAATAGCATACATCCCGTTATTGTACATATACAGGTCATCCATTTCGGAACCGGAGGAGCATACGTCGTAGGGTTCAAATTCAGGACGGTTGGCCTTTACCAGATCCATGTATTTTTCCATGTCCTCAAAGCTTTCCATTTTGCCGTCCCAGTCTGTTCCGTCAAGAATATCAGTGCGCCACATGGGGCCGTATGCGGAATAGGTTGCCAGCAGTGTGGGAACGCAGTAATAATGTCCGTCGATAGTAGCCTGCTGCTTGGCTGTTTCCGACTGCATGGCAAAATTGTCAGGCGCATAGGTAGGCCAGAGTTCATCCAGATTCATGAACGCCCCCTTCTGTGCCAGCGCCGAAAAGTTCAGCCAGGTAGCGGCATAGGCCATATCAAAGGCTTCTCCTGAGGAGAACAGCAGCGGATACTTGTTGGGGTATTCCGCCCAGCCGATATAGTTGATTTTCAGCGTGCAGTTCAGCTTTTCCTTAAAAATCTTATTCATGTTGTCCGTCAGCTCCTGCTGTTTTGCAGGCTCATTGCTGACTACGTACATCACCAGCTCCACCTCCTCCGAGGTATCCAGCCCTGTTTCCCCCGATGAGGCTGCCTCTGTGGAAGCCGTGCCCTTGTCCGCAACGGACTCCGCCGTGGTTGTGTTTGAACTGCTGCCGCCGCAGCCTGCGAGAAGTGTTCCCACCATGGCTGCCGTAAGCAGCGTGGAGATCAGTTTAGAAGCTTTTTTCATGTTTATAACCCTCCTTTTTTTCATATATCATCCATCAGCCCTTCACGGAGCCGATTGTGACACCTTTAACAAAGTATTTCTGTACGAACGGATAAAGCAGGATAATCGGCCCTGTGGCCACTACCGCCATTGCCAGCTTCAGCGTGTTGGATGGCAGGCTTTCCACCCGGATACCCGCCTGGCTGGCGATTCTGGCCAGCGCCTGCGTCTGCTGCAGCAGGTCATAAAGCATGTACTGAAGCGGATATTTTTCCGAACTGTTCATGTAAAGCATGGCATTGTACCAGTCATTCCAGTAGCCCAGCGCCATGAACAGACCGATGGTTGCAAGCCCTGATTTCAGAAGCGGCAGGACAATCTGGAGAAAGGTCCGAAACTCTCCCGCCCCGTCTATTTTCGCGGATTCCACCAGTGCAATGGGTACCGCCGCGACAAAGCTGCGCATGATGAGCAGATAGAAAATATTTACCATTCCCGGTAAGATAAGCGCTAGTAAGTTATCCTTCAGATGCAGGTACTGGATGTAAAAAATGTAGGTGCTTACCATTCCACCGTTAAACAACGTCGTAAAATAGAAGAAAAAGGAAATTACATTACGGTATTTAAAGTCCTTTCTGCTGATGACATAAGCTGCCATCGTAGTGATAAACAGTCCCAGCACGGTTCCCGTTACCGTAATAAATATGGATACACCGTACGCCCGTGCTATTTTTTCCGGATATTTGAATACAATCCGGTATGCTTCCAGCGTAAACTCCTTGGGGAGCAGTCCATAGCCGGTAAAGCGGATGGCCTGTTCCGAAGAAAAAGAACCGGATATCAGCATGATAAAGGGCAATAAACAGATGATTGCCACAAGCCCTACCAGTATATAGCCGATTATATTGAATACAATCGCAGCCGTCCCCATTTTTACTTTCCTGGATTCCATAACCTGTTCCTTTGCTGCCATAATTTCTCACTCCCTCCCTAGAACAACGCGTAATCTTCGTCGATTTTTTTGACAACTGTATTTACCAGCATGATGATAATGAAACAGAGAATGGACTGATAGAAGGTGGCCGCCGCCGTCATTCCCAGATTGGAATTCTGCATCAGGGAACGGAACACGTAGGTATCGATTACATCGGTTGCATTATAGAGCTGCCCGTTATTTCCAACGATTTGATAGAACATTTCAAAATCGCCGCGCAGGATTCTGCCCACCTGCAGAAGAAGCATGGTAATTACCGTAGGCTTGATACAGGGCAGCGTAATGTACCAGATACGCTGAAAAATATTTGCACCGTCAATCTGCGCCGCCTCGTAGCACTCTCCGTCGATTCCGGTAATGGCCGCTATGTAAATAATGGAATTGTAGCCGCACCACTTCCAGGCATTAAAGCAGCAGATGATGATAGGCCAGACCCACGGCATGGAATAGACATTGATTTTTTCTATTCCCAGCGAAGTAAGCCAGCCGTTAAGAAGTCCTGTTTCATAGTTGAAAATGTTGTAGACGAAAGCGCCGACGATTACCCAGGAAATAAAGTAAGGAAAAAAGATAACAGACTGGGTAATTTTCTTGTAGTATTTGCCTTGCATTTCAGAAATGATAATGGCAAGAATGATTGCAAGCCCCTGAGAGGTAATCAGATTCAGGAGATTGTAGAGAATTGTGTTTTTGGTAATCAGCCATCCTGTTCCCGACGAAAACAGGTAACGGAAGTTCTCCAGGCCATTCCAGTCACTGCCGAATACCCCCCTGTCAAACCGGTAATTCTTGAATGCCAGTATCAGGCCCGACATGGGCAGATATGACAGGACCAGGACCAGGAGCACCGCAGGCAGCGCCATGAGGAACAGCGCCCTGTTTTTTTTCAGTTCATGGCCAAAGTTCTTAAATCGCTCTTTCACGACTTCCATCCCCCTTCTTTACTGGTTACAGTCCGGCCAGGGCCGAACCGTAATCTTTTCTGTACACATTTCACTTTTTACTACCGCGTTGTGTACGTATTGCTGATATAAGTATTGTATTATTCCTTGATAAAAATTGAAATATGACAAAACTGAGATTTACCGGATTATTTTATGCTTTGTGTGCATTTTGTATATTTATTTATAAATTATATTGCTTTTACAATCATTTTTATTTTATATTTTTATTTGCCATTGGTAATTTGCATAAAAATTTAATATTAGTACATTTTTTATGCTCTTTTTTACCATTCAAGGTTGCTGCCACCGGCCTCCTTATACCCAAAAAATAACGCAGCAGGAATCCTGTCCCCGGACTCCTGCCGCGTCTGCCGGCTATTTATTTTGCCGTTTTTTTATTTTGTTGTCTTTTTCCGTTTTAACTGTCAATATACAGAATCTTTTCCGCTTCCTCCGGGGTCAGGGCGGGCAGACGGACTGTAACCGTGGTTCCCTTTCCCACCTGGCTTTCATAGGAAACTCCATATTCTTCCCCATAGCACAGCTTAATCCTGAAGTTCACGTTCTTGGCTCCGTAGCCATGGCTCACTTCGCACGTATTTTCTTCAAAAATATGCGCTACCTGTTCCGCCGTCATGCCAAGCCCGTTGTCGGTGATACAAAAAACGAGATCCTTTCCTTCGGTCACCGCGGATATACGGATTCTGCATTCCACCATGTCAGGCGCCCTGGCAATGCTGTACATAATCGCATTTTCCACAAAGGGCTGAAGGATGATGTTGATGCAGGACAGCTCCTCCACGCCCTCCTGCGCATCAATCTCAAGGCTGATGGCATTATCAAAATGGTAATTTTCTATCCTGACATAGGCACGTACATGGTTCAGCTCCTCCCGCACCCTGACGATCTGCCTTCCCTTATTCAGGCTGATCCGATAGAACTGAGCCAGATTCTGCGCAAGCTCCATGATTTCCGGCGCATTGTAATCCATGGCCTCCCAGTTGATCAAATCCAGGGTATTATACAGAAAGTGCGGATTGATCTGCGCCTGCAGCGCGCGCAGCTCTGCCGATTTCACATTTTTACCCAGCCGGTACTGCTCCAGCATCAGCTTGCGCAGCTCCTTGGTCATATAACTGAAGCTGCGGAACAGCTCGCCGAT
This sequence comes from Eisenbergiella porci, assembly GCF_009696275.1. Taxonomy (GTDB): domain Bacteria; phylum Bacillota; class Clostridia; order Lachnospirales; family Lachnospiraceae; genus Eisenbergiella; species Eisenbergiella porci. The sequence goes on from NZ_VUMI01000001.1 coordinate 115,115, forward strand.
TTCATCGCTTTCCTCCTCCGGTATTTCCAAAGAAAGCTGCCCGTCCTGTACCTGTTTCATCTTCGTATTCAGCGTTACCAGACGCTTTGAGTAATATTTTCCCAGCAGCCAGGAAATCAGAAAGATGGAAAGCACAATCAGCACGGAAAAAAAGATGAGCGTCATTCCCATTAAATAAGTCTGCCTGTAAAAATCCTGTCTGGGAATGATGGAAACCAGCGTCCATTCCGCCTGCTCCAGCTTTCTCTGACGGTAAAGATAGGCGCTTCCTCCCATCCGCAGCTCCTGCCATGAGGAATTCCTGCCATGGCCGGGAAGGCTTCCTTTTCCGGACAGCTCATCCAGATTTTCCTGGCTGGATGCCGCCAGAATTTCCCCTCTCTGATTAATGAGGTAACTGATTCCCTTCTGCGTAACATCCGAATTCGCCACAATCCGTTCCAGTTCATCACTGGAAACACTCACCCTTGCGATACAGGAGCTGCCGCTTCCCGCCTCTCCGTATATTTTCTTCAGCATTGCCACACGCAGCTGCTTCTCTCCCACCAGCTCCGGGCCGCTTCTTTCAAGCCCTGTGAAATACAACAGCCCCTGATTGATTCGGCCGCACATTTCCTCATAATATGGTTTCTTCTGTAAATCGGATTCCGGGAAAAAATGGTATCTGTTATAGGCGTAAACAAGGCTGTCAGGCACATAAATTCCACATTGGTACATTTTGTCGGAAAACTCCAGCGAGGTCATAATATCATTGATCCTCCAGTAATCCCTCCACTGATCGCCCGCTTCCTGTCTAGTAAGGTAATTTCCCTCCTCCAGCATGTCCTGCAGCTCCCGATCCGCACCCACAAGCTCCAAAATATAATTCATATTCTGCAGATGGCTCTCCAGAAAGTTGACCGCCTGTTCAAAGGATTGATCTGCGGAATAGATAATCTGCGCTTCGTATCTTTTCTCAATCAGCATATAGCTGCAGGAAAGCAGCAGAATAAAAATCAGGATCATAGGGCCGGAAAAGGATACGGTAAGCTTAATCCGCATGGGCAGGCGTTTGAAATAATTTTTCATCCGGGACCATATTTTTTTCACAGGTTCTTGTTCTCCTTATATTCTGAGGGCGTCATTCCTGTCTGCGCCTTGAAAATCCTGGCAAAATAGGCGGCATCCTCATAGCCCACAAGATCCGCCACATGATACAGCTTCAGGCTGTTGTCACGCAGCAGCTTCTTGGCCTGGTCAATCCGCATGTTGGTCAAATACTGGTTGATGGTGGTTCCGGTCCTCCTTTTAAAAAGACCGGACAGATAGGAGGGCGTGAGGTATACGGCATCCGCCAGATCCTTAATACACAGGCTTTTGTCTGAATACCGCTGCTTCATCACTTCAATTACCTGGAAAATCACCGCATTTCCTCCGGTACCTTCCCTTTCCCTTGCTTCAATAGCTTCCATGGCCCGGGCGGCAACAAAGGTGTGCAGTTCTTCCAGTGTCTGCGCGTTGTCCCAGAAACGTCCGGATTCCCGGCGTTCCCTTCCTTCTCCTGTCAACAGTTCCTTTTCCAGCTGTTGGATATGGCTGTAAAGCAGGAAATACATATTTTTTACCGAGCTGTTCAACGCGGCCTTTTCTGTTATAAGCTGTGCATAAATCTGCTCCAGAATACGGATGGCTTCCTCCTTCTCCCGCCTGGAAAGCGCGCCCACAAAGGCCTCCTCCTGTTCCTTTCCCACCTCAAAATACCGATCGGCCGGCGCTTCCCCACAAAATGCAAAGGAGGCAAAGCCCTTATAGGAAAGGCATCCTGCCGACTGGCAGGCGGACTGATAGGATGCATACAGCTTTCCGGGTTCCTCCACCATAGCTCCCACAGCAAGGAAATGACGGTATTCCCCTTTGGATTCCACGGCCAGTACGCAGAGGGCACGAATCAGTTCCCCATCCCTGTCCAGCATGGACTTCGTGCCGGTTGCCAGCAAAATCAGCGTTCTGTTGTCGTGGAAATCCATATTACAATAGAATTGTTCTTCAGCCATAAATATCTGCAGTTTTTCCCGGTAGAAGCGGACAAACTCCCCGGCGTCGTCCACCGTTCCCGCCAGCTTTACAATCCCGATGCGCATCCGGGTATCCCCGCTGTCCCAAAGGCCGCTCCGGCGCAGCTGACATTCCAGCTTTTTTACATCCTCCGGCGTGGAAAGCAGGGAAAACAGAGCCTCCCTCTTCAAAAAATCCATGCTCTCCGTATAGCTGTCCTGCAACGCCTTCTGCTTTTTAATCTGAACAATTCTTTCGATGCCTTTTTCCACCGCCCCGATTAATTCCTCCAAAACCACGGGCTTTTCCACGTACTGTATCGCCCCCAGATCAATAGCGGCCTTCAGATACTCCTTGTAGGAATAGCTGCTGACAAAAATAATCTGGCAGTCCGGCAAAAGGCTGCGCAGCTGTCTGCACATCTCGATACCGTCCATGCCCCTCATCTTAATATCGGAAAGCACAATATCCGGCTGCCATCTGGCACATATCCCGAAAGCTTCATATGCATTTTCCGCCGTTTCCACGGCATCCACGCCTATTTTTTTCCACGGGACATGCCGCATCAGACCGCGCCTGGTTATCAGCTCATCCTCTACGATAAGCAGCTTTATCATGTATTTTCCCTCCCCTGTGTGCTGTCCGCCGACGGCGGCAGCTGCGTTCCTGCCAGCAATGTATCCCCGGAAAACCGGGGCCAATCATTTTCATCCGATGTAAAAATGTATGAATTTCTCTGGATATTATAGCATAAGGAATATGGGGTGACCAATATATTTCGCGGATGTGGAACTGCGTGATATGGAACTGTGCACGGAACGAAATGCGGGACGGGGAGGGAATGTATATGAGAATGGTTTTATTAAGGGGACAGGTATGGCAAAAAAATAAGAAGCCAAAACAGTCTGCATTTTGGCTTCTTATAATTATTATGATCCTGTTGGGTCAATATTGTCTAGTTCAGTCAATCGCATGATCAATCTGTACGTGGCCGCCGCTCCACACTTTTCGGGAGGTCCAGTCCGCATCTTCATCGGCCCAGAACGGGTCAGAAACGGGAAGGCCCAGCGGCAGGAATACGGCGCTGCACAGGTACAGGCTTCCCACATTGATATAGCCCTCCGCCAGTTCGGGCTGGCATCCGCAGACTCCCGGCTGCAGCCAGCCATTTTGATCAAACATTTCCTGGTTTTCCATACATCTGCGGATAACCGCAGTCAATGCACAGCGGACCTGGGCAGGCTCCAGAGAGCCCTCCAGACGATGTTCCAGCGCGGCCTGGGACAGCATCTGAAAAGCGCCGAAACGATAGCAGATGGAACGTCCAAGGATTGGATAGCTTCCGTCAGGCGCGATCATCCGTTCCAGAACGGAGGCATAACGTGCGGCCCGGATGGCTACCCTTTTTTCCAGTTCCCGGAATTCTTCCCCCAGATTTACGAACATTTCCGCCAGATCCAAATACATGGGCTGGATAACAAAGCTGTTATAGTAATCCCAGTGGAACATTTCACCATCGCCATAGACGCCATCCCCTTTATACCAGCCGTCAAATACCCTGAGGGCGTATGCGATGCGCATTTTATCATAATCTTTTTCACCCAGCACATACAATCCGGCTTCCACCATAGCGGAGAAAAAAATCCAGTTGGAATTACAGGCCACAATCTGCCTGGAGCTTCTCAGGGCCGCCGCCAGATTCCTGTGCACTCTCTCCGGCAGGCTGCCTGCCAGCTGTCTGGGGGCGCGTACCAGCGCATGGCACAGGAATGCCGTATCCACCAGGGGCTGGCCGCCTTCGTTAAAAATCATAAAGTCCGCGGATTCCGGATCCGTCGCTTTGTCTATGCAGCGTACTGCCAGGCTGCGGTAGGTTTCCTGCAGTTCCTTTTCCTCTCCTTCAAGTCCCTCCGCCTCCAGCCAGGGCGCCAGGCCGAGCATGCTCCTTCCGAAAGCCTCCAAAGGCGCAAAGGGCGCTCTTTCTCCATGAAAATCCAGCGGCATGGTCTTTTTCAGTTCTTCTTTTTCCAAAGCCTGCAGCACCGGAGTTACGATGCAAAGCAGGGAATTCAGCCATTCTTTTCTTGTCGTATTTTTCATAATCGCTCCTGTCCGCACACATAGCACGCAATTTTTGCAACTGTTCAGTCACTCTCACAGTTACCAATTTTTTACAACCCTCTTACCAAATAAAGCAGTCCTTGTCAAGCAGGCGCAGAATCGCTTCAATAAAGAAATAATCACCGTAAATGATCGCTTCCTGTTCGGCATCGCTGTGATAAGCGACTTTTCCCATTTCCAGAATCGCATCCTCTTCCGGATTCCAGTTGGCGAATTTTTCTTCCATGGCGCGCAGAATGCGGTAGGCGCTTTCTTCATACAGCTTCTTTTCATGCTCCGGCACAAAGGATGCTATTTCTAAAAGACCACAGGCCGCACAGGCTCCTGCCGTGGAATCATAATATACAGGCTCCTGAGGCGCACGGAAATCACAGAGCGGCAGATAATCGGTCATGGCCGCATTGGCAATAAAATAATGTGCCACTTTTTTCGCGGCATCCAGATATCTGGTTTCACCCGTGTGATGATAGCTGAGAGCAAAGCCGTAAACTGCCCAGGACTGTCCTCTGCTCCATGCACTGTTTTCACCATAGCCCTGTCCTCCGGGCGCTTCCAGAAGCTCCCCTGTCATCGGATCGAGAACGCCGATATGGTTACAGGAGCCGTCATCTCTTAACAGCTTGTCCATGGCCGTATCCGCATGGATTTTTGCAATCGCCGCGAACCGGGGATCCTTGCTCTCCTCGCTCATCCAGTAAAGGATGGGAAGGTTCATAAGGCAGTCTATGATGATCCAGCCCACCTGGTTATCACCGTTCCAGGCGCGGATAAAATTCCCCAGCGGATTGAATCTGGCCGCCAGCACATTGGCCGCATTAACACCGCGTTTTTTGGCTTCCTCACTGCCGGTAAGGCGGTAATCGGCCACTGCGGTATGCAGCCACATAAATCCCACATCATGATACAGCCTTCCGATATCTGCCAGGGCGGTATCCATCTTCTTCTCCACACCCTCAGCGGCCTTCCGGTATTTCTCATCTCCTGTGGCGTGGTACATCTGCCAGAGCATTCCTCCCCAGAAGCCATTGGTCCACCAGAAGATGTCTTTTTCACCAAAATCCTCTGTATACCTGCCGTTTTCCGGTATATAGGGGATTTTGTCACCGACTCTGTCGCATTCGGCGCTCATTTTTGCGCAGATTTTGCCGTATACCTCCTCCAGCCATTTCTGTCTTTCTTCCTTGCTTTCCTGTTTTGCCATGGTTTGTACTCCTTTATTTTTATTTTTGATTGATTTACGATGAAGCAAGCGGCGATGCAGGCGGCAGTTATCAATACTGCAAAGCTTTCCATTCCGCTGTTTCGAAGTCTGCCTGACGGAAGCCTGAACAGTTGCTATTTTTACAACAGCACTGTACAAATCTGAAAAAGGCGGTAAAATATAACTGACAGCTCGGCTTCGGATATCAGGAGCAACAGCTCCCTGACTGGTTCTGCTGTTCGTCCTGACTGTCATTTTAACCGGAAAGGATAGGTATCTGCCATGATTACTGTCGGCCACTGCGGCTATGATTCCAGACACCGGACCAGGCTGGAAATGCGCCGTCCGGGAGGAACGCCTGACTATACTCTTCTGCTTATAAAAACGGAGGCTTTTTTCCGGATAGACGGAAAAACTCTGCAGACTCCGCCGGGGACGGTTATTCTGTATGAACCGTCGGTTCCTGTCCATTACGGCAGTGTAGGCGCCTCCTATAATGATGACTGGATTCATTTTCTGCCTGAGGACTGCGACTTACCATTCCTGCAGGATCTGAAGCTTCCCTGCAATACGCCATGCACGCTTTCCTTTACCGGACAGCTCTCCGAATATGCCCGTATGATCGTCCTGGAAAAAAATTCGGAGCATCCCTACCGGGAACAGATTCTGGATTCCCTCATGCGGACTTTGCTGTATTCACTGGCCTCCCAGCTTTTGTCTTCTCCTGACGAAGCCATGGAAAACAAATATTATTCCGCAATGAATGAGCTGCGGATGTCCATTTTAAATACGCCGCATAAAAAATGGACAATTGAGGCGATGGCTGAGTTAGTGCATATCAGCCCTTCCTATCTGCAGCATCTTTACCGGGAGCTGTTTGGTGTTTCCTGCATTCAGGATGTGATTCAGGCACGCCTGAAATCCGCCCGTTTTTACCTGCGGACCACGGAAATGTCCATCCAGTCCATTGCAGAGCTTTGCGGGTATGAAAATGAGCTTCATTTCATGAGGCAGTTTAAAAAATTTACCAATATGACGCCCAGCCAGTACCGCAGTCATTATCTTTGTGAACAGCAGAAATGAGTAGCGTCAGATACGCTTGGAAAAACGCTTAAAAAAGCCTCCGCACCGTGTTTCTGTCGGTGCAGAGGCTTTTTTAAGCTTCTGAATTCAGTTTCTCCGGCAGAAGAAGCTGCATCCGGAATTCTTTCAGCTGTTACGCAGCTTTGGGGCTGCGTCCCCTTCGCTCCGGACGGCTCTTCTTCTTTATACCTTATTTAGGTTCTGTGCGCAATGAACTATTCCCTGTTGAACTGACATATCCTGCTTTTTTGTTCAGTGCTGTTTTATCTGGTTACGCAGTCCACTGCGGTATAGCCGGCATCCTCCACGGCTTTCCTCAGGGTATCATCCGCTACGTCCGCAGACAGCTTAACCGTGGCTTTTTTTGCTTCCAGATCCACATTCGCTTCCTGCACACCTTCCACGGCTGCAAGGGCTTTCTGCACATGCATCTGGCAGTGTGCGCACATCATTCCTTCTACTGTGATTACTTTTTCCATTTCTGATTCTCCTTTTCCGGACAGTTCTTCCTGTCCATTCCTTTCTTTTTCTGGTTTTATTGTGTCCTGGCTGGAGGGGGCTTCCTGAGTAACGGATTCCTCCTGTGCAGCGGTCAATGGCTGTTTTTTGACGGCAGATGGCTGCTGTGATTCCGGTGCAGAAATTACTTCCGGCTGGCCAAAGGCAGTAATGTCTGTTGTTTTCCCTTTGAAGAAGCGCAGACGGAGGGCGTTGGTTACAACACATACGGAGCTCAAACTCATGGCTGCCGAACCGATCATGGGGCTTAAGCGCAGGCCGAAGGCCGGATACAGAACGCCTGCCGCCACGGGAATTCCCAAAATGTTATAAAAGAATGCCCAGAACAGGTTCATGCGGATATTGCGTATAACCGACTTGCTCAAATCTATGGCAGTCGCCACATCGACGAGGGAATCCTTCATAAGGACCACATCCGCCGAATCGATAGCAATATCCGTTCCTGCACCGATAGCGATTCCCACATCCGCCCTGGTGAGTGCGGGAGCATCGTTAATGCCGTCGCCTACCATAGCTACCTTATGTCCTTTTTCCTGAAGCTGCCTGATAACGGATTCCTTCTGGGTGGGCATAACCTCTGATATGGCTTCTTCAATATCTAATTTTTTACGGATTGCTTCTGCCGTAATCCGGTTATCGCCGGTCAGCATTACCACCTTCAGGCCGGCTTCCTTAAACTGCTTCAGGGCAGATCTGCTGGAATCCCTGACGGTATCCGCCACAGCTATGATGCCCTCAAGTTCGCCGTCTTTTGCAAAAAGCAGAGGGGTCTTTCCTTCATTGGCAAGGCTTTCCAGTTTCTGTTTGGCTGTTTTTTGCATGTCTTCTTTTTTAAGAAGGCCGTTTTCCTGTAAAAAGGCGAGGTTCCCGGCCAGATATTTTTTCCCTTCCACAACGGCGCTGACACCCCGGCCTGCGCGGGCGTCGAAGCTTTCCGCCTGGGGAACCGGAAGCTTTTTCTCTTTGGCTTTTTCTACCACAGCCATAGCCAGGGGGTGTTCGCTTCCAGATTCCACCGCTGCTGCTTCTGCCAGGAAGGTATCCTGGGTTATATTTTTGTTAAAAATAATCACATCGGTTACCGAAGGGTGTCCGGAGGTGATGGTTCCTGTTTTATCCAGCACGATGGTGTCGATGGAATGCAGGGTTTCCAGGCTTTCCGCTGATTTTATCAGGATGCCGTATTCTGCCGCTTTTCCAGTTCCAACCATAATGGCTACGGGAGTTGCAAGGCCCAGGGCGCAGGGGCAGGAAATTACCAGCACTGCGATAGCATTGGAAAGGGCAAACTCAAAGGTATGGCCGGTGGCTATCCAGACTATTGCGGTCAGAACAGCAATAACGATAACCGTGGGGACAAAGATTCCGCTGACACGGTCCGCCAGGCGGGCAATGGGAGCCTTGGTGTTGCCGGCCTCATCTACCAGACGGATGATCTGTGCCAGGGTGGTGTCATCCCCCACTCTTGATGCACGGAAACGGAAGGTGCCGTTTTTATTGATGGTAGCGGAAATCACTTCGTCTCCGGGATCTTTTTCCACGGGGATACTTTCTCCGGTGATGGCGGCCTGGTCCACATAGCCGTGGCCTTCTGTAACCACGCCGTCTACGGGGATGCTTCCGCCGGGTTTGATAACAACGATATCACCGGCAATGACGTTTTCCGCCGGGATCGTCTGTTCCTGTCCGTTGCGGAAAACCACGGCGGTTTTAGGGGCGAGATCCACGAGTTTGCGGAGGGCATCGGAGGTCTTGGCTTTGGAGCGGGCTTCCAGGTACTTTCCTACGGTAATCAGTGTGAGGATCATGGCGCAGGATTCGAAATAGAGTTCATGGGCATATTGATGGACGAGGTCCATATTGCCGTGTCCGAAGCCATAGGACATTTTATACATGGAAAATACGCCGTATAGGAAGGCGGCAGCGGAACCGATTGCCACCAGGGAGTCCATATTGGGGGCCTTTTTTATCAGGGCTTTGAAGCCGGACTGATAGAAATGGCGGTTTATGATCATAATAGGGATGGTAAGCAGGAGCTGGGTCAGGGCTGATACCAGAGCATTTTCCATACCGTTTAGAATACCCGGTACGGGTAAGCCCATCATGGGGCCCATGGCTACGTACATGAGGGGAATCAGTATGGCTACGGAGGTTATCAGGCGGGTTTTCATGCCTTTCTGGTTTTCCTCGGTAAGTTCCCGGCGGTTTTCCCATTCTCTGCTTATTGTACTCTCTTTATTTTCATTTTGTATCGGGCAGGAGGCGCCGTAGCCGATGCCTGTTACGGTGTCAATTATTTTGGATGTGTCGGCCTGGGTTTCGTCATAGGTGACGGTCATCTGGTTGGCCAGGAGGCTGACGTTGACGTTTTGGACGCCGGGCAGCTTGCTGACGTTCCGGGTGATGTTGGCCTGGCAGGCGGCGCAGGTCATGCCGGTGATGTTGAATTTTTGGGTTTGCATGGGGGGATCACCTCTTTCTTTATTACTATCCTTATTTCTGCGGTGGGAAGCTGGCAAATGAGTTGGTGTGGGTCATTGGGGCTTTTGGGACTTGGGATGCGGTTAGAACTGGGATTTTTGGAAAACCCGGAGGAGCTTTCATTCATTTGGCGGCTGTCGCATTATACAGATTGTAATTAGGGTTATTGTCTGAATTATTTCAGTTTTTTAATCAAATCTATGGCTTCTTCTAAAATTTCTGTGTTACCGTTTTGTATTTCTTCTACGACGCAGGTTTCCAGGTGGTCTTGGAGAATGATATAGCCGAAGCTTTGGAGGGCGCTTTCTACGGCTGCTATCTGGGTGAGGATGTCGCCGCAGTAGCGGTTGTCGTCCAGCATTTTTTTGATGCCGTTTAGCTGGCCTATCATGCGGTTTAGGCGGTTTTGGAGCTGGTGGGTGGCTTCGGGGGTGCGGGGGGTGTGTTTGTGGTGGGGGCAGGATACAGCATTTTCAGAAGCCGGTACGGGGGTGGGAACGGATAAAACCGATGTATTTATATTGGAATCTTCACTTTGTTTATGGGACTCTTGCATGGATTGACCTCCCTCTTATTGTATAGAACATTTTATATACCCTAATGGGGTATGTTATTTATAAAACACACTTTATACCCTCAGGGGGTATTTGTCAAGTATCTCTTAATAGAAAAACATTTTTTAAATATAAAACAGCATGTTTCAAAATCATAATTTGAAACACGCCGTTTTATTAATTAAGACAATTCATTTGAGAACCAAATTAATACCTATCGAAGGGCTGGCTTCATTATTTTTTATTCGTATATTGCTATCTTGCCACCCTCTCCTTTAAAAACAATATTATAACTGATGACTATTCGATTTCCCTCAAAGGCTTCCACATGCTATCTGTTTTAATGCTTCCTGACAGGTATCATCTTTATCAGCGTGCTTTGCTTTAAAAAACATCATACGACGATCCCTTTTTCCTTTTTGACAATATTCCGTCAACCTTTTTCATAACTCATAGCTAAACTTCATAATATATCCTGCCAGGGCAAATTACTGTAATTGTGTTAGTAAGCATATTGTCAAGTCCTGCGCAAAAACTTTCTCTGGCTATTTTCAGGCATCACGTTATCACTGTAACTTTCAAAACCGGTTCTTTATTATCGTATAAGTGTTATCCAGTCTCTCTTTATAATAACCACCAGCATTTACTAAGGTTAATTGAACATCATACTCATTAATCAGCACAATTACAGGCTTTCTGTAATGCATATTCATTAGGCATGCTATTTCAGAGCAATTCTTCAGATTCTATTTATTCACCTCTTGCACCTTCAGGCTGTTACGATTCTGACTTATATTAACTGTAGAATCGGCTGAATTTTCGTACCTACTGTTTTTGTTGTTCCCGCTGTTCCATTTGTTCCAGGCTAATCAAATCCTCTGTTAATGGAGAGCCTAATATTTTGCAACATTCCTGATACTCTGCATTATTATCACTTTCTGCCCATTTTTCATCACAATATTCAGCATAATGCTGGTGGAAGTCCAGGTAGAGACAATGGACAGTCATCCATTGAACAGTACCGTTTCTAAACTCATTAAGTTTAGTATATTCTTCCCCGGTAGGTAACCCGATATTTATTAAAACCTGTAATAGTTCCCTTCTTAAAATATCCTCCGGATAACCCAGCATTATTTTTAATAAATCGGGCTCCCATCCTCCTTTCTTTTTATATTTTATATTTACAGGTTTATTGGTAATCCCGGTTGATTTGTTTTTAGAGAAATGAAAAAACAGATTTTTGGTCTTCACCGCGACTCGTTTATCCTGTTTCAACCCAAAAAAGCAGTCCAAACTGTAAATACAGTCATTTACTAACTCCATTATGGCACTTTTATTAGAAACAATAGAGTTCAAACAATCCTCACAAATTTTACCCGATATGGGATGCTTTTTTATATCAATAGCTAAAACGCCCTTTCCGCAATAAGGACAGACTTCATCTTCTTGTCCCATCTTGTTTTCACACAATAAAGTACCGCCTTCCACTTGATTCTTATCTGCAAAATGTAACTCCTCCGCAAAATATTTCAGAATTTCTTCTTTCCATTTTGCGCTTAAATCTGCTTTCTTCTCCGCATCACTTTCCAAAATAATTGTCTCCATTATCCTTGCTCCATTTCACATAATCCTGTATTATCTTCATTATTTTAGTGAAATTGCTCTCAATTGAACGAAGCAGCCCCATATCCTCTCTGCTATCCTCCAAAATATAAAAGCTCCGCGTTGTATCCGCATCAATATGTGACAGTATAACAGTTAAAAGTTCCTGCGGAATCTCATATTCCCGGTACTCTTTATAGTTCACGGCCACATCCAGCAGATGATAATATTGCGGATAGAAGGTACAAAATGTTTCCTTCAGCATTATTGCTGTCCAGTAAATCAACCTTTTATTTTCCATTTTTCCGGTAAATTCAACCTGCAGAGCCTCTTTCCTCCTGTAAATCCGTGTTTCCTCCTGTTTAAATTGCCCTAAAATCCTATTTTCGTTATAAAATTGATTCCAACTATCCATTTCAAGATATCCATAGGAATACGCATTCAGGTTTATATGACATCTCTTCAATACAACTTGGTGAGAACGAAATACAATTTTCTGCGATGGAATTTCGTCAAATTTATCAAAAGAGAAATACCTTCTAAGCTGTCGGTAATATTTTCTTCCATAAATTTGATCCGATGCCCTTCTCACTAAAAGCTCCTGGCCATATTCAGATTGATTCTTACCGGTAATCACATAATATTTGCCGTTTAAAACAACCTGCTGCCCCTTCATATATTTTTGTTCCAGATGTCCTGCCAGCATTAGTTTTCCGATATATTTTCGGTCACCGATTTCATCAATATAACTAGCCTGAGAAAAGTATTTCCGGAATTCTTTCTTTACGCGTTCATCAACAATACGGTAATAAATTATTTGTTTAATTTCTTTTTCCTGATTAGAGAACTCACTTCCGAAATTTATGCTAATTTCTGCGTCATCAATATTAAAAACCAAATTAATCAGCTTTTGCAGATATCTCAGGTTAATAAATTCACGTTTGACATCTTCTTCCCCTTTTTTCAGGAACTCCCATATTTCCTCCTCCGAAATTTCGCCTTCAAGCATTCTCCGGATTAAACGAAGAGCCACATTTCTCATTGTGTTAACGGGAAGAGGAACAAACTGGGTAATATATTTGGGATCTGCATTCATAACATCTTTAATACTCTTCATATAATCGCGGAGCATATAATCTGGAGATAAAATGTTGACAAATATTTTTTCCTGCGCTCTTGTCGCAAACTGTCTCCCAAGTTCAAATAAATTACAATTGGAATCTTCCACAAGCAAAAACTGTTCCGTTTCCAATTTATTCGCATTTCCCGATATTTCAAAGGAAATACGGCTATTTAACTGCATCTGATACGGTTTTTCACCGGTTCTTTTTCCATAGAGGTCATAATACTGCCCGAATATCCATTGTAGATCATAAACCGGCATGACATCCTCCCCATACCAGATTAAATGTGAAATATGTTCTTTTCCTGCAATTTCCGCAATTCTTGCTTCAACTCCAAGATATCGTTTTGCCGGTTTCCAGGGACTAAAAGGCTCACTCTCCGTATTCCAATAAGCAAGCATTGTTTTTTTCGCATAATATGGAGTTGCGCTAACATACTTGATTTCTGAATTTAATAAATGTGAAAATAAATCCACCATACTTTCCGCATTTTTATCACATAGAAACCATGTGCATCTGGGCGTTTTCCTTCCTACCTTCTCCGCCAAAGCCGCCACAGCTTCCTGTCCCCCGGCCAGAATGTCCGATGCCTCTAATACCGCTGCAAAAGAAACCTTATCCAGAAATTCATCCAGCCAATAAACCTTATCCTGTTGATTAATAATCTGAAATGGCAGAATACCCACATCCGTCTGTTCAACACTGCCATCCAGCAGGTCAACATTCCAAAAATCAACTAAATCCTGAATCTCTTCAATCCCTTTTTTCACCCATGCGATAATTTCTTTGAGATTTCCTGTATCTTCAATCAATATCACTGCTTTCTCCTTACGGAGCAGGGAAAGATATATTGGAAAAAAAATGCAGATACCAACATCATAATAAAAAGGTGTTGCATAAAAAATACTCTTACCCTGTACGAGCATAATTGCTGTTTCCACACAGGATATATGAAAAAAAAGTTCACCGCTTTGTCTTTTTAAATAACTCAACAAATATTGAATCCTTGCATCATCAATTTCCTCATAGTTCTTGATAATTTCCCGTATTTCTTTACAAAATTCAAGCTCATGGCTTCTACTTCCATCGAAAGTTACAACACTCTTGTCCTTAGATGCTTCTTTAAGACATAAAGCCCTTATTTTCCTCAGCTTCATATTGTAAGGTATTTCCCTATTTCTCTTTTTCAGCCACCTCCATCTCACCGGAACTCCATTATCCAAATAGTTAACAGCTTCAAACAATGCCGTAAGGTATACTGTCGGAAACAGCTCTATAGGGCGGAAAAACAAAACATTCTGAATATTCATGACTCCGGTATGTAAAACCGCCAGATAAAACAGATTAACTGCTATAAACAGCTTTAATGCATTCGCAATTGTCTTCCACTTTTTAGATAATACATAGTCATTGCTCAATTCATCTCTGACATATATTTTTCCGAAATCCTCATGAGCTTCCATGAATCCTTTTCCAAAATATACAAATTTTTCACTTAATTTACTCCGGCCGAACATATAAAGCGTCATATAACAGAACATACTGCTCGCTTGAGGGAAAATATCTAATATACAATGTACTAACTCTTTCAAATTAATCAACCATGGCCACATCGATTTCAATTCCAAATACGCTTTCCGTACCGCCTCCTGAGATGCATACATAACTGTAATACTCAAAAACGATAAAAAAAACGAAAGTAATGGAAATAAAATGTAATTTCTTCTGTCCCGGCCTGTCATGGGTGCAATATTCCTATCTTGATAAATTGTCAGGAAAAAAGACGAATCTCCCAAAATTTCTCCAACCAAAAACTGCAATATTTCCATAACATCCTCCACCGTTTAATATTCCGTTTTTTCTATCCGTATTCTGGGAATAAAATCAAAGAAAACTTTCACCTGACTTCCGCTTCTATTGATATCCGCCATTCCTAAACTTCGTTTATATGGAATCCAATAATATTCCGTATCCTGAGGCTCCTGCTCGAAATCAACTGTAAGTACAGGTTCCTTTACTTGCCAACTCTTATTACTGTCTACCAGAAGATATTTCAGTTGCCGGCAAATAATCAAACTGCTTTCACATACAAAACGATGTCGCATCAGTCTTTTTCTTCGCTGCAGAGAATCCATTTTCTGCTCTTCCTGCTCCTCCTCAAGTTCCGTACAGTATTGGTATTTTGAAATCAGTTCAAGAATACTTTCCAAATACACAACCTTTTTCTCTTGTCTGTCTTCCAAATTAACTGTAAAATGTCTATTATATTTTCTAACTTTAGAAAACACATCAATTTTTTCTAATAAAAAAAAACTTGTAACAACTAACAGAAATAAAAAACAGCATATAATTATTATTATTAAGTTCTCTAATTTATTCACATACTTAATATAACTATAAACAAATGGTACTAATATCATTACTTCTATCACACACAAAATAACAAACAAATACTTCTTTTGCTTTTGGGGCACTATATATTCCATCTTCTGCCGGATATTTTCTTCATTATTCCTGAAATTCCACTCAAAATCCTGCTGCTGCAGCTGAATTTGTCTCTTCTCACTCATCTGTTCAAAAGCTTCTTTTTTTTCACGTTCCAGCATATCCTTTCCTGCTTCTGATAAAAAACCCCCCGCTTTTTTTCTTCGGCTTACTTCATCCTGTATCCTGGAGGCTTCTTCCCTTAATACTCCTTTAGGAAAGTATAGCTTCGACCACACCACATGTCTGTTATGAGCAAGATTATCCTGCAGCACTTCTGACTGCGAAAAATTTTTCATTCTGATTTTTTTGAATTTTTCAGAATGTGCTTTTCTGTTTCTATAGGCATTCAATGAACACTTAAAAGAAACTGCTTCCGGATAATCAACTCCGCAAAGATTCTTTTGCCGCAGGCTTTCAATTTCCTGGTTCAAATCATCTAAAATTTGTGCCAGCCGCATCTCTTCATGAAAAATAAACTTTTCAAATCCATTTTGTTCGATTTCTACCGTCAGCTTATACAAAAAACCATATTCCAGAATTCCTGCCGGGAATTGATTCGCCGCCAGGGTCAGTAAACCACAGGTAAGCATAAACAGGCTATACTGACGCAGCATTTCGCAACTGCAGTCAATTTCCATCCAAAGCATCCTGAAGCAGGAGCCATATTTCCTATCTGCATCTACGGAAATCAGTCCTCCTTTATAACAGGGAACTACCGATAGTTTCTTCCGATAGCCAACATACCAAATCTGCTGCGGACAGCACCCCTTGATTTTTGTATATCCGTTTTCTCTTACATGTCCATAGCTGCTGATTAGGGTACTGATTTTTTCCGGTATTGTGTTCTCAGGTGTTCCCCCACAGCATTCAGATTTTCCTTCAAAAATTATCAGACGCCATTCAAAATGTGTCTCCGTTCTGATATTCAAGGCGTTCATCATATCTTCAACTTCATCCTGTTCTTTCCAGTGATACCAGGCAACTTGTCCCGCTTCACGAAAACTCTGAAACATAAACATATATTTTTCAATTGAAGCCTGCGTTCCATTACGATATAAAATCACAGTATACATGTCTGTTTAACCCTCATCATTAGGTATCTTGTTTTCACGGAAAAAGCTTTCAGCCACTTTTATAAAAGACTGTAGCCGCGCATTATTCTTATTGTCATTATCTTTTATTTTATCCCACTCTGATTTCATTTTCATTCTGCAGTCCTCGCTTACAACATCAGATTCACCTTCCCGGCTCATCAATATCAGCTGCCAAACGGCTTCTAAAAGAAGTTTATACATAAACCTATCCTGCTTATACAATTCAATTTCATCAAAATACTGAAGCAAAATCCCGAAAATTCCGTCCTCATAGTTATCAATAAGATTATCCACCAAATTATTTTGTTTCGCTCTTTCTTCTGCAATACGTCTGTACAATTCATCATTCAGCCGTCTTACCTGCCAGTTATTCTCATACAAATATCGATGAAATTCCATTAAATTGGGGAACTCAACCAAATCACTTTCAACTGTATAATAATATTTATCTTTTTTATTATTCTCTAGATTATTTTCATGTCTGAACTTCTTCTGAAGAACCGCATAAAGAAATGCCTGTGCAATTTCTAATTCTTTATACTTCTGATACTGCAAATCACTATCAGGCAGGTTCAGATAGCTATGCCAGCCTTTATCGATATGAGGTGTAATCTGTGCATTATGTATCGCATTTTTTCCCATATAGTCAAGTGTATCCTGGTAAGAAAGAAATGCGTCTCCTCCTCCTTCTCCCTTGTTCTCATCATAATGAATATAATCCAGCACCTCATCCGCATCCAGGCCAACAAATGAGCGGTAAAACATCAATTGGTATTTACTGCAGTAAAATGAGTCATGCACGCTTTCCTGATCATCCAGCCACCTTACTACGTCTTTGAAATATCCATGTTCATTAAGCAATTCATCATTATAGCAGCATATGGAAATTCCCTGTTGTTCACCACTCTCTTTACTGTATTGGAGAAATGGCGCTATTAAATTTTTCTTAACCTGCTCAATCCATCCTTTCATTCTTATGGCATCACTCTTTCTCCCATTTTTGCATAGTTCTTCCATATCAATTGCGTGTAGGATATTCATATCCAAAATATCACTGTACTCGCGTTCCAGATTTTCAACCCAGTGATTTTTGAGCTGCATAGATAAATCGCCGCTTTTGCTTCGATTCTGAATCTGATTCTGCATCAATTCAAAAATCCGATAAGACAAAACGGTTCCTGTCTGCATAAAACTTTGCCGTTCATGCAGCATATTGAAAATTTTATCACGGCATTCCTGATCCACACAGACATATGCCTGTATCGTTCCCTTTGTTCTCTGAAATTCCTCCTCCAAAAGTTTGCATTCTTCTTTAAATTCTTCCAAAAGCTCATTGTAATTATCATAAAAGTATTCATAATTTTTAATCAGTCTTTCAACATAACCATCACACTGCTCCAGAACTTTTTTGTATGCTATATGCTCCGCACAATCGTATAAGTTCTTCAATGAACCCGAATACTTTCTATAAACTTGTTTGAAAATTTTTCTTTTTTTCTTAATCTGCGTTTCATCCTGTTTGGTCAAATCCTGAATTCCCAGCTGAAGTTTTGCAATTTTTTCTTTTTCAGCTTCTACTCTCTTTCCAATCTCCTTTTGAAGCTGATAAAGAAAATACCGAACGCCATTAGGATGCATAAAATTCCCGTCCGTATTAAGCCAGTACTCCATTTCATAAGACGGCTGTTCTTCTGTCAGAGAATGGAGTCTGCACCAAAAACTGCCAAAACGCTCTCCTGTTGCTTCGCCCATAGCCAAAACCAAAGCTTCCATTCTCTTGTACACAGTTATTATCTCTTTACATTTTTCCACATTTGACTGCATAACATCCCGATAAGATTTTGAAAACCATATTCCCTGAATCTTGGTATTGATCTCCCCTAAATGATAGTTAAATATATTTTCATCCGCCTCATCTTTTTCTTCATTTTCCTTTTTTTCCTGTTCTAAGCGATACTGAACCTCCCGCCAGAGAGCATCCAAATAATCGTTCCACCGAAAAGTTCCCTCTTCACTCCTGCAGGACATGCGGATATCTTCGGCCAAAATATCTGTCTGGTCTGCCATCTCGATCGCCTTCAAATATTCTGTTCCACGTTCTACCTGCACATACTTTCTTCCTGCTTTTCTCAGCCTTCGCTGTTCTTTTTCCTTTTCATAAAATTTCCTATCGTACTCCTTCCACCTCTCTTCCATTACTTCAGCGGCCCATTTCAATGCATAATATCTTTTTACCTTTTCGTAAGGATATACAAGCTCTCCGCATCCAATACCGCCAAATCTGCGCAAATATTTTTCTCCGTTCTCTATTGATTTATAAGTTATATGTTTAATCGTATTATCTTCACGGGAATTATTCCGATCATGAATAGGGCTGCATGCCTGCATATACACAGCATTGGCAACCAAATCCTTTAATTCCCCAAATGAACGGATTTTCCCATTCTGATTGAACATGCCAAAAAGAAAACAGTATGTATAAGCATCAAATCGGTTATTTGCTTTTCCGGCTTCCAGGTCTATCCTCGTATTCTTGTACCTGATGCGATCACCGTCAGCAAATTTCATAAATGCATTTAATTCCTTTACCGCAGCATAATCATTGGCACCCAAGCTTTTTCTTTCCAGCTTAGTGATTTCACTATCCTCCAATGCACTGGATAATACAAGGAACCCCTTGCAGATAGACAGATCATCTCCTGTTTTTTTTCGAATATAATCTTTAATAAACAGCGCTATAGGCAGTATAATCCCGGAACCAGTACCTCCAGCAAGAGAACTGATGATATAAAATTCAATTGGCTGCCTGCCGCTGTTTAAATCCAATTCATTCAATTGATCAATCACTGCACATAAAGGGAACAATTTTCGTCTTGCTATCGAATATTCAAGAGCCAGACGAGAAATCGCTCTCTGCTGTCCTGCTCCCTCTGTCATTGATTTTCGATTGAAAATTTCGTTCTGCGGATACCATTGTCTGATTTCCTCCGGAAGACTTTCCAGACAGGCATTTACTGTCATATTATCTGAAATCTGAATCTGTACTCCAGGGAAGCCTTTTCTTTTCTGATCATTAATCGTATTCAAATCCGTATCTATTGTAACAAATCGAATATATTGATTATCCGGCGCATCAAAAGGAAGCATATGCGCCACCCTGGCACATATCTCAGATCCGATACCTCCTATACCTATAATCACTGTCGGTGCTTTCATCTCCTTATCCTCCCTGTGTCAATTATCTTTCATCCTTAAACACTAATAGCATCTCATTTTTGTACTTATCAAACAAAGAAAACTGCAGTTCTTGACGAATCGTTTTATTTTCTTCAATAATTGGAGATCCCCCTATACGGAATCTGTTTTCATCAGAAAAGTCTTCACAGTTTAATAATTCCAATCCTCCTCCCAACAAATCCTTCTGAAGTTTCATATTAAAATCCCTTATGAATGGATCATTGTCTGACCTCGGTGCTTTATAAACCAAATTTACCTTTTTCCAACCGGGAACGAAAAGATGCATTCCACGCTTTAAATATACCCTTGTACTTTTTCTGCCATTTTTTGAAACTAAATATGTTTTATAATTTGGAATATGATAGTCGCTTCTTACCCACAGTAAACACAGTAGTATCCAACTAATTATAAGGGTTATCAGAATAATTGCTATTATCTGAACCCCAAGAGGAACATTCTGTATCCCCATATTTTTTACAAGGTTAATTGTCTCTGTTGTTGCCTTCCTTGTATAACTTATTTCCATTGTTATGTTCACTTGATTTGTCACCGGTTCTCCAAAAAACTTTCCCTTCTTTAAATAAAAATTTAAATCCTCACCAATTTCCAGGTATGGTGTCATCTGTTCAGGCTCTATACCTATTATTTTTACATTTAAATTTTTCCTCTTAATTCCCGTTAATTCCTGTCCATTACAAAAGTATTTCACTTCCACAGGTTCGTCCTGAAACATACGCATTACCCATCTTTTAAAGCACTCAGCTTCCGTTTCTACCGAAAGTTCAAATTCGTCTGACCGAATCTTAAGCCTGATATCCCCGGACATCAACTCATCCGGTTTTCCAATACCGTAATCCCTTTTCCCGGTCAAATAGAAATCAGCTTCACTGGCAATATCATCTTTATCCGGATCCTTCAGCCCTATACGGAATCTCACCAGGCCATCATCCGAAATATCTAAAAACTCCGCCACAAAATCATCATCTCTTGATATACACTGAAGCTGTTCTATATCTTTCAACTCTTCAGTACCCAGATTTTCCCCATCCTGACGCAGTTGAAAAGCCGCTATTGAAGATTCGTCTTCCTGATGTTCAATCCAAATCTCTTCTTTACTGGCCAAAACAGCATCAACTGCCTTCCTCTTCCTCTGCACATCAAGACAGATTGTCTTCTGCTCATTCCAGGGAGTTCTGATTGTTAATTCATATTTTCCGACTTCAACAGAACATGAATATACAAAATCTTCCTGACTCCTCAACTCTATCCTTTGTGACTCCTCACCATCCCACGGTTTTAAATACACCTCAAAATTTTCAGGATAAAGCAAATCAAAAACTGCTTCATCATCCTCAATCATTGTTTCAGTTTGCTTATTCACAAGAGTTAACTGAATATCCAACTGTCCCTCCTGAATGCATCTGTCTGTCCAGACCCCAATATCTGCATCTGTCTCACATTCATTTAAATGTGCTACTTTCTCACCTTCCTGCTGATATTCAATTTTGACATCCACAGCCGGCTGATAATAAATATTTACAGTATCAAAGTCTGCCATATCATAGCTATAGACTCCATTTGTATTCTGTTCAGTACTGGAAAAAGTCTTAATTGCCCCCTTCAACTCCCGGTATTTAAATTCGACATCATCATAATGTTTCGGCGCTATCTCATTATGCCCTTCTACATTCTCCTCCGCCTCCGGAATAGTATCAATTCCCGAAAACATTATCACATCTTTATCTCGGACGTTTTTTCCGCTTTCTCCTGAAGGCTCAGAAGTTCTGTTTTTTTTATACTCTTCAAACGTAGTTTCTTTCCCTGCACTCTGCATAAATACAATTACACGCTCCATTGGAATACCCGCAGAAAATTCCAATCCTGTTGTTTCTGTCGAAACGTACTTTTTTTCAATGTCTTTATTTAAATATACTCTTTGGTAAATTTTATTAATAACATCAGTAACATCCCTGATTATTTTGTCTTCATTCTTCTCACCATCAGACTCATTCGGAACATAAATCCGCTTATTCAGATTTTCATCAAGCTTTATTAACCCTTCCTCATTGCCGATCGGTACATAAGCAATTGAAATATTACTGTCCTCAGTAATCTTGTAAAGCTCACTTTGCAATCTCTCTTTTTTATCAGAATACTTCGGGAACACATTCTCAGGGTGGCTGAATGCACCATCGGTCAATATTACAATCCAGCAATCTTCCCCATCATCGTATTCCTTCAGCTCCTCAGCTGCAGCTTCCACTGCTTCAAAATAGGTCCATTCCGTAAATTTCAATTCACCCAGCACTTTATCTACGTAATCCATCTTGCTTCCGGTACTTTCCCACGAATTAGCCGATGCCTTTTCCGGAATCGGAAGCCCCGTCTTATAATCACCCATGACAAAAATTTTCAGTTTATCTTCTTCATTCATCATAGCAGCAAGAGCCCTGACCGCATAATCTGCCTCTACCCATCGGGTTACGGCCTGACTTGAGTTATCACTAAGATACATAGAGCTTGAATTATCATAAACCACATAAATTCTTTTTTTCTGTTCTTCTCCAACATTAGTATTTAAAGGAGACAATCCCGCCGCTAAGCTCTTATTTGTAATCAGGATGCAAAACAGTACTATAATGGTACATATTTCACTAATTTTTTTCATCCTCTTCTCCCTTTTCATCATTTTGTTTTTTCCCCTCTTTGAAAAATGACACCAAAGGGCTTTTCCTCCCCTCTGATGTCACTCTGTCCATCTCTTCTTAGCTTCTTTTTCTTAATTGTCTGACGGTATCCAACAATTCTTTGCTTTCCTCCGGCTGATATCCTGTATATCTTGAGGTTGCAGAAACTGTAGTGATACCTATCATGTACACCACCAAAAGCAATCCCTGTAAAATATAATACCTTATCAACTTTCGCATAATAAATCCTCCCATGGTTTGCACCATAAAATCAATAAAATTATTTCTGCCTGAGTCATACACAACTGTATTGACAATGCAGTACTTATCCTGCTGATACAGAAAGTTGTTATTTGCCAAAATATCACAATGATCCAGGATTTCATCCGATTACGCTGCTTCCAGTCAGGAGGCAGACGTTTGTTTTTATTCTCTACAGGCACATATTTCCATATAACCCAATTACCCAAAGAAAAAACCACAACTACCATACAAAAGAAAGCTTCAGGAACTACTATGACAGCCGTCAATGCCGTAATGACATATATCCCACAGGTCAATATAAAACACCGTAACCTTGTAGAGGCATGATGTCCCCCAGTATAACTGCGTACAGTAATAAAGCATACGAGATAAAAAATCCCTCCCATTATATTATGAAGTAATACGGCAAGACCAAGAACACCGGCAACCGTAAGCACTGTGGAAATCAGCACATCTATTCCCACCTGATAAACTGCAGTCCTATCATCCGGCGTACCATCATGAGATGCTAAAAAAACGGCAACGGCCAGGGATATTTTATCAATCATGTGCACATAACCTTCTCATATATTGTTTTTTAACTTTATTTAATTATACTACTGTCTTCCTTTCGTAAAAACGGTCATGTCATATTTGAGCTATAAATGTCATAATTTTACTGTTATTGGCAATAGAATCTTGATTTGAAACCAGTTTTCTTTTAACTGCTGCTGAAATATTCCACCGTATTTTTCGACTGTTAATTCAACGTTACGCAGTCCGATTCCATGCAGAGATTTATTTTTTTTCCTGCTCACCTTCTCTATAGCTTCCTGTAGTTTCTCGTTGTCCACCCAGTTTGCAATGTATAAGCATAAATTTCCGTACTCTTCATGAATTCTGACAATCAACTCTTTATGATACTTATTTTTTTCTTCCGCTTCTATTGCATTATCCAGCAAATTACCTAATAAGGCACATACATCAAGAGGGTTCATCTCATTACCCGGAAGATACTCAATACTTTCTTTAACTGTAATCTGACATGCCCTCGCCTTCTCCAGTTTCATATTAAGCATCGCACCCCATATCGAATCGCGCATCTGCACAAATCCAGTGGAACTTCCCACCTCATCTGATAATCTATGTACTATCTCTTCTAAATAACGTTGTCCCTCTTTTACATCTCCGCAATCAAAATAATATTTAATCCCAAGAAGTTGATTCTTAATATCATGTCCTGTTCTTCGAATTATTTCATAACGTTCTAATTCATTTTGATATGAATGTTTTTGAATCTCCATCAATTCTATCATCAACTGTTTTTCCCGGCTTTCTTTTTCCTTTTTCATTGCATAAATAAACAGATATAAAATCACATTGAACATCGCGAATATACCAATGATCAAAGAAATTAACAAAGTCATATTTTTATTCATATGATAAGCTTGAACCAAATTCTGTAAAAGAAGGCAGAGCAGCACAATTGTAATAATTGGTATCAAAAAAATACCACCATATGTTATCTTTTTATCCCTTCCGGTAAATAACCTTCGTAATTTCAGGAAGCCATACATATAGCCCACCAGAATTACTTTTCCAACGACTAATAAAAGAAATCGTTCAAATGTATCTGCTCTCATCCAACTGCTGATACCATTTTCAGTTAACAGATAACCCAGAGCCATGGAAATAATCGCGCTGCATATAAGTCCTAAATTAAAAATAACAGCCCCCATCAGCCAGCTGTACCAAGGACCGCAAAGACACAAAATACCATAAAATACTACTATAAAAAGATCTAACAAAGTTGTCGGCCAAAAGAAAAATGAATTCCAGTCAGCTATTGCAATATTAAAAAACAAAAGCATAGCAGCCAGAAATGTACTACTCCACAGTTTGATTCCTTTATATTTATGACAACAAAATCTGTTCAAAAACAGTATATACAAAATAGATTCCAGGGCATCAATTATTAATTCCAGCACCATATCAATTCCTGTCACCAATCATCCTGTTCAACATAATCATCTCTACAATATCCTTATATGACCCGCTAACAGGGATCTTATCTTTATTTTTCATTAGTATTACACAATGCCGATAGCTTTCTACGTAATTGAGATTAACCATATAGCTCTGATGTACCTGCAAAAAATCAAAGCCTTTCAACTGTACTTCCAATTCTTTCAGCCTGTTTCTGATTACAACTTTATTCTCCTCAGTATAATAAAATGTAACATAATGTCCTGCATTACGTGCGTATATTATATTTCCCGGCTTTATTCTGCAGTCTTTTTTATTGTCTTTTACTATAATTTCCTCATTCTTTTTTATAAAAACATTTTTTAAGATTTGAAAAGTTTCGTATAAATCCTCCTGCAAATGTTCCTTACGAATAAAAGCTCTTGGTTTAACAAAAATGGATGTTCGCATATATTGTTCATAAGCACTGATAAAAATGAACTCCTTGTCTATATACTTCTCTCTGAGTTTTTTTGCAAGTTCAACCCCAGATAATTGTGGCATCAAAATATCAAGGAAATAAATATCAAAAACTTTGGATAGCGCCAGACACTGGTAGGGATCACTCATTGTGCTGACTTCCATATTTAGGCCGTTTAGAAGGGCTGTATGCTTGATCGTTTCCTTCAAAATTTTTAAAAATTTTATGTCATCATCAACTATAACAGCGGTAATCATTGGTTTGTTTTCATCCTTGTGTAATAGTATGGTATTGATTTAATCGTTGAAATTCAAATGTCATATCGAAAAAACATAGAGCTTTGTTCGTGTATTCAAGAAAACGGAAATGAAGAAATCATGCTTCTTTGATGTACAAGACAGTACAAATTCCAATCAAGGCCATTGAGCTGTTATAAATGTTAAACCATAGGCCTATCGCTAAGATTAATCGCCTCTTTCGAGGCGAAAATTCTTATTTTATAGTTGTTGGTTATTTACAACTATTCGAATGATTCTCTGACTAGGGCATCAGAACATCACCTGATGGGAAATGTTTACACCGATACGTAGAAAATTCCAGGCCAAGTAGTAGACAGAGAGCCCGTTCACATACTTATTGTTTAATATCCTGATACAAGTAAGGGTATTACGATACTGATGAGGAAAAGATCTGTTGTCAACCATTATGCCTTTTCAAATCTTTTCTTATCAGCATTTGCATAAACTGTTACGTAATATTCCCTGACTGAAAAACCAGATAGGATTCAAGACTTTTATATACTTCATCTGGAAGCCGTCTGTAGTTCTCACCCAGTTGTTTCAGGAATTCTTCTTACGTGAGAAAAGGACTCACAGATACCCCATAGGGAATCGATGAAAGGTTCACTTCTCGTCAAATTTCTCAACTTTTCCAACAATGTCTTGAACATGAGGGGTGAATCCTAGAACCTAGCTATTTATCTATCCATCTTCAATTTTCTCTCTTTCCCTTAATTTCTTTATACAGAATTATACTTATTAACTACACTATTAAAATAAACGGAAATTTCTGCAGCAAACTGCGACATATTATATTTAGACTTAGATAAATCAAGTGCATTTTGAGAATATAAGTCCAATAATTCCGGAGTATTTTCTAATTTTAATAAGGCTTCTTTCCAACTACCTGAATCATGTAACTTTGTGGTAATTCCAACCTTTTCTTGTTTAACATCAATAAAATTTGTAACCAAATCACTTATAAGAATTGGTTTACCAGATGCGAGTGATTCCACTAAAACCGTAGCACCATTCGGTACATCATTAATCTTATTGATAGGAATCAAAACAGCTTTTGCGTTTGAATAGCCTTCTCTTAAAATTTCCTTTCGATGATTTCCTTTCGCCTCAATGAAAATAATATTTTCTGATGGATTAAGTTCCATTAGACGATCAATATGACTTCTGCTTGTGTATATTCTCACTTTAATTGAAGTATCATTCACAGCTTCAATTAAAGTTTTGTAATCTCTATTTGTCCCACCACAGCCCATATAATATTCACATTTGCTGGATTGATTACGAAACTCACTATACCAACGATAATCAGCTCCCCAATGAGCTACACCAAATTCAGTGCCTTTAGGTGCTTTTTCCACTGCAAACTTCATGAGATTTTCACAAGGAAAAACTATCTTATCAAAATAACGGAAAACCAAAAACCTTTCTATAAATTTATAAACCTTTTTAATCTTAGAATCCACATATTTCGTATTTAATGAAAAATGACAAAGCATAACTATTGGGCATTTAATTAACTTAAACTTTCTAATTAAAGCTAGTAAAATACAATGACGATCTATAGGATAATAAATCATGTCATAATCTTTGGATTTACCGATACAGCGCAATTGAAGAAGAATATCGTTAATATGGTTGCCAAAGATTTTATAAAGAAATCTCCCCCTCACTTCATTTGGATAAAGTAATTCAACATCATAACCCATATCTTTAAGTTCATGATAGCCAAAGTGAAGTGGAGAATACCGTTGTCCTATTTCTGTCTCGGAATTAAAATCATTATTTGAAATCTGCAAAATTCTCATAAGGTATACCCCGTTCTTTATTATTAATCTGCTATTATAGAATGTCCAGGAACTCCGATAATTGTCTGATCATCATCAAAAGATTTATTTACTACTGCATTTGCCCCAATTTTACACCTGTCTCCAATCATTATACCACCAAAGATTTTTGCTCCCGGGCCTATATAACAGTCATTCCCGATAACAGGCACTTGATCTTTTTCAGCTCCAATGTTAACTCCGACATGTATTCTACAATTCTTGCCAATCTTCGCATTAGGATGAACAACAATAGGCCCAAGATGTGGTATTTGCAATCCAACATCAAAGACATTAATTGGAATTCTCACTGAAAAGCGATTTTCGACCGCCTTTAACTTAAATTTGTAATAAACTGAAAGCACCCACCACCGATTGGAAAAATACTCACACTTTCTAAGATATACTAATAACTTATAAATACCAAAAGACTCTCCTAATCCTGATAACATAGGAAGCCATCCAAAATAACGAATCAATTTATGCTTCTTTAAATATAATGTTTCTTTTTCAATACAATCTTTAAGTTCAATGTATGTTGTGATCATCGTTTTTTCTCTTCTCCTACTATTCTTACGGTTGGTACAATATGAATTTATGGTTGTACATGTCGAGAATGGAATATTTTATGATTCAGTTTCTTAATAATGTCATAATTCAATATAATTACTCCAATTATAAAAATTATTGTTATAAATACCTTAATGCCTATGTTAGAACAGAAGGTCGAAAGAAGTACTGCTATGAAAACTGGAATGCTATTAACAATAATAGTTTTCCAATCTATTCTGAATTCAGATTTTAATGACGCGATTGCATATCTGCTAAGTGAAGTTATTATACAGGAAAGCATCTGACCAACTACAATACCCCATAATGAAATTAAAGGAACCAAAAAATAAGCTAAAGTAACCCCTACTGCACTACCAAAAAGGGTTGTAGTAAATTGATATTGGGTGATATTAATGCTCTGAAACACAGTACCTATGTATGACCCCAAAATAGATATAAGAGAAGCACATAAAAACCAGCCAAAGTAGCGAATAGTAATATAATATTCAGTAGCACTAAGGAAAGTATAAGCTACAGTAATAGCTATAATAGCAACAGCTGAAAGTTGTTCAAATTTTACAAAAATCTGAGTTACTGTATATCCGTAGTCTTTACCAACTTTTCCATTCTTAGATGTTATTATCGCTTCCTCAACTAATGCCATACTAACTACAGTACCCAAAAGATTGACAACTATATTAAATTTATTTGCAAACGAATAAAGGCCATTTGCTTCTGCTCCCAATTGACTTATAATAATTGTTCGCATCAAAAGAGGAACAAGCCACATACTTAACGTATTGAACATAAGCGGAATAGAAAACCTAGCCACCCTTTGAAATAGCATTAGATCAAAGTTCTTAAATGATATCTGTTTAAGAATATGGAGCTTCACTTCAATTCCAATCAATAGAGTCAACTGTCCAAGAATATAAGACAAGTACAGTCCAACTAAGCCCATATCAAGAATACATACAAAAAATACTGTAGCGCCTAATAAAATAATTGTACTTGCTATACTTATAATCAGATAATGTTTTGTCTGTTGCAAAGCACGACATGAATATTGCCATATCTGTGTAATTCCGTGTGCGATTATCATCCCCCATGTGCTTAGCCATATTGCCGGTGTCTCAACAAAAAAATAGCCAATTAAACACACGAGTAAATAAACAAATGAAGATATTATGCCAAATACAGCAGTGATATTTATTATTTTTGGCTTATCACTCTCATCGCTAGTTAATATAAATTTAAGTACTCCTTCTCCAAAAGAAATATAAAGTATCGGGACAAACACATTCATTAACGACTGTGAATAATCAAATGTTCCGAGGTCCGAAGTAGAAATAAAAAATGCATATATGGGTATGAGAATCGCAGAAATTACCTTGGATGATAGATTACCTATAAGGTATATTACACTCTTTGTCGCTATCTGCTTTTGGTTCATTAGGCCGTCACCTCCCAAATTCCGTTTGTACCTCTAAATAAATCAAAGGTTTTTGTCATAGAAACATCTGTTTTCTATTCTATTTTGTTATCACAAAACTAAAGATTACCAAAAGAAGCACTGCAAATAATAATCCAGCAATACCATAGATATACAGCATAAAGATATTCCCTCAATTTTGCTGACCCTAAAATAGCCCCCATATGATATTGTTCTGAGGAATACCAAGGGGTTACATTTCACTATAGGAAGCTACTATTTATATCATAAAATATAATCAGTAGTCCTATTAATAAAATCATTGTGGCATCCATTCCATAATCAATTCCAAACACTAAAACTACATATAAAAGTAATATAGAAGAGCAACACCGTGGTTTAAATATTTATAAAATCACAATGGCTACTATATTGGTAATCATTTATGTAACGTATCAATGAACAGAATCAATATATGGACTGCCTTTAAATCCATTCAAGAAAGTAATATTTAACAGTTATTAAATTAGACTTACAATCCTTTTTGGAATATAACCAGCTTGTTTTCTTTGAAATGAAGGTTATTGATATGACCCAGGAATCCAAAACTTAATATTTTATGATAGAATTCATCACTATGTTCATACATGAATAACTCAAATTACATATTCTCAGCACAAATTAACCTGCATTACAAAATATATATACACCATGATTACCTTATTTTACGTAGTATTAACATCCCTAAAACTTATTTAAATAGTGATACAACACTACCAACAAGGTACCGATTTCACATAATCTCTCCACTTGATTATTTGCTTGTTCACTACCACTTTCTAAAATTCAATTTCTATGATTCTTAAAAATTTTATTAATAATCCATATGACTATAAAATAGTAAAATAAAATTCTTACGATTTCTGCCAGAGATGCTCGCACAAGGTTAATGAAAAAATAGAATAAGGAGTAATACTTTACAAGAGTGCTTTCGATATTATTGTCATCATTACCCGCTATTTTCTGGATTAAATACCCTGCGAATATAGCAACTACTGGAGCAAATAACCCAAAATTTCCATATAGCTCTTGACCAAAAGCACCACCAAGAGCCTGATTCTCAATTTTATATATTGTTTGATAAATATTGTTTTGCATAATTGAACTATTTGCAAATCTATAGGCTCCTGGAATTACACTCAAAACAGCATAAACATAGCTTAGACCATATTTATAACCGATAACTAATGGGATATTTTTAAATGCTAACATATACGTGTAGAATGTTAAGCCGAATTCATTGAACAATTCATAAAATATATTATCCTCCGATATGGAAATTATTAACGCTTCATTTAGAGCTTTTAAACTGCCCGCTCCCGTTTCACGCATTCTCCGTATAGCTGTCAACAGTGATAGACCCAAAATAGCTACTATAATAAATAAAATAAGTCTTTTTATGTTGATTTTAACTTCTTTTTTTCGCACATAACACAATGTTACTGCAAGCATTCCTATCAATGCATATCTTCGATCTCCTGAAAGCATCATAATAACAAGCGAATAAACACAATAAGATAAATATATAATCTTCTCCTGCCTATCTCTTATGTTATTTGATGCAATTAAGTATATAATACTTATTGGAAATAACTGTGCTATTGCTCCTACAACTCCGTTTATTTCAACTACAGCTACGTAGCCACCAGAAATACGCTGAGCAATGATTTGAACTACATCACAATAAATTCGAAATGGTAGGGTGAATATTAATAATATAATACCAATTTGTTTTGAATTATTACAAAAATTATTTATTACTAATTTTGCGTTATTTATCTTAGATGTTCTAAAAAAAACCATTCCAGTAAACATTCCTTGGATGTAGCATAAACAATATAATGCAGCATGATAAGCATCTTTATGCGAATACATTAAAAACAAATTCCATCCTAATTGTCGCTCATATCCAAGTGCTTTTAAATATATTCTACCGAATATAAAAATATAGTTTAGCACAGTAAACCATGGAATCATCGAATACAGATTACACTTAATACTTTTCATGGTAGCTAATTGATATAATAATAGGGTTACAGAAACAATAGCTATCTCAACAGCCCACCCTTCATATGTTACTGCTTTATTCCAACTTAAAAGCATATAAAACATGCAGATTAAAAAGACAATAAAATTTAACACACCACTCGTAAATTGTTTTAGGCTAAGCTTCATTTACTCTTCAACTCCCATATGCGTTACTATCTCATTAATCTTATTTATCCACAATGAAACGATTTTATCTACTGATAATCTTTCTCTGATTTTAACAGCCTGCTTTCCAATTCTCTCCGCTTCATCAGGATTATCTGCAATATAAGACATCGCCTCAGCAAGCGCATGTTCATCACCCACAGGCGTCAGTAAGCCATTTTCTTTATCCATAATCATCATACGAGCTCCACCTACAGGGCAATCTGTACATATACAAGGCAAGCCTATCCCCATCGATTCAATCATTGAATTTGATATTCCCTCATAGTCGGATGAAGATACAAACATTGCACTTTTTAATATGCATTCATGAATATTCACTGTAAAGCTTCTAATTTCCATATACTCCTTAATATTTAACTCTTTTGCAAGCTGTATTAGGGAATCTTTCAACTCTCCCTCACCATATATAATCAACTTATAGTTTGAATGAGATGCATGAAAATTTGCAAATGCGCGGATTAGCAAAGTTAAATTCTTCTGTCGATTTAATCGACAGAAATTTACTATTTCCTTTTCTCGTATGCCTTCCCAACGTTCTGGTAGATTTTCTTTTATAGGATTAGGAATGATACTTCCTTTTTTCTGTATTGACTTACAGAAATATGCTCTGGCATCTTCCGTCTGAAATACCATGCCCGTAGCAAACCTGTAAGCAATATCACGAATTTTTCTTACTACCGCCGATTCTGGCGCAACACTTGGGTCAGTTCTCTCTGAGCCTATAATCCGAGCATTCATGAACGCAGATGCAACCACAGTATAGATCGTAACGTAAGAACCGAACGAAAGCATTACATCATACTTTTCGTGCCTGATTATTTTTCTGAACTCTTTCACCTTTTTTAGAACTCGTCCGGCTCTATTTTTATTCTTATCATGATATAAAACATGAAGAACCACATCCTTATCAACGAAATAATTACATCTTCCATCTTTTGTTGCTATAATATGAACTTCATGTCCATCCTGTGTTAAATAATTAGATAAATTATTTACAACTCTTTCTATACCACCAGTTTCAAGATTAGCTGATATAAATGCAATTTTCATTTAGCTATCCTCTTAATTTTTTTTAAAATTCCCATTCGATAAAATAGCGGTTTAAATATTTGAGTCAGTTTTTTCTTAATAGTCAAAGGAAAATATTTTTTATTCAGTTCAGGTATCGTCATAGCATCTAAATCTACAAAGAATTGATTTCGAAGCGGATTAGCCGAAGCGCTAGTCGTTATCATATCTCCATCGTTACAAATCAATTTTTCTGGATTAACTGATTTCATTTTCCAATTTTTGCTTATAATTGATATTAGCCGTTTTCCCTTTTCGCTTTGTATGATGAGTGCTGTTGTTCCACGATCATCATCCATTTCAGGACAAAATTCATTTACATCCCAGCAGTCAAATATTGTAAAATCACTTACACGCTTTTTTGACTTAAAATGGCATTTATGGCAACTTGGTCTCATAGATAAACCAGCAAACATCGTATTCTTATAAAACTGGAGCAATGGCTCACGACTATACTCGCTACCATTCTCAAACATTAACCGCATCGTGGATCCACTGTAACCATATTTCTTACTGCGAAATTCCACTTTAATAAAGTTACATTTTTTGTATTTTCTCCACCATTCCTTATATTTTTCCCATAGTTTTGGAGACGGTACGCCATGACAGGCAATATCTACAGTAATTAATTTATCCCACTCCTTTTTCAAGTAGCTTTTTAATCCGGAAACTTGACAAGGCGTGCCACTAAACAAAACCCATTCTCCAATGGACAGTTTGTTTTGTATCTGGAGATATACACTATCCATTGTACTTTGTACATATTTTGATCCTCTGAACCTACTGAGTTCTTCAAATGTACGTACCCCAACATGATGAACAGAGTAGTTTTCATCAAATGCCGCGCCATACACTGTACCATTATTTGAAATAATGAACTCTGCTATCGCTGTGAATCCTCCCCCTGAAGAACTTGACTCACGAATATTTTTACGAATATCTTGAACCACATAAGCGTCAATAATATCACCACTGGGAGTATCCTTTTTTACCGGACAAACGTTTTCGCATGTCCCGCAGTTAATGCATTTAATCTCATTTACATTTGGATATAAAAATCCCTCTTCATCCTGCTGTATCTCTATACATTGAACTGGACAGGAATTTGCACATGCAGTACAACCGCAGCAATCAGTCTTTTCGTTTATTTTAATCATCAATCTTCACCTGCCGCATTTATATGATTTGGCTCTTTAAGCATGTTGCATACCTTATCCAGATATACTTCTGAATCTATACGCAGATTTTTTAATTTATTTAGAACTGGAGCAAAATCTATATCTTCTTCATACCAGTTCAATATATCTCCTCTCTGCGAAACCAGTCTTGATTCAAGACCCAGTTTACGGAGTATAGAAAAAAGACGACTGTTCATACTTGCCTTGTCATCAACCTTATATCTGTCAAAAACAAAAAAAAGCTTTTGATACTGAATTGAAAATACTGTTGCATGAAAGGAGTCAGTACAAATGAACTCAGCATGTCGGATCAGATTCACAAATTCGCTAGGCCCCACTTTCAAATATTCCTTGTCTACCATAAAATAATCTGATTTAGCCAACTCGTCCACAAAAGGAATACCTATCACTTTGAGTCCTGTGTTCTTTGAAAGCCTTTTCACTGCATCTCTATGTCCTGGTGATGCTCCAACAAAATATGCAAAAATATATTTATCCTCACATTCTCTATGATCGATAATTAATGAATTCCAGTCTTCTGCATCTAATAGGAGAGTCGGATCGACTACTACCGGTACATCTTTGCCTATGAGCCTTTTTACAATCTGAGCTCCAGAATCTTCTCTAACAGAAATCTGATCGATGGCCTTTAAATAATTTTTAGTTCGTCTTATCTGATAATTAGGTATCTGTGAAACCCCAAAACTAGATGCATAAGTAACCTTTAGCTTATTTTTAGGACAAAACAATAAGGTATAAAAATCACTTCCTAAATTCATAGGATTCCACACCTGATCACTGCCTAAAATGAAAGCTCTATACTTCTTTGTTCCTTCTATCAAAGATTTTCTACCATCATATTCCTCCGAAAATACCAACTTTTTTTTCACAAACTCAGAAAAGGAACTATGGCGTGCCCGCATGACTGAGTTAACATCTTTGTCTAATTTGGCGTATATACTTCTCTTTAAAGTATTAATTTTTGCTTTAAGAAGAGGCATATTAAAAACTCGTAATAGCTGTTTTACACCGTTCCTTTTTTTATATAAAATAATCTCGTTGTTAATTCCTTTCCGAAAAAGTACGCTCTGGAAAGCAAATGCTTGTAATATACTTCCGTAATTAAAGTTCCGGACTGATACTAATCCAACTATGTCGTCCATTAGTCCTGCTCCTTTACCTCTTCATATCGCCTTAGATAATAGTTTTCCAAATTCTGTGCCAAAAATGGCACATCAAAGCCGGCTTTCTTTATCTCTTCATAAGTGTTTTTACGAGCATATCTATTTGTAAAGCAATTAATTTTTTCTGCCCAAGTCTGTGGCGTCTCTTGTAAGGAAAGTGCAATGACTTCATCTGTAATACGTGCAATTTCAGGTATTACATCAGAACATACCATTTTAAGCCCAGCAGCCTGCGCTTCAATTCCAACTATCCCAAGGCCTTCATATAAGGACGGGAGTACAAAAACATCCATTGCTTGATATAACCTAGTGACATCACTTCTTACTCCTAAAAACATAACTCTATCTTTTATCCCAAGTCGGAACACTTTTTTTTCTATTTCAGGGCGGAGTTCTCCCTCCCCTACACTTAGTAATATCGCTTTGTCATTAATTTTAGTTAACTCATAGAACACGTCTACCAGGAAGTTATGGTTCTTTTGTGTATTGAATCGTCCTATATGGCCAACTACAAAATTGTCTTCTATTCCAAGTTCTTTTCTTATATCTTGTCTCACATTTTCATCATACACAAAGTTTCTTGCATCAATTGCATTCTGGATTACCCAACAAGAACGATCACCAAATAGGTACTTTCCGGATTTCTCTGAACAAGCCATGTATTCTGTAGCATAATACTTAAATGGCTTATTCATTAAATTCTTAATGAACCCACGGATCGATGGATCCACCTGATCATTATGGCTATGTGCAATTCTAACAGGAATGCCTGCTTTTTTTACATAGGGCATATAAAACATAGCGAAGCTTTCCATATGGGCATGAACAATCTTATACTCATTATGTTCTTTGAAAAATCTATCTAAATCAAACAAATACTTTATGAAGTTTTTATCTTCACGCACTGACAAACGGTATATTCTTCCTCCCAAACTTTCTATCTCATCATCATAAAACTGCCTCTCCGAATAATGTACGAGAAAATCAAATTGAACCTTTGTTCTATCTATATTACGATACATATTCATAATGAAGGCTTCTATGCCAGCACAATGCATTTTGTATGTAATGTGCAATATTCTTATTGGTTCATTCATGTTTTAGTTCCTTTCATATTTCCTTATCCATTTCAGCGTTATCCTCACCCCTTCGAGCCTTGAATACGGCA
The DNA here is from genome assembly GCF_009696275.1 of Eisenbergiella porci. Lineage (GTDB taxonomy): Bacteria > Bacillota > Clostridia > Lachnospirales > Lachnospiraceae > Eisenbergiella > Eisenbergiella porci. The sequence goes on from NZ_VUMI01000001.1 coordinate 151,009, forward strand.
TTTCAGGTGCAATTTTATACGTATTAGTCATGTCATTAATTCCATCGTTTGTCATATTCCCATATCTAAAGGATTGCATTGGAAAGTGAATGGCAAATAATCCAAGTAAATCGCCAAATTTAGCGAGCCACTTCGCAAAACATACCGGCATCGTGGGAACTATAAAGCCAAGCTCATTAGCAATTTCATCTGCCCATTCATTAATCTCATAGGCAGGCTCATCTCCAATATAGAATACCTTGTTATCTTTTTCTGGAGTACTGTTAAAAAGCAGCTGTTCAATCTGATACACTGCATTGCCAATATATCCATATGTTTTATAACATTCAATATGACCTATGTGAAAATACATCCTCCTCATGACCATATCAAAGAAGTTCCGGTATGGAACGCCAAACCACGGCCCCCAGATAGAGGTGGGGCGGATGATGCACCAGTCACACTTGGGCTGATCCCTCCATACTTTCTTTTCTGTTTCGACTTTACTCTCACCATATTTTGTGTGTGGGCAATAATCAAACTGATTTTTAACCTTGTAATTATTGCGTGTTACAAATTTGGAGGAAGCAATAACAACTTTCTTTAGATTTGGAATCTCATGAATTATCCTCATCAGGTTTTCTACACCTGTGATATTGGCATCATAATCTGCAAGAGTCTTACCATCTAAATCTGTCCTTGCTGCAAGATGTAATAAATAATCCGGGGCAAATTCCAGCACAGATTCCCGGAACTTCTTATAGTTGCAAATATCAATTTTCTTCCAGACAGATTTTCTTTCAGGAATTTTCGGTTCTTTCCAGTCTATATTTAAAACTTCATATCCTTTATCAATTAAATCCTCTAGGATATTTGTGCCAATAAAGCCAGAGGCTCCAGTTATAAGAATTTTCATCTCATATCCACCTATAATTTTAATATTTCTTCAGAGTACCTATTGACGCTTACGGTTCTAGTTAGTTTTTCTTCCAGGAATTTACGTCCACGCATACCCATTTTCTTTTCTTCATCACTATTGGCATTCTCTATATACCAACGAATGATATTTGCAACCTCAACATAATCTCCAGGCTCACAACATTTCCCACAGTTACAGTCTTCAATCAGACCTCTAACTTCAGTGCCACTCTCTAGCACTCCGATGATTGCCTTACCAGCTGCCATAATGCCATAGGCTTTGGATGGGCAACTCACACCCTTGATGCCCTTTGCATTCACACACCAATGAATATCTCCTGCGTTAAGGCTATAGATTAAATCTGCTTTGTCTTGGTACGGAATAAACACTACATTTTTCATTTGATGATCTTTTACATAAAGAGTCAGCTTATCTAATACAGTTCCTGCACCTACAAAGGCAAAAATAATTTCTCGATCATCTGTTGTTTTATCTTCTGGCCTAAAGTGTTCGATTACTTTAATTAAATTCTCAAGGTCATAATATAATCCAATATTACCGGAATACATGATGACAAATTTTCCGTCCAGTCCATACTTCTTCTTGAATTCCACTACTTTCGGATGTTCTTCCGGCAATGGGTAAATTTCTTTTCCATCCGTCCAGTTGTTAATCATCACAGTCTTGGGAACTTTCTTTCCTTTGAAACGATTTTCTACAGTTTCCACAAGGTCACGTCCTACTGTAATAATCAGACTACTTTGCATGCAACTGAACTTATCAAACCACATCATTGCATCAGTGATAAGTCTGTTTTTACTATAACCAACCGCAAGAACCTGTTCAGGATTGAAATCTTGGATATTATAAATATACTTAGCACGTTTAACCCACTTACCCCATACACCAAGCAAACCACCCAGAATCGGTGGCTGAGAAATAGAGAATACATAATCCATCTTCCCAACCTTGAAGGTAGCTGCTATTGCTCCGAAAAAATAAGACACAATATTTTTAATGCGGCTTTTTTTATTGGCTTTTCTGAACTCTGGCACTCTGATGCGTAGTACATTCACACCATTGATATTATCTTTATAATATTTTTGAGTTTTATATTTATCTTCAATCGTACCAAGATAAGACGGAACCACGCAAATAACTGTGATATTAAACTTATCAAGCATTCCTTCCGCAAGTTCGCGGAGGATCTGTCCCGTTGATGCGGGGTCTGGTATGTAATAATGCGCATATATCAAAAGGTTTTTTTTTGCCATCTCCGCAGCTCCTCCTCTATTTCTTCCCGCATGCATTTAATTAATCCCTGCCGAACAGGTCCCTCGTATAAATCTTATTCTTCACATTATCCAGGCATTTATCATATCTGTTAGCGATTATTGCCTGTGACATATTTTTGAATTTTTCCAGATCATTCACAACAACTGAACCAAAGAATTTCTCACCATCTTTAAGTGTCGGCTCATAAATAACCACAGTTGCTCCTTTGGCTTTAATTCTCTTCATGGCACCCTGAATGGAACTCTGCCGGAAGTTATCTGAATTACTCTTCATTGTCAAACGATATACACCAACAATTATTTCCTTCTCTCGGTTCTCGTCCCAGCTATCATTGGTGCTATACGCCCCTGCAATCTCCAGTACACGGTCAGCTATAAATTCTTTTCTAGTCCGATTGCTCTCCACGATTGCCTCTATCAAGTTTTCAGGTACGTCAGAATAATTGGCCAGAAGTTGTTTGGTATCTTTCGGTAAACAGTATCCACCATAGCCAAAAGACGGATTGTTGTAGTGCATTCCGATTCTTGGATCTAAACAAACACCTTCTATGATTTGCTGTGTGTTCAATCCTTTCGATTCAGCGTAGGTATCAAGTTCGTTGAAATACGCTACCCTGAGTGCTAGATACGTGTTGGCGAATAATTTAACAGCCTCGGCTTCAGTAAAACCCATAAACAGAGTATTTATATTCTCCTTGATTGCGCCCTCTTGGAGCAGTTTGGCAAATATCTCCGCAGCCTTTACCAGCCTAGTATTATCCATATCCGTTCCCACAATTATCCTTGACGGATACAAGTTGTCATATAAAGCCTTGGATTCACGAAGGAACTCTGGACTAAAAATGATGTTGTCACAGTGGAACTTTTCACGTACTGACATCGTATACCCTACTGGGATGGTACTCTTGATGACAATAATGGCTTCCGAATTGTACTCAATCACTAGCCTGATCACAGCTTCGACAGCGCTTGTATCAAAAAAATTCTTCTTACTGTCATAGTTTGTGGGAACTGCAATTACCACAAAATCTGCTTCAAAATATGCTTCCTTTGCATCCAACGTAGCCGTCAAATCCAGATCCTTCTCGGCCAGATACTTCTCGATATAGTCATCCTGAATAGGTGACTTCTTATTGTTGATTAACTCAACCTTCTTAGGAATAATGTCCACAGCCGTTACTTTGTGGTGCTGTGCTAAAAGTATGGCTATGGATAGGCCAACGTAACCAGTACCTGTAACAGCAATCTTCAAATTCTTAAAGTCTCTCATAATCGTTTTTCTCCTCGTTACTCTACAGCATATTTACTGTGGTCAGTTCCCTCACACTAGCCTACTGGCTACTTTTACAAATAAAATTCCTTATACCATTCAGTAAACCGCCGTAATCCCTCACGTAGACTCGTACTTGGCTTAAATCCAAAGTCTCTCTCCAAGGCACTCGTATCTGCATATGTTACCGGAACATCACCCGGCTGCATCGGTACAAGCTCCTTGTGCGCTTCAAAATCATAGTCCTCTGGTATTACCCCCACTCTTACTAGTTCTTCACTCAAAATCTGCACAAAGTCCAATAAATTTTCCGGGCTGTTATTGCCAATGTTGTAGATCTTATGCGGTGGTAACGGTAGACCATCTTCACCTTTCTCTCTATCTGGTGCTTTCTGTATCACACGTACAATACCCTCGACAATGTCATCTATATAGGTAAAATCACGTTTGCAGTTGCCGTAATTGAAAATCTGAATTGTCTTGCCTTCATGTAACTTGTTTGTGAACCCAAAATATGCCATGTCCGGACGTCCTGCCGGACCATAAACAGTAAAAAATCGAAGTCCTGTAGACGGTATGTTGTATAATTTAGAATAGGCATGTGCTAAAAGCTCGTTACTCTTTTTAGTAGCTGCATAAAGACTTACTGGATTGTCCACTTTATCGTCGGTACTATAAGGCACCTTCTTATTGGATCCATACACGCTGGAAGAGCTTGCATAGACCAAATGTTCTACACCAGTGCATCCTCCATCATAAGAATGACGGCACACTTCTAGAATGTTATAAAAACCGATCAGATTGCTCTCAATGTATGCATCAGGGTTGGTTATGGAATATCTAACACCAGCCTGTGCTGCAAGATTTACCACTATCTGTGGCTTATACTTTTCAAAGATTTCTGTAATCAACTCCTTATCCGCGATGCTTCCCTTCACAAAAATAAATGAAGGCCTCTCAGATAGTTCTGCCAACCTTGCGTCCTTCAGTCTAACGTCGTAATAATCATTCATATTGTCGATGCCAATGACAGTTACTTTTTCCACATCCGCGAAGAGACGCTTTACCAGATTTGCCCCAATGAATCCGGCTACGCCTGTGACCAATATTGTTTTGCCTTTTAAATCCACACAACTCATCGTTTGTTACTCCAATCCTTTAACTAAAATAAAAACTATGGTTATACCCAATGATGATACCTAAAGCACGGAATCTTCCTTAAAGATGTTATTAAAATCAGTTCTATCTCGACAGTGTCTATCCAATAATAAGTAAATCCTTTCAGTAGCAAGTTTTGCTCTCCTCAGTGCTTTAATCCACCCCAAACTTCCCATTTTTTCCAACTAATCTTTATAGGATAGACCCATCAATGCATTTCTATTTTTTTCCCGATAATAATTCATTTACATTAAAAAAGTTTGTATAAAGCATTACATTTTTCAGCCACTTTTCTTTAAACTATTTTCTTTAGACATACTATCCATAATGTAACTATCATCTACCACCGCAAATTGGTAATAAAATAGATTTTCATTACAAGCTAATCGCTATACTAAATTCAAAAATTCATGATTATTCATCTGACCTAAATACTCTATTTCGTGTTAAAATAGTCCTTATATAACAACGAAAGTTGATTTCAATTCCACATTCCGTGTTAAAATGATGTCGTCAACTGACAATGACTGCCTATTCAAAATCAAGATTTTGGGTAGCTATTATCATAAAATGCCTTTGATTTACGAAAGAATTCCATCTTCAAAAAAGAGGCTTATAAGCGACTCTACTTCGACTTCGGTTTCGTTCCATCCTACATGGAAGTCATCCGTAACAAAATCCTGATAAACACTTCCCCCATATTCCCCTCACCACTGCCGATATCTGTCTATCGTATAATAGACTGCATCCTACTTATATCACGCAGGTACCTTATCAGGCCTATGTAAAAGGGAACTGGACTGCATCTGTAAAGCACTAATGGGAACAGGACGACCAACGGTATCATTTTATATATGTTTTTTCATTTATCCTACTCGTCCTCTTGTACTTTCCTCCATCTGTATTCCCAGCCGGGCTACTGTCCCACCCGCATCCTCTTTCCTATTTTTCCTATTCCACCTTTACAACCAATTCTCTCGTCTCTGACCTGTTCCCATCCGAATCCACCGTATACAATGTCACCGGATATTCCCCGGGCCTGCTCAGATCCACATGTCCTTCCAGCTTCAGGTTATTATAAAGCGTATTATAATCATCTTTATCGTCCGACATCGTCTCTATTACCGTATTCCAGTTCGGTGCAGTTCCTTTTTTAGTAACAATCTCATCGGAATTCATCACCAGTACAGGAGCAGGACCCGACTGTTCTTCATTTCCGTCTCCAGCTTCCCTGTTTTCGTCTCCGGCATTTTCTTTCCCGCCGTTTTCATCCCCGGCATTTCCATCCTGCTGTGTATCTTTGGCATCGCGGTTATCCGCAGCCCCGCCATCCTCAGAGCTGTTATCCTCCGCCGAATCATCTCCCATTACCGCACCTGATTCCGTCTCATCCTGACTCATTCCATTTCCATCGTCCGTCTGCATTTCGTCCCCATCGGGCGCAGCAGCAGATCCTGAAGCAACCGCAAACACCTTCGATGCCTTGCCCACATTATTGGATTGATCCAGTGCTACAAACGTTACGATCACTTCTTTTCCGTTTGTTCCAGCTACCTTTTCCACCATCAGGCTATTGCTCACATCTCCGTCTCTGTCATCCATCGGTGTTACTTCCTGCAGCAGGAGACTCTCGTCCATCCCGTCTTCATAGACCGCCGTACTATCGCCAAAGGATATCACTGGCGGCGTTCTGTCCTTCCCCAGATACAGGAACAGGCATACAACAAGAAGGACAGCATCCACAATCCCTATTCCAATTGCCAGTTTTTTTATTTCCATTTTTTCTCCCCTCCTGCTTCCTCCGGTTCTTCCAGCATTTCTATTTCAGCTTCCTCTAACTGCACGATATCCACATCCAGCTGTATCATGTCATCTTCTTCATACAGACCTTCCGCTTGTTCCTCCCCGGAATCTCCGACAGCCAGTTTCACATTTCCGTCAGCCTTTGCCGCAGCCCTGCCTTCGTGCCCTTTCAAACCTGCGCCATTCTCTTCCTGCTTCTGCCCGGTCTTTACCGGTTTCAGCCCCTTCTGCACTACTGCAGAATGCAGTCCGCCTTCCTCATTCCCTCCGTAATACTTTCCATAATACTTCCCATAATATTTTCCATAGTAAGCGCCATAATACCCTTTGCCGCTCATATTCACCTTATTCAGTATCACTCCCAGGATCCGGCAGTCCACCTTCTCCAGCTGCTCCTTCACCTTCTGCGCAAACTTATAGCTGATTGCGCCGCTTTCAATCACAACTACCGTTCCATCGCAATACTGTGCGGCAACCGCCCCGTCAATTACGCTTCCCAGCGGCGGCGTATCTACAATCACATAATCGTATTCATTCCGCAGATATTCCAGCAGCAGACGAAATGCATCGTTCCCCAACAGTTCACTGGGATTAGGCGGTACCGGGCCGGAAAAAATAACAAAGAAGTTCTCAATATTTGTCCTGCATGTAATATCCTGAATTGAGGCCTGCCCGCTCAAATAATGAGACAGTCCGTACCTGGAAGCATTCGTCTTGTATCTTCCCTTCAGCACTGATTTTCTCAAGTCTGCATCTACAAGGACCACCCGCTTGCCGCCTTCCGCAACCGACAGTGCCAGCTGAAAGGAGACGCTGGTCTTTCCTTCATTCGGCGTACAGCTGGTTACAGAAATCACCTTCCTGTCCCTGCCGGAAAATTCCAGGTTCGTCCGCAGTGTCTTATAGCTTTCCTTCGTCCGGAAATCCAGTTTCTCTATTGCATTAAAATTTACCGTCTGCATTCTTTCTCCGCCTTCTTTTTTCTTTCGTTTACAAGCCGCGTATGATAACAGCAGAAAAAACTTCTTTTCGTTCCTGCCCGCCTTTTTCTAAATCATCTTTGTTCCAGCTAACTTTCTAGCTTCTTTTTACTTTCTTCTTTTTCTTTTTTCCTTCGCTTTCCCCTTCATTTAACGGAATTACCGCCAACGTAGAAAGCTGCAGATACTTCTCCACATCCTCCGGGGTTTTCACCGTGTCATCCATCAGGTAACGGACCAGCACAACAGCGATTATCAGAAATACTCCAAGCAACCCGCCAATAAGCGTATTCTTCAATACGCTGGGACTCGCCTTTTTCATCGGCATATTTGCAGTCTCCGCCACATTCACCGCCTGGATGTCCATCACGTTCATGATATGTACTGCGGCAGCCTCCCGGATCGCATTGGCCATTTTCATCGCCATCACCGGGTCGGAATCTTTCACTGTAATCGCCAGAATACGGGTATCCGTCGGCGTAGTAACCGAAACCTTCTCCTTCATCTGCTCATACGTCAGATCCAGCCCCATCCCCTGCACTACTTCTTCTAAGACAAACCGGCTCTGGATCAGTTCCGCATAGTCCTTCGTCAGCTGTGTCCCAAGCTGGATATCCGAATAAGTAACCGAAGCATTCTCCTGTTTATTCAATATATATATCTTAGTAGTGGACTCATAAGTAGGTGTCACCAGCAGCTGCGTAAAGAGAAAAGCGCCCAGCGCCACCATGATTCCCACGGAAATAATCAATGCCAGATTATGTATCAGCACCAGACAGATTTCCCATAAATCAATCTCAATTTCATCCGTCTGGCGTATTGTATTCTCTTCCATCCCTTGCGTTCTCCCATCCTGTTTCTTATCTAATAAAATTTAATATCCACTGTCTGTGATTTAATATTTGGCCTATCTGCATAATCAATTTACAGTATCTATCTGTACTTTCTATCCGTATTTCCTACCTGCATTTTCTCTCTGCGCTAAATCACCCTGTCCTCCAGTACCGCCTGCGGGTTCCCAATCAAAAGCTTATCTGCATAATCCTTCCCAAGCCTTTTCTGTATCCATTCGGCACATTCTCTCAGGCGAGGGCTCCGCCTGCCTTCACTCCGGTGGGCGTCCGTCCCTACAAAATCAACGGCTCCCTGCTTCAACAGCTTCCTTGCAATCGCTTTTTCTCCAAATCCATAATCCCCCATGACGCTCGCTGCATTTATCTGAAAATAACACCCGGTATCCTCTTTCAGCTCCTCTGCTTTCTGCAGATTCTTCACTACATTCATGTATCTCTCCACATGTGCCACCACCGGCCAGTATCCAAAAGAAATAAGCCGGTTTAAAGCATCCCGTATATATCCAAAGTCCTCTCCGGGCAGGAATTCCACCAATACATAATGAGAATCCGCCAGTGTCCTGATTTTTCCAAGCTCCAGCAGTTCTCCCAGCCCATGTCTGTAAAAAATTTCATTTCCCGGAAACAGTTTTACCGGAATTTCTTTTTTATCCGCCTCTTCCTGAAGCAGAACCATCCGCCTGATAATTCCTTCCGGAGTGACGCATTTTCTGTCCGCCTTCTGGTGAGGTGTCAGAATCATTTTCCGGATACCTTCCTCTGCCGCAATCCTCAGCATGTCCAGCGCCATCTCCATCGTTTCCGCCCCGTCATCCACCATCGGCAGCACATGGCAATGAATATCAGTAAATCCCTGAATATTTTCTAACCCCTGGATATTCTCTATTCCACCCATACCAACTATTCCATCCCGTCCTCTTCCTTCAAACCCACATCACTGCAGGCAATCAAAAAAGTCCGCAGCACCTTCGCCGCATACATCCGCTCCCGCTTCGAAACATTATTCAGCAGTTGATACACCGCCTCTGTTTCTTCTGCCGATACCTTTTCCCTGTCATCCTCATCTCCCTGCTCATTCTCCGTCTCTTTCCCAAGAATCAGAAAATCCAAAGACATATGGTACAGTCTGGAAATTGCGATCATCGTTTCCACCGACATCCCGCAGTTTCCCCTTTCAATGTCCGCATAATAAGTAGGCACACGTCCCAGCTGTTCCGCGGCTTCCTTCATTGTGATTCCCAGCTGTCTGCGTTTCTCACGGATCCGCTTTCCAGCCGCTTTTCTGTCGTACGTATCTTTTTCCATTGTTTCCCACCTTCCGGCGTTCTTTTTTCTGGTGTACAATCGTTATATTCTGTTATTGGCTTATAAAGCGTCTATTGCGGGAACCTCTGATCAAAAAACAGTTCCGGCAGTTTATTTTCGCTAAATCTATCCTTTTGCGAAAAAGAACCGCCGGAGCTGTTTTCTACACTTCTGTTGAATTATTGACCATTTTTTTGACGGCTTCTTAAAACCTGTCTGCTTGATAATACGGAATTCCGACCTTTTTATATTTTATGGCCGGATACGTCTGGAAAAACAGGCATGACAAAAAAACTTCCGTAAAGGTTCCATTCAACCTGTACCGGAAGCGGTTCTTCAGGCCGCCATTTTATATCCTGACATCAGCATTTTTTTCCGTTCCATATCCGAGTGCACATAAATACGCATAGTCGTGCCCACATTGGAATGTCCCAGCAGCTCACTCAGCGTCTTCATGTCAAATCCCTGGGAAATACAGTTTGTGGCAAAAATATGGCGCAGCATATGGAAATTGAAGCCTGGAATCCCCAGTTTTTTCAGGATTGCCTGAAAACGGTACTGCAGCGTCCGCGGTTCCGTATATTCCTTCCTTATCCCCTTCAGTACATAGCCTTCCTCAGATATTTGGCCGCTTTTCCTGGCGGTTTTCAGCAGTTCCACAAGGAATCCCGGCAGAGGGATCTCCCGGATGGAATTCCTGGATTTCGGCGTGGTTATAATCACCCTGGTTCCGGTTTTTCCCGCCATGCCAGCTTCGTCTGTGGAGGAAAAAGTGCGTATTCTCTGCATTGTTTTGCGTACTATGATGCTTTCTTTTTCTAAATCAATGTCTTTCCACTGCAGTGCGCAAAGCTCGCCAATCCGGATTCCGCTGCAGCCCGACAGCAGCACCCCCAGGCTGGTCAGATCTCCTTCCTGTGCGCTTTTTATAAGGTGTTCCTCCAGTTTTTTAAGTTCGCGCCCTTCCGGCGGCTGTGGAATCTGTGTTTTAGCCGGGGAGGTAACCGAGGGCAGCTCCGGTCTGTTGCAGCGGAATTTTTTCCCCAGGAAATGAAAAATCTGGCTGAGCAGGATGAAAATCTGATGAAGATAGGTTTCGGACAGCTTTTTTTCCTGCGCTGTGCAGGCCTGTCCGCGCAGGCCTTCAAAATAAGCGCGCCAGGCTTCCTCATCAAAACCGGAAACCGCCTGTCTGCCAATGACTGGCAGGATATGTTTCTCCACAATGGAACGGTAGGTAGCTAATGTGGATTCCTTCCATTTCGTCTGATTCTCCTCCATCCACAGGCGGACGGATTCCCGGATCGTAAGCCCCGGCGGCAGCGTATTTTCTTTTCCGCCTGCAAGGCAGGCATCTCTCTTTTTAATAAGAAGCTTTTCCTTCACTTCCCTATAGGTTTTCCCGTAAACCGAACGGTATCTGGCTCTTCCGTCCGGGAGCCTTCCCGCACCATACCTTCCTTCCCATCGACCATCCTTCCTTTTATAAATGTTCTCTCCTTTTCTTGCCATAATGTCCTCCCAGAATCTGACGAAAAATTTGACGGCTTATAAATCAAAAAGGTATCTATGGCAATTTGGGTCCCCGGCTTGTCTGTATATCATTTTTATTTAGTCTTTATACAGGCACACTGTCACCTGTATTATAAATAAGAAACGCAAAAAATGACATTTAAGTATTATTTTATACTCATTAATTGACAAAATATAAAACTTGTCTTACAATAAATTCCAGTGTCGAGTTTAAATTGCCACGAAATACCAGTTTTAAACTTATATTCATTTTCGCATAAGGATAGAATTTACGAAAGCGTTTTTACGGTATTCAGTATATATTTGAATTAATAATTCCAGCTGTCTGTAAACAGGCCGAATAAAAGGCCTGTTTTTTCAGTATTTCAGGGGATTTTAGAAATCCGGATATGAAGCCGATTTCTGCGCCGCCCTTTTATCACAAACTGCCGGCAGATAACAAATGTATGTTTTAAACTGACCACAAAAAAATTAATTCCATACAATATAGGTTTATGCTTTTTCCAATAATCAATTTCTCCCCTATGAAGTGGGAACAGGAAGCTCCCATGTTAAATCTGTGTAAAAAATTCCCTTTTCATCTTGCCACCCCTTTACATATCCTTTACAATGAATAAAAATGGTACTCCGGGAGAAAAATTATCGAATGACAACCAGGCCAGCCGCTCCCCCGCGGCTTGATACACAGGATTTTAACGCAGTTCCCATAAAACATGCATAACCTCTGTCCATTATGGCAGGGGCTGTGCTTTTTTTGTATTTCCGGCAAAAAAGCCGGTCTGTCGGTCATGATTTTTGAATAGACTCAGATAACCGTTTAAATACTGGGTAAACTGATTATAGAAAGGACAAGGCAGGGCGCATGACGGCCCTGCCGATGATAAAAATGGAAAAAAAGAAAGCTTTCCTCATTAATTTTCTCTACTATGCACTTCTTTTGTGCGCAGCATTTGTCGTCCTGAAATATGGGCTGCCCCTGCTGGCTCCTTTTGTAATTGCTTTTATTCTGGCCTATTTATTAAGAAAACCTGTTTTATTTTTATCCCGTAAGCTTCATATTCCCCAGAAACCAACGGCGATCCTGCTGGTACTTATTTTTTATTCCACCGTAGGCTTGCTGCTTTCCCTTGTGGGCATCCGCGCATTTTCCTCAACCAGGGATCTGGTGCTGAATCTGCCGCAGATTTATGCACGGCATGTGGAACCGGTATTAATGGGGATTTTCGGGAATCTGGAGCAGGCTCTGCAAAAAATGGATCCCTCCCTGGTTTCCACCCTGGAAGATCTTTTTAACCAGTTTACACAGTCATTAGGGCAGATGGTATCCAGCCTGTCCGTTGGCGCCATGGGAACCATCTCCGGAATTGCCTCCTCCTTGCCAGGACTTTTCATCAAGCTGCTGCTTATGATTATTTCCACATTTTTTATTGCCGCGGATTACGAGCTTCTCACCGGATTCTTTCTGAAACAGCTGGGCGGGAAAACGCAGAAAATTTTTATGCAGGTAAAAGAATATGTGGTGGGAACCCTTTTTGTATGCATCCGTTCCTACGCTTTGATCATGTCAATTACCTTCGTGGAGCTTTCTCTTGGGCTGACGGTGATTGGTGTGAAAAATTCGATATTGATTGCTTTCCTGATTTCGGTGTTTGATGTCCTTCCGGTTCTTGGGACAGGGGGAATCATGATCCCCTGGATGGTGATTTCCGCGCTGACCGGCAATTATTCCCTGTCTCTGGGACTGCTTATTGTCTATCTGTTTATAACGGTCATCCGGAATATCATCGAGCCCAAAATCGTCGGCAGCCAGATCGGGCTTCACCCGGTGGTAACGCTGGCAAGTATGTTTGCAGGGGTCCAGCTGCTGGGCGTTGTGGGCCTGTTCGGCTTTCCAATCAGTCTTTCCCTGCTGCGTCACCTGAACGACAACGGCACCATCCATATTTTTAAATAGCAGGGCAAAAAAATAACCGGCGCCTCATGTGATATGACCCTTGTCAGGCAGACAAGAGCCATATCAATGGGGCAGCCGGTCTTTTTTCAGTCATTGTCGGGAAGCAGCTTGATTCTCACCAGAATCTTTCTTACGAATTCCCCTTCCTTCAGTTCAATATCATCCTCGTGCGTCTGCGGGGGAAGTTCGCATTCTTCCTCTTCCATTTCCGCACAGATCCAGTTATATGCTGCATCGGCAGCATTATCTATCGCATCCTCCAGATCCGGTCCTTGTGCCTCACAGCCTTCCAGATCCGGAAATGCCACGTAATAGCCTGCTCCCTCCTTTTTGGGGGTAAAAACTGCCGGGTACGTAAATGTCATCTATATGCCTCCTGATTTTCAGCCTTCCCCACCTCCCTGAGGAAGCGGTACGGCTTTTATTTTCTGTTATCCTGTACCATTATAATTTCAGCAGGGGGCCTTTGTCAAATAGTTATGTTTCCCATAGCCCTGTTTCCTGGCGCTGTGGCAAAATCAGTTTATAACCTCTTATGACGTCCGATGAATTATTCTCTGCTGAAATAGTAATTGAGGACCTCCTTTGATTTACCCACCACGTAACCGCTGCCGCCTCTGCCTTTTACATCCTCCGTCATAGTAAGAAGAAGAATCGGCCTGTCCGCATTTTTCTGAGGCGTGAATACGCAGAACCAGCCCAGCTCCGTACCTGTGGTATCCGTTTTGGACTGTTTGATTTCTGCGGTTCCTGTTTTTCCGGCAAGCAGGATATCCTCCCGGTAGGCGCTGCGTCCGGTTCCATGGGGAGAGGCGATTACCTGTTCCATGGCCTCTTCAATCAGGCGGGCCGTATCCTGGGTATAGGCCTGCTCCAGCCAGAATTCAGGCTTTGCATCCGACTGGTAGCGCAGACGCGGCTTCAGCACGTTTCCGTCGTTAGCAAAGCCGGTGTAAAGCGCCGCCAGATGGATCGGGTTCACCAGAACCTGTCCCTGTCCATATCCGCTGTCCGCAAGCTGGATTTCCGAATCAATTCCTTCTTCATTGGAATACTGTGACGGGGCAAGGGATATTTCAAAGGGAATCTCCTGGCCGAATCCCAGCTTATCCAGGGATGCTGTCAGATCCTTTTCCCCGATGCGTAGAGCTGCCTTGGCAAAATAAATATTGTCAGAATAAATCAGGGCATTTTTCAGGACAACCGGATCATAGGCATGGAGGGTTGTTACATAATAGTTTCCCCAACTGGCATCCTTCTGCCATGACAGGCCGACATTGCCGTAATCCTCGTTGGGATCAATGGCTCCTGTATCCAGGCCGATGGCTGCAATGATCGGTTTAAAAGAAGAGCCCGGACACAGCTTCTGCCGGAAGCGGTTATAAAGGGGCATCCTTTCATCCTCATTCAGGCTGTCCCAAAGCGTCTGTGACATGCCATAAATAAAATCCCTGCTGTCATAGGAAGGCGTGCTTACCAGTGCAAGGATTTCCCCGGTGTAAGGATCCATGGCTACGGAGCAGCTTTTATCCTCCGCATAGGCTTCGTACAGCGCCTGCTGGAGTCCGGCATCTATGGTGAGCTGAATGGTTTCCCCGTCCCTTTTTGTAATCCGGGCAAGCGTGGCTTTTTTATTTCCCTGTTCATCCACGATGCTTATCTCACAGCCGTCACGGCCCTTCAGTTCTTTTTCATAGAGAAGCTCCATGCCGCTGCGGCCGATAACGCTGTTTGACCGGTAGCCCTCCCCGGGATGTTTTTCCAGATCCTCCGCCGTGACCTGCTGGATGTAGCCGGTCAGATGGGCTGCCGCTTTTCCCAGCGGATAGTCCCGTATCTCCACATCTGTTATCAACACACCGGGAATCGCCAGCAAGGCGTCCTGCAGCTCTTTTTTCCGGATGGTTTCCTCCGAAGGGTATTCCGCCATCAGCTCCTGGTCAGTCAGCTTCTGGATTGTCTTAATCGGAACAAAGGAATCCGGTTTTACCCATTTGGCCGACAGCTTCTTCCGTATACTCTCTGTGGAAACCCCGAGTAGCTCTGCCAGGCGTATGACGGATTCGTTCTCTTCCTCCGCCTCCACAGCTTCAGATGTGTCTTCCACCCGGCTTTGCGCAGTTTCGCCGCCCAACTCAGCCTGGCTGTCCATCACCTCAGTTTCACCCGGCAGCCCCTCTTCATTATCCGGCATTTTTCCGGGCACCAGGCCCACCGAAGAACCCGTACCCCGGCCTGCGAGAAGCCTGCCATTCCGATCCACAATCGTTCCCCTGGCCGCCTCGTCTCTTGTGACCTTTACCTTGTCATAGGCCGTCAGTCCAGGAAAAATCAGGCTGTCCTCCCAGACAAGCGCATAAGGATATCCTTCCTCTTCGCCAGTCCTTTTCAAAAAAACAGCCTGGTTGGAAAAGGAAATTTCTCCGGCCACACTATCCATTGTCGTATCATAAAAAACCGTCGCTGCCTGGCTTCCGCTTTCCTGGGCCTGTGTTACCGTTACCCGGACATCCGCCGCTTCAATTCCCTCATAAATCTTCTTGTTACGTTCTGCAAAGGCCTCCTCTGAAATCTCGCTTCTGGTCTGGGCATCCAGCATACGGTACATTTCATCATATTTTCCGTCTTCAATACAGGCCATATAATATAGAAGCAATTCTTCCGGCGTCTCCGGTTCCTTTTCCGCCTTTTCCTCTCCAATTGCAGGCAGAAGCTTCTTCACTCCGTTAAAAATCAGGACTCCTGCTCCCACAACGATTACAACAGCCGTCAGAAGGAGAAAAATTCTTTTCATCCGCATCATTCCGGCCCGGTTCTTCCTGCGTCTTCTCCGTTTCCTTTTCATATCAACCTCCATTTGATTACATATGTAAGATTTATCTTTAAAACAAAACCGCCACACGGCGGTATCCTTTTTCCCTTCGCCAGGCTGCAGCATATTCTGCGCGAAAGCCGCGGCCAACAGGGACAATGCCACTTCCAGATACTGTTTTCCTCAGCCTTCCGGCGGCAATTTCTTTTATTATCCTACCTCCGGGAAATTCATATGTCAATATAAATTTCCCGGATATTATTTGGGCCATTAAAATACCAGAAAACCACCGATGATTCCAAAAATAAAACAGATTGCCAGGCCTGCAATAATAAGATTCCTCATAAACCTGATATCCCCTGCGATTTGATGTATATCATGATACAATGGATGATTTGTAATTTCAATTTTTTACGTTACTTCAGGACCGGGAGAATCAAAAATTACAGCTGATAAATCAATGCATTACAAATCGCCGCAGCCACATTGCTGCCGCCCTTCCGGCCTCTCGCCACTATCACCGGCACGCCTGCCGTCAGGATCAGTTCTTTCGCCTCCACCACATTGACAAATCCCACCGGTACGCCGATAATCAGCCGGGGGCGGATTTTTCCCTCCTGTATCAGTTCATAGAGACGTATCAGGGCAGTAGGCGCATTGCCGATGGCAAAAATAAAATCCTCCTGCATGGCGGCCGCTTTGTCCATGCTCACGGCGGCCCTGGTGGTCTGTTGCGCCAAAGCAGCCGCGGCCACATCTTCATCCGCCATAAAGCAGTGTACCTTTCCTCCGTACTGCTCCAGTTTTTTCTTATTTATGCCCGCTCTTCCCATATTTGTATCCGTAATGATGGATACGCCCTCTCTGAGGGCCTGCAGTCCCTTTTCCACCGCATTTTCAGAAAAAAACAGGGTATCCGCATAGCTGAAATCCGCTGTGGTATGAATTACTCTTTTAATAATGGGCTTCAAAACCGGATCCAGCTCTCTTCCCAGTTCCTCTTCAATAATTTCAAAGCTTCTTTTTTCAATCTCTCCGGGGGCAATCTGCTTCAGATTCATTTTATTTTCACTCCTTATTTCAGTCCGATTATCCGCCGGACCGCATCCATATCCATGTGGGCCCGGATGACATCCGCCAGGATATCATACTGTTCCTGCCTGTAACCTGCCAGATCCCTGTAGGCGCCCGGAGTCATGCCTTTTTCCAGAAAAACAGGATTCAGAAGGCCGTTCAGCAAACCGGGGGCGTCCAGTATTCCATGAATATACGTGCCGCATACGTTCCCTTTGACACAGCCGTCCGGATACTGTTTTCCGGTAACGCAGTCCGTCACGCTGGCAAAACGTCCGCAGGTTTCCAGAAGGCAGGTTTCTCCCATATGGATTTCATAGCCCTCTGCCGATACGCCGCTCATTCCCTGATAGATGCCCTCTATTGGTTCTACGCGGCCCTCCACTCTGGTGCGATGCTTCCTTTTGCCAAATGTTGTGGTGACGGGAAGCAGTCCCAGTCCGGCCAGTTCACCGCCGTGCTCACAGCCGTCCGGATCCAGCAGACGCTGTCCCAGCATCTGATAGCCGCCGCAGATTCCGAAAATGCGGCAGCCCTCCAGGGCGGCTTTCTGTATGCCCGCTTCCAGGCCGTTCTGTCTTATCCACAGCAGATCCGACATGGTATTTTTGCTGCCGGGCAGGAACAAAATATCCGGTTTCCCCAGCTCCTCCGCCGTATTTACATACCGGACGGAAACGCCCTCGCAGCCCTCCAGCATGCCGAAATCCGTAAAATTGGAGATATGCGGGAAACGGATGACCGCCGCATCGATCCCTGTGCCGGTCTGTCGTCTGTCAAGCCGTTCCGAAAGGCTGTCTTCGTCGTCGATATCCAGCTTCGTGTAGGGAATCACCCCGGTTATGGGAATACGGCATTTGTCATACAGCTGCTTCAGTCCGGGATCCAGGATGGTTTTATCTCCCCGGAATTTATTGATCACAAGTCCTTTGACCCTGGCCCGCTCCTCTTCCTCCAGAAGCCAGATGGTACCCAGCAGCTGGGCAAATACGCCGCCGCGGTCGATATCCCCCACCAACAGCACGGGCGCGTCCACCATGCGTGCCAGTCCCATATTGACAATATCATTATCCTTCAGGTTGATTTCCGCAGGGCTTCCCGCGCCTTCTATGACAATCACGTCAAAGCTTTTGTCCAGTTCTCCGTAGGCCTTCATAATAGAGGGAATCAGGCTTTTTTTCATGCGGAAATACTCCTTTGCCTCCCGGTTTCCCAGGACCTCGCCGTTTACAATCACCTGGGAACCCATATCACTGTTGGGTTTGAGCAATATGGGATTCATCCGGATATCCGGTTCAATGCCGGCGGCCTCCGCCTGCATTACCTGGGCGCGGCCCATTTCCAGTCCGTCCCTGGTAATGTAGGAATTCAGAGCCATGTTTTGTGACTTAAAGGGGGCGACGCGGTAGCCGTCCTGATACAGAACGCGCAGAATTCCTGCGGTCAGGATGCTTTTTCCCGCATTGGACATCGTCCCCTGAATCATCAGATTTTTTGCCATACCTTTTCCTGCCTTTCTTTATTACAGCTCTTTTTCAAGCTCGTCCAACGCCTGAAGCAGCGCTTCATTTTCTTCCCCTGTACGTACCGCTATCCGGTAATCGCCAGGTCCCAGCCGACGGTAATTCTCACAGCTGCGGATGGCGAAGCCCTTTCCTGCAAGCAGCCTGTCCAGTCCCGGCACACCCTCAAAAAAAATAAAATTCGCACAGGGCGGATAGATGCGGTATATCAGCTTATCTCTTTTTTTCAGGCCTTCTATCAGACAGGCGCGCGCTTTGTCCAGATATCCGATGGTTCTCTCCCGATAGTCCTCTTCACGCAGCGCCGCCAGGCCGGCCAACTGGGCAGGGACAGATACGTTCCAGGCCGGGAGCTGACGCCTGATTTGCCGGATAACCTCCCTGTCGGCGCAGATTCCGTAGCCCAGACGCAGGCCCGGCATGGCATACAGCTTGGTAAAGGCGTTAATTATCAGGAGATTTCCATAATCCCTGTAAAAACGCTTCATACTGATGTTCTCATAATCCCTGCAAAAGGGCAGGAAGGTTTCATCCGCTGCCAGCCAGATTTTTTTCCGGGTCGTCAGCCGAAGCACCCGTTCCGACAGCTTGGGATCCATGCAGTTTCCCACCGGATTATTGGGATTGCACAGAAACAGCAGGCTTCCGGAGGGCTGCTGTTCCAGGAACGTAAGCAGGCCCTCTTCTGCCTGAAAGCCGTTTTCCCGCCGTAAAGGGAAACACCTCACAGGACAATCCGCCGCAAGGAGCGCTCTTTCGTATTCGGAAAAGGCAGGGGCAAGAATCAGCCCGGCCGCAGGCTTAAGCGCACGGACAGCGGCATAAATCAGCTCCGAAGCGCCGTTAGTGCATACAAGCTGCGCCTCCTTGGCCTGCCACTGCCGGGCAATGGCCTCACAAAGGGTGCGGCTGGTTTCCTCCGGATAGCTTTCCGCCCGTTTCCATTCCCTCTGCAGTACCCGCGCTGCGGCATCCGGCATTCCCAGGGGATTGATATTCGCAGAAAAATCATAGCTTATGTTTGTGCCGCCATTCCGGCCGCCGTGTTCAAAAAAATCCATACTGTTCCCGCCTGTTTTTTCTTTCTTCCTTTGCCCTTTCATCGATAGGTCCCGGTCATAATCCGGAGGGCAGAATTTTATAATCCCCAGCCTCCGCAGAGTGTCCACCGAAGCAGCAGCCCTGCCAGCCAGATTATCCCTGCGGATACGTACAAAAGCCGGTTGGCTCTGACGATATCCTCCGCCTCCACGCGGCGGCGGGCGTCCCCGATAAAGGGTTTTTTAACGGTTTTCCCAAAATAAACCGCATCTCCTGCCAGCGCCACGCCCAGCGCGCCTGCGCATACCGACTCCGTCTGCGCCGAATTGGGGCTGGCATGGCAGAACCGATCCCGTTTCCAGATCCGGTATGCCCCCGCGGCATCCAGGCCGCACAGGCGGGAGGCTGCAATCATGGCCCAGGCCGCCAGGCGGGAGGGGATAAAGTTAGCCACGTCGTCCAGGCGGGCCGCCGCCCTGCCGAAATACAGATATTTTTCATTCTTATAGCCCAGCATGGAATCCATGGTATTCACTGCCTTGTATGCAAAACCGGCAGCCGGGCCGCCAAGCAGGAGAAAGCATAATGGGGCAATGCTGCCGTCGGAGGTATTCTCCGCCACGGTTTCCACCGCCGCCTTAATGATCCCTTCCTCAGATAATACCGCGGTATCCCGTCCCACAATCATGGAAACGGCCGTCCGCGCTTTTTCCACATCCCCCTCCCGCAGCGCTTTGCAGACCTTCATGCTCTCCGTCTTCAGGCATTTGGTGGCAAGAATCTGGTAGCACATGAAGGACTCCAGCACAATTCCTGCCGCGGGATGTATCCGGCAGGCAGGGAAAAGCAGAGCCGCCGGAACCAGGGCGGACAGCAGCACCATAATACACACAAGGAGCAGGCCGGAACAAAACTGCGCCTGCGGCGACTGCCCGGGGCGGCGCAGCTTTTTTTCCAGCAGGCCTATCCCCGCCCCCATGGCACGGATGGGATGGGGCATCCAATAAGGATCCCCGAAGAGCAAATCTAAAATAAATCCTGCGAATATTGCAATGGCTGTATCCATGAAAGCCTGATCTCTCCTTTACCGTTCTTTTCCACCAGGCAGCAATAGCCCTGGCCATTGCCGCACTGGTAGTCATAATAGTCCTTGCCCTCCGTTCCGAAGCGGGAAAGCAGGGCCATTATCGTCCCTCCGTGGACAATGCAGGCCGTAGTCTGCGGTTTTTCCTCCTCTTCAAAGCGGGCAAGCAGCTGTCCCAGCCCCCGTGCGCACCGCTCCCGGAAGCTTTCCATGCTCTCTCCTCCGGGAAAAGGAAGGGCGCCGCCGCTGTCAATCCAGGCCTGATACAGCGGATTGTCTGACAGTTCTTTATAATTTTTCCCTTCGAACTGGCCGAAGCTGCATTCGCGGAAGGCTTCGATTATCAACGGTTCCTGCCCGGGATACAAAATGGCGGCAGTCTCCAGGCAGCGAACGAGCGGGCTTGAAAAAAGGAGATCCGCAGCGGGATACAGGCCCCGTTTTTTCTCCTGGTTTAATGCTTCCCGCCCTATGGGACACAGCTTCTCGTCCGTCATGCCGATATATCTTTTTTCCCTGTTTCCCGCCGTCATGCCGTGGCGGATGAGTATGAGCTTCCTGATCATGTGTTTCCTCCTCTGTTTGGCAGCTTCACAGTTACTGCCAAATCCATCCCAAATCGCCTTAAGAGATGGGATTTTGGCACTCCTGAATCACTTTCATACGGTCAGCCCGGCCAATGCGCGGGCTGCCGAAACGCTGCAGCTTTACTTCAGGCGCTGTGGTATGCCGCAGATAAGACGCTCCACATGCTCTGCCCGTTCCACTACCCTGCACATGATCCGGCCCACGTTTTCCCTGTAATCCCTGTCGCTTTTTTCCAGCGGCACAATGCCGCAGCCGATCTCATCGCAGATAATTATCACTTCCGGATTTTCCCGGCAGACGCGTTCCGCCGAACGCAGGGCGGCGGCTGCATCTGCCCCGAAACGTCCCAGATACAGATGAAAATGATCGATAATTTCTGCCCGCAGGCACTCCTCCTGCGCAGCATATTTACCATCTGCGATTTTTGTCTTTTGCGGATATTTTTCCCTCACAAAGGCAAGCTTTCCCTGTGCCCTTCCTCCGATGTAAACTTCCATTTTAACTCCCTGGATCCCCATCCGCGCTTCCGGGCCTCACTTTGCCGGCAGCCCGAATCCACATTCTTACGGTCAGAAACAAAGCTGTGACCTGACATTACAAGTTACAATTCCCCTACAAAACCTGCAGCAGGCATAATACGGCAGGTATCACGGCGCTCATCCATTCGGCGCACAGCAGAAAACAGCCTGCCAGATCCCCGGTGATACCGCCGAATTCCTTCTGAGACATATGCCTGTACCACAGGAATACCGCCAGATTCCCAGCCGCGGCAAGCGCTCCTCCCACCGGGGATACAAAAAGCAGGGCCAACAGACAAACAGCCAGCAGGAAAAGCAGGACCAGGCGGACACACCTTTTATGAGCGGTGGAGGAGAACGCATAAAGAAGCCCTTCCTTTTTCGCCGCGGGAAAATAAACCAGGCTCAGGCCGCTCAGCGTTCTGGACAGCAGAAAGCCAATGCAGAAGCACAGGACCGCCCTGTCACTTTTCAGCTCGGATATGCCTCCCAGATAAGTAAAGTAATACCCCAGCAGGCAAATGACTGCAAAAGCGCCGATATGGGAATCCTTCAGTATCCGCAGCTTTTCCTCCCGATCCCTGTAGGAATGCAGGGCATCCATGGTATCCATAAAGCCGTCCACATGGATGCCGCCCGTAAGAAACAGCGGAATGGCCGCCATGCCGGCCGTATAGAAGAAAGCCCCTGCATTGATACCCCCGCACAGCCTGTACCAGGCATAGCATAACGCACCTGCCGCAGCTCCCACCAACGGGAAAAAACAGATGACATATTTCCGGTTTTCCTCCGACCATTCCGCCTGGGGCATGGGGATTTTGGAATACATGGAAAACGCAATGGCAAAGGAGCTGCCGATGGATTTTATTTTCTTCATGCCTGATCCTCCTGCATTTCACAGTTTTGTCTGCAAATCTGCCTGATTTTTTCCTGTTCTCCGCCTTTTTTCAGCAACAGAGGAATTCCGTACACCACTTCCCAGACCTCCTCCGCCTTCCTGCCAAGGCGGCAGTTCACCTCTCCCAGCTGGCGGATATAATCCAGGGTGCCTTCTTCGTAGGCAGCGCCGTCGGAAAATACTTCCCCCGTCACAATCACCAGATGGCGGCATTTGGAGTACAATGCTTCGATCTGGCGCAGAATACGGCGCCAGGCCTCTTCCCCGCCGCCTTCCTTTTCTTCCGGAGGATCCGGGGAAAACATTTCATTTGCCATCAGGTTGCTCATGCATTCCAGGAGCACCGTGGCATCCTCTCCCGGCTCCGCCCTGTCCACCCGGACAGGCCGTTCTATGGTTTCAAAGCCTTTGCCGCGCCGCAGCTGTCTGTGGCGCTCCACCTTCTTTTTCCCTTCCTCGCCATATACCTGCATGGTGGCAAGATATACAAGCTCTCCCCCGGCAGCAAGGGAAACGGCTTTCTGTTCTGCGAAGGCAGATTTGCCGCTTCCGCTTCCTCCCGTTACCAGGATCAGCATTCCGGCCCCTTTCCCGCGCCGTAATCCTGATAGGCGTCCATGTCCAAATCCTCAAAGGTCGCATTTTCCCGGTATACCTGATATGCCATATCAAGAAGAGGGAAAAAGGATACGGCTCCCGTTCCTTCTCCCAGCGCCAGATTGGCATGAATTATGGGCTTTAGCCCCAGCTCTTCCAGAATCGCGGCCATGGCAGGCTCCTTTCCCAGATGGGACGCCAGCAGGTAATCCCGTACCTCCGGAATCAGCCTGCACGCTGCCAGGGCGGCTACCGAGGTAATCAGCCCGTCCAGCACCACCGCAAGCCCATAGACAGCGCCCCCGATACAGACGCCGGCCAGCGCGCACAGGTCAAAGCCTCCTACAGTCTGCAGGGTGCGGAGCGTCTCATCCTTTCGCAGCCCATAAGCGGCGACGGCGGAGGCTATGACCTGTGCCTTATGCCGTACGCCTTCCTGGTTCAGGCCGGCCCCCGGGCCGGTGACCTGCTCCGCCGGGCGTTCCAGAAGCACGGAAGCCACCGCGCTGCTTGTGGTGGTATTTCCGATCCCCATTTCCCCAAGCGCCACAATATGGTATCCCTTCCGGCCGAGCATCTTTGCAGTTTCCACACCCGCGCGGATCGCCGCCAGCATTTCGGCTTCCTCCATGGCAGGCTCCCTGGAAAAATTGCGGGTGCCGTTTCTTGTCTTCCTGTGCAGAAGGTTTCCCGCTTCTATTGTTTCCTTCATTCCCACATCCACAGGGTAAACATCCGCCCCGGCGCAGGCGGCCATCCGGTTGACGCTGGCAAGCCCCCTGGCGATATTTCCGGTCACTACCGTCGTCACCTCATGGCCGCTCTGGGACACGCCCTCTTCAATGATGCCGTTATCCGCACACATGACAGCCACCGCCTTCTTTTCCAGGGATAGATTTTCCGTCCCCTGGATCCCGGCAATGCGCACCAGCGCATCCTCCAGAAGCCCCAGCCCGTAAAGCGGCTTGGCAATCCCATTCCAATGCCGCCTGGCGGCTTTCCATGCCCGTTCATCAATCCCCCGTATTCGTTCTTTACAGCTGTTCAGATACTTTTCTGTTTCTGTCTCCATCTTTTTATCTGGTTGCCTCCCTGTTCTCCCCCTAGTCTGCAATGGCTTAAATACCTGCTCTATGGCCATATTCCTTCGCCGTCCTCACAAATGCGTATGCCGCCTCTTTGTTCCCGTAAAAGTAAAGGTGCGGAAAGCCCGCATACATCCGTTTATCCGCCACGCCCGCCTTCCAGCAGGCCGATCCGCCGGCTTTTTTGGCCGTAAAAGCATCCGGCAAAAGTGTGCTGTCGTAGTAATGGAATTCGTGGGCCTTCAGCGTCCTTCCGGCAAGGCAGAGCAGGTTGTCCTTTTCCGCTTCCATGGTAATATAGCCAAATCTCGCAAGCCCGGAGGTTTTATGGCATTCTCCGTGCAGTACGCCTGCCATCCCGTATTCTTTACCGTCTTCCCCCTGCAGCCGTTCATGCAGATACATGAAACCGCCGCATTCCGCAATCACGGGCATGCCGTCCTTTACCGCCCTGTATACCGCCTGCCGCATGGCCGTATTTGCCTCCAAGGCCGCCGCATGCAGCTCCGGATAGCCGCCGTTTAAAATCAGCGCGTCCGCCCCTTCCGGAATTTCTTTCTCCCGCAGCGGGCTGAAAAAAAGGATTTCACAGCCAAGGGCCTTTAAAAATTCCAGGTTATCCCGATAGAGGAAGCAAAAGGCTTCATCCTTTGCCACCGCTATTTTAACGCCCCGGCCGTCAGGGCCGTCCTTTTCCTCCGGAATGCAGTCGAAAACCGGCGCCTCCTTCGCCAGCGCAAGAATGCCGTCCCAGTCAATGGTTTCCCGCATGGTTTCGTATAAAAGCCCCAGTTTTTTCCGGAAGCCCTGGATTTCATCCGGAGCTACCAGTCCCAGCTTTCTGCTTTCAAAAGCCGCCCCCGGAATGCGGGGCAGATAGCCCAGCGCGCGTACGCCCATGGCCTCGGCCTCCCTGCGGATATCCGGGTACAGCTTTGCCGGAAGCTGGTTAAAAATCACACCACGGATGTTCTGCTCTGTCTGGGCTGCCAGGAATCCGCGCAGCACCGCCAGCACGGAGCGACTCATCCCTCTGGCGTTAACCGTGAGAATCACCGGTGTTTGTGTCAGCGCCGCGATTTCGCTCGCGCTTCCTTTTTCCGTAAAACCACAGCCGTCATAATACCCCATGACGCCCTCAATCACACACAGATCCCCTTTTTCCCGGGCAAGCAGCCTCCCCATGGTTTCCCTGTCCGTAAAAAAACTGTCCAGATTTCCGGTTTCCACTCCCAGCACCCGGCTGTGAAACATGGGGTCAATATAATCGGGGCCGCATTTACAGGCACATGGATGCAGTCCCCTCTGTAAAAGCCCGTACAGGATACCGCAGGTCAGCGTCGTTTTTCCGCAGCCGCTTCCGGTTCCGGCTATCAGGATGCGGGGACAGCCGGAAGCTCCCTCCATTTGCCGTTTACGGGAACAGGCTCCGTCTGTCTGCGTACGCACGGGCTGATTTTCTTCTCTGTTTTTCATTCCGTCAGATCCCCCCATATGAGAAAAATAGGATTCTGCGCCTTCAGCATATGCAGTCCGCCTATCGGCTGCAGCCCTGTCACGGCAATCTGGCAGGCGCCTGCGTTCTGTAAACGGAAGCTTTCCACGCAGCCAAGCGCCTCCGATACGGTTTCCAGCGTCACGGCGCTCAGGCAAATCCGCATGGGCTTCTTCTTTTGCCGCAGCGCTTCCAGGATACCGGAAAGCCTTCCTTTGGTGCCGCCGATGAAAACAGCGTCCGGCGCGGGCAGCCCTTCCAGAACCTGGGGCGCCATCCCTTCCACTGCAGTCAGATTGCGGCAGCCAAATTTCTCCCCGTTACGGCGTATCAGTTCAATGCCCTCCGGATCGCATTCTACGGCGTATACCCGTCCTTTTCCGGCGGCCAGCGCCAGTTCCACGGAAACAGAGCCGGTCCCTGCCCCACAATCATAGACGATATCCTCTTCTTTTACCGAAAGCTTGCTCAATATGACGGAACGCACCTCGCTTTTGGTCATAGGCACCCTGCCGCGCAGAAAGCTTTCCTCAGGGATTCCCGTGACAGGAAACCGGCCGTACCTGTCATTGATTAAAAAGAGTACGGTAAGCCCGTCCTTCCCTTCGCGGCGGTACTCCCTGGCCGGATATTTACGGATGGTTTCCCCCGGGCCTGAAAGATTGGTTCCCTCATACACCAGGGTATCCCCCAGGCCGCCTGCCGTCAGCTCTGCGCAGATTTCCCCGGTCTGCCCTTCCGTCAGGACAAAGGTTTTCCGGTGGCCTGCTACAGCGGCCAGAAGATTCTCTTCTTTCCCATGGCAGCTTAAAATCTTTGCATCCTCCCAGGAAATCTGCAGTCTGGATGCGAAATAGGACAGGGAGGAAATTCCGGGCTCCACATGGATTGTGACCTCCCGCCGGCCTTTCATCTGTTCCCGGTAAGCCTCCAATGCCTGCAGAAGCTTCTTCGTCCCGCTGTAAAAACCGCTGTCGCCCGACATCAGCACAGCCGTCTGTGCTTCCCCGCTCTCCTCGATTGCCCGGCAGATGATGTCCGGCTCCCAGGCACAAAGAACCCGCCTGCGGTTCTCCGTTCCCTCCGTAAGCCCGCAGGCGTCCAGCATTCTTCCGGCGCCCGCCACCAGGCCGGCCCGGGAAAGCAGCTTTTTTACGCCCTCAGTCATGCTGTCTGCAGAGCCCATGCCGATTCCCAGGATGCTGATGTTCTGCCGGAGGCAGGGAACGGTGTTCCCACCGCCGTTTTGGAGCAGCGCCTTCACTTCCTCCACTGAACAGCCCTCTTCCTCCACTGGCCGCTTTACCACAACTACGGCCGCGCCTGCTCTTCTCGCACCGCGCAGTTTTTCCGGGAAGCCTCCCGCGGCCCCGGATTCCTTGGTCAGCAAGATCCGGGCATTCGTTTCACGCAGCATGGCATAATTCATCTCTTCGGAAAAAGGACCCTGCATACAGATAATATGTCTCCCGGAAAGTCCCATTTCCATGCATTTTTGCACCATTTCAGGCTGCGGCAGGATTCTTGCAAAAATACGCTTGGCAAACCCGGGCAGCCCCCGCAGCGCTTCCAGCTCCTTGCTTCCTGTGGTAACAAGTATGCTGCCTTCCATTTTTTCCAGCAGCTTTGCGGCCTCTTCCATGCTGTCCGCTTCCGTCAGCATGCGGCTTTCTTCCTGGCCGCCGATTTTCTGCGTTATATCGGTTAGCCCTGCGGTTGTTGTCAGCCCTGTGGTTTTTTCAGGCTCCGCGGTTTTTTCAGGCCCTGCGGTCTTTTCTGCCGCCGTAGCCGTTTCCGCCCCGTTTTTTTCTTTCCCGCAGGATTCCCGCACAACACGGATATAAGGAAGGTTTAAAAACCCGCAGGCGGCGCGTATATTTTCCGTGGCCAGCCTGGCGTACGGATGGGTGGCATCTATCACCAGCTGGGGACGGAAGGAACTTAATTTTTCTTCCATCTGCGCCCGATCCAGAGCGCCGGTGCAGATTTCCATATTTTCCCCGGAAGGAAGCAGCTGCTCTCCATAGGACGTGGTCACGCAGACGCAGGCCGTAATATTTTTTTCTGACAGGAATTCGCACAGCAGCCTTCCTTCCGTGGTTCCTGCAAACAGCATCACCTTCTGTATCATGTTCTCTCCTGCGCGGCCGCCGCTTCTTCTTCCAGGCGGTATCCTCTGGGCGTTACCATTTTGCCGTGAATATTCCTGGTATGGCTGTTTCCGATAAAAACTGTGGTAAACATATCCACCTGGGTATCCCTCAGCTCTTCCAGGGTGAGCACCGCAGCTCCCTCCCCTTCCCGGCCTATGTTCTTCACACAGCCGCACACGGTGTCCGGGGAAAGATATTCCAGCGCTATTTCACAGGCCATGCGCAGATAATCGCCTCTTTTTCTGCTGGATGGATTATAAATACAGATTACGGTGTCACTTTGTGCGGCGCAGCGGATCCTCTTTTTTATCACTTCTATAGGGGTGAGCAGATCGCTGAGGCTGACCGTAAGAAAATCATGAGACAGCGGCGCACCCAGCAGCGCGCCCCCGCTGGCTGCCGCCGTTACTCCCGGAATCACCCGTATCCGCTTCAGCAGCGTTTTGTCCCGGGCCGTCAGTTCATATACCAGGCTTGCCATGCCGTAAATTCCGCTGTCACCGCTGCATACCAGCGCCACCTTTCTGCCGTCCTCTTCCTTTTGGATGGCAAGAAGACACCGCTCTTTTTCCTGCTTCATGGCCGTTGCCAGAAATTCCTTTTCTGGAAACCAGGGACGGATCAGATCCACATAGGTGGTATAGCCCACAATCAGATCGCTGTCCTCCAGCGCCCGGACAGCTTCCACAGTCATGGTTTCATAGCCCCCCGGGCCAAAGCCTACTATATATAACATCGTTTCCTCTCCTTTTCAGTTACCTTTATCATTTCTGTAAAAACGGATAACCGGCATACGCTGCGCCGCCGCTATGGTAATGCCCCCGGCCGCCTGCCTGGGCACAAGGAGCCTTCCGCCGCCGCTTCCCAGAACCGCCGCCCGTTCACAGACATTATCCACACCCACCGTTTTCCTGACGAACCCGGACGCTTCAAACTTCCCAGGAACCGCCTCCAGCTCCTGTGCGGTAAACGTAAGGAAGGGCGCCCTTTCCACAAATGCCAGCTCCAGGATACCAGCCTCCTTTTCCTTCAGGCTGATGGAGGCGAAACGGGCAATCCGCCTTTTATCCAGATCGAATTTCTGAAATACCGTCTGCAGAAATTCTGAAAGTTCCGCCCCGCTCCTTCCCTTTCTGCAGCCGATACCCACTGTCAGATCTTTCGGGATCAGCCGGCAGGTAACCGGGAAGCGGACGGCCTGGGGCTGCGCTCCAATAACAATGCCGCATTCCGGCAGGCCGCTGTCTCCTTTTTCCCCTTCTTCTGCGAAACGGGGCCGCAGCAGGCCATCCACGCCCTTTTCACACGGCACAATCAGTTCCGGCAGCTCGCCCTCCCAGGGCAGTTCACTGTAAAACCCCACCTTTTCCCCATGCAGAAGCCTGCCGGAGACTTCCTTTATCCGCTCCCGTTTTTCAATAAAAAGCCCGTTATCCCTAGCAAAAAGATCCACCGCAAATACGCCGTTTAAATCCGTCGCGGTGGTAATCACCGGCTCTGCGCCTGTGAGCAGGGCAACCTGTCGGCACCAGTCGTTACCGCCTCCCAGATGCCCGGACAGCAGGGAAACCACATGCACCGCATGTTCATCCATCACCAGCACCGCCGGATCCCGATCCTTTTCTTTCAGAAAAGGCGCTATGGCACGCACGGCGATTCCTGCGGCACCGATAAAGATAAGAAGCCCACAGGAAGAAAACAGGGCTTCCGTCAGGCTGCTCACCTCCCGGAATGCCGTCTGTCCCTCCAGCACGTATTTATAAAAAGAATAGCCTGTACAGGAGAGTTTTTTGCGCAGCAGGCCAGCCAGTTCCCTGTTTTTCAGGGCTCCCCTTGCCGTAAAGGAAATAATCGCCGCTTTCATTATGTATTCCCGTCCTCTCCCTTGCGCGCCTGCCTGAATTCCGTGGAAAAATCAGCTGCATACAGGCGGGAAAGCTCATAATCCGAACCCAGGACCTCTCCCACAACAATCAGCGCCGTTTTCCGGACGCCGGCTGCTTCGGCAAGCTCCGGCAGCTGCTTCAATGTACCGCGCAGGATTTTTTCATCCTCCCAGGTCACCTTGTAGCAGACCGCGCAGGGGGTATCCGGGGAAAGGCCGCCCGCCAGAAGCTCTTCCCTTACCTGCTTTAAAAGGCCGGTGCTCAGGAAAAGGACAAGAGTGCTTCCATGGGCTGCCAGGCTTCTCAGCCGTTCCCTCTCCGGCACCGGGGTACGTCCCTCCATCCGGGTGATGATCACCGTCTGAGAGACGCCGGGAAGCGTATACTCCGCCTGCAGGGAGGCCGCAGCGCCGCAAAAGCTACTGACGCCAGGACAGACCTCAAAGGCTATGCCGGCTTCTTCCAGCCGATCCATCTGTTCCCGGATGGCTCCATACAGGCTGGGATCCCCGGTGTGCAGGCGGACGATGGTTTTTCCTTCCCGTTCGCCCTGCACCATGACCTCCACCACTTCCTCCAGCGTCATGACGGCGCTGTTGTAAATCAGACAGCACGCAGGCGCCGCCTTCAGCAGCTGCGCATTCACCAGGGAGCCTGCATAAATAATAATATCCGCCCGTTTCAGCAGTTCCTGCCCCCGGACTGTAATTAAATCCGGCGCTCCCGGACCTGCTCCCACAAAATATACCATATCCTTCTACCTCTCCATTGGTTTTCGCATCATTTTGTTCCTGGTTCCGTTTACTGCGGTTCCCGTCCGTTTTCCTGCTGCAGCCGGGAAAGCAGGCTGTCCGCTCCGGGCGTTTTCCCCAGGATACCGAATTTATTGGAAAAAACCACCGCTTCTGTCTGTATGCTTCCGCCGGTGCGGTGTTCCAGATGGCCCGCTATTTTTTCCAGCAGGATCGCCATGGTTTCTTCAAAAGGGCCTTTTCCCCGGAGGATTTCCAACGCCTCCTCCGTCGTATTGGAGCGCAGCAGCGCCGCTGCCGTCCCTGCCTCGCCCCCGGCCAGAATCGCACAGGAAGCAAGGGTTTCCAGACGGGCATCCGCCCAGCGGGAATGGGTGTTCATTACGCCGGCTCCCAGTTTCACCAGCTTGCCGATATGCCCTACCAGGAGAACGCTTTCAAAACCGGTTTCCACGGCCTTATCCAGAGCTTCCCCGATATAATTGCTGCATTTCACGCTTTTTTCCTGATCCAGATGCAGCGCTTCCTTCAGAAAATCCATTCCGTAGTTTCCCGGGGTGAGAATGATTTTTTTCCATCCCTGCGCCGCCCTCTGCTTCATTTCCACTTCAATGGTGTCAAGCAGCGCCGCCTCGCTCATAGGCTCCACAATCCCCGTGGTTCCCAGGATGGAAAGCCCGCCCTCAATTCCCAGCCTGGGGTTGAAGGTTCTGCCGGCAAGTCTCACGCCCTCCGGTATGGAAATCAGGACACGGATGCCGCCGGTATAGCCGTACTGCGCGCAGATATCCTCCACCGCCCGGGTTATCATCCGCCGCGGCACTGTATTGATGGCGGCCTCCCCCACCGGCTGATCCAGCCCGGGGAGCGTGACTCTGCCTACGCCTGTGCCGCCTTCCAGCCGGAAACCATCCTCTGCTTTTTCCACGGAAGCAAAAATAAGGATCCCGTTGGTAATATCCGGATCGTCTCCGCTGTCCTTTCGTATGGCGCAGGATACCCGTTCCTTTTCCTGTAAAATTTCTTCCACATCCAGAAGAAGCTTCTGGCCGGACGGCGTCACAAGCTCCACGGTTTCCGTCCTTTGCCCGCCAAGCAGCATTTGCGCCGCCGCCTTTGCGGCCGCTGCCGCGCAGGATCCGGTGGTATAGCCGCATCTTAGCTTCTTCCTGTTTTTATATACATATTGTTCCAGCAATGCCTTTCCCTTCTCCGTGCTCAGTTTGGCTGCGGACGGATAATAATCGTGGTAAAATAGCTGCTCTTTTCCTCCGCCGCTGCGGCAGAGGCCTGTACGAAGCGCTCTCCCGGCAGTCCGCAGTCGCTGGCAATCAGGGCGTCATTTACCAGCCCGTTCTCATGCAGATACTGCCGGATCTTTCCCAGCTTACCGCCGCTTTTCATCAGCACCTTGGTGCCCTGAAGGGGGAGATAGCTTTCCAAATCCCCGCATCCTGCCGGGATTACCATTAACGGCTGGGTGCCGGAAACCAGAGGTTTTCCGGTTTTCGCCGCAATGTCGCAGAAGGAGGGAACCCCTGCGCATACTCTCACCGGGAAGCCCGCCTGCGCCGCTTTCCGGGCCACATAGGAAAAAGTGGAATAGATGGAAATATCCCCGATATTCAGCATTGCCACATTCAGCCCGTCCTTCAGGTACGCGGCAAGCTGTCCGGCAATTTTCTCATAGTTATCTTCCAGCACCTGTCTGTCACGGGACATGGGAAAATCCGTATAAACGATCTGTTTTCCCGTTAAATCCGCCGCCTGCCTTGCAATGGAGAGCGCCAGGGTATTTTCCCCTTTGGTGCGGGGAACCGCCAGCACCGGGCATTCCTGTATGAGCCGGACGGCCTTCAGCGTAAGCAGCTCCGGATCCCCCGGCCCTACGCTCACTCCGTAAAGGACGCCCCGGCAGGCTTCCTCCAGCTGCTTCAGATGTCTTACATAAAGGCTCCTGATCTCCGGGTATTCCCCCATCCCTTTTACTATGCAGCGTACCTCAAAGCCTTTTCCCTTCAGGACGCTTTTCCAGCTGCCTTCCTGCGCGCCCGCCATATCCGTATGGGCATGGTCTCCTGCCACAAGCATCAGGGGTGTCAGCACCGCCCTTTTAAAACCGCTCTTTTCCAGCTGACTTGTCACGTCCTCCAGATCGGGCTTCGCTTCCACGGTTCCCAGGAATACGTCCCCGCACTCCATCTGTGCCCACAGCTCCTGCAGCCTGGTATAAACCACATTATTTTCATGCTGGGAGCCATGTCCCATCAGGACCAGGGCTTCGCCCTCTTCTCTTGGAAAATGATTGGCATAAAAATCTGCAACTCTGTGCAGATCCTCCTCCGTATGCAATAGCGGCGCGCCGATGTCCATCCGGCGAAAGCTTCCGCGCAGGACCTCCGCCTGGGCGCACAGCTTTTCATACTCTTCTCCCGCCAGTAAATGGGTGGGCTGGATAAGAACCTCCTCAATCCCATCCGCCGCCAGTTCCCGCAGCGCGTCCTGCACATCCGGGATATGTACTCCCCGCTCTTCCCAGATCCGCATGATAACGGAACTGGTAAACGCCCTTTTCACCGGCATTCCGGGAAAATTCTCCGCAAAATCCTCTTCCAGCGCCCCTATGGTCTGCCTGCAGCTGTCTTCATAGCTTATGCCGAAGCTGACTGCCAAAATTCCTCTTTTTCTTATTTTCTCCAATGTCCTTCTCCATCCCCGTGAGCGACCGGAAGTTTCTTAAAAGCTGCTGTTAAGCACGTACAGCCGCGCAAAACAGCCATAAAAAAAGTACCGTTTTCTGCCGCCTCCACGCGCGCAAAAACCGGTACTAAAAAGCAGGCCTTTCATCCTTCTCAGATAAAAAAGCACTTCCTTTTGCACCCGGCCATCGCTCGTAACCGATGCATTCTTCATGAAGGGCAGGTCTTCTGGCTTCGGAGTCCTTACCGTATCTTTCCTTCCCGGTTTCCCAGTGGAGTTGTGTAACACCAAAATCCCCATGGATTTATGGATTACGTTTTCTGTAAGATACGGCTCGTCCGTTACAGCGGCGGGACCGCAGGGGAATTACACCCCTTTCCCTATTATCCCCGGAGCACGGCTGCTGCCGTCCGGGGCACCTCTTCATTTTCTCTTATTCCCGCCGGATGCCTGACATACAAAACTTCTGTCAGGCCGCCGCGGGGAAACTACCCGTGCTTCCATGCATGCCGCATCTGCGGCCGGGTATTTCACTGCATTACTTCGTATTATATACGACTGCCGCCCATGCCGCAATCCTTTCTTTAAACTTTTTTCTTGTACTTTTTGCAACAGGGGTAACCTTTCACTCCCAATATTTTCCGTATGCCCGCGTTATTTTACGGTTTTTACAAAATTTCCGCATTCAAAAACTCTTTTCTTAATCTGTCCCTTTGCGCTTCCTCCGGTATTGGAAACGCCAGTGGTATCTGTTCCTCAAAATCCGGCAAAAGCTCCCGCATCCCTTTCTGTACTTTTGGCGTTAAGTACTGGGCCTCAATTAAAATTCCCTTTGCCACTATCAGATAATCTATTATTCTGCCCATATATTCCTGAACGATAGGTGCATATTCCCTGTCCTGCGCCAGGTTCGTTGTTTCATCCTCCAGCCGGAACAATACCTTTTCTCCTGAAAACGGATAATATGAAAACCGGAAGGCTCTGTCACTTATGATTTTTACGCTATCGCAGAATTCACTGAACAGTTCTTTTCTCTGAAAAGTTACATCCTTCATCATCTGAATCATGGATCTTGAACAGGCGAACGTATACTGTCCGGTGGCTTCCTGCAATACGGTTGCCGGAATATCAAGATTGCTGACAAGCATATCACTGTGAACCTTCTCCGGTATCCGGCCCTGATCCATTAGAAGCATAGGGATGCCCAACTGCGCCTTATAAGGAAACGGCCCTTTCTGTCTCATATAATAATCATTACAAAGATCTCCATGATCCGCACTGAATATCATCAGCGTATTTTCCATACAGCCCTTGCTTTCCAGATAATCTAAAATTCTGCCGATTTGTCTGTCAATTTCAATTTGATCTGCCTTCGGTATAGCACAAATGTATCCGGAACAAAATCCAACCTTTCATTCCGGATACATTTTTTATATATTTTATTGCCTTGCGTCCAATACTTCCTGATAAATTTCCAGCATACGATTAACTCCCACGGCATTTAATTCGGCAAGATAATTGTCCCACACTGAATCTATATCCGTGTCGCCAAGTATCATTTCCACCATTTTTTCTTCCACATAGCTGTCAACAGCTGTTTTCAACGTCAGAATTATTATGCTGCCTCGTATTCTTATGATTTCTGCTTAAGATCTTTCCATAAAAAAAGCCTGGATTCAGACTCTTTTTTATGGCTTCACTACAGCTTCAAGCATTGCAGAATATAGCGATAGACAGACTCCGCGGAATCGAACGGCCCGGCCCCTTTTCCCAGAATATACTCTGCCGCCTCTTCCCACTCTTCCAGGGTATAATCCTCTGCCTCCATTTTCTTCAGGGCATCACAGATATCAGGCCAGTAGGCTTTATAGTGCATGTCTGATAAAAAAGTCAGCCCGGCTTTTTTTGACAAACTTTCCAGTAATGCTTTTCTCAATGTATTCCACTGTACCTCCTTTTTCCATAGGTCATTCACACTGCCCCGGCGGAAGCTATGGCAATGAAATTTTCAGAAAGGGATTTGGGAATCCTGAATTGCACCTAACAGAAATATATGCCGCCTGTCACACCTAAAATGGAGAACGCTTCCAGGTTCCGTACCCGAAAACATTCTCCAATTTAGGCCTTTTCCCATGATTAAATTACAGTGCTTCCTTTAGCATAAAATACACATCCTGCACACTATCAAATGCAACTAACATACATTCAAGCATAGCTCTCCCAAAAAACACATCGCTTAATCCATCTTCATGCACAAAAGAAATTCTCCTGCGCTCCAGCCACTCCTGCAAAACCACATCTTCTTCAGGATAACATGCTCTTTTATATTTTTCTCCCCGCACTCCCAGCAAACCAGCTTCATTAAACTTTTCAATTACTCCTTTTGCAAAATTCCTGTTATCCAATATATACTCCCGTATTTTTTCCATACCTCTTGCATCTGAATTATAGATATTCAACCCAAACTTATACCCTGTTAAAGATGCATCGAAAAAAAAGCCAGGTGCATTCTTTTTATTTACCTTGTCCAGCTTAAATCGTATGTAAAAATATTCCTTAATTAGGGCATTATTGCAAAACCGCGCATCGTTATATGCCGAAGAAATGCTTTATCTCTTATTATTCAACAAATCACTGTCTACTTTACTGAAATAACTATACAGTTCAAAATACAATTCTTCCAATGGATATTTCACACCGTCAAGATATAACATTTTATTTTCTCTATAAGTATTTTTACAATTATCTTTTCTGATTGCCTGATAATACTCTATAGTAGACTCATTAAAACCTTTAAACATTATTCATCTTCCTATTCGCCAATTATCTCTAATTCATCTGGAAATTCCCGCACAACAAGTGCACAGGTATTTGTTAATCTTATATTATTCTTTAAAGGATATGCTATTTTGCCTTTCTTTTCTCCATCCAGACAATGTACATCTAATCTCGTATTTATCAACCCCAAGTTACCATCTAAATTGTTAGAGAAAAGAAGACTCCCTGCACTCACACCGATTACCATTCCATTTGCCTTGATATACTCCAATGGCTCTTGCCAGTTTATTTATGCCCAACTCTTGAATCTAAGCTGATTTCTGAAAAATCAATTTCTAAATCTTCATAAATATTCACATATACAAACAACTTGTCAATTCTTTAGGCTATTTCAAAGGTAAAAATCCGCCTGCACAAAATGTGCCCCACCTTCCAGCTCCGTCTAAATAATCCATGCCGGTACGTACCAGTTTTTCCGGTCAACAGGAATTAAATCAGGCGGCATACATACTACCGCGCCGGTGCCAACTTTTGTTTTCAGATGCTCTGTCCCTGAAATTACATCCTCCGAAGCAGCCTCCTCTTCTATCGGATTCAGAACAGAAAAATTCTTAACAGCATCCTTAGGTGCCGAGCCTTTCTTTATTTCCACCGGATTGACAATTCCATCCTGATAAATAATCAAATCAATTTCTTTCTTATTGCTGTCCCTATAAAAATAGAGCGGCGGATTCTTTCCGGCATTTATATAACTTTTGTATATTTCAGACACCACCCAGGTTTCAAAAAACTGCCCGTCCATGGCACCGCGCTCCATAACCTCCGCACTGCTCCATCTTGTCAGATGGGAACATAATCCGGTATCCAGAAAATACATTCTCGGGGCCTTGATGACACGCTTCAGCGCATTATTGGAAAATGCAGGGATTAATGCAACCAGACCGGAAGAAACCAATATGGACATCCACTGCTTCACTGTGGGCGCTGAAACTCCAACCTCGCCCGCCAAAACATCATAATTGACATTTGTTGCGGTACGCGCTGCGACAACTGTCATAAAATTAAGGAAACTCAATTCATCCGCAACCTGAGTCATGTCTTTGATATCGCGGCTGATATATGTCTCCAGATAAGATTCATAATATTGTTCTTTATCAACATTTTCATTTTCATATAAGCGTGGCATAGCGCCTTTATAAATACGGGAAAATATCTGTGTGATATTCATAGGCTCCGTATCACTCATACGATTCATCAGTTCCGAAATGTCAACCTGAAACGGTGCAAAATGTTTCCCGCGTATTTCACTGTTGCTAAGTCCCTGCATTTTTACAATCCCTGCCCTGCCGGCCAGAGACTCCGTCACTTTTTTCATCATATGAAAGGTCTGTGAACCGGTCAGCCAAAAGTCTCCGCATGTTTTCTTCCTGTCCACATATCCCTTAATATAGTCCAATAATTCAGGCGCATACTGTACCTCATCTATTAATACGGGAGGGGCATACCTTTGCAGGAACATTTCAGGATCGCTCCTGGCAAATGCACGTATAGTCGGATTATCCAGGGAAACGATTTTTCTATTTGGATCCGCCAGCCGGGTTAACAGTGTCGTTTTTCCTACCTGCCTTGGCCCTGTTACTATTAATACGGGAAATGTTTCACTTATTTTTTTGATGGTTGGCTCTATGGTTCTTTCTATATACATAGCAGTCCTCCTACTTGTTTTGCGGAGCAAAATACGGTTTCTTTGCGTTCAGCGGATTTTCCTCCCCTAATTAGCATGTAAAAAAAATATTATATTATGCAAATCCAAAGTATAATTTTATATTTACATAAATATCACATAAAGTCAACCACTGTATCAATATAAGCTCACCATTTTGCCCTCTACAACAGTTTTACCGTATGGGGCTTGAAGTCAGCCTTTTTCACCGGACAACGCGGTGCCTGGAGCTGACGGAGGACGGACGAATTACGGTTGGCGACAGGATTACCTTAAATACACCTGCGGGGGATTTTGAATATACCATTTCCGGCCTCTATGAGGATGCGTTGTATTGGTGCCAGTAAACAGCAAATCATACGTTTTGTACGGCTTGAGGCATTGAACTGGTGTAAAACAGCAATTCCAATCGGTTGTGCCTTGGGAACCATAGCCTGCTGGATATTGTGCGCGGTTTTAAAATTTTTGGTAAAAGGCGAATGGGTGGATATGCCGCTTTTTGCAGTAAGCATAAGCGGTATTCTCAGCGGCGCTGCCGTTGGTGTTGTCACTGTATTCATTGCCGCCCATTCCCCTGCGAAGCAGGCAGCACGGGTTTCGCCAGTAGCAGCAGTATCCGGCAATGCAAATGTATCGAAAAAGGTTAGCCGCATCACAAAAATAAGGTTTTTCAAAGTGGAAACTTCTTTGGGTATTCATCATGCAACCGGCGCAAAGAAAAATCTTCTGCTTATTACAGGTTCCTTTGCCCTTATGATCGTCCTGTTTCTTGCATTTTATAATGGTCTGCTCGGAAGAAACCTATACACGCCTGCTGGGTGAACAAAACTATAAGCTCCGGCCTGCCTGGCAAAAGCTTCTACGGATGCTCCTTGCAGGACAGCTCCGTCACGTCCAGTCTGAGAATGCACACCGCTTCTGCCATCGCATCCGAAAATTCCCAGTCGTTCCTGCCGGTATTATGGCGCATGATGCTCTGCAGCGCCGCCTTTCTTTCCTCCGCTGCATCCACAAAGCTGACGCGGCCCGTACCGATTATACTCTGAAAACGCGCGGAATGATTACATGCCAGATCCCCTTCCACAAGCTCATAATTCGTATCCAGTTCAAACCCCACAGAAGGCGCTGCCGAAATCAAATCGATTTTCCTGCCTTCCCTTGCGCTGTGGAAATAGAAAATTCTCCTGCCCTCCTCTTCTTCATAACCGAAGCTCAGAGGGACAATGTAAACCTCTTTTCCGTCAAAAAAGCCCAGCCTGCAGCAATGGCTGGCTTCGATAATCTCCCGTATTTTGGCCGGTTCCGTAATTTCTCTGTCTTTTCTTCTCATACGTTTTCCTCCAAAGCTGTCTCATTCAGGAAATCCATGACCTGGCGGTTGAAATCCTCAGTTTCTTCATAAGCGCCATGTCCCAGTCCTTCATAAATTATCATTTTGCACTGCTTGATTTTTTCTGCCATTTCCGGCGCGGCATCTGTCCCCACAATTTTATCGTCGCCTCCTCCCAGGATAAGGACGGGGCAGTTTATCCCGGAAAGCTCTTCATAGGCATTATGGGTGAGGCAGGACTCCGCCTGGATGAGGAACCGGCTGAAATCCTCCGGCTTTCCCACCCTGCACAAATTTTTTCCGTATTCAATGGATGCAGCTGTTCCAGCGCCAGCCACAGATCCTCTGCCATATCCTTCGTCGTATAACCCTCTTCCAGCTTATTTTTTCTGCTGAAAATATACACCCGGTAATAGGGGGCAATTTTCCTGTAGTAAAAAGCCAGATTGACGGCCTGACCGTGAACGGTTCTCAACCCGTCGCCCAGTCCGGGCAAAATTATGAGCGGCCTGCTGCCATAGCCGAATTCCACATAATCCATGGCAGTATCCTTTATAATTACCTTATGTTCCGCAGCCTTGTAAAACAACAGCGCCTCCCGTCTGCCGCCTCCATGCGTCAGCTCTTTTTCGATAACAGCCAAGCAGGCTGAACCGTTACTGCAGTTCTTCCTTTAAATCATTCTCACTTCGCCCAGCTCCAGGCCTGACTGGCCGAAATAAAATTTCAGATACTGGTGCGGGAAACGGAATTCTCCCAAATCTGAGGAGCGTACCACCCATTCCCCCTGGGTGCCGTTGATGGTAAAGGTGATTACCACTCCATGGTTCATAAAGATAGATATAGGCACCTGGGCCAGCTCGCCCGCATCACATCTGGCTTTGATCTGAATGGCGTAAATTCCCTGATGGAGAAGCTTTACTCCCAGCACGGAGGAAGCCCCCTTCTCCGTGGAAATCCCTGAAATATCCAGCGGCGTATCCCGATCCACCTCCTGATATTTCAAATCCAGGAACTGTGCATCCTCTCCCGCGCTCTCCCTCTGCTCCTTCAGTTCTTCCTCTGAAATCCGGTTGAGGAACCGATCCATAACAGGCAGACGCATCAATACGCTGCAGATATTCCGGGCGCTGCGCAGCAGCTCGCCTCTGGTAATCCTGCCGTCGGCCAGGCCTTCCAGGGTATTGTCCTGGGCGCTGTTTGACGCAGCGTCTGATACCACCATGTATACATCGTTCTGCCCGCGCACCATGGCCGCCGTGTTGCGGGTATCTCCATCCTGTCCCTCATCGTTCATCTTCGCCCACCAGTCCGTCATCACCAGGCCGTCAAAGCCCCATTCCTTCCGCAGGATCGTGGTCAGCAGGTCATAGCTTCCGGCGGTCCACAGGCCGTTCACCGGACCGTAGGTGCTCATAATGGAGATCGCCCTGCCTTCCTTCACCGCAATCTCAAAGCCCTTCAGATAAATTTCACGCAGCGCTCTTTCTGAAATCACCGAATCCGCCAGATTTCTTGAAAATTCCTGGTTATTTCCGGCAAAATGCTTGATCGTTCCGCTGGTGCCCGCTTTTCCCATGCCCTTCAGCTGGGCTGCCGCCATTTTCCCGGTCAGATAGGGATCCTCTGAAAAATATTCGAAATTCCTTCCGTTCAGCGGATTCCTGTGGATATTCATCCCCGGCCCCAGAAGAAGGTCCACCCGGTTTCTTCTCAGCTCCAGCCCTTCCATTTCAAAGAGGGCTTCTACCAGTGATTCATTAAAAGTACAGGCCAGGCAGGTCCCGTTGGGCAGGCTGAAGGCATGGGTGCCGCAGTCCATACGTATGCCGGAAGGGCCGTCGGCGCAGCAGCCCACCGGGATGCCGAAGTCCTTCAGCCTGTCAGTCACGCCGCCGAAGGCGCCTGCCGTTCCCGGCGTCACTTTGGGGGAACACATTCCTTCCCCGCGCACGATACAGGCAAGATCCTTATCGGTCAGCTGGGAAAGGAATTCGTCCAGTTCCAGGGAATCATCAGCCTCTTCCGCCGTCTTTTTATCGCAGACAGCCTCCGGCTTCAAGCGGAAAAACGGAGTCACAGGCGCCAGCGCTTCCTCAAGCTGCTGTGTCACCTTCAGCTCCGGCTGCGTAAAGGAGCCGCATAAAGCGGCGCTTCTCACATCCTCTCCCGCAAAAAAACGGTAAGTGCCTTCCTCTAAGACATAACAGGATTTATGTCCCGTCGCGCCGCTGTCATCATAGGAAGCCAATTCCTTTTTCCATATCGTAAACGGAAGCTCTTCTTTTTCTCCCGGCATAAGCACCCTGGTCTTGGCAAACGAGGCCAGGCTGCGCAGCGGCTTCCCCAGAACTCCCTAGGGCGGGTTAACATAGACCTGCACTACCTGGCGGCCAGGAAATTCTCCCTCATTCGCAACTGCTATTTTTAAGGATACGGAATCGCTGTCCTCTTCAAATTCCAGTGTTTCCATGGAAAAATGTGTATAGGACAATCCAAATCCGAACGGGTAAAGCACTTTGTCTTTGGCTGTTGTTTCAAAATAACGGTATCC
Source organism: Eisenbergiella porci (assembly GCF_009696275.1). Taxonomy (GTDB): domain Bacteria; phylum Bacillota; class Clostridia; order Lachnospirales; family Lachnospiraceae; genus Eisenbergiella; species Eisenbergiella porci. The sequence goes on from NZ_VUMI01000001.1 coordinate 192,650, forward strand.
CACGTAGATGTCTTCCGTATAAAAATTCCTGTACTGATCACCAAAGCAGGAGGAGGACGGGTAATCTTCTATGGAACGGGCGATAGTATCGCTCAGACGGCCACAGGGGTTTACCCTACCGGCCAGCACGTCGGCAACGCCGCTGCCGCCCTCCATTCCGCCCTGCCATACATAAAGAACAGCGGAGGGCTTACAGGTCTCCACCCATTTCATATCAATGATATTCCCCACATTCAAAAGTACCGCCGTCCTGGTAAAATGTCTGCTTACCGTACGGATCATGGCCTCCTCTTCTTCCGTAAGCAGGTAGCTTCCCGGTTCAGCCTTGGTATCCTGATCCTTTTTATCAGCAGTTCAATATGATAACGGTTCCGCAGAGCGCTTAATTGCACATACGGATTCCGGCTTTTTCCAGCCTTGCCTTCAGATAGGCGATGCTTTCCAGATATTCATCGTCCGAATGGAGATGCTCAATGATCATGGGCATCTGCGGGTTTACTCTGTCCGCCAGCCGGGCATATTTTTCCAGATTCAGAATTCCTTCCCCGCAGGCTGTCTCCTTCAGCTGGAAGGTAAACTCCGCCTGAAGGCATACGTCCTTAATGTGGCAGCTTTTGATATGGTTCCCCAGCTTATCGAAGCATTTTTCCATAAAGTCTTCATTATTAAAATATTTTTCCGGACTGGTAATCCAGTTTGCCAGATCCATGTGCACTGCAAACCGTTCTCTGTCCACAGCCGTAATCAGGCGTTCATATTCCTCCGGATCCTTTGGCACCATCCAGGGCATAGGTTCAATCGTATAGTATGTATTCACCGGCACGGCGGCATCGATGATCTCCTGGATGGATTTCACCGTCTTTTCCCAATGCTCTTCGGAGAAATTCTCCTTATAGGCGCCGTCCCATCTGCTCCCTGTGCTTCCGGCGATATTTACACAGCAGTTAGCGCCTATTTTGTCCGCCAGCTTCAGCTGTCCGATGCAGCGCTCCATGGCCGCCCTGCGCTCTGTTTCTGCCGGCGCCACCGGATTGCACCAGGCGCCCACCTCCGCAATGACAAGGCCGGCCTTTTTTGCCGCCCCTGCATAAGCGTCAATCAGTTCCTCCGGCGCCGTATAATCCACCGGGAACACTACTGCCCCGCAGCCCAGCTCTTTCATTTTCTCCGCCCATTGTGACGGGGTATCATGCTTTAATGATGAAGATAATCCAATCCGCATATAGTTTGCTCCTTTACAATTTATATTCATCCTGTTCTAACAACTGAAAATTATAATCAGGTATAAAAAACACATATGTATTCAACACCCAAATAAAGCCCTGCTCTTTATCCCGGCTCACATTATTTTGCACTCTAAGAATTTCCTTTAAATCTAATGAGATAAAGCAATCTTTCAGTAAACCGGATTCGATTTCATACATTCCTCTTAGTATCTTATTCGCTTTACAAATATTATGACGAATGATATGAACAAACAAATATCTTGTATATCTATAGTAAGCTAAACCTGCAGAAAGATATCCACACTGCTGCAAAGTATCCGCCAACTGATACTTTGCGGTAACCAGGCTCCTGCCCATCACTACAACAGATAAAATAGTTTCAATCTGCTCCAACAAGAAATTTGTTTCTTTTATACTCAGCAGTCACCAGGTTTTTATATTGTAGCCCTGGCTGTAAATTTACCGGAACACTTCTGTCTGCATAATCGCTATCTGGAATAGCCAGCAGATGCTGATACGATTCAATCATAGGATAATTCAAATAGAGTTGACCCGCGTCAGCCGAATCCACAAAATATGTCTGCATTTTCAATATCTTTTCTTCAGAAAAATTAGGATCATGACGTCCGTAATCAAATACCAGCACTATATTAATAAAATCGGTTTTACGAACCGGTGTTTTATATCCCTTCTTTTTACTTACAATAAATGGTAAATCCACCTCCTCCCAATCATCTTCGTATTCTCTGTTGATATCCAAATAAAGCTGATAAATATTTGTTCCATAAACAATAACATCATCCAAATCCCACAATAAACAAGTGCTGACGACGCTGTCTGGGTCTAAACCAATCATAATTACTCATATCGTTCGAATTCCCCACTGATGTACATCTTTTCCAGATTATGTCCTTCTCTTAATTCTCTTACAGTAGCATTGCTCAATGCAGTTAGACTTCCGCTGCCGGACAATATAAAAAGGCAATCCGGCCGCATAAACCGGTTTGTCATTAAGTTTGTATTATGCGTCGTCATTATAATCTGACACTGCGGAAATTTTTTTTTTAAAAATTTTATGATATTTTCAGACATTTCATAATGGTAAAAAGCATCGAATTCATCAAGATACATTACAGTAGCTGTTTTTCCCATTTCAAAACGGCGGTACAGATTAGTAAGAGCGATAGTACCGCTCGATGCATTTTCATAAAAAGGCAATAATTGCTCATGTTTGAAATACAATTGATTCTGTCCGTCCGGCAGCTGCTTTATTACCAAACTGCACGCAATCCCCATAATATTTAAAAACTCTTCAAAGTCTTTCAATGCATCATTGTCAGTCAGCATTTCTAAAAACGATTCATTCATTCTGCGAGGTCCATTCATCATGGAACTGCCTACAGTAATCATTACCATACGCTTAATGAAGTCGTCTAACTTTAATAAAACAGAATCGCCCGGCAATGCCGTATTATTTATTAACCATCTTAAAAAAGGTAACATGGAAACCGAACCTTCATTTTCTTCAGGTAATGCCATTGACTGCATATATCTTTCAATTATAACAGTATCCGCATCTAAATATTTGAGATTACTAAAATCTGCATCCAAAGAATCAAAATTATAGTAGAAACATCGGATACCATTCAGCAATAATTCTTCATCCAGTAAAATTGTTTCTGACCTTTTTCTATACTTATAAATTAACTCATCCCCATCGAATAAAAAAGTATAGGCAAATTCTGCATATTCCTCTGCCGAATCAGCATTCAAATAGTTTCCTTCCTGGTTTCTTACAAATCTTACTAAAGCCAAATTATCCCTGATATCTAATAGTGCTTTTCCAAAATTGGTTTTACCGGTCGCATTTCTGCCATAGATAATCATCTTGCTGATTAGCTGTTCAGTTATACAGTCCGTACTAAACTGGTAGCCGTCAACATTACTGAAATCAATCATAATTTTTTCTTTAAAATTTTTATAATTTGTCACTTCAAATCTCTTTAACATATATCAGCTACCTTCTTTCCTAAAAACCTGATAACCTCAGTATACCCTTTTTCTTCTAAAGCAGCAATATGGTGCCGTAAAAAAATTACGGCACCATACGTCAAATTATTGTTATTTGCAACTGCTATTTTACCATATAAAACTCAGGCTTTAAAACTCCGGCACCACAACCTCCGCCCCATCCTTCATGGCAGAAATATGCGCGCAGATTCCCGCCGCGGTAATATTGCCTCCCAGCACCTCGTCCACCGCAGGCTTCCTGTCTTCCAGAATGCTTTTGAGGAATTCATTCACCAGATGGGGATGCGACCCGTGATGGCCGCCCGCCGCGCCGCTGATAAGGGAATCCTGGGGATTGAGCGGATCATAATTGCCGCCTACCGTATGCTTCTGGATTTCCCTGGGCAGCATCTCATAAAAGTTGGGCATCACCCGCGCCTCCACCGACGTGGTTCCGCCTCTTCTTCCATCCTCCGCCCTCTGCGCGGTTGTAATCACCGGATCATCATCGTCTGCAAAGCCCCATTCAAAGCTCGCTTCACTGCCGTAAATAAACATGCCCTCCTGATAAACCCTGGCCGTTTCAAACAGCGTCCTTGTAGCCTCCCCCTTCAGCCCGTTTTCAAAGGAGAAGATTGCCGTTTCCACAGGATACGGGTTCTGGTACTGTCTGGTAAGCCATTCCTCCATAGTGCCGGAGCCGAAGCAATGCACCTTCTGTATCCTCGATCCTGCCATAACCCGCATGGGCGCGATGGCATGGGTCCCGTACCACATCGGGGGAAGCCCCATCCAGTAGGAAGGCCAGTTCGCCATATCCTGATAATGGGAGCCGCGCAGAAACTGAATTTTACCGAATTCCCCGTTTTCCAGCATCTGCCTGGCATAAAAGAACTGCCTGGTATAAAGCGTGGTTTCCATCATCATATATTTTTTCCCGCTTCTTCTCACCGCGGCGGTAATCCGCTCCAGATCCTCCAGGGATGTCGCCATCGGCACGGTGCAGGCACAGTGCTTTCCGGAATCCAGCACGGCCACCGTCTGTTCGGCATGCAGCGGAATCGGCGTTACCAGATGAACCGCATCCACTTCCTTATCCCGCAGTATTTCATCAAAACTGTGATACTGCCTTTGAATGCCGTGCGTCCGGGCGAATTCCTCCATCCGCCCGGTATCCGTGTCAAAAATCCCAATGTTCCCTACGGCGGGATGATCCTTATAAATCGGGACAAACGCCCCTCCAAAGCCCAGACCCACAAGCACTACATTTAATTTTTTCATCCTTCATTCTTCCTTTCCCCATTCCTTACGGCGCAGACCTGTCTGTCCTGCCGCGGTTTTCTATAGTATAAAAAATCCTCCCGCCAACGTCCATTGACAAAGAGGAATAAAAATGTATATTATGGACTCATACTAAAAAAAGAAGGTGATTGCGGATGCCCTTTTACAGCTTCGGATCCCCCAGGAAAATCAGCGCGGCAAGCTATATTTACTATGCCCAGGGCTGTCTCCATCCGGACCGTGTCATGCAGGAGCACGATTTTGTATATATGCTAAATGGACAATGGGAAATCTTCCAGGGCAGGGAAGCCTTTTTCATGGAAAACGACGATGTGCTCATACTGCACGCCGGACAGCATCACTTCGGCGTCAGGGACTGCCTCCCCGGGACGCAGACCATATACTTCCATATCGGCGCCGGACATAAGGATACCTTCCAATGCGGTAAGGAAACACCCTCCGAAGGCGCGCTTCTTCCCCCTCTGATTCACTGCGGCGGCCGGCCGCGGGTAAGGCTGCTGTTTCAGGAGCTTGTCTCCATCTGGCATGAGCCTGCGCTCCAGCGGGACCGGAAGCTGGACACGCTGTTTGAACTGCTGCTTCTGGAGCTGGAGGAATGCTGCGGACAGGAAGCGCATTGTCATGATGAAATACTGCTGCGGTCCGTTTCCCTGCTAGCCCAAAATCCACAGAAGTTCTTTACCGTGGGGGAGCTTTCGGATCTTCTTGGCATCTGCGCCAGGACGCTGAACCGGCGTTTTCAGCTCCAATATGGAAAAACCTTCTATAAATACCAGATGGAAGAAAAAATGCATATGGTCCAGCAGTTCCTCCTGGATTATCCTGAGGCAAAGCTGCAGACGGTGGCTGTCAATTTCGGCTTCTATGACGAATTCCACTTAAACAGGGCCTTCCGCAAATATACAGGAATGCCTCCCGGGCAGTACCGGAAGGCAAATATCACAAATTTCCCGGGGCTTTGAATTCCAGGATAATTGTCAGCTGCCCGGTTTCCACCGCCGCGGCAGCGCTTCCTCCCAGTGTTTCCGGCTGTTTTACGGGATTGGTAAACGTGATCCTGTTTCCCTGTCTTTTAATTTCCAGCCGCCCGCTTCCGTAACGCAACGCATTCTGCAGCAGGTTGGAAAAAATCCGGCGCAGCGCTTCCTCCGATCCCCAGACGCCTCTTTCCTCTTCTCCAGGCAGACCGCCTTCTGCATCATATTATCTTCCGCGCCCAGTCCGGGATAAATGCCGGGACTTTCAATCAGGATCCCTGTCCTTTTTCTGGACACGCTGTCCGTAACCGGCCTTCCAAATATGGCAATCTCTCCCGACGTGGGAGCCGCCAGCGAACACAGCATCTTCAGCGCCGTTGATTTTCCGGCTCCATTTTTTCCTATAAATCCGTAAATATCACCCTCATGGGCCGTCATCGACAATTCATCCACCGCACTTTTTTTCCCATAAACTTTAGAAAGCGCCCTTGTCCTCCTTCTTTGATATCCCGTAACCTTCCGGTGCCTTCACAGCTGATGTGAAAATTTATCTATAGCTGCCAGTCTGCCGTCAATTACGATACCTCTACTATCTCAGAAACAGATAGAGAAATCGCATAGAAAAGATAAAGAAAGTATTAAATGTTATTCTGTCAGCTTAAATCCGGTTTCCCATACAGTGGAAATATAGTCCCCGGCGCCTGCCGAGCGCAGCTTTGCCCGGATGTTGCTCACATGCACATTGATCGTCTATCCGTATCATCCTGTTCTCCTGCCCCTCCGTCTGCGGCCCATAAGTCAAAACCCAACCGTTTCCGCCGGCTTTACGTCTCATCTTATCATAAAAGCGCAGACGATACAAACCGCAGCCCCAAAGACAGCCTTCGCAGACGCAAAAAACCCGGTGCGCAGTCCGCATCAATGCACGGTGCACACCAGGGTTTCTGTGCAAATGTCATATTAATATCGTTTTAAGGAAGGAACCGGTTCTGCCCGTTATATCTCCTCAGTCAGTGCACAGTCCTCCATCTGTGTGGAAACATTCTGCAGCTTGGCTTGCAAAATGCTTTCATACCTGGTAATGGTTCCCACCAGGTTTGCCACCGACCTGTTAAGCCGGAACAGCTCCTCCGTCGTTACCCCTTCTATCCCAATAAACTCCTGCATCCGGGCCAGCGCCGCTTCCTGCAAAGCCACGGAGCCTACCAAATCCACAGGCGCCTGGCATCTGGGAGTCAAGATTCCTGAAACAACGGTTGATAAATTGTTTTCGGGCCGGGGATCCGGTGTGGAAGAGACCACACGCGCCGTATTGACGATTCTTCCCGCAGCTTCCGCCATGACGGTCCCGCGGATGAGAATGGTCCGGGAGCTTCCCGCGGCCAATACGCCCAGGTTCAGGCTTCCGGTCCAGGGATTGAATACAGTCCCGCCGTCCGCAGAAAATTCCACGCCCATAAGGCTTCCGGGAACCGGATCCGTCAGCACCACATTTTCAGCCTCGGAAGGGTCCGCATTGGATACCGTAACCGTATAGGTCTACGCCGCAAATACCACGCATCGTGATACATAAATGCACATTAAGGCCTCCTGTGTAAAAATCTTAATATTTTGTTAGGAAAATAATCATTTTCAACACCTTTTTTTCTGATAATATTAAGACTGAGACGGGAGGTCATTTACATGAGTGAAAAAAAACGGCTTTCAGCTGTGCCGTGAAATCAGGGAACAGTATACCTATCCGGTGATAATGCTCACGGCCAAAGGGGAAGAAATTGATAAAATAAACGGCCTGACCCTCGGGGCCGATGATTATATTACCAAGCCCTTCCGCCCGCTGGAGCTCATTGTCCGGGTAAAAGCGCAGCTGCGGCGTTATAAACTCTACAATACCGGAGCCGGGCCGGAGGAACCCCAGGATCTGATCACACATTCCGGACTTGTTTTAAATGCCAAAACCCATGAATGTACGCTGAATGAAAAACCGCTTTCCCTGACGCCCACGGAATTTTCCATTCTCTGCATCCTGTGCCGCCAGAAAGGAAATGTGGTGAGCGCGGAGGATTTATTCCGCCAAATCTGGAAGGACGAATATTACAGCAAATGCAACAATACCATCACTGTCCATATCCGCCATCTGCGGGAAAAGATGGGGGATTCTTTTGAAGATCCCAAATATATCAAAACGGTCTGGGGGTGCGGATATAAAATTGAAGCGTAAATTTTCTGCCGGCCTGAAATTCGTCTGTGCCGTCATCGCCGGCCTTTTGTTCTGTTATCTTTTATATTTTCTGGTGGACAGGGTATTTAATGGCAGCTTTCTTGACTGGTTCAGCCGGAATTATATGATCACAAGAAGCACCTATTTAAACGAAGCGGGTCAGGAAGGCATCGTCCGGGAGCCAGACTGGTATTCGCTTAAAATCCTTTTGCTGCGGGTGTTTTGCGCCCTGGTAATCCTCTGGATCGGTTCTGTTTTTCTCATTTCCCGGCTCTACGCCGCCAAAAAGATCCGCGCCACCCTGCAGGAAACAGGTGCTATGATCCGCAGCTATATGGCGCAGGAAAAGGATGTAAACGATATCTTCCCCCCGGAATATGCAGGCATTTCAACACAGCTTGTACAGACAAAAACCACCATGCTGCGCCATGAACAGCTCATGAAGGAGGAGGCAGCCAGAAAAAATGATCTGATCACCTATCTTGCCCATGATCTGAAAACTCCCCTCACCTCTGTCATAGGCTATCTGAGCCTTCTGGACGAAGCCCCCGATATGCCTGAAAAACAAAAAGCCCGCTATATCCATATCGCTCTGGACAAGGCCAACCGTCTGGAAAAGCTTATCAATGAATTTTTTGAAATCACCCGTTATAATCTGCAGCAGATCGTTCTTGAGAAGGAAACCTTTGATCTTTATTACCTGCTCGTCCAACTCACCGATGAATTCTATCCGGTGCTTACCGCCCATGGCAATACCATCCGCCTGCTGGCGGATGAAAACAGCAGGCTGTACGGCGATCCAGGGAAGCTGGCCAGAGTCTTTAACAATATTCTAAAAAATGCGGTATATTACAGCTATCCCGATACGGCCATCGAAATCATGACGGAATATCTGCCGGACCAGGTCACCATATTGTTCCGAAATCGGGGAAAAACCATCCCGCCACAAAAGCTTCAATCCATTTTTGACAAATTCTTCCGTCTGGATGACGCCCGGGCCACCAACACCGGCGGCGCAGGCCTGGGACTTTCCATCGCGCGGGAAATCATCACACTGCATGGCGGGACGATTACGGCGGACAGTGCGCAGGAGCTGACCACCTTCCGGGTCACCCTGCCCCGCTGATAAGAGAATCTTAAGTTTTTCTCAGGAAAGCTTAGGAAAAAAGCAATGGAAAGTTAAAGCACGAAAGGCATCTGCTCATTACAATAAACATAGTAACCGTTCAGTCCCATCGAGGTTACAAATAATGCGCAGATGCCTGTAAGCGTCCAGTTATCAGGATCCTTACACTTTTCTGTAATCCATGAAGAAAGGCAGCCATACTTATGAGAGAGGTCAATTACAACCACAGAAATACATCCCGCAGACGCAGGAGGCGGAGAAAAAAATCGCACAGGATGAGCCCGGCACATAAGGTCACAGCACTTGTCAGCCTTATTTTTATCCTTCTTTTTGCCGCAGCGGTTAAATTCTGCCTGCTTCCGGCCATTACCGGCTCTGGCATGGAAAGCTACAACGCTCCGCCCTCCTCCCTTATTTCCACAGAAGAGACGAAGGCTGCTTCTCCGGCCGTAACTATGGACACGCTGTACAGCCCCTGTGCCATCCTGAAGGAACTGAATTCCGGAGACATACTTGCATCCCGCAATGCATCGGAACGTATTTACCCCGCATCCCTGACAAAAATAATGACAGCACTGCTGGCCATTGAAAACACACCGGATCTGGATCAGCCAATAGGGCTTCCCGAGGAGCTTTTTTCTGAATTATATTTCAGACACGCCTCCGTAGCGGGCTTCCAGCCCGGCGAATCCGTAAAGGGCAGGGATCTGCTTTACGGCATACTTCTTCCCTCCGGCGCAGAATGCTGCCTGGCCTTTGCCAACGCCATATCCGGCTCTGAGGAAGCCTTCACAATACTAATGAACCGCAAGGCAGAAGAACTTGGCATGAAAAATACACGCTTTGCCAATTCCACCGGACTGCATGAAGAGGGCCTATACTCCACGGCGGAGGATATTTTCCTCCTTCTTGCATACGCCCTGGGCAATGAAGAATTCCGGAAGGTTTTCACCACAAGCCGCTACACCACCTCCCCAAGCGACATCCACCCGGACGGTATCACCTTTACCAGCTCCATGTTCCAGTCCCTGGACAGCGCTTCTGTCCCCGGCGGTGAAATCCTGGGCGGAAAAACCGGCTACACCAGCGAAGCCGGCCTGTGCCTGGCCAGCCTCGCCCTTATCAACGACAGGGAATATATCCTTGTCACCGCAGGCGCTGCCGGAGATCATCAGACTGACCCCTACCATATTCTGGACGCCCAGAATATTTATGGACAGCTTGGCAGGCAGGCTGAGTAAGCAAAGAAACCGCCTCTGACAAAAATGTCAGAGGCGGCCAAATGTTTTACGCGTATTTTTCCTTAACCCGGATTTTTAGATATAAGGTACAATATTTCTTATATTTTTCATTCTCTTTGCCAGCAGCAGGACAACGAAAGGTGTCAGCGCGATCGGCACTACGTCTGCGATACCAATCCAGATGATGCAGTAGGTGTATTCCAGACCGGTAAAATAAGAAAGGGAAATACTTGTGGTCAGAATCATCAGCACGCCGAACAGGATGCTCCAGAACAGGCTGACGCCGATGAATTTTCCCTTATTCTCAATAAGCTTCAGCAGATCCTTCTTTCCATTGTGCGTATGGATGAGGGCCGGAAGCGCTGCGGAAAGGCCAACTGTGATGCCGTCCGCCAGAGGGGAATGCAGCGGAATAAAGTTTCCGGAAAGCAGTGCCCATACAATGGTTCCGATATATCCCGCAAAGAAGCCGGTTACGGGTCCGAACAGATAGCCGATGACCACGATGATGAATGCGAATGTTCTGAAATGAACAGCGCCCGGGATCAGCGGGATCGGGCACAGGTAAGCCCACAGCACACCTGTAAGAACACCAAATACTACAAAGAAAATGATGTTGACAAATGAAAATTTTTTAGTCACTTCTTACTCCTCCTCATAGGTAAAAATTAGTAGTTTATGTCTGCAATTTCATTTAATATATCAAGAAGCTTTTTGCACGCGTAATCAAAAAGCTTATGACCTTTTTCCGCAGTGGCATAGGTAGGTGCGCCAATTACGCCGCTGTTGGTAACATCCTTTGTCTTCCAGCCCGCATTGATGGGACCGAAAACAGTTACATACTTCTCCCCCTTAAAGCAGTCCGCAGGCTCCTCGTCCACAGCCAGTTCCATATGTACGGTTTCCGGCCTTGCCGCCAGCATCAGGGAAGTTTCCAGTTCACAGGCATGGAAAACACCGTACTTTCCGGACTGCTGAAGCCCCTGCAGGCCCTCGTTCCAGAACGGCGTGAACCACCAGTCAAATACGAATACATCCAGCCCCAGATCAATACGCAAATCACGGCTGATCATATTCAGCATATCTGTATTGCCGCCATGGCTGTTGAAAAGCACCAGCTTCTTAAAACCGCTTGCGCAAATTGCTGTGGCAATATCATGGAGCAGGGAATAATAGGTCTGGGTTCCGAAGGTAATCGTTCCTGCAAAGCCCATGTGTTCATTGCTCTTTCCCACATTCAGCTGCGGTGCAAAAATCAGGTTTCCTGCTTCAAATTCGCATTCATTTACCATCTTGTCCACCAGCGTGGAAAGAATAATGGCATCCGTGCCTACCGGCAGATGCGCTCCGTGCTGCTCTGTCGCGGAAGTGGGCAGAAGGACAATGGACTTATCCTTGTCCAGGGCTGCGATTTCATCTCTTGTCATGTTCTCCCATTTTTTAATCATACGTCCTCCATTCTGCTGCCTGGGGCAGCATGCTTTATTAACCTCCTGTTTTTAAACAGGAATATAAAACTGCATCCGAAGTACAATCGTAATCGCTATAGCCACCGCATTGGCCGCTACAAATAATGCGTCATATTTGGTCGCCTTAATCCCCTTATAGGTAGATCTGCGGACGGCGAAATTCAGCTGATAATAATGCATTGCCAGGGAAATCGCCTGTCCCTTGCTGATAACACGGAATAAAAGGGGCAGGGAAAATGTCACATAATTCTTCACCTTGGTCACCCAGCCGCAGTCCTCAATCTCAAGCCCTCTGGAGCTCTGTGCTTCCATAATGGCATTCAGTTCGGTAATGATCATGGGAATGATCTGGAAAATCAAACCGATGCCGAAGGCCAGCGCATAAGATATTCTCCATTTCTGAAGTCCCAGAATGATTTCACTGAAGTTGGTGGTCAGAAGCACCGTATAAAAGGATGAAATCATAAGGAAAATACGCAGGGAATACACTGCGCCCTTATACAAATCATACCAGTCAAAACAGAAATGAATACTCTGCCCGTTCACAAAAGGAATCATTGTTTCAAAAAATATGGGACCGCCCTGAACCGCCGGAGTCTCAAACAGCCCCAGAATCAGCCACAAAAGAAAAATAAAGGCGAGCAGCACCTTCAGCTTCCCCGCCAGCACCAAAATATACTTCTGAATCCTGCAGGTACACCACATCGCTATAAAAAAAGCAAACAGGAAAAGCAGCGCCACTCCCGACTTGATTACGCTGGTCAAAACCGCCATGACCAGAAAGAATACAAATTTTGTTCTGGGATCCAGCCTGTGCAGCAGGGAGTCCGCATCTACATACTGTAAATAATCCATTCCAACACTCCTTACGCCCGCAAAACGGGCATCTATTTCTTTTCAAAGTCCTATTTTAAGCGGCTCCTTTCCACAACCCCGGCTGCGAAATCCTCTACATTATAGCAGATTTCATCCAGCCCCAGTTCCTTGGAAAGCTGTACCACCGGCGGCAGCTGGATATTGATATTTTCAAAAATATCATCTCTGCGGGCCAGCGCGTCCTTGGATCCTTCAAAAATTTTCTCCCCCTGATTCAAAATGATGGCCTCATCCACCGTTTTAAACACAAGCGGTATCTCGTGGCTGATCATGATTACAGTCTTTCCTTCCCCAGAAAGCCTTTTGATCATATCCGCAAGCTCTTTTATCAGGAAACCATCCATACCCAGGGTAGGCTCATCAAGAACAATGACATCCGCGCTTGAAAAAAGGACGGAAAGTATAGTCAGCATGTGCTTTTTCCCCATGGAAAGATTCAGCGGGAAGATCTCCCGTTCCTCCTCCAGGTGGTATGCTTTCAGCACCTCCGTAATCTGCTCTTCGGAAAAATCCACCTGCTGCATACGCGCGCAGAAGGTAAGCTCTCTTTCCACCGTTTCCTCAAAAAGCATATGCTCCGGATGCTGGAATACCAGAATTATATTTTTGGAAATTTTAGCCACGGTCTTATGAATGATGGATTCTCCCCTGTAGCGCACATCTCCTTCCGTAGGCTTGTACAGGCCGTTCAGATGCTTTACAAAGGTGGTTTTGCCCGAACCGTTCTGTCCCAGGATGGCAACCACCTTTCCTTTGGCTACATTTGCATTCACATCGATCAGTGCATGGAAGCCGTCGCTGAAGGTCTTGCCCAGATTGTGCACCGTGATAATTGGCTCCTTTTCCTCCTCGCTGACTTCCGTATTGGCAAACTCTTTGCTGCAGATCAGTTTTTCAATCTGCTTTCTTCCCTCTTCCACCGTGTAGAACAGGTCCAGGCCGGGAAAATGGCGGGATAACTCCCGGTATATTTCCACTTCCTGAGGGATGATGACCCCCAGACGCTCCTGCAGTTCGAAATCCCTGAAAAAATCATCCCTGCTGCCGTCAAATACTACTTCTCCATCCAGCAGGCCGATCACATGATCCACAATTCCCGCGGACCAAACCAGGTTATTGTCTACGAGAACCGTTGTATTTCCATTAATGCTCAGCTGGCCCAGAATACTCTGCACCATCTTTTTGCCGTTGGGATCAAGGGAGCTTACCGGTTCATCCATAATCAGGATATCCGGCTCCATCGCCAGTACGGAGGCAATGCATACCGCCTGCCGCTGGCCGCCTGAGAGATTTGCCACGCTTCGGTTTCTCAGATACTGGAGATTCAGAAGATCCAGGACATATTCCATACGTTCCATAATTTCTTCCTGAGGCAGTCCCAGGTTCTCCATGCCGAATGCAATGGCATCCTCCACGCCGTAACCGAAAAGCTGGTTCTCCGGAGACTGGCTGACCACGCTGACAAAGGTTCCTTCCGGCACATCAAAGGTTCCCTGCAGCTCGCCGTTGCCGATCAGCTTGGGAATGACCTTGCTGAAAATCTGAACCAGCGTGGACTTTCCGCAGCCGCTGGGTCCCACAATTGCGGTAACCTTTCCTTTTTCTATCGTAAAGCTTACCTTCTTAAGAACCTCTTTCCCATCGGGCGTATATTTATAACTGATATCATTTACTACGTAATCCACTTATTTTCTCCTCAATTTTTCAGTGCCCCATACACCGGTTTGCAAAACCTTTACAGGGCACTTTTTATGCGCAGGAAATTATGCAGGCTGTGCAGACCGGACGGCAAACATAAGAAACACCCTCCGATGCACCTTTTTTATCTGGATGCTGTCACCGGAAATACCGGAAAGGACTCCAGATAAATGATGTCCTTACGCTTTGCAGCGTCACCCTCCGCCAGAATCGCCGCCTTACCGGCAACGATACCGCCGGCCTTTTCTACCAGGGATTCCATGGCCTTCAGGGATTCGCCTGTACTGATAACATCATCCACGATGAGGATTCTCTTACCGCGGATCATATTGCTCTCCTCTCTGTCCAGACAGAGAATCTGCTTTTTCTGCGTGGTAATGGAATAAACCTCCGTTACAAACGGATCTATCATATAGGGCTTTACGCTCTTTCTCGCCACAAAATAACGTTTCATTTCAAGAATACGTGCCATTTCCTGAACAAGCGGGATTCCCTTCGCCTCAGCAGTAATCAGGTAATCCACCTCCGGCACTCTTTTCACCAGCTCGGCAGATGCCTTTACCACAAGCTCCGCATCTCCCAGAAGCACAAAACTTGCAATCTCCATATTGTCCGTGATACGGATACGGGGCAGTCTCCTGATACAGCCGGCGATATTCATTTCATAGTACTTATTCTCCATAATGAACCCTCCATTTATTTAAATTCAGCCTGCCTGGCGCTGTTTTCCTTTTCTGTCTGTGCTTATATACCACGCAGCGGCTGCTCTGTCTTATATGGTGAAAAAATATTTCACCATACAATAACAAACAAATTATGCACTAATTTTAAATGCTTGTCACTAAAAAATTAATAAATTTTTAAGAATTGTTTATTTACCTATAATAATTTAGTTTTACTGCATATTTGTTGTTCAATTTTATTTTTTGCATGTTAATTTATTTATTAGCCCTAAAAGTCTTTACGTTAATGTTGCCTAATTTCTGTGAACTGCACAGTATAAAACAACAAACAGGCAGGCGGAAATGGACCGCCTGCCATGATATTATTTTCTTCCCATCCGGACATCAATCAGCTTTTTCACATCCTCCAGGATACTGCCGTCTGTTACTTCAATCATCAACCAGCATCCGCCATTTTGCGGCGGGATTTCCTGGCGGCTTCATTAATTTGTTCAGTTTCATGCTTTGCAGCCAAAGCCCTTACAGTCTGCCGCACAGATAAGCATAGGCATTCATTATTGTCACCTGTTTCTTTCCGCCAATAAAATAGTAATCCAGCTGCTGTTCGTCCTCCACACACAGATAGGAACCATAGACTGAAATATCGCAGCAGATAACCGGTTTATTCGTGGCAACCAGGATGCCGTAGCCATTATCCGACAGAAGCAGCGGCAGTTCGTTTCCGCCATCATGGGATATATATCTTGCAGTGCCGCGCAGCTTGATGCCTGGTTTATCTCCCGCGCCAAGCCCATACAGCGCTTCCCCCTTCGGCCAGTCCAGGAAAAGCCACGCCCGGTTCACAGGGCCGGAGCCGCTTTCTATCTGTCTGCTTTCTTTACTCCGTTCCGACAGAAGCAGATTTTTATCCCGGGTCAGATAACGTATCGCTCCCGTTGATTTATCTACCTGAAGGCAAAGCTCATCAGTTGTCATTTCCACGATATTTCCCATTTCTTTGTATTTCCAGGACTTTTCGATTCTCCTTACCGCGATATTCGGGTTGGTTTCCTCCGCAAGCTGCATGCCTTTGGTAAAGGTGACACGCACAATGGCGCTTCCCACCGGACTCAGGCGGAGCACGCCATACCGGCTCTGCAGATATAGCCCGTCCGGCCGCTTGTTCACCCACCTGACTGCCAGATCAATCCTGGAATGTCCGGCAGGCCGCAGTTTTTCAGTAGCTGGCATATCCCCGAAATCAATTCTTCCTGTATTCTTACTGGCAGCCGGCCGGGCCGGAGCCTTGGGAATGCTGTAGGGAGGGCGCAGGCTTCCGTTTGTGCTGCCATTGTTCTGTATGCCTGCGGACGCTTTTCTTCCTGTATCCGGCAAGCTCCTTACTGAAGCATTGCTGATGCTTCCACTTTCCCGTTTTTCCGGAGATGAAACCGAAGGCCGGGCCGGATTTCGCTGCTGCCCTTCTGCCAGTCCCGTATTTGCCTGCTGTTTTTCTTCCAGGCCCGTATTTCTTACAATGGATATCCGCTTTCTGGGGACTGTCCCTGCAGATGCGGGTTTTCTCAGCTTATCTTTCGGCTGCACACCAGGCGCCTGCCCTGCTTGTTCAGGCAGGTTTCTTCCGCCGTTTTTCCTGGCGGCTTCAGCCGGCAGAGGATCCGCTATCAGGCCTGTCAGTTTCCCCTGGTGCAGCACGCACAGCTCATGGAGCGCACGGGTCGCCGCCACATACAGAAGCTTTGCATGTCCGTCATCCACAGGATATTCCTCTCTGGTGGGATCCAGGATGAGCACTGCGTCAAATTCCAGTCCCTTCGTATATTCCACAGGAAGGACCATGATTCCGCTGCTGAATTCAGCCTTCTCCAAATCGCTTTCCACGATGGGAATATATTTTCCCAGTTCTCTGGCCGCCGCAGCAGCCTTCTCCCGGCTCCTGCATACCACTGCAATGGTGTCAAAGCCTTTCGCCTGCCAGTCTTTGCAGACCTTGGCCGCATTTTTCATCAGCAGGGCGGTATCCGTGACTTCGGACATCTTCACCGGATCCCCATGACGGATAATCGGTTCCACCGGATAGCTGGAAAAACGTCCATGATGCAGGATATTCGTTGCAAACTCCGATATTTCCACTGTGTTCCGGTAGCTTTTTTTCAATACGCCGAAGCTGTCCTGGGGTTCCGGAAGAAGCAGCTCCTTCAGTTCTTCCCAGTCATTCAGGCCGTAGCCGAAATGGATATTCTGGGACACGTCCCCCATAATAGTATAAGTGCATTCCCTGATGCAGTATTTCAGGACACAGTATGCCATCATTCCGAAATCCTGCGCCTCGTCGATTACCACGTGGTGCGCCTCGCTGATTACCTCCGTTTCTTTTATCCTTTTATAGATATAAGCCAGGGCCGCCAGGTCGTATACATCAAATTCCTTTTCCGGGATCTCCACCTCATATCCCTTCGCCGCCTGCTTCGTGAGGAAATCCCGGTATATATCATAAATGGAACGCTTCCACACCCTGGCGCCGTATCTGGAGCGGTACGCGCGGGTTATGGCCTTTCGTTCGCTTTCCGTATATTTCACGCCTTTTCCAAGGAACTCCTCTTTCACCTTATTGAGCAGACGTTCGTTCAGCATGTCGATTTTGCTCTGGACGGATATCGTCGGGTTCTGCCTGATGTAGCGCTCCACCGCGTCCCTGGACATCAGCTCCACCAGATCTTTGGGATTGGCCGGTTTGCCCTCCGTCTCATCGTATACGCCTGCTTTTCCATCACGCAGGCCTTCCACAAACTGCCTGGGATTAAGGTAAATGGTTTCTCTCGGTATTACCTCCCATTCCAATCTCCTGCAATAGTCCGCCAGCTCGCCATACCACTGTGAGGTACCACGGACACAGCCGGTTTTCCCCAGCTTATCCGTTTCCCGGATGCGGTATTTCTTCTCATCCCAGTCTTCGTACAGAAGCCTTACAAAAAGCTGTTCCATTGTCATCTGGCGGATTCCGTACACATCCAGATCCGGCAGCACGCCGGTGATATAATTTAACAGAATCCGGTTGCTTCCCACGATATAGAAGTCATCCGGCCGGAACCGTTCCTGGTAGTTATAAAGGATATAGGAAATCCGGTGCATGGCTACCGTTGTTTTCCCGGAACCGGCCACGCCCTGTACGATCACATTGTGGTGGGGCGTTTTACGGATGATGTCGTTCTGCTCCTTCTGGATGGTCGCTATGATTTCTCCCAGCACCGCCTGCTTGTTCTTTGCCAGGTATTTAGTCAGGAGCTCGTCATTGGTAACCACCTCGGAATCGTAATAATCCAGAAGCTTTCCGTCTTCAATTTCATAGGTTCGCTTCATCTTCAGGTCGATTTTTATGCGCTTGCGTGCATTATGCCCGCTGTCCGGCGCCGGATAACTGCACTTTCCCAGCCCGTTTTCATAGTAGGCATTTGCCACCGGCGCCCTCCAGTCCACTACCATCCAGTGGGTGGTATCCTTCGATATCCCGCCGCGGCCGATGTAGAGGGATTCGGTCTTGTTAAGCGCCTCGTCACGAAAAACGATTCTGCCGAAATATGGTTTCTTCATGGCCTTTTCATTTCTTGCCAGCGCCCGCTTCATGTGATCATGCAGTGTAATCGTATTATTCAGGATCGTGTAAACCTCTGCATCGTTATCGTGGTAATGCTCCAGCATTTCATCGATGTTGGCCTGCATGCGTGCCACTTCCCTGCCGTAGTTTTCCACATTGTCGTGAACCACTGCCAGCGTTCTGGCAAGATACGCTTCCTCTTCCCGCTTTGAAGTTTTCAGGGCCGTACTCTTCACTTCCGGATCCATGTTCCGCTCCTTTCCTGTGCCGTTATCTGTGTCAGAAAAAAATCTGCCATTCTCTGGCAACAGCCCGGACGGTGCCGGACTGTTACCAGCCATAAGAATATTTTACTCAAAACAGGAAATAATACTAGACTTTATTTTTCTCCTGTGCTAAAATATACAATAGAGTGTGCCAAGGAACAGATTTTAACACAGTAAAGTATAGAGGATGCTTTTCCAATCGGGAAAACATCCTCTTTTTATGCTTCAGATATTGGAAAAATACTGCCTGCCGTACAAATTCCTTCTGTACCCTAATGCAGGCTGTCTTTTTTAGCAGTACCATTTTATTTTGGCGGGATTCTTTTCATTCTCCACCATACAAGCGCGCAGCGCTTCTTCCATCTTTGCGCATTCCTGTGCGGCGATCTGATCGTATACCTCCGGTTTTTCTTCCAGGCCGACGCGGTCGTATGCGATGGCTGCCGCCCCGTAAAAAGCCAGGCCCAGAGAATGGGTGGGCGTGTACACCGCGCCGACGGCCTGTCCGATGGTCCTGGCCGCCGCCTGGGCCGCGGGGTTCTTCTCCGCTTCCTTAGCCGCCTGTACCGTCAGCGTCACCGCTTTTTTCAGCTCCGGCAGCTTCAGTTCCCCTTTACGGTAACTGCAGCCGTTTATTTTCTCAATACCCTGTCAGCAGCACCTTTTTTCTTTTTCCCGTAAAAAGATTATACGGTACACAGGCCCGTCAGTCAATCTGAACCAGTTCTCTGGAGGCAGGGTTGACCATGATTCTGATCTCTTCAATTCCGGTCACATGGTAAGAGGCAATTTCCCGGTTCCTGATCCCTTCCAGCAAATCATCCTTACAGGTCATAAAGCTCTTAAATTCATCATTTATATAGTTCCAGTCCACCCTCACGTATTCTCCGGAATCATCATCCATTTCATATGAATTTAAATATGGCTGCACCACATTTGCATTATAGGTAACGAGGAAACGCACCGTGTTCTCCGGAACCGCTTCACTTTCGATCACCTCATTGTTATTGGCATATCTCCCATAGTTCCTGCCAATCGTAAGGGGTTCCTCCGCAGCCGCCTCAAAAGCATAATCCAGGGTAAGGGTTTTCCTGTCCATTTCTCCTGCTTCCTTTTCCCCGGCATAGGTGAAGGTGGAAAATTCCAGGAACGCCATTCCTGTTCCGGCTCCGGCCAGGACAATCCCCAGACAGAAAATACCAATTAAAATCTTTTGACTGTTACGCATTGCGCACCTCCTCAAGTCTTTCTTCTTCCTGAACCATTCTGTCTTTCTTTTTCTTTAATATAAGGAAGGTGGTGCACAGGAGGGTAAAAGCGCCTGTGCAAAGCACACCGCCGAAGCACGCCAGCGTAACTCCCGCCAGGGGATATCCCTGAACCAGCCACACAAGCAGCATTGCAAACAGAAACAACAGCACCATGCAGCAAAGCCCGCCAAAAAAAGCCGTCATAATCATGATGCAGTTCCAGCCCCATCTGACGCACCAGAGGAAGCAATACCACAACGCGGAAAAAATCCGGCCCAGGAAGCTTCCAAAGGAGTGAAGCACTCCTTTCGGACCTCTCTTTTCATATCCGCTCTCACTCACCGCAATCCGTCCGTCTTCTGCCATAAAATCCTCCTTCGTATGCTTCTCATGTCCTTTCAGCCGTTTTCCAAGCCAGATAAAAGGCACTCCCAAAATATGTACCACCCACAGGGCCGCCGCTTTCGTCTTTTTCCAGCAGGTCCTTCCCAGATCCCCCGCCGCTTTTGCAGCGCCTTTGAAAAAATGACTGACCGTACCCCACAGCCGTTTTCCCTCCTGAGTGACCCCGGTCATATCCGGCAGCTTCTTTTCCGTTTTCACAGTCTGATATTCCGGCTTTACATGATAAGCCTCCAGGATCTGGGCCGCCAGCTCCTCCACGCTGCCGAAGTCCCGTATCGCTTCCTCCTCGCTCAGGCCGGTGCTTAACTTCATGTCAATATGCTGGGCATATTCCTCCAGGATATCTTCCTGTTCCCTGTCTTCCAGTATAGTAAGATACTTCTTTAAATCATTTAAAAATTCTGACTTATTCATTACTAATCCTCCTGTCCTCTGACGAGCAGAGGATTTACCTCCTGCGCATCACCGGTTTGCCTGTGTATCACCGTCGGTCCATGGTACTGCATCAATCGGCATGTTCCCTCAAAAAAGTGCATACGCGTTCCTGAAACTCGTTCCAATCCTTCTCCAGGCTGTCACGGTACAGTACTCCTGCCGCCGTGAGATGATAATATTTTCTCGGCGGACCCTCTGTGGATTCCCGCAGGTATGTCTCAAAATACCGCTCGTTGGTCATCCGCTTCAGCAGAGGATATATGGTGCCTTCATTTACGTCTATCACCTTCGAGACCTCCTCCACCAGCTCATAGCCGTACATATCCCTCTTCCTCACCGATTCCAGGACCACCAGCTCCAGCACGCCCTTTTTAAATTGTGGATTCATGGGAAATCCTCCTTTGATTACTATATTATGCATACTACTATGCATTGTCAAGTACTAAGAAAAATAAAATACTTAAACTTTTCTTAAAAGTGGATGTCAATGTCTTTCAGCAGCGGATCCGTTCCCAAGCAACAGGAAATCCGGCAGGTATAC
This sequence comes from Eisenbergiella porci, assembly GCF_009696275.1. Classification (GTDB taxonomy): domain Bacteria; phylum Bacillota; class Clostridia; order Lachnospirales; family Lachnospiraceae; genus Eisenbergiella; species Eisenbergiella porci. Next base: position 213,971 of record NZ_VUMI01000001.1, read on the forward strand.
AACCTGCCCTTCCAAATATAAAAATACCGGCAGGCAACGCAAATTCGCCGCCCGCCGGTATTTAGCATTTGTATCAGCTGCCATACCTTACTCTCACCTGTCATCTGTGCGCCGCACAAATTCCAGGAAAGCAAATATTATAGAAATGACTGTAAGTACAGACACGATTAGCTGCGACATATTCGTGGCATACTCCGCCTGCTCCGGTACTGCGCAGCCCAGGATCAGAAAATAAACACACCACAGCAGCCCAAGGATAAGGGTGAGGATCGTCAGGTATTTTACCACTCCTGTAATTTTAGCCAGCAGAAGCTTTGATGCCCTGACCTGCTTTTCCGTATATTCTTTTCTGCCTGCCATGAGCTTAAATCCGCCCAGGAAAAATCCAATGAGCAGCCCCCAGGAGAGCGCCCTGCAGATAACATAATAAATCTCCATTTTTCACCTTCTCCGCCCAAAACCATTACAGCTGCCTGCTTTTTGTCTATACACTTTTTGTCTGTAAGCCATTTGCCTGTAAGCTTTCTCCTGACGATACCCGAACGTGCGCCTGACGCATTTGGCTACATATAGGTTACAACGTCCTCCAGCTGCCGTTTCGGCACGACATAGTCCCGGTTTTCATCCAGATAATACCTGATATCCCCGTCCTTTACCTCTTCAATGCGGCTCTTATGGGAGGGGTAACCGAAGGCCACTACCGTATGCAGCTTCTGCTCCTCAGTCAGGCCGAACATTTCTGACAGCCGCGGCTTATTGCAGGCGCCGATAATACAGCTTCCCACGCCCCGGTTCCAGGCGGCAAGAGTCATATTTGCTATGGCCAGCCCTGCGTCCGTATCACAGTCAGGATTGATATTCAGGTTCTCCACCACAGCGATGAACAGCACCGGCTTCTCATCCTCCCCGGGCTGTCCGTCCTCCGGTTTAAGGTAGCCCGCCCATCTGGTGCAGTCAAAAACCTGATTTACCTTATCCGCGCTTCTGATTACCACATAGCTTAAAGGCTGTTTATTGGCGGCGCTTGAAGAAAGCCTTGCCGCACGGAGAATCTCCCCTATAATTTCTTCACTGATTTCTTTCTGGTAAAAACGCCTGTAGGTACGTCTTCCTTCCAGCAGTTCCATAAGCTCCATCCTGCAATCACTCCAATCCCATTTCCTGTAATATCTGCGTTACCCTTTCCGCATCCGTCTCCGCCACATAAATCTCTTCCCCGCACATGGAATTGCCTCCGTAAATATTCATAAATCCACTTTCATCGGCATCCTTCTTGTAGGCCGGTATCCCGTTCTGCTTCAGGGTATCCAGAATCATTTCCGCCTGCAGATTGTCCTGGGACGTAAAAATCTTTACCACCTTTACTTCTTCCATCCTTTTGCCTCCTTTTTCCTTCCGTTTCCCAATTTCAGTTCCGCTATTACTTTTTCCCAATATTTTTCCGGGATATCCGGCCAGCTGCAGCTGCCGGTATCCTGTGTACAAAGCTCCATCACCCTTGCCAGCACCGTTCCATGGGACAGCTCCCCGCCCCGCAGAATGTTCTCCGTAACCACACACCAATAGGGCGCGTGACGATACAGGCCGGATTCATGAAGCTCCCGGATAACCCTGTCCGTATCATAGGTAAGGCTGACCGGCTCCTCCTCCCAGCCGCCGTTCCTTCCATGAAGCAGCAGATACTGCGCCTTCCCGCCGCTTCGATATGAAATTCCCGCAGAGCCGGGATTGATGGCAAGCCTGTCCTTCCCTGCAATCCGTGTCCGCACATGTGTATGCCCGAACAGGATGAGCGGTGTCTGCGTCCGTTCCATTATCTGCAGGGTATTTTCATCCTCCGGCAGCATTTTTTCATTTACCCGGAAAGGGGAACCGTGGCAGGCCGTAATTCCGGGGAATCCCTCCAGCAGCAGCTTCCGGGAAGCCGGCATTTGGGAAAAGAAGTCAAAATCACGGGAAGTGAGCGACCTGTATGCATACAGTAAAGCGCCGCTGGTGGAGTTCCCATACTCCCAGCCTGTCTCCCCCCTGTCTCTAAATTGGAACCAGTAGTCCTCCTTATTACCCCGGATAAACATACAGGGATATTTCTGCGCTGTCTCATACAGAAGTCGCATGGTCCTTTCCGGATAGGCAAGCTCACTCACATAATCTCCCAGAAAAAGATACGCATTCGCCTGATTGGAAGCTGCATGGTCCAGACATCGTTCCAGCGCCACATAGTTGCCGTGTATGTCTGAAATTACCGCAATATGGGGGTCCTTCAGATTTTGTATATCCATTTTTAGTGTTTCCTTACTTTTATTCATACAGAATTCAGCGCCTGGTTTTCTGCGGCGGACGCAGAAACCAGTATGCGCAGATATAATGTCGTCTACGCCGACATTATATCATAAATAAACACCAAACGGGATATTTTCTTTGCTGGGTGTTTTCTTTGCGTCAATACAATACAAAACAGCCGCCTACCTGTCTGGCATATCAATTCTGCCAGGGCAAGGTCTGCGGCCATTATTTTCATAATTTAAAATAAATGCGTAAACCGCTCCATCAGAGCGAAGGCGGCTTCACTGTCTCATTGCGCCGTTGAAATTTCATATTCCCCGGTCCCCAGATCCACGCTCACATACGTTCCGTCTGAAAATACGGTGCGCTGCTTCTTTCCTGTATCATCCAGCAGCTCATGTCTGGTCATCTCACAGAAAGCCAGCTTTTCATGAAGTTCCTGCACCACCTTACAGCGGGCAATCATCTCTTCAATCCCCATGCCTGAGCTGTCCGTAAAGGATCCGTCCGTATTTTCATAAGCGCCGTCCCGGATCAGATAAGGCATGCCCGCGTTCAGAAGCGCATAGCCCATCATATCCTCGCTGCCATCCGGCTTATCCATCATCCATGGCTCCAGCACGCAGTCGTGATATACCAGGTTAAAGAGCGGCACGGGAATCCCTTCCCTGGGTGTTCCCGGAGCCTTCAGCATGAACGCATAAGGCGCATAATGGCAGAATATCAGGCTCTGCATGCTCCAGTCGGAAACTTCTTCCGAGCTGGTAAGAATCCCGCGGGCCAGCAGCCAGTCGAAGCATTGTTTCCTGTATTCATAGCATTCCCGCCTGGTCATCCGGTGCCTGGGATTGTCGCATTCATCCCCTTCATTGCAGGTGAATACATCCAGATAGGTTCCGTCCAGCTTAATTCCATGACGGAACAGATCCTGGAAATTACGTTTTACATAATAAGGCGCCTGGGTGCCGCACAGATAAGTCTGCGGCCCGCCGGCCCACCGCTTATGCGCCGGTATGGTCCCGTCCGGCAGCCTGGTGGCATATTCTTCGTCATAAGTCTTGGCGTCAAAATAATAGTCTCTGTACTGATCATGGATTCCGAATAAAAATCCGCAGCGGTGAACCGTATCCACCAGGCTCTTCATGCCCTCCCAGCCTCCGGCCTCCGCACAGGCATTCCTGTAGTCAGGATGCTGGTTGTCGTAGCCGGGCTGCGCCCAGCCGTCCAGATGCAGAAACAGCTTTTCCACACCCATGCCCTTCAGGCTTTCCATCTGTTTTTCCCTGACGGAAAACAGGGTGACATGGTTGTTTTTCTCCGGATCCTCTTTATCAAAGAAATCCGATTCCGGATTGACGTTGGTCTTGATGCCGCAGTGCATGATGCTGCAGCCTACCAGATCTTTTACGGAAGAGACTCTGGCGGCCTTTTCCGCAAGGGAAACAAACAGCCCGGTATCCTTCACATAGCTTCTGTAAATCTTGCACAGGTCATTATAATCGCAGTCCTGGGCAAATATGTATTCCATGCAGCGCCTGTAATCCATTTTCCCAAGGCTCGGCTCCCACCATGTCCCGATATGGGTATACGGGCCGCCCGCCGGATGCTCCAGCCACGCGCCCGCATTCCAGGGTGTGGCGGCAATCGCAATATAACCTGCCCGATCCTTCACCTGGCCGTACCAGGGCATATAGCCCCCGGCCGTAAGAAACCTTCCGTTAAAGGAAAGAGCGCCTGCCTCATTTTCCCAGGTGTTGGGGATCAGAAGCCCCTGCCCTTCATTTACAAGCGTCTGCCAGGCCTGGGACGGGCTGTCAAATTCCATGCATCCCGGCCATCTCACCTCTTTGACGGAAAGCCCTTTTTCACAAATGGGTATCCATTCAAAATGTACCCGGCCAAACAGCTTCGCCGAACTTCCGGGACAGTCCTCTTCCATCTCCTCCACCCAGACGGAAGTCTCGAAAGCATAAGAATCCTCCGCCCCGTCCAGCTTCCGGTAAGAGGAACGGATTCCCTTTCCCACGCCGCTTTCAAACGTTTCATGTACAATCTCCTGCCAGCGCGAAAAATCAATGACCTCCTCCTGCGTCACAATGACAGGGCGGAAGTTCTCCGCCCATTTCCATTCCGATACGCCTGCCTTAATTTCCACATGCAGCGTATCCTGATTCAAATTCAGTGTGATTCCGGATGCTTCTGTCCGTATCATCCCAGTATTCCTCCCTGTTATTTCGGCATTCTGCGGGAGTTCCTGCCTCCTCACAGCACACCGTTATTCTTTCACTGCCCCGATCATAACACCGGAAGTAAAGTACTTCTGCAGGAACGGATAAACAAAAAGAATCGGCACGGTAGCCACCATAATCGTAGCATATTTGATACTCTGCGCAATCGCTTCGGCGTCTCCGCCAGCGCCTCCGTTCATCGCCTGTATATCATTTGATATCAATATTTCCCTCAGGATTACCTGCAGAGGATACAGCTCCCTGTCCCTTAAAATCGTGGATGCCCAGAACCATCCGTTCCATATGGATACGCCGTAATAAAGCACCATAACCGCCATAATCGCCTTGGACAGCGGCAGAATAATGCGGAACAGAATGGTCATATGGCCTGCGCCGTCAATTTTGGCCGCCTCCGTCAGACTGTCAGGGATGGATTCAAAGCTTGTTCTCAGAATGATCATATTGTAAGTGCTGATCATAAAAGGAACAATCAGTCCCCATCTGCTGTTGATCATATGCATATCCTTCAGGGTAAGGTAAAAAGGAATCATACCGCCTGAAAAGAACATGGTAAACAGAATCAGCAGCATAAGAGGCTTCTTAAACATCACGCCCTTTCTGGAAAAGAAATAGGCGGCAAGCGCTGTCATGATCAAGTCAAGTATAACACCTACAATAAGGATAAACAATGTATTTGCATAGCCTTTCAGAATCATTGGATTCTGGAACACTTTTAAGTAAGCCTGCATATTAAATCCCATCGGTTTCAACAAAAAACCGGAATGGGCCATCAGCTGTGTACTGTTGCTGAAGGAGGCCATGGCCACATGCCACATAGGGTAAAGGCAGACCAGAACGATAATCGACAGGACAAAATAATTTACTACCTGAAATATTTTCTCTCCGCGAGACATTTTAATCTTCATTTTATTCCCTCCTTACCACAGGCTGCTCTCTGTTGTCCGTTTGGAAATCTGGTTTGTCACAAACAACAGAATACAGTTAATCACAGAGTTAAACAGACCGATTGCCGTAGAATAGCTCCAGTCCTGTTCAATCAGACCTGCCCGGTATACATAGGAGGAAATGATATCTGCGGTTTCATAGGTGGACGGATTGTACAGCAGGATCGTCTTTTCATAGCCCATGCTCATCAGGGAACCCATTCTCAGAATCAACATGATGACGATGGTCGGCGCGATGCCGGGAAGGGTTACGTGCAGCAGCTGCTTCCATTTGCCCGCTCCGTCGATAGAGGCGGCTTCATACAGCTGGCTGTCCACGCCCGACAATGCGGAAAGATAGATGATGGAGCCCCAGCCCACCTCCTGCCATATGCTGGACACCGTATAAATGGTACGGAAATAGGCCGGATCCTGCAACAGGGGAACCCTCGTTCCGCCGAACAATGCGATGATATCATTAAAAAGTCCCGTGGTCAGACAGAAATCCTTGATCATACCGCAGGCAACTACCAGTGATATAAAGTGAGGAAGGTAGGTAATCGTCTGGGAGACCTTTTTGAACTTTTTCCCTTTCACCTCATTCAGCAGAAGCGCCAGGATAATAGGCGCAGGGAAACCGAAAATAATACTGTAAATACTCAAAAGCAGGGTATTTCTCAGAAGCCTTCCGAAATAAGGGCTGCTGAAAAACCTGGTGAAGTTTTCCATTCCCACCCATTCGCTTCCGAACACGCCCTTGGCCGGCGTATAGTCCTTAAAAGCAATAATTGCGCCGTACATAGGCTTGTACATAAAAATTGCATAGAAAATAATTACAGGTAAAACCAGCAGATACAACGACCAGTTTCGCTGAAAGTCTTTTTTGATTCTATAACCCAACGAATTCCCCTTCATTTTTTTTCAATCCTTTCTAGTGATTTGAAAACAGCCGGGGACTGTTTGCACAACCGCCCCCGGCCGTATATGTTCCGGAATCAACCGGCGTTTTCTTGCTTCAGATTATCTTGCATTGTAGCGTTCCAGAGCCGCATTTTCGATTTCAAGCGCTCTGTCAAGCTTCATGCCGTTCAATGTTTCAATGTAGTTATCCCAATTGTCGAAGCTTTCCGTACCGAAGATGAACTTTAAGGACATTTCAGCAACATAGGTTCCCAGTTCGTTGGTAATGGTAGCAAGCTCCTTGGATTCATCCTGTGTGGGAGTGATGTTGGGAACGGTGTGCTTTCTTGCATCCGGAACAGCCCATACGCTGGGGCATTCCTTTACGGTAGGAAGCTGCAGGTACTGCTCAAGGTAGTTCAGATCCTGAATGAAAGGTCCGTTGTAGTTAGCGCGGATGTATTTTGCCAGGGACTGTGCAAGCGGCCAGCCGTCCGGGTTGTTGGTAACAACGTCCGTATATTCTGCCTTGCCGTCCTTCATTTCATAGGAAACGCCTTCAATACCGAAGTTGAACAGGTTATGGCCTGCTTCGGAATAACCGTAATCCAGGAATTTTGCAGCCAGTTCCACGTTCTTGCAGCTGGATGTAATTGCAGCGGCAACATCAGGGAACTGATTTTCCACATAGCCGTATTCCGGTGTTGCTCCCTTTTCCGTGGTAGGGGTGGGGGTTGCAACCAAGGTGTATTCAGGATTGGTCTGCTGTGCGCTGGTCATGAACAGCTGCATACGGCTTGCTGCCCAGCCTACGGATGCGCCGGCCTTGTCACTTGTCATCTTCGCAGTTACCTGATCACCGTTCAGGGTTGCGATATCCCTGTCGATCAGGCCTTCTTCATACCACTGGTTCAGTGTCATCAGATATTCCTTGTAGCCCTCCTGAGCGGGAGCAAAGGCAACCTTACCTTCATCGTCCAGAATGAACTGTGTGCCGTTTGCGGTACCAACCTTAAATGCAAATGCAATGGGGTTGGAATCCTTGAAGTTTGTCCAGTCAAAGCAAAGAGGAGCTTCCGCACCTTTTTTCTCTTTGAATGCGGTCAGGACTTCATGCCACTCGTCAACGGTGGTGGGAACCTCCAGGCCAAGCTCATCCAACCAGTCCTGACGGATAAAGCCGCCTACAGTATAGCAGAGCTTATCCTCGCCGCGGATGAAAGGGAATGCAAAGTAATTTCCGTCATCCGTCTTGATCATCTTGTCAACCTCAGGATTTTCTGCCAGATACTTTTTAATGTTTGGGCAGTACTGGTCAAAGATATCGTTCAAAGGAATAATTACGCCGTCCTTGATTGCCTTTTCCGGTCCGCCGGGATACTGCTTCACCCACTGCCATTCCATAATATCAGGAAGGCTTCCGTCCGCAACAATCAGGTTGAACTGTTCTTTTTCCTGCCCGGACGCCGGATGCTGGAATTCTACCGTAACACCGGTCTGCTCCTGCCATGCCTTGCCCAGTTCTGTTTCTCCTAAATTAGTAAAGTTAGCGGATACGTTGGGATTGAGCTGAAGCCAGTAGGTAAGGGTTCCTCCCTCAGCAAGGGGATATGTAACCTCTGCAGGCGCAGCCGCCTCTTCTGCATCCGAACCGCCTGCTGTCGTTTCCGCAGCTTCATTTGCATTAGAGGTTTCCTTCACCTGTCCTCCTGCATCGGTGCTCTCCCCTGCGGAGCTGCCGCAGCCTGCCAGCAAAGACGCCGCCGTCAGTGCCGCTGTCAGTAATGCAACCGGCTTTTTTAGATTTCTTCTCATAAAACTTCCTCCTTCATAATGTTTTTAAGATATTTGCTATCTTAATTTTCGAAAGAACATGGCCTTTATGCTATTTATGCATCTTGCATGTCTTTTTGTTCATTTTAAATATATCTATATACATTTTATATAGACAAAATATAAAAAAGATTGACAAAATCGAATGATCTTATCAACCTTTATTGATGATTTATCAAATCTATCTGCTTTTTCAGAAAAAACTACCTGCCGCTTTTCAGCTGTCCGGGCGTGGCGCCTGTAAATTTCTTGAAAGTTCTGATAAAAGTGGAGCTGTCGCGGAAACCAACCCGCTCCGCCGCCTCCACAACGCTGATTCCTTCCGCCAGAAGCCTCTCCGCTTCATCAATACGGGTCTGATTGATAAACTTCAAAAGGCTGTCCCCTGTGCATTTTTTGTAAATTGAAGACAGATAGGCGGGCGTCATATGGAAATACAGCCCTGTCTGGGATATATTCAGGTCGGGATTGCTGAAATTTTCCTGGATATATTCCTGTATTTTCTGGCACAGCTGCTGGTTCTGGCTGTATCCGCTGCCCTGTACTTCAGGGGTACGGCATAATTCTTCCACTGCTGCGGAAAATTTGTCCTTGATTTTATCCAGCGGAAGCTTGATGGATATTTCATTCAGGCCAAGCTCCTTATCGGAAGGCTCTCCTACCTCCTGGGCGGCCTTCATCAGAGTACCGATTAAATCATATAAAAGGTATTTGAACATTTCAGGGGATGCTTTGATTTCCAGGAAATTCACATCCAGTATTTTATTTATATAGGATACGGCAAGCTGGCTGTTGTGGTTTTTCACCGCCGAGATGATGCGTTCCTCCTGCTCGGTGGGATAATCGTACTTTTTATGGGAGCTGTTGCGGATTTCCCGGTAGCTGATGAAGTCTGGATCCAGCACGGACACGAATTCCTCCGCTTCCTTTGCCTCCAGCCAGGACAGATGCACTCCTTCCAGCCCATTGTGGGGTTCTCCCGCCAGGACGGCCACGCGGAAATTAAAATTGTCATAAATAAACTTCTGCATGGCATCTACAATTTCCGCCAGGCGCTCCTCATAGGCCGTATCTTCTTTCCCCAGGCTTAAAATCATGGCTACCATATCTCCCAGCTCCACCTTTTCCAGCCGGAAGCTTTCCGACAGCCCTTCCCCGAAAACATTGCCTATGATAAATTTACGCAGGCTGTTTTTCTGTATGTATTCCTCCTGGCTGTCTCCCCGGTTCGGAGCATCCTTTACCAGGAACAGCAGGACCAGGTTCCTTCCCTCCCTGAATTGTCTGCAGATAAGCTCGCGGTCCGGCGTGTCCCCGCTTTCATCATAGGCATTGATCAGCAGATCCGTCAGGTAATACTGCTTCACCACCTCCTGGCTCCTGCTCACCAGCTGTTTGAAATCTGAGCATTCCTCCAGAAGCAGCATCGCTTTCTCCTTCAGATACAGATATTCATTATCAACATATGCGCCTTCCTCCTCATCATGTTTCCTGAATACCTCAAGAAGCACCTTCAGAGGGTTATAATTGATTTTCATCATACGGGATGCCGCCCAGAAGCCGGTAAGCAGGCAGACAAAAATACCCACGACAAAAATATTCTTCATTTTGCTCGCCGAACCGCTGATCAGCTTCTCCGGCATCAGAAGGACATATTTCCAGTCAAATACATCGGAAAAAACAGTTCTTATGATATAAGTCTCGCCCTTCCATTCCGTTTTCTGGTCCCCACCCTGTTCCAGATTATCATAGCTGATCGCAATATCGCTGTATTCCTCCGGACTGTTCATAATCTGGCCTTCCCGGTTGATGATCATCCAGTCCAGCCCGGACTCCCAGGCCGCCAGCTCAATGCTGCTGTTGAGCGCTTCCATATCCAGCCACATTCCTATCATGGCGGAGGATTCCCCAAAGTCTCCCTTCAGGTTCGTCATAGTCAGAAGCAAGGCTGGCCTTCCTCCCGTCCATTTACTGTCCATCCGGATGGAATCCCGGAAATGGTATTCGGACAGGTGGTTTTTCAGCCTGTCCCGGGCCGCCGTCTCTCCCTCTTCAAAACAGTACAGCTCACAGTACATGGAAAAATCCATATTGCCGAAGGAAGAAACCACCTTATCGCTGTTCTTAAAGTAAACCATGATATCCTTGCAGAAGCTTCCGTTTTTATTGATTGAGACCTGCAGATCCGAAAGCTCGTTCTGCAGCTGGTAGAGCTGGTAGGAATTATCAGAACGGAACTCCCCGCGCACGGCGGACAGCTGCTGCACATTTTTATTCAGGGCCAACTGGAACAACGCATTTTCATAATAGCCCAGCTCCCTGTCACAGGTATTCTTTACCGTCTGGATAAGGCTTCGGTTAGAGGCATCCGCCTGATCCTTTGCTACACGATATGCATAAAAATAAAACAGGATCCCCATAGTAATCGGAATTAAAAAGATGAATGCATATGATAAATAAAGCTGCCGGTAAGCTTTTCCGTTCTTTCTCATTTCGCTTACTTCCTTCCACACGCCTTAGATTTTTTTACCGCAATGGCATTCTGACGATATATAATTGATTTTATCACAAAACTCTTACTGAAAACAGTACAAATGTAATTATTTCCCATACCATTGTCCAAGCCGGGCAACAGCCCGGACGGGGCTGAACTGCTGCGGGCATCCGGCCATGTAAGTCGTTTTTTATTCCCGCCCATAAAAAAGAGGCTTATGCAAGCCCTTTTTTATCTTCCATACCCCATGTCACATTTTCAGACATGAAGTACTTCTCCTCCGTAAACCCGTTCTCCCTCTTTTACGCCGGTTACATCGAAAACACACACATTTCCGGCGCCAAAGCAGTTATCTGCAATAACGGCATCCGAACCATGGAAAACCTCATTGTGACACAGAATCACCACATAACTTCTGTCTCCCACCGTAATTTTTACCGCCTGCGCTTCATCATCCGCAAGCTTCACCTGGCGGGTATGGCTGCGGACCTCCAGAAGCTCTGCCCTGGCAGGTTCCGTCAGGGCGTCTCCGCCGTTTATGACCGTAATCATGCTGGCAAAGCCTTCTTTTTTCAGTCTGGCCGTCAGGCAGCTGTTTTCTTCCCATTGGTTATAGTGCCGGGAGGTAATGCCCGTCCCCTGTTCCAACACAGTCCCTTCCGTAAGGAAACGGAAATATGCCGCGTTCTTTTTCCCACGGAAGGCCGCCATGCTGCCGTCTGTCTGAAGCCATCCTTCCGGCGCAAAATGGAAAAACTGCCTGTATTCATGCTCTCCCGCTGCGTAAAACTGATCGTTAATCAGGTATATGTCCGGTTTTATCCAGATAACGCGGCGGTTTACGAAAATTCCCTCCGATATGTAGCCCAGGTGGCCGCCCTGCACAAAATCAGCTGTTTTTCCGAAACGAAAGCTTCTGTTCACAGGAAGAGACAGCTTCTCCGTCTCCCAGGAATCCGCAAAAGTCGTGAAGGATTTTCCATCCACCGTTGTTGTATTGTGCCCCGGATTGTCCTTCAGGGTGAAACGGATGGGCACATTCATATAGGTTGATCTGCCGCCGTCCACCAGGACATCCTCGCCGTTTATCACCAGATCCACATGCAGCTTGTCCCCATGGCAGTGGCCCGTGCTCATGGCCCCGCAGGTAAAATGAAGCAGATTGGCATCCTTTTCCCAGCTTTCACGAAGATAATAATTCCCGCTGTCCTTAAGGGCCGCCGAAGTAAAATCAGGCGGCAGGCAGGCAAGGGCGTCATAGCCGGCGACGGCTCCGTACCCGAAATCCCATGCGCTTTCATAATCCAGCCGCGGGAAGCCTGAATATTTCAAAACCGGGTCCTTGAAAAGCCATGCGCCCATGGTGATCTTGTCCCTCAAATCCGTATCGTCGGAATCTCCCTGGGTAAACTGGCAGCCATCCGGCTTTTTCCATATGACATTGGCCAGCGCCATGCGGTGCACCGCATCCTCCATGGCCGGATCCAGCCGTATGCCGTTGGCTTTTGCCAGGTAAATCACGCAGCAAAGGCAGTGATATACTTCGTTATGGTACATGGGCGACTGCTCCCACTGGCTGCCGTCTTCATAAACCTGCACCTTAACCGACTCCCGGATACGCTTAAGCGCCAGAGCCGCCCAGCGTCCGGTTTCCTCCGTTTGAGGCAGCCCCATGGCAATTTCAAACAGGCCGCTGTTCTCCAGGACACACCAGTTGCTCTGCAGCCTGGCATCCCCGCCCTTTTCCACCAGCCTTTGTGCATGGAGGCGCAGGCAGGCTGCAAAACGTTCCAGAAAATCCTCCGTTATCAGGCTGCTGTCCTTAAAATAGCGGATAGCCTTCGTCCACGTCTCTCCCCGCAGCCCGGTTTCCAGCATGCGCCAGGGTCCGATTCGGGAGGCCGAAAGCGCGCCGCCTTCAGCCCGTTGTCCTTTCTGTCCCCGCAGTACGCAATCAATACCAGTAAGGTTCCCAGTCGCGGGAAAGCCTGGTAAGCGCTTCCATGTAAAAATAGTCGCCCCAAATCACACATTCATCCACGCCATTGTTGGGGCAGGTGTTGTAGGGAGAGCTTTTTGCATAGGTTCCGTGAAACAGCAGTCCGTTGGACTGTGCAGGATCGGTAACCGCACATTCCATTACCAGCGCATACAGAAGCCGTCTGGCCATTCCCGTATAGTAAGCCGCCTTTTCTTCCGGCAGATATTTGCTCATTTCCAGCATGCCGCAGGCCGCAATCGCCGCCGCAGAGGAATCCCTGGGCTCCTCGCTGCCGTCGCAGAAGTCAAAATCCCAATAAGGGACCATGTCCTTGGGCAGATGCTCCAGGAAATAATCTGTTACCTTGCAGAAAATATCGGCATATTCATCATCCCGCAGGAATTTGTAGGCAAGCGCGGAGCCGTAGATGCCCCAGGCCTGTCCTCTGGCCCAGACGGAGCCGTCGCGGTAGCCCTGATGGGTAACTCCCTTTTTCGGTTCACCCGTATTCACATCAAAGAAAAAGGTATGATATGTGGAATGATCCTTTCTGATGATATTCTTCATTGCAGTCTTGATATGTGCTTCCGCTTTTTTTGCATATTCTCCGTTTCCGGTCACTTCTCCGGCCCAGAACAGAAGCGGCATGTTCAGCAGGCAGTCAATGATCAGACGGTAATTGTTCTCGTCTCCCAGCGTCCCCCATGCCTGGAAGAACTGGCCTTTTTCATGAAAGCGGGTCATAAGATTGTCGGCAGCCATGATCGCCGCTTCCTTTCCGGTCTCATTTCCGGTAAGCTTGTAAGCAGCCACGCAGGAGGGACAGTATAAAAAGCCCATATCGTGATGGTTTACGCCGTCCTTTTCCTTTATTCTCCTGTAAAAATCCTGCACCTCAATCTCTGCGGTTTTCTTCAAAGCTTCATCGCCTGTCTTTTCATAAGCCAGCCACACCTCGCCGGTCCAGAAGCCTGGCGTCCACTCATAATTGCTTCCCGGCTGGTAAAAATGATTTACGCTGGCGGACGGCGGAAATTTTTCCGTGAACTCGGCTGTGGCCGTTTTGATCAGCTCCGCCGCTTTGTCATACGCGGCCTTCAGCATCCCCTCATCAATCTCTTTGTGCTGCAGTAATTCTTCCCTTGTCTGCATAATACCTCTCCTCCTTTTTCCATATCCGTCCCGGCAGCCTGAGCCGGGCGGGACAGTCCATACATTTATTATAGTAATTATGCGGCAAAAAGTATATCGACAAAACTTCAGATTCGGTTTGCATAATTTCGATTCCGGACAGAACTTAGCCCGAAGCTGCCGGGAGGCTTACCGGATATATGTCTTTTGGGACAAGGTTTAATCCAGGCTGAAGACGCCGTTTAAGGCTTCCGGTTTTAACGGCCTTGGGCGTTCACAGGAGGAATGAATTTCACAGAAGGAACCTGTTTCGCTGCTCTTCATGATTGCCGTAATGATTTCAAGCACATGATAAGCCATTTCCTTCCCCGCGCGGCAGGGCCTTCCTGCCCGGATGGCATGGGCCATTTCTGCAGGGCCGATTCCTCTGGAATTATCCGAAAAGCCGAATATGTCAGGAAGGCTCTGCGGTTTGGGAGGATTTGCAAAATCAAAGGAGGCCGGGAGATATAAAACCTCGCCGCCGAACTGGTTCGGATCGGGAAGCCTGAGAATTCCCCTGGTTCCGTAGATGGTAATTCCCGCCTGTTCAAAAATAATGCTGTCCCCGTTCAACTGGAAGGTGCCGGTAAAGCCGTCCGAAAAATCCAGCACTGCGGATACCTGGCTTTCATTTTTATGAATCATTTCTTTCCCGAAATCAGGACTGGACGGATTGCAGTTTGTACGCAGCGGATAGGGATTGCGGACAATGCCGCAGGCCCGCCTGACGCTTCCCAGTATGCTCACAAGCGCGGTCAGGTAATATACGCCGTAATCGTAACAGATTCCTCCGCCAGGCATGAGAAGGAAGGAACTGATGCTGCACAGGAAATTCAGATCCCGGTTAGCCGCCACGGTGCAGGAGGTGATTTCCCCGATCAGGCCGTCATCAATCGCCTTCCTGGCGGTTTGGAAGGACGAACCAAGAAAGGTATCCGGCGCAGAACCAAGGTACAGGCCTTTTTCCTCCGAAAGCCTGACCAGCTCCGCGGCCTCCTCCAGGCTGACGGTCATGCTCTTTTCCGTGTATATATGTTTTCCTGCCTCAAGAGCCTTTTTGATAATTTCATAGTGCGCCGGGGCCGGGGTAAGATTAACAATCAGTTCAATGGACTCGTCCGCCAGGATTTCCTCATAGGTAGAGGCCTTTATTCCGTACTGCTGCGCTTTCCGGGCGGCATGCTCCGGATTTCTCGCACAGCAGGCCGCAACCTCCAGAATATCAAAGCGGTTTATCATATTGGTGAGATAGATATCGCTGATCGCTCCGCAGCCTACCACGGCGGTTTTCATGGTTTTTTCATTCATAGGTGTATTTCCTTTCTTAATTGCAGCTGTTTTGTTTCTTCGCAGCTTCTGTTCTTATTATGGAAAAGTATAACACACCTCTCTGCGCTCCGCCATGAATTTTCCCGTCCTTTCCCCATTCCTTAATCAGCCTTTTTTCGGTGTTTTTTCATTTCATACATCTTTTCATCCGCCGCATGGAGAAGGTCGGAAACGGAACAGAATGGCAGCTTCTGCGCATCGGCAATTCCGTAGCTGACAACGGGACAGATTTTTTTATCCGGCCACAGGAAAAACTGAGCCAGCCTTTTATTAACCTCCTGCATCAACAATTCAGCTTCCTCTTCGTTTCTGTCCGGAAACAGGACAAGAAATTCATCTCCTCCCAGCCTGCTCACATTTTTTCTTTCAAACAGTTCCAGCAGCACTCTTGCTACCGCCGTGAGATAGCGGTCTCCTTCCTGATGCCCCAAAGTATCATTTACATATTTCAGCCCATCCAGATCGATCATGCATACACAAAGCTTTTTCTTTTCCTTCAGCGCCCTCTGGAGCGCCAGCAATCCGTACCTGCGGCTTGACGTATTGGTCAGTACATCCGTATAGGCCTCGCTTTTCAGCTCGCCAATGTCCCGATTGGTCTGTTCCAGCAGCTGTTCCAGTTCTCTGGACTTTGTCTCATATACCTCCAGAATGCTCATTTTAACCGCATGGATGAAGGAAGTATAAAATGCGCCGAATAAAAGAACCGAAGTGACCACGAAAAAAAGAAGCATCAGCCCGGTGTACGGGTTTCCGTCGAAAGCAATGCTTAAAATAAACAGATATGCATCAATAAGCAGCTGGGATGTGGTAGTAAAATAGAGCTGGTTCCTGTTGCTGATTAATTTCTGTATGGCATCCTGGGAAATGGTCCTTCGGAAAACCTCCAGGGATATGGTAGACGCCAGGGCCACCAGCAATATCAGCGCAACCGAAAGGCTGTTCTGAAAAGCCAGCAGAAAATAAAGCAAAAGCAGACTGTACAGGAATATATAAACAACAATCATGGGAATGCCGGAAAATACCACCATCCAAAGCACCGCCAACGCGGCCGCGGGAACCATGATACCACGGCCCCTGGTAAAAACAGGCATGCCAAGAATTTCCCGGGAATATCTGCATGCCTTAAAGCCATATATGATAAACGCAGCGTAGGAAGCCAGGACGAAACCCCAGTATTTACATAACTGTACCAAGCTCTTCCCCTCCTGTTCATAATCATTTACCCTATCTTATTCGAAAGTGCATAATAAGTGAATGAACGGGAAATCTTTGCCGGATAACGGTTATTTAAGCGCAATTGGAAATTATTATTCGAAATCGGATTTTCATTGCACGGATCAGCATAAAAATAAAATTTCGCATTTACATAATATGGAATAGCGCATTATAATAACATTGACCGTTATATGGAAATAAGGAAGGAATTATTGTATGAAGTACCAGAGATTTAAAGAGCAGGATATCATAGATAAAACACAGGATATGATACGTCTGCTGGTAAGCAGACAGTCTGATTCCTTTATGAAGCAGCTGGACGGAAGCTTTGTCCTGATTGGGGATTACGATCCCTTACTTATACAGAATGGCCCAGGGCTTGTAAGCCCGGGGCCGCTCAGCCCGGACCTGCTCAGTCCGGAGCCGGAAGTCAGCGAGGCAATATCCCAGGAAGAATACGCCGTTGTTTCCCATGAACGCTGTCTGTGGGTAATCTGCGGCTGTTTTTCCATTACGGCTTACATGGACGGCCGGTTGCTGTCCGCCTCGAAAATAGTGTTTACCTTTGTCTGGAGGCAGGCCGGGGAAAGGCTTCTTCTGGTTCATGCGAACATGTCCCACAGCAGGCCCCAGGCAAGGAATAACAGCGGTCTGGCAGATGCCGGAAAAAGCATTGTAAACGTACCGGCGCAGCCTCTGTCCGCCGAACCCGAAACCAAAATGTCCCTCAGGGATTTGAACGGGAAAATACATTATATCTTTCCGGCAGAAATCCTCTATATTAAATCAGACAACAAAATCTGCCACATCTTTACGGCGGAATCCGCATTTCCGGTCCGCATAACGCTGCACAGGCTGTACCGCCCTCCCTTTCTGCTGATTCACCGAAGCTATCTGGTGAACAGAAATTATGTCCGTGAAATCTGCCGTTACCAGGCAACCCTTCTGAACGGGATCCAGATTCCCATCGGAAAGGAAAAGTATATGGAGATAAAAAAGGCTCTCAGCTGCTGAGGAAGGCGTTGGGGAACTGTGGAGGAGCAGACTGCCCCTCCCTTTTTATGTCCTGATAACCAGCACGGCGTCCGTGCCGTCCTCTCTCTCGGGCGGCCGGGCTTATTTCCTATTATTTCCATATACCCTCCGATTCACCCTTCGGCCCCACAGAACAATGGCTTAACATCCTTATCAATAAATTCCGTAATATCTTTGGCAGTGGGCTTAAACAGTGCGGCAATGGAAACCACCATCTTATCCGCAGGATTAACATAAATGATATTCCCGCTGTTTCCCATGGCGGCATAACCATTTAATATACCAGTCCACCACAGATATCCGTAAGACAATTTTTCCTTCTCCCAACGGCTGTGTTCCGCCGTGCTCTCCGCCACCCATTCCTCTGATACAATCTGTCTGCCTTCCCATTTCCCGCCGTCCAGATACAGCTGTCCGATCTTTGCCATGTCCACAGCGGTGAGCGTAAGCCCCCAGCCCGCCGTATTATGTCCTTTTTCGTCCGCAACCCAGCCGCTGGCACAATTCTTTTTTATAAATGCCACGTGCTCCTGCGGAGTATATAAAACAATGTTGGAAGCAACGGCAATATGAAGCGGTTCAAATAAAGCCTCCCTGGCAAAATCAAGCACCGGCTGCCCCGTTGCATTGGCAAGGAGCCCTGATAAAATATCCGGCCCTATCATTTCCATATACCGGAATTCACCCGCCGGCTTCCTTCCTCCCAGTAAATCAAGGGCCGCCAATATGGAAACAATGCTCTTTGTCACCGAAAATACATGGATGGTATCATCGGCCCCACAGCCGTTAAAATAATTTTCATATACCGTCCTGCCGTCTTTCAGAACCACCATGCCCGCAATATTGCCATGCTCCTTTTGAATTTTTTTCTCCAATGCCGTTATCTTTTCTTCATTCATATATCAATCCTCTGTAACCGCCCGGCGCCGGGCAGTTAATTCCTTCTTTCATTTAATGTACCTATCGTCTAATTACTATCTCATATCCTGCCTGAATTTTTGTCCCGGCATAAATGCCATAGACTTCCTCCTTCCCTGTTTTGAAGGATATCCTTAAAAAGAAGATAAATCGATAAGAAATCAAAATCAATACGTATTAGTAATAAATTTTATATTTTTTATTTTCTTCTTGACACTCCCATTATGTCTGAGTCTATACTTTAACTGTGGAGTGATAGTGCATACAGCTGTTAATCCATTCCGGCGGCTTTCCCGCCTGTCAAAAAAAGAACCTGCTTCCCCTTACATCCCACTAATATAACCTACTAAAGGAGAAAAAATATGACTGAATGCCCGGAATGCTACAGCAACAAAAAAAGAGCAACCCCGCTGCAAAACCCACGGGACTGCCTGGAAAATCATCTGCAATACATCTGCGGTACCTGCGGCAGATGCATTTGCATCAACAAAGCGGGAAAAAACGGCTTGCAAAGATGGAATTTCCCCTTTCAATCAGCGGAAACAGCAAAGCTCTACCTGCGGACAGCAGATGCCACCGAAAAAACAAATTGCGGCATATACGAAATCACAGCTTCCAATGGAAGGAAATCCTTTAAGATTTTCAAAGATGAATTTACATTGAAGGAATATCTGGAAAAGAACAGGGGAAAATCCTGTACTGCAATGCGGCCCGTTTACAGAAGGCCTGAATACAGAGAATTTCCCCATACAGAAATCAGAAGGCTCACGGCAGCCGAAGCTGAAGCATATATCAAAGAACAGTCAACGGGCGTTTAGAAGCCCTGGGCGGAACAAACTTTCTGCAGCTCCTTTACCATCCTGCACAGATATTCTTCCCCCTGCCCGTCAAACATATGGGTGAAAAGCCCCTCCAGGTTCTCTTCAAAGCAGGCAGGCAGGATATGGCACTGTTCCATACAAAGCCGCATCAGCCGTTTTTCACCGGGATGCGTCATTTCGTTCAATGCAAAAATAACATCAAAGTAGCTTTCCAGAAATGCGGCCGTCCTGTGGTTGATGCTTACCAGATCCCTTCTTTGCCGCGCTTTTTTTATCTGCATGTCATAGGAGGGCAGGACGCCGTTCATCAGCTTCATATTCCGCTGCACAATATTCCTTTTCAGCTCCCGGGGATATTCCACATCAAAGTCTTTCTTCAGCCCGGTCAGGCGGCCGGTGCCGTCATATAGAATCCT
The DNA here is from genome assembly GCF_009696275.1 of Eisenbergiella porci. Taxonomy (GTDB): domain Bacteria; phylum Bacillota; class Clostridia; order Lachnospirales; family Lachnospiraceae; genus Eisenbergiella; species Eisenbergiella porci. Next base: position 233,547 of record NZ_VUMI01000001.1, read on the forward strand.
GCAGGTTTTCAGATTATGCCACATACAGGTGGTATAACCGTTGGAAGCATTCCCTTCCTGCACCACCCAGCGGATACCCGCCGCGAAATCCTCCAGCCTCCGGTAAATAATATCCAAATCCACCCCATTTCCCAGGGTGCAGTTATCCTCCATCTCCCAGTAATGATTGTTGATTTCCATAACCGGACAAAATTCACCCAGTAATTTTTCCCGCTCACAGGCCGGGAATTCTCCCTGCAGATAAACATATACATCATAATCGGATTTTTCATCCGCTTTTCCTGTTGCCCGGGATCCGCCGAGCGCAATCGCTTCCACAGCGGGGCATCCGGCCAGCTTTTCCCAAAGCCGGTTTACATCTATTTCCGACATATTTACTCCCATCCGCGCACTTTCCTGCGCTTATCCATTAAAGCCAAAACTGTTCAATGCAACCAGTATACTACGTATCTGCGATCTTAGCCACTCTTTAAACTGTGAAAATACACCGAAAATTCAAAAGTTACGATTTCTTTAATATTTCCCCGGACATCTTGCGAAAATCCGCTCCAGGATATAACATAAAATCAGAACAATTAATAACGGCATTCATCTGCCGGAAACCACCTTCCTCAGCAAAGGAGGAGCATCTATGGAAAAAAACACCCCTATAACCGTTCCCGCCCTTACCTGTCTTGCCACCGCGCTCTTACTCAGCGCCGCCCTTCTTGGCGGGTGCGGCCTGCCTGCGGATAATGCCGCGGATCCGGTTATTGACGCGGGAACAGCTTCCGGCGCGCAAAGCCAGGATGGCAACCATGCCGTGTCCGAAACACAAAACGGCGCGCAGACAGATAACGCCGGGCAAAGCTTCGGCGGGAAAGCCCTGTCACAAGAGGACTCGTCTCTTCTGGCCGCCCTTCAGGAGGCTTCGGAAGAAGAGGTTTTACTGTTCGACTGTGCGGATTATGATAATGACGGAGTCCGGGAGGCCTTTGCCTTTACCGGAACCAGGCAGGATGGTTATCTGAAGGGACATATCTGGTTTGCCGGCGCAGGGGGGACGCAGCAGCTTGCCCCCAGAAGACAGACGCCGGATGGCCAAACTGTCGGGGAGCAACCTGAATATTTTCAGGATCGCAGCGCTGTCCTGGAAACTGCCGATGGCCTTTGCTACTGGTACGCGGAAACAGACGGCGCCAGCTCCACCCTCTCCTTTCTTTGGGGAGTTCAGGACGGCAGCCCCTACGAAACTGTCCTTTCAGGAAAGGGAATGAACCTGACAAAGGATGGAAATGACAATTTTTTCCTGACCCAAAGCTCCTTCGATGGGGGAACCGACGGCGCCGGCCATTCTTATAAGCCCTGCTATTTTTACTACGCCGGCGGCGCTTTTCATGAGTACGGTTCCTGTCCCCTCACCCAGGAGGAATTTCTGGCCCTGGAAGGCGCCGCGGACTGCATTGCCCCTTTCCAGGCAGAGAATTACTGGATACGTGAAATCTGGCTGCGGGGGAATGGTCTCATCCAGGTAAACATGACGGATAATTCACTGAATAAAACCGTTGCCTGCGCTATGGAAGGCGGCAGTCTGGCTGTCATATCGGAAAACGACGGGCTGTCAGGCACCTTAATCGGAGAAATCGTCTCAGCAGACTGGTTTGGCGGCCAGAATGCCCTGCAGAGCATTTGGGAACAGAAAAACAGTGGACAGGACGGCCTGTTCGCAGCCCTGCAGCCAAACGAGAATGCATGGTACGATCTGAACGGAGACGGTCTGCCGGAAATAATCTGTTTCAAGACGGACTATGACGAGGAATCGTATCGGTCAGAGGGCATCAGCATTGAGATTGACGGACGCGAGGTTTGGAGTCTGAAGCAGGGAGCCGCAGGATATTATGTCTGGGTAACAGATTTGGACGCGGCCGATGGGAAAAAGGAACTGGTTCTGAAGGGACAGGAAGAAAATGACTGCATTTTCATGCTGAAGCTTCTGTCTTATGAAAATGACGCACTCAAAGAGCTTGGCGATCTGGCGGAGACCTCCGTCTTAAACGGCACCGGAAATCTTTACCGCATCTCATCCTGGGATGAGGGATATGGAAATTACATAAAAATACCGGGTGACGGCACCCTTTCTGTCTGGGCCGACACACCGGTATTCGTAAACGGTCTTGGATGCTATTACGTAAAGCTTTCCTTCCGCTGCAGCGATAACGGCTTCACTCAGCTGCAGCAGGACGAATATGAGATGAAAGTCCCCTGGATGTATGGAGAACCCTTTGTCTATACAGCACAGGCGGCGCTGCCCTTCTTTGATTCACCGGAAGATCAGCCTTCCGGGGTACCGTCCTTTATACTGGATCCCGGAGACCAGATGTACTGTCTGGCCCTGGCTCCCTGTACGGAAGAACTCATCTTTGTAAAGATGGAACGCACCGATGGAAGCGAAAAGGGCTGGATGCTCTTTTCTGAAACACAGCTTTTCACGGAACTGCCGGGCTGGGGTTAATCCCCGGCCTGAGGCTTCTGCCTGCTTTTATTCATAACCCTGTTCAAAACATGATACAGATAATCCACATCCACCGGCTTAGTAACAAAGCCGTTCATCCCTGCCGCCGCAGCCGCCCGTTCCAGCTTCCGGATGGCCCTGCATGCTTCCAGCCCGTCCATTACCGGCATCTGGAGATCCATGAGAATCGCCTGGAATTCGCCTTCACTGCTGTCGCGGAACATTTTCAACGCCGTTTCGCCATTCTCAGCCCTGCAAACCTGCGCTCCCTTCATCTGCAGCAGCTCCTCTGCAATTTCAGCATTCAGATCATTATCTTCCGCAAGCAATATCCTGATTTCTCCCAGAGACTGCGGCGTTTCCTCTTTTTCCTCTTCCGATTCCAACATGGCAAGCGGAAATTCCACTGTAAAATAGAACTCGCTGCCCTTTCCCTGTTCGCTTTTCAGCTTCAGTTCCCCGCCCATCAGCTTAACAATTGTTTTACTGATGGCAAGGCCCAGGCCGGTTCCGCACTATTACCCTGCCGCCTGCCGGCGTAAATTTGAAGGCATTGGAAATCAGATTCATCAGCACCTGCTTCAGCCGTATGGCATCCCCGGAGAGAATATCATCCTTTATCCCATCCTCCAGGACAAATTCCAACCCTCGTCTGCCTGCCTCCGCAGTCATCATGCTTTTCAGTTCATCCGCCACGCGTCCCATGGAAAAAGGTTCGCTGGTTATTGTCATCATTTCATTCTCTATCCTGCTCATATCCAGGATGTCACTGATAAGATTCAGCAGATAATGGGAGGAGGAGCGTATTTTTCCCAGGTTCTCACGGATATTTTCGGGAACGTTCTTCTCCATGCAGGTTAAGTCTCAGGTACGGTTTTAAAATACCTTACCTCGGCGGCGGCTACTTCCTTAGGCATTTCCCGCCCCTCTATAATACCGCCGATTAGACCTTCCGATGGGTAACTGACCGCCTTATTTCTTACCAGGATATCGTTCAGGGAAGCATAGGAAGCGGAAAGCGCCAGATCCATCTGTGCAGCTTCCTCTTCGTTTCCCATAAACGCGCCCAGCATATCCGCTTTTCCTTCCTGCACCATAGCCAGCGCCTTCGCATAGCTGTTCGTATACACATACTCAAATTCCAGTCCGGTAAATCCGGCTACGGCACCCAGGACATCTGATATAATACCGTCATGCAGATCATTATCCGTCTGCGCGCAGAACAGAGGATGCCAGTTTTCCACTACCGCAACGGAAACCATCTTTTTCTGCGCGATATATTCTTTTTCCTCTTCATTCAGGATAATGCCTGCAATGCTGCCGTCCGGAAAATTGGCCTTGTAGCGTTCTTCGGCAAAGTTAGGATTGGAATCCTGCTTTCCAGATATACCTTCAGATGCCGGATATTCTCACCCGCACGCTCATATACGCCTATAGTCTTTCCTTCAATACTTTTCAGGTCATAGGCCTTAATGCTCATATCGTCCCGGCGCGCCAGAAGCACTGATTTGGTGTAGCCCGAATTATAATCAGGATAGGCAAAAAACTTTTCAAACTCTTTTCTGTAGTAGGTGCCCCCCATCAGATCAAATTCGCCCGCCAGGAATCTGTCGGTCATACTTTCACTGTCCGTAGGAATGTATTCATATTTCCATCCGGTATTTTTGGCTATCTCATTCAGATAGTCCACAACTACACCGTGACGGTTGCCTTCCCTATCGATTTCCGTAAATCCATCCACTTCAGGGAAGGCCACGCGCAGCACCAGTCCCGATTCCGGCTCCTTTGCCTGTTTTATACAGGGATAAAGCATTTCTATTATGAGAAGCATGACAAGCTTCCCTTCCGACAGGTATTGTTTCAGTATCCGTTCCAGCTCATTCAGATCGATCGGTTTTGCCAGGTGGGCGTTCATCCCCGCCCGGCAGGCCGCCTTCACATCCTCTGCAAATGCATTCGCCGTCATGGCTACAATCGACAGTCTTTTCACATCCTGCCGTTCCAGGGCCCGAATTTTCCTTGTTGCCTCATAGCCGTCCATTTCAGGCATCTGGATATCCATCAGGATCAGGTCATAGTAACCTTCTTCTGATTCCCGCACCATCCTGACCGCTTCCGCTCCGTCACAGGCCTCCTCAATAACGACGCCGCTTTCTCCCACAAGTTTCCTGGCAATTTCCCGGTTGATTTCATTATCCTCTGCCAGCAAAACCCTTTGTCCCTGTAATCTGCCTTCCAGCCGGGCCGTACAGGTTTCGTACCTTCCCTGTCTCCACTCAGCTCACTGAGCAGATAACATACTTTGGAACGGTAAAAAGGTTTGGCAAGGAAGGCCGTCACCCCGACTTCCCTGGCTTTCCCCGGGGACCTCCTCCACCTGGGCATTTTCCGGCTGCATAGGCATAGTCACTGTAAAGACAGAGCCTTTCCCGGGACAGCTTTCCACATGGATGTCGCCGTTCTATCATTGTTCAGGCTGAGCAGATGCTGGCTGGACAGGCTGATTTTGCGCAGACATTCCACCACACGGTCCCTGTCATCCAGGTGGGCCATTCCTGCGTGAAATAAGAATGGCCAGCTTATCCTCCGAATATGGATCCTGGCGCATCACCCTGTTTTCAAACCTGTTTTTCCTGTCATTCTCCGCTGTATCCCTGAAAAAACCTATCGTCTGCTCATAATCCTCCGGGTGGACGATATCCTTTATGGCGTTGCCTTTGGGCACGTCGTTTTGCGCATCCTCCGGATATTCAAGCAATCTGAGGCCCTCTCTGTTCAATTGCAGAATGCATAGCGGCTGCTCCTGCGTGATAAGGGCAATCCCTTCCGGCACCGCATTATATAAATGCCCTATGTATTCCGCCTGATTGCCCAGCTTTCTGTCAGTCCTGTTCACATAGCGGACATAGAATGCCACAAGCAGGAAAATCCCAAGAATAATGCTGGCTATCAGCGTCATTGTACGCATCAGGATTTCATTCGTCCGCTTCTCCACCACATTCCTGGAAATGATGGAAATCAGATACCAGTCGGACTGCAGCTTCAGCGGCGTATAGCAGAATACCATCTGTTCCTCCTGATATGCAAATACAGCCCAGCCCGTACGGAAATCTTCCAGGGCTTTGGCAAACTCCCGGATTTTATTCTCACTGTTCTGAGTGACCGGAAGCATATCAAACAGGTTCTGGACCGTCTTATTGCTGTTGGGATGGGGCGGACGAATCAGTACGTCCCCGGTTGTATTTATTACATAGGAAAAACCCGCGTCATTATAAAATGACAGGGAAAAGCTATCCACAATATTTTCCACTTCATATTCCTTCACAAGGAACCCCGTCTCACCGTCCCGCAAATCGATCCGGACAAACAGGTCAAATACATTCACCCCTGTGACGCTGCTTATATGCGGATTTATAATCCCATCCTTCTTATTGGTTCCACTCTTCCTGCCGCCCATGCCCCGGTCAGCATAAAAGGGGCTTCCCCTTTGGTAAATTCCTATAAATCATCGGATGTCTTCCTGGTTTCCACCGCTTTCTTCGCATCCACATACCCCTTATCAATCATTTCTTTTACAAGGAGGAAGCCCGGTTCCAGATAATCGCTCAATGCCTCTTCACCGCTGTTCAGACTGGAAAATACTTCTTTTTTCCTTTTCTCCTGATACAGAGAGTAAAATCCCCTGCCGATTACAAGCGTCTTCAGCGAAATATCATTATTGGCAATCACAGGAGTGATTCCCTGCCCCGCAAAATACTCGCAGGCCGCCATCCATTCTCCCAGATTTTCCGGCACCTTCTGATTATGCTCCTTCAAAAGATCCAGATTGCAGTAAAGCCCGAAAACGGATACGGTGGTTGGCACCCAGTATATCCTGCCGTCCACCTCCATCTGTCCCCGCATACTCTCCGTAAAATTTGACATCGTGCCAAGCCCGGATAAATCAGCCACAAGCCCCTGGTTTTTCAGTTCCAGCAGGATATCGTGGTTGACCATAAACACATCATCGCCTTTTCCCGCCGCCATCCGCTTTTCCAGCGCATTATAATATGCAGTCCCCTTCAGGCTTTCATAAGATATCCTGATACCCGGATTTTCTTTCATAAACTCCGATATGATCTCTTCTATAATATAATAAGAACGTTCTCCGGTTCATACTTATTCCCAAAAAAGGTAAGCGTAATGCTCTCCCGGTCTGTCTCCTCATAATTCACCACCTGATTGCCGTTCCCGCAGCCCGCCAGAATAAAAATGCATGCCAAAACCGCTGCGCATATAAAACATACCCTGACAGGGAAGGCTGCCGATGGTTCCCACCCTGTTTCTCCTTTTATTTTTCAAGTATCCGGCCGTCAGTGGATATCGTTACCACCTGCCAGGGGATAAATTTGCCGCTGTTTTTCAGGGCTGTCACCGCCGCGTGTTCGATACCGCCGCAGCAGGGCACCTCCATCCTTACAATAGTCAGGCTCCTGATGTCGTTTTGACGGATGATTTCCGTCAGTTTTTCACTGTAATCCACACTGTCCAGCTTGGGGCAGCCAATAAGGGTCACCTTACCGCGGATAAAATCCTGATGGAAATTGCCGTAAGCATACGCGGTACAATCCGCGGCAACCAGCAGGCTGGCTCCGTTAAAATAAGGGGCATTCACCGGCGCCAGTTTGATCTGTACCGGCCACTGCCGCAGCCGGGAGGGAACAGCCTCCATTGCATGTTCAGGCTGCTGCGTCTCCTGTCTGTCAAGCTCCCTTGCCCTGCTGCCGGGGCAGCCGCCGGAAACAGCCCCGCCCTCTGGCTGCATTTTTTTCTTTTTATTTTCCAGGACCGCGCCTTCATCATAGGCCGCCGCCTCCCTCTCCACAAAGGAAATCGCTCCTGTAGGACAGGCGGGAAGGCAATCTCCCAGCCCGTCACAATAATCATCCCTGAGCAGTTTTGCCTTGCCGTCAACCATTCCGATTGCACCTTCATGACACGCCGAAGCACAAAGACCGCAGCCATTGCATTTTTCTTCATTAATATGAATAATTTTTCTTACCATAATTCCTACCTCCTTTTATTACTCCCGGATCGCAGCAGCTTACCTATGGGCCTGTCACGCCGGGAATTCTTAGCTATCACATCGGGAACTCTTTACTTGACTTTCTGGAGTAAGTATAATACAATCCTTCCAACATGTATGTTGTTAAAACAACAAATGGAGGAAATTTTTTTTGAATTATAAATTTTTGTCAAAAACTCTGTTATTCCGGGGAAATACGGAAGAAGAAATCAAGGCAATGCTTTCCTGCCTTGGCGCAGAACAGAAGCACTATATAAAAGGAAGCACTGTTTATCATGCCGGCGAAGCGGTGGATGCAATCGGACTGGTGCTTTCCGGTCGTGTGCAGATAGAAAATGACGATCACTGGGGGAATAAAAGCCTGCTGGACAGCGTGGGGGAGGGCATGATTTTTGCGGAAACCTATGCCTGCATCCCGGGAGAGCCCATGCAGGTAAGCGTAACTGCCTCGGAAAACTCCGAAATCCTGTTCCTCAACGCCGCCAGAATGCTGCAAACCTGCCCCGGCGCCTGTGAGTATCACGGCAGGCTGATCCGGAACCTGCTCACCATCTCGGCACAGAAAAATCTGATTCTCTCCCGCAGGATTTTCCATACCTCTCCCAAATCAATCCGCGGAAGGCTTCTGTCCTACCTTTCCTTCCAGGCGTCCTCCCAGGGAAGCAGTGAATTCACGATTCCCTTCAACCGTCAGCAGCTGGCAGATTATCTGAGCGTGGACCGGAGCGCCCTGTCCAATGAGCTGGGTAAAATGCAGAAGGACGGGCTTCTTAAGGTAAACAAGAACCATTTTATCATCCGGGACAATCAGCCGTAGCCGCAGATGCGCAGCGGCCGCACAAAAAGAGCCGGGATTCCGTGAAGTCTCAATCCCGGCTCTTTTCGCTGCCTGTTACTAATAATCTTCTTTTCCAAAAATGAAATCATAAAGCGTCTGGAACATACGCTCCGGTTCAATGGGCTTGGCCAGATGGGCATTCATACCCGCCGCCTTGCTCTTTTCAATATCATCATCAAAGGCATTGGCCGTCATTGCAATGAGTCCGTTCTCCGCGGTATCCACCGTAAAGCCCTTGCTTTCCAGAAGCATCACCGCCACTTCGGTGTTAATCTGGTTGTCCTCTGCACCCGTGCCTCCGTAAAGGGAGGTGGTTCCTGTGGATTCCTGGGAAAAGGGTTCAAATATATGCGGGATAAAATCATCACCCATCCCCACTCCCGTGTCATTGACAATAAAACGGAGCATGGCGTCGTTTTTTGTTTTCCTGCGCTGGGATGCGGAAAAGGTCACCTTACCGCCCTCGCCGGTAAATTTGATGGCATTGTTTAAAATATTGATCAGCACCTGCTGCAGCTTCATGGCATCCCCGATATAATAATCGTCCAGCACCGGGTCCACGATACATTCATACTCCACGCCCTTGGCCTCCGCATCCAGGATATCATTTATCAGGGACAAAAGGAGACGGGAGGAAATTCCTATTTTTGAAATGCAGTCCTCTCCGGATTCCTGAAGGAGCGCAGCTTCGTACTCTCCCAGAAGCTGCTTCCGGTGTTGCTTCTGCGGAGGAATTCAAAGTGATAATCCGTTTTTCCGTTGGCATAATCGGCCAGCACCTTCTCCCGTTCCAGAGTGCTTCCAATCCTTTTCCTAATTTCCGGATCCATGGCTGATCGCTCCAGGCTGAAAATAGTATCCTCATAGGAAATCCCGATATGGGCCACCGCCATTTCCGAAGTTGAAACGTAGGTTTCCAGCCTCCCCTGAGTCACATTCAGGCTTCCCTGAATGCTTCCCTCCGCAGAAGATACCTCCGCAAAATAAGACAGCTCCTTTTCATACAGATTCAGCACTCTCTGCTGCAGCTGTTTTTCATCCGTTATATCTACAAAAACACAATAAAAATACTGCTCTCCATCTTCTTCCATAAACAGCTGCGCCTTGATGGAAATCCATTTTACACTTCCGTCCCTGCCACTTCCGCCTGTGCACGCTTCTGTGCCGTAATATCCATGCAGACCGATATGATCGCAGGCCTCCCGTCTTCAGCCATTACTCTGCGTCCCATGTCATGAACCCAGATGTAAGAACCATCCTTTTTTTCATGCGGTATTCCACCACATATTCAACATCCTCTGCCAGCTGCTCCATCACTGCCCGTTCCACCATATCCCGATCCTCGGGATGCATGCAGTTGGAAACGCAGCCTTCAATATCCGTTACGAATTCGGCCTCGTCCGCATAGCCCAGGTAATTCAGCATCCTGCGGTTGACGAAATAAAACGGAAAGTTTTCCTCTATGTAACCGCCCATCATACCGCCGGGCAGGGACTCATTCAAAAGCTCCTGTCTCTGCCGAATGGTATTCTCCATAACCAGCGTCTTCGGGTAATGTTCCGTCCCCCGCTGGCTGCCGGCAGGCTCGGCAAAGTGGAAGCTCTGGAGCTTCCAGCCCTCCCCCCCCCTCCATTACCATGGTAAAGAAACCGCGTACATGCCAGGTATACACAGAATTTTTCAGAGTAACCTCCGCAGACAGGTTACGCACATGCTCCGCTATAACCTGTTCATTTATCTCCGTCAGAAGCAGTGTAAACGGCTCCGGAATCTCCAGCATATCCTGTCTGAGATAGGAAAGCATCTCATCCCTGCCCCGTGCTGACTCTCCGATTCCGGTGCCCACAAAATCCACGTCTTCCCTGATAAAGGCCAAAGCCGCCTCCACATCCCGTTCCACAAGCCAGGCCCGGCAGAATGCCTGCAGCGCCTCCCCTGCCGTCATTTGATAATTCATCTGTTTATCCTCTCTGTAACTGCATGTCAATAGCACTCTATCCACCGGAGCATCATCGTTTCCTATTCTTCCTCTTTTCCTGCTTTGAACCCGGAAAACTACAGCAAAAAAAGAGTCGTGATCCACTCCGCATCATGCTCATTCTAATGACTGTGCGTGATACGGCAGGCCAGACTCCAGGATTCTTCCTGTTTGTTTTATGCTCTTTACCCCAATTCACGCTGTTTTGCCCGCCTACATCCATTTTACCTTCTCAGCCGCAACTTCACGGCAAAGCGGCCGCCGCCCGTTTTACAGTTGAGTTTACAGACAGCTGGGAGAACTTCTTCCTCAGTTTCAGACCGTTCCCTTTGATGTTTTCTGCCGGACGATCAATGATGTCCGTCCCAGCTTCATACGGACGGAAGCGGACGAGGTGACCTACTGCCTTCACATTATCCTGCGCTATGAAATGGAAAAGGCAATTTTCCGTGACCATGCCGCCACAGACACGCTGCCGGAGCTTTGGAATGATAAAATGGAAGAGCTGCTTGGCATCCGTCCTTCCAACGATGCGGAGGGCATTCTGCAGGATATGCACTGGTCCGACGGTTCCTTCGGCTACTTCCCTTCCTATCTGCTGGGCTCCATTTACGGCGGCATGTTCTTAAATCAGATAGAAAAGGAGCTGGGAAGCCTGGAGCCCATCCTTGCGTAAGGCCGGGTAAAGGAAATCACCGCCTGGCTCAATGAAAAAATCCACCGTTACGGAAGCCTGTACAATTCCCGCCAGGCGGTGCAGAGGGTATGCGGCTGTGAAATTTCCGCAGCGTCGCTGCTGTCCTATTTCAATAAAAAGTATGGGGGAGATTTACGGATTTTAAAGGAAGCCTTGCTTTTCCTTTTTCCCCATGCTACAATAAGGTCCGGGAATGAAGTTCTCCCATGGCTTTTGCCAAAACCGCTGATAAAGCTGATGACTTCTGTGATTTTTTCACAGAGTCATTGGCTTTTTTTGCTGCCGGGTAAAGACCCGTAATCTGACATTCTTCAGGGAGGAATTTTTTATGCTTACATCACTCGCACTTATTTTTCTGGTGGGGCTGGCCGCCGCGTCCATCTGCCAGCGGATACGCCTGCCCCGTATCATCGGTATGCTGGCTACCGGAATCCTTTTAGGGCCTTATGTGCTGGATTTTCTTGACGGCTCCATTCTCAGCATCTCTTCTGATTTAAGGGAAATGGCCCTGGTCATCATTCTGATTAAGGCTGGCCTTTCGTTGGATATCAGTGAATTAAAGGAGGTGGGAAGGCCCGCGGTGCTTATGGCTTTCCTCCCCGCCGTCTTTGAAATCCTGGCTTTTGTCCTGCTGGCGCCAGGGATCCTTGGCGTCACTTTACTGGAAGCCGCCATCCTGGGCGCCGTGCTGGGCGCCGTTTCCCCGGCCGTAGTCGTGCCCAAAATGGTGCAGCTGATGGAAACCGGTTACGGCACCGATAAGGGGATTCCCCAGCTGATTCTGGCCGGGGCTTCCCTGGATGACGTATTTGTTATCGTCCTGTTTTCCACCTTCACGGGTATGGCCCAGGGCGGCGCCGTATCCGCCATGGATTTTGCCGGCATTCCCATATCCATCCTGCTTGGCATTGCAGGCGGCGCGCTGACGGGCTGGCTGCTGGCTCTCTTTTTTGAATCGCAGTATGCAAAAGAACGATATGTGCGCAACAGCATGAAGGTGATTATCGTTTTGGGGATTTCCTTTCTGCTGGTCGCACTGGAAACCTGGCTGGAGGGGACGCTGCCCTTCTCCGGTCTGCTGGCCGTCATGAGCATGGCCTGTGTCCTTCAGTTAAAAAGTGAAACCTTCGTAACCAGACGGCTGGCGGAAAAATTCGGAAAGCTCTGGCTGGCCGCAGAGGTCATCCTTTTCGTCCTTGTGGGCGCAGCCGTGGATATCCGCTATACGCTGGGCGCCGGGCTGGGAGCGGTTCTCATGATTTTCTTTGCCCTCGCCCTGCGTTCCGCCGGCGTACTTTTGTGCTTGCTGGGAACAAAACTTAACCGGAAGGAACGGCTGTTCTGCGTCATCGCTTATCTTCCCAAGGCCACCGTCCAGGCGGCAATCGGCTCCGTCCCCCTGGCCCTGGGCCTTCCCTGCGGAAAGCTGGTGCTCTCCGTGGCCGTGCTTTCCATTCTGATCACCGCTCCTTTGGGGGCTTTGGGCATGGACGCCACGTATAAACGGCTCCTCAACCGGAGGAGCCGCTGAATAAAGGCATTACCGCTGCAACTGCCCAACCGGAAAACTCCGGTGCAGCGTGGCTAAATGCATTGCAGCCTTTCAAAAGTAATATTTTCACAGCACTGCAGGGAAAGAGTCTGCTTCCTGCTCTCCCTTTCGCTGCCGATGCGGATATCCCGGAACACAATATTTTTCAGTTCATGCCCCGGTACAATTCTTTTTTCTTTGTACGCTGAAACGGCTCTTCGTCCAGCCCTTATTCGCCCCTGTCCGTTACCAGGATGAGGCTTTCCCTTTGTCCCAACGACAGCCTCATCTCCTGCACAGGAAGCTCCAGCTGCTTTATTGTACCGTTCCAGGCATCCCAGATCTGGCAGATATGGCCGTCTTCCAGCCGCAGGCTTGTGGTAACAGAATTTTCCCCTTCATTTACCAGAAACAAAAACTCCGTCCCTTCTTTTCTCAGGCAGGTACATCGAAGATCCCTGGCGGGAGGCAGGAAGGTTTCCGCCGGTTTTACGGCCTCTCTGATTTTCTGAGCGGTCAGGTCCGCATTCCAGACAAGGACAGTTCCTCCGCTTTCCTCCAGCCGGCGGAGAAAATCCCTGGTTTCCGGCGTATCCTTTCCGTCTGTAATAACCACAGGATAACGCTGCTGCCGGATTAGCACGCAGCCGTTTTCTATCCTGCAGGAAGGCAGAAGCTCCTCTTCCAGATAATTGAACTCTATCTGATTTTCAAACAGGGGCTTTGCGATTTCCCAGGAAAGCTCCTCGCTGCGGCATAATACTGCGGCCTTCGCCTGATTGACGGAATCCGTAAGCAGGCCGCACATACGCTTGATATAATCTGAAGCAATATGGTAATCCTCCCAGAAGCTGCTGTGCATGCCCACTTCCGGCGGTCTTTCCTCCTTTCGCCTGTCCCGCAGGGAATAATAAAAAGCATGAGGAAAAATCATGTTGACGCCTCTGACAAACAGCCAGTCCAGATACCATTTCATATCCTCCATGGTAAAACGGTAAGGATCCTCCGGCGCGCAGCAGCAGCCGAAGCATTCGTTCCCGTTCCGCCTTTTTCCCCGGTGCCTGGCGGAATCGGAGCTGCATTTTCCCATGGTACTGTGTTCGCCTGTGATCGCTTTTTCCTCTTCCGGCGCTACATAACGCCACACAATATCCTGACAGGGAATCGTAAAATGCTGTAAATACCCGATATCCGTAGATTTCTCCGGATGCCCGGTCATCGCCACGCCGTGCGCCGCGCACCAGTCCGCTATCTGCCTGTAATAGGCCCGGGACATTCTTTCATAAACCGCCCTTTTGTAGCGTTCACCTGCGCGTCTGCCCTCAGAGGAATCCGTATCTGCAAACAGCAGGTATAAATCCTGCTCATTTCCTCCCTGCCTGTAAAAATCCTCCAGGAAATTCCCGCTCCAGGCAATCATTCCCCCTTTGCTGCAGCGCCCCAGGATATTCGGTTCGTCAGTAAAGATCCCAATAATGGTATTCCCGAAATATTCCTTAAGTTCCTGATAATAGCGTTCGTGGGTAAGCTGCAGAAATAAGGCCACTGCTTCCGGATTCATCAGATCCGCACTGGCCGGCGCGCCCGCTTCTCCATCGTCTTCTCCATAATGAACGCCCCGGATGGTACCGCCGGAAGGGCCTTCCCAAAAATACCAGGTCTTTCCCTCCCGCTTCACGGCGGCAATAAGAAGCTCCCCTTCCTCCGCCGATTCCTGATCACTCATGCGAAGTCCCCGGGAAGCAAACGCCGGGTTCTCCCTGACCACCTGTCCGTGACAGGATCCGGAAGGATACATCGCCTCATCATAAAGCACAACTTTCATATGCAGCTGGGAAGCGCGCTTCACCGCATAACGGACGTAATGAAAATAGGTATCCGTCAGATAACCGATTTCCTCCGGCAGTCCCAGACGGGGATGAATTACAAACCCGTCCACCCCTTTTTCCTTAAAGGCAAGCATCTGCCGGTCCAGCTCTTCTTCAGTAAGATAATCATTCCAGAACCAGAAGGGAATGGGTGAGAATTCCTCCGACGGCTGCAGAAATTCTTTCTTAAGATTTTCCAACATGATTTTTCCTCTTTTATTCTTGTTTTTTATAACAGTTTTCTATATCACATATCTATGTAAGTGCTTACATAGATAGTATCTAATTACTGCGAGTTTGTCAATATTTATTGCGTATTTGCAGTAAAGAATTGTACTTATATCGATGTAAAACCTGCGCCAGATTCCTTCCGTCTTTGCCTTCTTCATAGAAACAAAAGCAGGAAAAAACCGCCTGATAATCCTGGTGCAGCCGTTTAAAAAAGGCAAATACAGCGCCATGGCTGAAACCTCCCTGGTTCTGATTGTGAATACTGATTCCTGCGTTTGTGTAAGCGTTTACATAAGTGTAGCGGATTATAAAAATTTTGTCAATTTATCTACTCACTATTATCGCAGACTTTACAATTGTCATTCCCAGACGGTTTCTGCGCCACATTACTTGTTTCACAGTCTGTTTCAAATGCAAATGCATGTCTTCCAGCTCTCTCTGATAACCTGTCTACTTCGCTCCGTACGGACGGCCGCCGCATATTTCCATAAAGGAAGGCCCGGGAATCGCATCCCGGACCTTTCCTTATTTCCCTATTTCCACATTTCCACATAAACCGTTTTTCCTTGCCCGGAATTCGGATTTTTACTCTTTTCCGCCGTCTGCGGATTCTGTTCCTGAATGTATGCGCCATAATCTTCAATATATGCATAATCCAGGAATGCTTCTCTTGCGGCGTTCATTGCGATCTTATAAGCGCTTCCGTCCTTTCTGATAAAATAGTAGGCAAATCTGTTAAAGCTGCCCAGATATCCGTTTTCATCCCGGTAAGCACAGACGATTTTTTCATATTCTGCTTCCTTCTGAAGTTTTCCTGTTAAAACAGCCTTTGCCGTTTCACACATTTTCTCCATCTTTCCTTCCAGCACAGCGTAACTTACGGCATCTGCTTCCATATCCGCGGCCAGGCTGCCGGAAGCCCCCAGAAGAGTTCCGTCCTGTGGATCAAAATAGAAATAATAGTATTCCGTGCTGCGTACGCTGAAGTTAACATTATAGACGCCTTTTCCCTCAGCCCCCATATCTGTATCCAGATAATGGTTCAGTTCCATCCCCTTTTCGGACACGCCATACAGATTATGAAGCCATTCGGTTCCCAGCGCAATTGCCTTTTCTTCGGTAATCCCGCCGCTTTCCGCGATCTGTTCCCTGGCCTGCTTTTCTTCTGCCGTGATATCCGCCGGCTCCGTTCTTTCGGAAAGCACATAATCCCTTTTGATTTCAAACTCTATAATCTGCAGCAGCTCTTCATCCGTAAGTTCACGCTCCGGCAGACAGAAGGTTGAGGTATCCCTGGCATAATAAAGCGAATCCGCCGTCTCCTTTTTCTGCGTCTGCTCCTGTCTGAGTTCCCCCTGCGGGAAAGTTCCCTGGAGATAGGCTCTGTACAGATTCCCATACCTTTCCTTCTCTGTCTGCGTATACTCCCTGGAATAGCTGTCCGCATTCACCTCCTGGCTGTCCATAACGCTTTCCACCTCTTTTATTTCTTCCGCAGGAATGTGCTGCATCCGTTCGAATTTACCCGGAAATGACCGCAATAAAAAATGCGGTGAAATCAATTTTCACACACATTGATTTCACCGCAGGTCCTTTTTAATATGGAAAGCACAGGCTTAAAAAGCACAAGACATACCACTACATTCCCGACACAGTGGGGAATGTCATAGGCCAGGCCTGATATCCAGTAGGCAAACGCCGCCTGCGGGCCCCCTATGGCAAAATAAGGCAGCGCGCACAGCGCGCCGAAGGTAATCCCAAAAAAACCGGAAAGGATGCTCCAGAACAGCACCGATTTCTGTTTTCTGAAAAACAGGCTGACTGCGGCCTGAACACTCCAGACATAAAGATAATTGATCCACCATAATCCGAAGCCGTAAATCAGCCCTTCCACCAGCACAAAAATATAGATGATAAAAAACACCTTTTTGCCGAACACAAGCGTATAGGCGATTACTAAAAGGGTCACAACTTCAATATTGGGAAGAAACCCCAGCGCAACCTGCCCTATGATCAGCAGCGCGCTGAGGATCCCCATAAGCGCTATTTCCTTTGTATTAAGATGTGCCATTAATAGCCTTCCTTCATGGTCAGTTCAAAACGATCTCCGTCCGCTATCGGGGTCTGATCAGCAGAAGTATTGACGGTTTCGCCGCCCTTGGTGATACACCACCACTGCTGCTTTGTATCGTCAGCCTTCTCTCCGTCCACGGCAGTGATGAATAAACCATAAGGTCCCATTTCGCCTTCCACCAGCTGTTCCGCTTCCAGCACTTCGCCAAGGTACGCCGCATCCGTATGGTATTCAAAGGTCTGCTCCGACTGATCCCCGTGCACTACCACAACCGTAACGTTCTTGCTTCCCGCTTCTCCTGACGGACGGAATTTTCCATAAAGGATTGCTGCTCCCGCACAAACAAGAAGCAGGAGCACTGCGGCTATGATAATTCCTTTCTTTTCCTTCATATTCTTTTTCTCCTTCCCTCATGCTGTTTCATTCATCTGTTTTCCGGTTCAGCATGATATCCGTAACTTCTATATCATACCAGCATTTATGGATGGATTGCAATATCAAATATGAATGGAATTCACTTGTCTTCTGCCATTTTTTATCCTTTGGCATGGGGAAATTCCAATACCCCTGCGGCCCGGAACCCATATAGAACAGAAAGTATTTATCTTCCCAGCCGGCGTGTTCCGCAGCAACACAGTTATCCCACCGCCGGCTGTTCCTACGTGATATTGAGTATCACACGGCCATAAGAGGTCAGCACCGGCTCCCCGTCATCCGTCAGCGACAGTATGATGTGAACGCTGCCTGTCCTGGCCGATGCAGGGATTGTGATGGCGGCCTTCTGGGAGTATGCGCCTGATATATGGATTTTTTCCTTGCAGCTTCCGGCTTCTTCGTAAATCCACCAATGATAGAAAAGATGATTACCATCCGGATCTGAGGAGACTGCTGCGCTTAAGCTTATAGTATCGCCCGGTCTGACCTGCCGGATCATAATGTTTCCTGCCAGGCCTTCTAAAACGACGGTGGGTTCATGATTTGCTTCTTCATAGCTCTTTGTGCACCAGTCCATTCTGGCCTGGAAGCTGTTTTGGAAATCCTTTCTCCAGCAGGAAATGGTGGTTTTGGGGTCAGAACGGTTTGTATCTGATGTTCTTTCAACCGGTGTTTTAAATGGTCCGGCATATGTATTTTCTTCGGCTGCCGGCCCGTTTTCCATGGTTCCGGCAGCAGGAACAGCATCCCTATGGAACTGCTTCTTGCCTTCTGCTTCGCCATTGTCACCGGAATAAATGTTATCTTCCGCATCAAAATATCTGTTTTCTCCGCCTTCAAACCGGCCTCCCCAGCCGATATACCCATTCAGATACCAGGCTGAATAAATATTAACTCCAGCCAGTTCAAAATCACCTTCAGCAACAGGTTCACTGTCTAACAGGCATTAAATTTTTCTTATCCTGTAATCTTTGCATACACTCGGCCAGTGCCTCCCGGTATTTCTCCTGATTCAGTTTTCGCAGCACCTGAAATTCATCCCTTCCCAGTATTTCATTGTATCAGGATCTGTCATCCATTTTAAGAATAATTCAAAATCATCCCTGCTCTCCTCCATTTTTCTGATGCAAATATTATCTTTATTTGCTATTACATTCATCATATGCCTCCGTTATCCTTTCCTGACATTATGACAACAGCGCTTTATCCTGGCCGGAACTTCCAGACAATCGCAAATGGAGCAGCATACTCCAATAAAGCGCGCCTGCACCAATTGTTCCCTATTTGCCGCCCTATAGGACAGAACCGCATTTTGTTCTATTTCATCCAGATTAGGTTTATCCATCAGTTCAATATCCTGAATAAATTTTTCTTCTTTCACAAAACAATCCACCAATTTCTGAAAGCATTCCGCATATTCTCTTTTATCCATGAATGATACCTCCCCGTTTCCCGCTGTATATGCATCAAGCTTATCAAAATCAATGTCCTATAATCAGTACTCTCTATCCAAATATAAAGATAATACAATTAAAGACAGCAGGTTTACGGGTTTGTCCATGAATTTCATTAATTTGAATTTCCTGCCCATATTCGGTACATAATGCTAATAACCGATCAAATCACCGCAGATCTCCGATACACAAATATATTGATCTTTTTAAACAAATCCTGTATTGTATTTTTGGTTAGTGTATTCTAACTCTTTTGCAGTATAAAATACATTGAAATCATAAAGCCTCAATGAAAGGAGCATTCAAGCATGTACTGTACTCGAAAAATTACTGACGCCGTCACCTGGGTCGGCGGATGTGACCGCCGGCTGTCACTGTTCGAAAATCTTTTCCCGGTTCCCAGTGGCGTCGCCTACAATTCCTATCTGATTCTGGATGAAAAAACAGCGTTGCTGGATACTGTGGACTCTTCCATCTCCCGCCAATTTCTGGAAAATGTGCTCCATACACTGGATTCACGCCCTTTGGACTATTTAGTGATAAACCATATGGAGCCGGATCACTGCGCCAACATCAGTGAACTTCTCCTTCGTTTTCCCGGGCTGAAAATCGTCGGGAATGCCAAAACCCTTACCTTCATCCGGCAGTTCTACGATATGGATCTGGAGGGCCGGGCAATTACCGTTAAAGAAAAGGATACGCTCCCGCTCGGCCGCCATACCCTGCATTTTTACCTGACGCCCATGGTCCATTGGCCTGAAGTTATGATGACCTATGAGGAAAGCGAAAATATCCTGTTCTCCGCCGACGCCTTTGGCTGCTTCGGAGCCCTGAATGGCAATATTTTTATTGACGAACTGGACTATACGCAGGACTGGCTGGCGGAAGCCAGACGGTATTACGGCAACATTGTAGGAAAATACGGGCCGCAGGTACAGGCTGCGCTGAAGAAACTGTCTGCTCTGGAAATTGCCGTGGTCTGCCCTCTGCATGGGCCCATTTGGCGCAGCGACATCGACCTGCTGCTTGATATATACGCCCGCTGGAGCAGCTACGAGCCGGAGGAGCATACGGTCGCCCTGTTCTACGGCTCCATGTACGGCGATTCGGAAAACGCCGTCAACATACTGGCCGCCGGCCTTGCAGATGCGGGCATCCGTAAAATTGCGGTCTATGATATTTCCTGTACCCACATATCCTTCCTCATTGCCGAGGTATTCCGCTGCAGCCATCTGGTACTCACGGCTCCCACCTACAACAGCGGCATCTACCCGGCCATGCTGAATTTTCTTCATGATATGAAAGCGCTGAATTTGCAGAACCGTACGGTTGCCCTGATCGAAAACGGTTCCTGGGCGCCGGCCAGCGGCAGGCAGATGCGCACTCTGCTGGAAGAAATGAAGCAGATGAAAATTCTGGAGCCTGTCGTCACCATCAAATCCTCTCTGAAGGAGGATTCCCTGGGCAGCCTCCTTCAGCTGAAGGAGAGCCTGGCCGCTTCCCTTCGTGACGGCCATTCCTTTCAGGCCTAGTTTTACCTTTCAGGCCTGGTTTTACCTTTCAGGATACAGCCCGTCTTATTACTGCATAACCTTCAGCCGTCTCAAAAATGCCATCAAGAAAGGTATGGATGCAAGCAGAGTGCACACATCCGCCAGAGGCTGTGCCAGCTGTACGCCCAGCACTCCCGTAAACCGGGGCAGAATCAGGATCAGGGGCAGGAAAAATACCCCCTGCCGGCAAAGCGCCAGGAAGGTGGCCCTGCCCGACTGTCCCGTACTCTGAAGCGCCATATTGGCGGTTGTGGTAATGCCGCAGAACGGCATTACAAGGCACTGCGCCCTCAGCGCATAGGCCCCCAACGCGATTACCTGTGCGTCGTCCCTGCGGAAGGCTCTCAGAATCTGCGGGGCGAAAATGAAAATAATCAGGCTGAAAACCGCCATTACCACCGTACCCACCAGGATTGTGAAACGGGTGGCTGCATGCACTCTGTCATATTTTTTTGCCCCATAATTGAAGCCTGCCACAGGCTGGAAGCCCTGCCCAAAGCCAAGCATGGCGGAAAACATGAAAAACATAAGCCTTCCCACAATGCTCATGGCCGCCACAGCCGCATCCCCATACATTGCCGCATTCACATTCAACGCCACAGAGGCCAGGCTGGCAAGACCCTGCCGGCAAAGCGTGGGCATACCGGTTGTAACAATATCCACGTATGTTTTCAGCTGTTTGGAAACTTTGGTAATCCGCAGCCGCACATCACTCTTTCCTTTTAAGAAAAGCACCAGCAGAATGATGAAGCTCACCGTCTGGCTCAGCGCCGTGGCAATCGCCGCCCCGGCAGTTCCCAACCCCAGCCCGAAAATAAAAATGGGATCCAGGATAATATTCAGGATACCGCCGGTGCCGATTCCCAGCATGCCAAGCACGGATTTCCCTTCGCACCTGAAAATATTGTTCATCACAAAGGAAGCGCACATAATCGGCGCCGCCAGCAATATGTACTGTCCATAATCCCTTGCATAGGGAAGAATCGTTTCCGTCGCACCAAGCACCTGCATCAGGGGTTCTACAAAAAGCGACCCAAAAACAGTCAGCGCAAGTCCCAGCACAATCGCGGAAAAAAAGCCCGTACTGGCGGCGCATGTGGCATTTTCCTCCTCCTTTGCCCCAAGGTGCAGCGACACGATAGTCCCTGAGCCCATGCCTAATGTAAACCCGATGGCCTGAATAATGGCCATCAGTGAAAATACAATGCCAACTGCTCCCACCGCGCTTGTCCCTAATTGGGACACGAAAAAAGTATCCGCCATATTATAAATGGCCGATACCATCATACTGATAATCGTTGGAATCGCCAGCGTCGTGACCAGCTTCGGAACCGGTGTCTGTGTCATCTTCTCATAATGCGCCTGCCTGCGCGCTTCGTCCTGTGTCATTTCACCCACATAACCTCTTTCCGCGCAGGAATCCTCCATATATCGGACAGCGCGCTGTTTTATATTCTTACGAAAGTATCAGCTGGCAGAGGAGATATTTCCCCCTGCCAGCTGAAATTTTATCGTTATCTATAATATTAGCACATTTTTTACGGGCGCACCAGAGTGAAACGTATCAGGCTGATTCTTCATAATCACACCAGGCAAAAAGGCAAAATCACACCAGACTAATCCGATAATGCTCCAGCCAGTAATTCACCTGTAACAAATAAGCGAGCAGCTGCGGCCCGGCCATCAGCTGTCCGTAGAAGGGACGGGCATAATCGGATGGCTGTTCCATAAAATGTTCCACCTTCTTTTTATCAATCAGCAGGTTCAGCGGCGCATTCATATCGGAAAGCACCTCCCGCATATGGCTCCTCACAAGCTGTTCATATGCCGGATCATAGGTCTTGGGATAGGGACTCTTCCTGCGGTAGAGGACATCGTCCGGCAGCCAGCCCCTGCCGGCATCCCGCAGAAGCCCTTTTACAACGCCGTCATGGCACTTCATGCTCCAGGGAACATTCCACAGATATTCCATAATTAAATGATCAGCAAATGGCACCCTGGCCTCCAGCCCCACATGCATGCTGGTGCGATCCATCCTGTCAAGAAGCGTCTGCATGAACCATTTCAGATTCAGATAGGAAATTTCCCTGCGCCGCTTTTCTTCCCCAGCCTCCCCCTCTAAAACAGGTGTTTCCTCTATGGTTCTGCGGTATGCATTCCCTGCATACTCCTCCAGGGGCAGCTCCTCAAGCACTTCATCCTTAAGCAGCATCGTCCTGGGTGTAAAATCCATGGACCAGGGAAAACAGGCCGACTCAAAGCATTCTTTTTTATGAAACCAAGGATAACCGCCGAAAATCTCATCCGCACATTCCCCTGTCAGCGTCACCTTATGCTGCTTTGCCACTTTACGGCAGAAATACAGCATGGAGGACTCCACATCAGCCATACATGGCAGATCCCTGGCGTCCACCGCTTCAAAAAGATAGTCGTAAAGCTCCTCATTTCTGCATTCCAGGTAAAAATGCTGTGTATCCGCATATTTTCTGACCACATCCACCCAGGGCCGATCCTGCGAAGGCTGGAAATTGTTTGCCTGAAAATTAATATCATTGTCCTTAAAATCAAAGGAATAGGTGGACAGCATCTTCCCCTGTTTTTTCAGTTCGCTGCTGCAGATAGCAGTCACAAGACTGCTGTCCACGCCGCCGGACAGAAAGGTACAGACAGGGACATCGGACAACATCTGCTTTTTTACCGCATTTTCAATCAGATACC
Organism: Eisenbergiella porci; assembly: GCF_009696275.1. Classification (GTDB taxonomy): domain Bacteria; phylum Bacillota; class Clostridia; order Lachnospirales; family Lachnospiraceae; genus Eisenbergiella; species Eisenbergiella porci. The sequence continues at coordinate 256,480 of NZ_VUMI01000001.1, forward strand.
GGGTATGCTCCACTGTTTTTTCGTAGGACTCCTCATGGGGGCGGCTTTGCAGTTTCCAGTAACAATGCTGGTTAATCCCTTCCGGGCCAAATTCCAGGTAATATCCCGGCAGTACCTCCTTCACATTACGGAATACACCGCTGCCGTAGGTTTTGGCAGGCCCCAGCCCGAAAACCTCGCAGAGCCCGGCCTTATCCACCTGCGCCTGTATCCCGGGATAGCTGAGGATTCCCTTGATTTCCGATGAAAAAATGAGGGTATCCTCTTTTATGGTATAAAAACAGGGCTTTACGCCTGCCCGGTCCCTGTAAAGGTAAATTTTTTCCAGCCTTCCATCCCAGATCGCAAAGGAAAAAATACCATCCAGCCGCTTTACGAATTCTTTTCCGTAATGCAGATAAGCTGTCAGAATAACCTCTGTGTCACTGTTCGTCTGAAAGCTTTCTCCTGATGCCAGAAGTTCTTTTTTCAGCTCCGGCATATTATATAGCTCTCCGTTGTAACAGATCGCAAATTCGGCGCCGCCTTCTCTTTTTACCATAGGCTGGCGCCCTGACGCCAAATCGATGATGGACAGCCTCACATGAGCCAGGCCGCAGTGTTTTCCCAGAAAAATCCCTTTCTCATCCGGCCCTCTGTGTTTCTGGACGGTTTTCATTCGGTTCAGCACCGTCCTCCATTCTCCTTCGTTTTTTTCATAATTTATTCTGACGTTACAAAAGCCTGCAATTCCGCACATATGGCTTTCCGCCTTTCCTGTCATTTGACTTGATTACAGTAAAAGTTTACGATGTTTGGACTGTTACTGATTTTTCTTTCATCGCAGCGGCTCATGGCCTTTACGTTTCCCCGTAATCCACCAGTAAAGGCTGTATCTGCTTATGGTCAAGGGCCTGCATCAGCGCCGGTATGAGTCTGTCTGCGTGGGCTACGAGGGAATTCGGCTTTTTCTCCGGATTATCCTGGCCAAAGGGCACAAAATAAATATTTTTGGTATTCAGAAGAAGTCCTATGTTTTTCATATTCATCCCCAGGCCATCATTGGTGGAAATGAAGATCAAAAGAGGCTTGTTATTTCTCAGATGCGCCTTGGCACCCATCAGAACCGGTGTGTCCGTAATCCCGTTTGCCAGTTTGGCGGCAGTATTGCCGGTGCACGGCAGAATCGCCATAATATCCAGATAACCCTTGGGGCCTATCGGCTCCGCCGCCTCAATGGAGCATATCGGCTCCCTGCCCGCGATTTTGGCCGCCCGTTCCATGAACTCCTCCGGCTTCCCGAATCTGTTCTCTATGCTCTGGGAAGCATTGGAAAAAAGAGGGTAAATATCCGCCCCCAGCTGTGCCAGTTTTTCCATTTCCTTAAATATCTTCTCAAACGTACAAAAGGAGCCGGTCAGTGCAACTCCTATTTTTTTACCTTTTAAATCCATCGTTAAAATACGCTCCTTTCACAGATGTCTCAATACATAGTCCGTAAGGCACTTCGCGGAAGTCCTGCCGGCATATTTGCCGGGCAGGCCCGGACAGCGCAGGGCTGTTATATTAAGACGTTCGGCCGCCTTATAATCCACGCCGCCGCTTCCTGATGCAATGTCTATAATTAACGCATCTTCTCTTATTTTTTCAAGCAGCTTCTCCGTTAAAAGCAGGGCCGGGGCCGTATTGTAGATGTATTCAAACTCTCCCGCCTTGCTTTCAAGCTGTTCCAGAGGCAGTGTCCGAAGGCCATAGGCATCCGCCACCGCAAGCTCGGTCTGACTGTTGCTGCATACCGTAACGCAGGCAGAAAGGCCTTTCAGCTTATCGCTCAGTATCTTTCCGCATCTGCCATAACCGATGACAAGGCTTTCGCTTTTGTGTATATTGGTATCCTTATGCCGCAACGCTTCCAGCACCGCGCCTTCCGCTGTTGCAACCGCATTGAACACGGCAATGCTTTCCACCAGCATAAAATCACAGCAAAGGATATCCCTTTCACTGCATTCCTGCCGGAACGATTCCGGAATGACACCCCCGAAAATAGTGTGTTTTTTACGGATCAGCCGCGACAGCTCCCGGATTTCCAGAACCCCTTCTTTTTCCAGGGGAATCCCTCCCACAATCACATCCGCACCGTCCAGCGCCTCCTTCAAAGAATGCGCCCGGCCATCCGCGTTTTCCTTATCCGTTTCCTGAATTCCAAAGCTGATGACTCTATATCCATTTTCCTGAAAAAACGGTATCATAAAAGCCGTACGTCTGTCTCCTCCGATAACCGCAATATCGTATTCCGCCATAGTTGCCCTCCTGACTGCAGGTGTCATAAATCGACTTACTGTCTCATAAAATTGTATGCCGCTTATCCGCTGTTGTGCCTGTCAGGAAAGCGTGTTTGGAAAATGCCCCGGAACAGAATCTGCTGTAATACGGCAGAAAATGCCTGCAAAAAAGAAACAATTCCCACTAACGTTTTTCTTTTATACTTCCACTTTATACAGAAAAAGCGATACCGTTTCCGCATCGCTTTTTCCCAAAAATCCTGTTAAAATTCAATACCGATCAGCTTCTGCTGCCGGAAAGCTGCATATTCTTCAGCAAGTACAGAAATTTTTTCCTTATCCTGAAAACCGTTCCACAGGGTTATTTTCATCTCCATTCCCCTGCTCTTCTTTTTACCTGTCCAGATTCCAATGATTTCTCCCCGGTAAACAACAGTTCCCGGATTCGCCACCATTTTCCAGATCTGTTTATGCAGGGATTTATCCGGCTGCAAAATGCTTCTGTCACGCTGGTCAAGATATGGGTCGTGGCCGCCAAGAAGGAGCAATTCCCTTTGCAGCGGTTTCGGGGACAGAAGGCAGGCTTTGTCTTCGGAAAGAATCCAGGCCTTCTTACCCGCTGCTTTGACAGGCTCCATCTCCTCAGACACAGCTTTCCACATGCGGCGGGCCTGTTTTCCCGAGCAGCCAAGCCAACCTTCGAAAGAGGCAGGCGTTGCCGGTCCATAGCAGTGCAGGAATTTCCGCACCAGCTTCTTTTCCCCTTCTCCCTGGTTTCCCAGCGGATGGCCTGTCCAGGCGTTGTAAGAAGTAAAGGTGGGGCTGATTCCTTCCCGCGCCCCGAACACCACCAATCCGTCGAATGCACAGGGACGCAGCAGGAATGACACCACCGCGCCGCCCACCGTCTGTTTGTCCGGGCTGCCGTACATGGACGGATGGTTCCACAGCGTTTTCTTTTCTTCAGGAAGCAGCGGCAGCATCCATTCGGCCAGCGTCTGATCCAGAGCGCTTTTGGTCACGATTGTCTTGCCGTTAAGCCTGGGCATTACCTGCTTCAGCATTGGGAGCAGTTCTTCAAAGGACATCTGCAGAAAATCCAGCGCCAGGGAAATTCCCTGCGTATAAATCCATGGCTCATCCTCCTGCGGAATAAGCGCAGATAAAAAGACATCGCTTTCTTCCTCCGGGAATACAACAGGCGCGCCCCGCAGGCTCCATGCCTGCAGCAGACACCGTTCCTGGTACAAAAAACGGTTCATATCCTCCTGGCTGCAGGAAGGAATTCTGTTGTACAGCGCGGTTTCCCAGGTTCCGGGCGGACTGTTCTGCATACCGCAGGCGCCTGCGGCTGCGATGAGGTCTTCCTTTGTATAAAACGCATCCAGATGGTGGGAATGGAGCCGGAAATTTCTTATCTGTTCCAGGTTCAGTTCTGTCATAGGGGATTCCTTTCGTCCTGCGGGAAGCTGTATTAACTGTTTTTTATTATGAAGTTATTATACCTCTGCTTTTTGATGGTGACAAAGAAAAAATCAAAATGCATATCTGCTTTGAGACAGCGCCGGAGTATCGTGGCAGGGGGATTGCAAAAGCGCTTCTGAGGCGGGTCTGCAAGGATGCTGAAGCATAAGGCTTTGAATATATCGAAGTCTATCCGCAGGCTTCCAAAACCTGCTCCCGCTTGCTTTCACTGGTCCGATGGCAATGTACTATAATTTGGGTTTTGAAAAGATACAGCAGCAGGGGAAAACTATAGTTATAAGGGGAAAATTATCATCCTGTTAAACATCTTCTTGTGCTTTCCAGCTCTGAAAGGCGAAAATTTCTCGCACAAAAATTACTGATAAGCACTGAAGATTTAGCCGATGCATGATAAAATAAAAAAAAGTTTTTCGCAAAGGAGAAAATTTATCGTGACAAGGGCTGAA
>NZ_VUMI01000010.1 GCF_009696275.1 Eisenbergiella porci
GAAGGCTACGAATGCCTAAAGGGTGTGGATAAAAACATGAAAAGGGCGTAGCGATGTGGAAAATAAATATTTAAGTATAAAAGTATCGAGAGGATTATTTACAACCTGCCAGCGCCTTTCGGCGCTGTTTTTTTGTAATCCCCCTTGCACAGGGGGATTTTTTATGTTATAATCCAAACGTTGTGACCAAAAATCACGCGTGCTGATTTCCAGGCCGGTGCTTCTTTAACGCGGAAGTGGCTGGAAAATGGGAAGAAAGCTTTCCATTGAGATGCATGCGGAAGAATTCAACCAAACGGAGGTAAGAAACATGAGCGTTATTTCTATGAAGCAGTTGCTGGAAGCAGGTGTTCATTTTGGACATCAGACAAGAAGATGGAACCCTAAAATGGCTCCTTATATCTTCACCGAGAGAAATGGTATCCATATCATTGATCTTCAGAAGTCCGTAGGAAAGATTGACGAAGCTTACAATGCAGTTTCCGAAATCGCAGCACAGGGCGGCACCATCCTTTTTGTTGGTACCAAGAAGCAGGCTCAGGATGCTGTTAAGGCTGAGGCGGAACGCTGCGGAATGTATTATGTAAATGAAAGATGGCTGGGCGGTATGCTTACCAACTTCAAGACCATCAGAAGCAGAATCGAAAGACTGAAACAGATCGAGACTATGGCCGAGGACGGAACCTTTGACGTTCTTCCCAAGAAGGAAGTTATCCAGATTAAGAAAGAATGGGAAAAGCTGGAAAAGAACCTGGGCGGTATTAAGAATATGACAAGAATTCCGGATGCTATCTTTGTCGTAGATCCCAAGAAAGAAAGAATCTGCGTACAGGAAGCTCACATTCTGGGAATTACCCTGATCGGTATCGGCGATACCAACTGTGATCCGGAAGAACTGGATTTCATCATCCCTGGTAATGATGACGCTATCAGAGCAGTTAAATTAATCACATCCAAGATGGCAGACGCTGTTATCGAAGCAAATCAGGGCGAGGCAGTTTATGATGAAGCTGCCCTGGCTACCGAAGCAACCGATATTGAAGAAGTGGCAGTTGAAGCAGAGACGGCAGCTGAATAATTTTAACTTGTAAGAGTGAAAGCAAAGCATTTCATGGAGGATAATACAATGGCTATCACAGCAGCAATGGTAAAAGAATTAAGAGAGCTTTCCGGAGCAGGTATGATGGACTGCAAGAAAGCATTAAATGAAACAAACGGCGATATGGAAGCGGCTATGGAGTTCCTTAGAAAGAACGGACAGGCCAAAGCAGAGAAGAAAGCAGGCAGAATCGCAGCAGAAGGTCTTTGCCGTATCGCAGTAAAGAATGATACAACAGCAGCAGTTGTTGAAGTTAACTCTGAGACAGACTTCGTTGCCAAGAACGAGAACTTCCAGGAATTCGTTGCAGCGGTTGCACAGCAGGCAGTAGATTCTGACGCTGCTGACATGGATGCATTCATGGCTGAGCCCTGGAATGTTGACACAACCAAGACTGTAAAAGAAGCGCTGGTTGAGAAGATCGCTACTATCGGCGAGAACCTGAACATCAGAAGATTTGAGAAGGTTACCGCAGAGCATGGCTGTGTTGTATCCTATACACACGGCGGCGGAAGAATCGGCGTTATCGTAGAAGCTGATACTGATGTGGTGAATGATGCGGTAAAAGAGTGCCTGTCTAACGTAGCTATGCAGGTTGCTGCTCTTTCTCCCAAGTATGTGGCTACCACAGACGTTCCGGAGGATTACAAAGAGCATGAGAAGGAAATCCTGATGGCTCAGGCTCAGAACGATCCCAAGAATGCAAACAAGCCTGCTAACATCATTGAGAAAATGATCACCGGCCGTCTTGCAAAGGAACTGAAGGAAGTATGTCTGCTTGAGCAGGCTTATGTAAAGGACGGAGATTTGACCGTTGCCAAATATATTGAGCAGGTTGCCAAAGAAAACGGCGCTAAGCTTTCCGTAAAGAAATTCGTTCGTTTTGAAACCGGCGAAGGTCTTGAAAAAAAAGTTGACGATTTCGCAGCAGAGGTTGCAGCTCAGGCTGGTATGTAATCCGTACCTCTTTATTCCCGCGAGCAACGAGCCAAGTAGCCATGCTTGCATGGATATTTGGCGACTGCCGCGAGGGGTGCTATGTGCCAGTGGCACATGTTTTGCACCGACCGAAGCGGAGCGTAGACCAAAGACCCCGCTGCTCTGCAGCGCTGCAAGTTTGGTACCCCGTTGCTTGCAGCGGGGTCTTTGATTTCCGGAACTGAAAAATGTGCTGAAAGCATGAATTAATAAAAAGACATCATCACTTGCAGGGAAATGCGTGATGATGTCTTTTTTTGCCGAATACTGGTAAGGACACGAATACTGGTAAGGACAGTAAGGGCGGGTGTATTAGGGAGCAATGGCATGGGAGCAACAACATAAGAATTATGGCTGGAATTTGGGCAGGGACGCCTGTATAATATTTGCAGATGTATATTTCTATTCTTAATACAGACTGAATGCAGGAGAGGACAAGAGTATGGAAAAACTGTGGAAGGAAGAACAGAAGGATGGTTTCCGTCTGATTCGCAATGAAGGGGGAAAGTGCCTGGGACTGTCCGATGGGAGCCGGGTGAAGCTAATCACTGTAGATGGCCTGGCTTTTAAAGATTTCCTGGGAACCGGAGAGCTGGCTCCTTATGAGGACTGGCGTCTTGATGCCCGGGAAAGAGCAGAGGATTTGGCGGCAAGGCTTCCCATTGAGGATATTGCAGGCCTGATGCTGTACAGCGCGCATCAGAGAATCCCGGCAGACGGTATGAATGGGCCGTTTTCCGCCACTTACGGAGGGAAGAGCTTTGAGGAAAGCCAGGCGGAGCCATGGGAATTAACGGATCAGCAGAAGAAATTCCTGACAGAGGACAAGGTGCGGCATGTGCTGATTACGGAACTGAAGGACACCGAAACCGCGGTGAAATGGAATAACAGGCTGCAGGCGCTGGCAGAAAATACGGGCTTTGGGATTCCTGCCAATAACAGTTCAGATCCCAGGCATGGGGCGGACTCCGGCGCAGAATATAAGGGAATCACCGGAGAGCCGATTTCCAAATGGGCCAATGGCATCGGCCTGACCGCCTCCTTTAATCCGCAGGAGGTATTGGAATTTGGTAAAATAGCTTCCAGAGAATATCGTGCGCTTGGAATTGCCACTGCTCTGTCGCCTCAGATAGATCTGTCCACTGAGCCTCGCTGGATGCGCTTTGCTGATACCTTTGGGGAGCATACCAGGCTGGCTGTAGAAATGACGAAGGCTTACTGTGACGGTTTTCAGACTACGGAAGGAAGCGCTGACGGCTGGGGAGAAGAGAGCGTTAATACCATGGTAAAGCATTTCCCCGGAGGAGGTCCCTGCGAGGGCGGCCGTGACGCGCATTATGCGTATGGGAAATATGCGGTTTATCCGGGCGGAAATTTCGAAGAGCATCTGCGGCCCTTTTCTGAAGGAGCTTTTGCACTGGAAGGCGGAACACAGAGCGCCAGTGCGGTAATGCCTTATTATACAATTTCTTACGGACAGGATAAGGAAAACGGAGAAAATGTTGGAAATTCCTTCAGCCGTTATCTGATTGGAAATCTGCTCCGGGAACAGCTGGAATATGACGGTGTCGTCTGTACAGACTGGGGAATTACCCATAATACCGGAAAAACCGAAGAAGAATTCGCCGGAAAATGCTGGGGCGTGGAAGAGCTTACGATAGAGGAGAGGCACTTGAAGGCGCTGGAGGCGGGTGTGGATCAGTTCGGCGGCAACAATGATATCAAGCCTGTCCTTGAAGCATATCGTATGGGCTGTGAAAAATATGGTGAAGAAGCCATGCGGAAACGTTTTGAACGTTCGGCAGTGAGGCTGCTGAAAAATATTTTCCGTACCGGACTGTTTGAAAATCCCTACCTGGAGCTGCAGAAATCTCTGGATACAGTGGGAAATCCGGAATTTGTCAAGAAGGGCTTTGATTCCCAGCTGCATTCCGTTGTGCTTCTGAAAAACAGGAACCAGGCGCTGCCGCTGAAAGAAAAAGTAAAGGTATATATTCCTGACAGGCATATCCGGCCTTACAGAAATTTTATAAGTATTCTTACTGATGACAGCGTGGTTACTCCTTCCGGGAAGAAAGCGGCCTCGAAGTGGTTTGAAGTGGTGGAAACCGCAGAAGAAGCGGATGCTGCCATCTGCTTCATTGAATCTCCGATTTCTGTGGGATATAGTCCTGAAGATCGGTCTGCCGGCGGAAACGGCTATCTTCCGGTTACATTGCAGTACAGGCCTTACATGGCAAAAAAGGCGAGAGAAGAAAGCCTGGCCGGAGGAGACCCGCTGGAGGATTTCACCAACCGTTCCTATTTTGGGAAAACAAATACGGCGGCGAACGAAGAAGATCTGGATCTGGTAATCCGAACGAAGGAACAGATGAAGGGAAAACCGGTTATAGTTTCCGTAACTGTTAAAAATCCGTTGGTATTTCGTGATCTGGAGCCTTATGCGGATGCCATTCTGGTAGAATTCGGGGTATCACCGGATGCGGTGCTGGAGGTGATTACGGGAAAATATGAGCCTATGGGCCTCCTTCCTTTACAGATGCCTGCAGATATGGATACTGTGGAGGAACAGGATGAGGATCGCGCCTTTGATATGCGCGTATACATCGACTCAGAGGGCCATGCCTATGATTTTGCTTATGGCATGAACTATTCAGGAGTTATTTCGGACGAAAGGACGAAAGAATACGGCAGGAAGTAAAGCTACAGAACACAATAAAAAAGGGCAGCTGCCCGGCACGCTTTGAAACAGAAAGAGCGCCGGGGAAAGCTGCCTTTTTATTGTCCGTCGGACTGCTTTTGGGGTAATGGCGTATGCTGCTTTAAGAGACGGGCATACTCTGCGGTCTGGCCGATAAAGGCGTCCACATCCAGCGCATCATTCCGAAGCGTTTTGTGGATGAACAGGCCGTCCAAGAGGAGAAGAATCAGCCAGGAAAGATACTGTGCATCTGCATTTTCCGTACGTTCCGCGATTTTCCCTGCAATCAGCTCTGAAAACTCCTGGTAGCGGGTGAGGAGCTTTAAGCGGATTCCCTCATTGCCGAGCATGGCGTCATAAAAGAAATGGAGACGCATATTCACTGTGGAAACATCCCTTTCCAGCACATATTTTACCAACCGTTCAGAGAGGTGTCTTTGGAGGCATCCTCCGTCCAGCGTACGAGATCATTCCATTGCTCATCAAGATATTTATCCGTAATATCGAACAGAATTTCGTTTTTACTTTTATAGTTGTAATAGAGGGTTCCCTTGGAAATGCCGGCAGTATGGGCGATTTCGGAAAGGGAGATATCGGAAAGCTTCCTGGTTTCCAGAAGCTTTTCCGTCGTATCCAGTATTAATTCTTTCACATTATCTTTTCTTGGAGCTGCCATAATAAACATGGGCCTGAGAGATTCTTCATTAGAGGGCGCCGCGCCTGACGTCCTGATTATTGGAGGCGGCATATCCGGAGCCAATATAGCAAGGGAACTGTCCCGCTGGCAGCTGGATATCCTGCTGGTGGAAAAAGAGGCCGATCTGGCGGTACAGTCCTCGGGACGGAATGACGGCGAGGTACATCCGGGTGTGGATTTGAGGAAAGGCAGCCTGAAGCAGGAATATGTGCTGAAGGGAAACCGAATGTACGATCAGATTTGTGAGGAGCTGGACGTTCCTTTCCGCAGGTGCGGGCAGTATGTGGGCTTTACGCAGTGGCGCTATCTGCCGGTCATTTTTCTGTATGTACTGGAAAAGAAGTTCCGGTGCAAAGTGAAAGACACCAGGCTGGTGGGAAGGAAAGCATTCCGCAGGGCAGAGCCGGAGCAAGACGACGGGGCATACCAAGGGAGGCGGAATGCTGCATACGGTGGATGATAATGTGCTGGTGGGGCCGGATGCTGTGGAAACCTGGGAAAAAGAAAATTTTGCTACGGAGCAGGCTTCCATTGACCGGGTATTTGCCAAACAGAAGGGTACTTCACCGGGATTGACGCAAAGAGATATTATTACCTATTTTACCGGGGTAAGGGCGGCTGCTTTTGAAGAAGATTTTATTATCGAGATGGGACGCAGGACGAAGAATGGAAGAGCGTGACAGGCTCATCAGGGAAAATCCGGATTACGGCGTTATCATTTGCAGATGTGAGGAAATCAGCAAGGGGAAAATACTGGATGCCCTGAATTCACCGCTTCCAGTATGTACAGTGGACGGTATTAAGAAAAGGCTGCTTCCGGGCATGGGCCGCTGTCAGGGAGGCTTCTGTATGCCGCTTGTGGCGCAAATTATCAGCGAGCATGAGGAAATCCCGCTCTCCCGGGTAAAGAAACCGTCTGACGGGGAAGATGGTGGATTCCGCGGCCAGTATGGTGGTCAGGGTTTCCTTTGACCACCGGACGAGAACCTGGCAGAAAAAAAGTGATCTCACCAGGCCCGTCTTTCCCATTGAACCGGAAAAACTCTGTGAGATCGTGGAGCCGGGAGATATACTGGGACGTGTATCGGCAAAGGCATCTGCGGATACGGGGCTGCCTCTCATTGCCTCAGGTTCGGATAAGGCCTGTGAAATCCTGGGATTAGGCTGCATTACGAAAGAAAAGGCGGCGATCAGCTTCGGAACTACGGCCACGGTAACCTTTACCACCGATGCCTATGTGGAGCCGGAACGTTTTATTCCGCCTTATGCGTCGGTGATGAGGGGACATTTTACGCCGGAGATAGAAATTTTCAGGGGCTACTGGCTGGTTTCCTGGTTCAAGCGGGAATTTGCCGCCAAGGAAATCGAAAAGGCGCAGACTTTGGGAATTTCCGCGGAGGAGCTGCTGAACCGGCGGCTGAAGAAAGTGCCGGCAGGATGTGAGGGACTGATTTTTCAGCCCTATTTTACGCCGAATACCACCATGCCGGTAGCAAAGGGGGCTGTGATCGGATTTTCCGATGTGCATACCAGGATACATATTTACAGGGCCATAATTGAAAGGATTAATTTTGCGCTTATGGACGGGCTGAAGCTTCTGGAGAAGCAGTCAGGACATAAATTCCTTGAAATCTATGTGGGCGGCGGTGCCCAGAGTGATGAAATCTACCAGATTACGGCGGACATGTTCGGACTTCCCGTTATCCGCACGCAGACCTTTGAGGTTTCCGGGATCGGAAGCGCTATTGCGGCCTTTGTGGGTATGGGAGAGTTTACAGACTATGAAGAAGCGGTGGGCAGCATGGTTTTCAAAAAAGATTTCTTTTCCCCGGATATGCAGCAGCATCAGATATACAATACGCTGTATGAAGAAATTTTCCGAAATATTTACGGACGCCTGTTTCCGCTGTACCAGCGTCTGAACGATATTTATAAATAACACAATTTGGCACAAAAGCTCTGAAAATGCTGGACATGAACGGCATGGCAAAGGTATAATAGAAACGGAAAAACAAATACTAACAGAACAGACAGGCCCTGCAGCTATTACAGGTTTGCAGGGCTCTTTTCAGGAGGAGCGTACGGTGAAGCATTATGGTGTTTTTGATATGATTGGTCCGGTGATGGTGGGGCCGTCCAGCAGCCATACGGCGGGTGCGGCCAGACTGGGCCTGCTTGCCAGGCATCTTTGCGGGGAGGATATAAAAAAGGCCCGCTTTTACATGCATGGTTCGTTTGCGGAGACCTATAAGGGGCACGGAACCGACAAGGCGCTTCTGGCGGGGATTCAGGGAATCCGGTACGATGATGAACGGCTGAAGCAGGCCTATGAGCTGGCGGCGGAAAAGGGGATTGAAGCGGAGTTTATTCCCGCGGATCTGGGAGATGTGCATCCGAATACCGTGCACATGGAGCTTATCACCCAAAGCGGCAGGCTTTTTACCATGACAGGAAGCAGTATCGGCGGCGGCAGCGTCTGTATTACGGAAATCGACGGCGTGACGGTGCAGTTTTCAGGGGAAAGACCGATTCTGGCTACCAAGCATACGGACGAGCCGGGGGTGATTGCCGGAATTACCGCGATTCTGTATGCCTATCGGATCAATATAGGAAATATGCAGGTGAACCGTACTGATGACGGCCGGACCGCATGTATGTATATGGAACTGGACGGGGAGCTTCCGGAGCATTTGAAAAATGCGCTGGAGAGGGTATACGGAGTGAAACAGGTACTGCTGCTCAATCCGGGAGATGTGGGCTGACGCCCGGCAGTGGCTGTGAAGGAACCGGACAGTTACGAAGAAAGAAAGGAGCTGTGCAGGTGTCCCGGGAAATGGGATGCCGGGAGGACAGCGGGCAGGGAAGATTATGTTTATACTGGATACGGAAAATCTGATCAATACATTAAAGGAAAACAATCAGACGCTGTGGGAATATGCACTGAATCAGGAGGTGGAACGCAGCGGCAGGACAGGGGAAGAGCTCAGGGAACAGATGGACCAGTCGCTTTCTGTGATGGAGCGCTCCGCGCAGAAAGCGAGGAGGGAACCGGTGCGTTCCGTAAGCGGGCTGACCGGCGGTAATGCCTGCCTTTATGAGCAGTACCGTCAGGAAGGGAAAAGCCTTTTGGGGGAGGTGGCATCGCTGGCAGTGGGCATGGCTCTTTCCTGTTCGGAAATCAATGCCTCCATGCAGTGCATTGTGGCCTGCCCTACAGCCGGCTCCTGCGGTATCGTGCCTGCGGCTGTTCTGGCATGTGCGCAGAGCAGGGGACTGGATCGGGAATGCATGGTAAATGCTTTATTTACGGCTTCTGCCATAGGGATTATCATAGGCAGCCGGGCTACGGTTTCCGGAGCGGAAGGCGGGTGCCAGGCGGAATGCGGAGCGGCTGCGGCCATGGGTGCGGCGGCTGTTGCGGAAATGCTGGGCGGCTCACCGGAGGCGGCATTCCATGCTGCGGCCATGGCTCTGAAAAATGTACTGGGACTTACCTGTGATCCGGTGGCCGGGCTTGTGGAAATCCCCTGTATTAAGAGGAATGCCTCCGGGGCCATGAATGCCCTGCTTTCTGCGGATCTGGCGCTGGCGGGAGTGAAGAGCTATATCCCCTTTGACGAGGTGGTGGACGCCATGTATGCCATAGGGAAGGCGATGCCCCAGTCAGTGAGGGAAACGGCCAAAGGCGGACTGGCGGTTACGCCTACGGGAATGCGGCTGAGACACGGAAACAACAAAGGAGAAGAAAAATGACGGTAAAGACGAATTTATTTCCCGGCGGGGTAAGACGCGCACTAACTATGAGCTATGATGACGGACAGCTTTTTGATGTCCGTCTGGCGGCTCTTTTTGACAAATACCATATCAGGGGAACCTTTCATCTTAACAGCGGCAATATCGGTAAGGAACGTTATGTAAAGGAATCGGTGCTGGCACAGCTGTACCGCAACCATGAGGTTTCCGTACATACGGTGACCCATCCTTATCTTACGCAGATCCCCGATACGGGTGTGCTTACGGAAATACTGGAGGATAAGAAGATGCTGGAGGCGGCCTGCGGTTATCCGGTACGCGGCATGTCTTACCCCTTCGGCGCATATTCGGAGCATGTAATCGAGCTGGCCCGCAGCTGCGGCATGGAATACAGCCGGACGGTGGAGGCCACAGGCCGGTTTGATCTTCCTGAGGATTTTATGAAATGGCATCCGACAGCCCATCATAACGGGGATTTGAAGGGACTCTGGAAGCAGTTTAAGGAACGGGATTTTGATCAGATGCTGCTTTTTTATGTCTGGGGCCACAGCTTTGAATTTGATGGTGCGGACAACTGGGAGGTAATGGAAGAATTCTGTAAAATGGCGGCGGATCAGGAGGACGTATGGTATGCCACGAACATCCAGATCAAGGATTATGTGACAGCAGCCAGAAGCCTGGTTTTCAGTACGGACATGCACATGGTATACAACCCGTCCGCTCTTGACGTCTGGATCAGTGTGGACGGTGAGCCCGTCTGCATCCGTGCCGGGAAGCTGTGGAAAAGATAGATGCTGTCCGGACTGACCGTAATTTATCAGAAAATTTACCATAGAATGGCAGATTAGGCTTTACTGATAAGCGGAATAGTGGTAAAACTGTATTTGTGCGGCAAAGCAGCAGGACACGCCGATGTGTCTGCCTGGTTCGTTGCCCGCGGAAATCAACAGGAAAGTGAAAAAACATGGACAGCAATTTTCAGATTATCAGTGACGGCTCCTGCGATCTGCCTCCGGAGCTGGCAGAAAAAAAACACATTCGGGTGGTGCCTTTTTACGTGTCCTTCGATAATAAGAATTATCAGAAGGAAATTGAAGAGATTGGAATCCGGGAGTTTTATCAGAAGATGGTGGATAACCCGGGCGTTTATCCCAAATCCTCCCTCCCCTCCATCCAGGATTATTATGATGCCTTTGAAACGTACGCCAGGGAGAAGGTTCCGGTTTTCTGTATCTGCATCACCACAAAATTCAGCGGCTCCATGCAGTCGGCTCTGTCCGCAAAGAAGCTGATTCTGGAAGATTATCCTGAGGCGGTAATTACGGTGATGGATGCGACGGTGAATACGGTGCTTCAGGGGCTTCTGGTTCTTCAGGCGGCGGCCATGCAGGAGAGCGGGGCAGGGTATGAGGAAACGATTGCCAGGATCAAAGAAATCAGAAGCTCCGGCAGAATCTTTTTTACGGTAGGAAATATGGAATACCTGAAGGCCGGCGGAAGAATCGGCAAGGTGGCCGGCGCGGCAGGCGCCCTGCTTGGAATCAAGCCGATTATCACTCTGAAGGAGGGAGAAATATTTCCTTCGGGAATCGGTCGGGTGAGAAAGAAAACCATGCTGAAAACAATTGATCTGCTCCTTGCCTATCTGCATGAGAGGGCTGCGGATATCAGCCGCTATTCCATCGCCGTAGGTTACGGCTATGACATGGCGGAAGCGCAGGAGTACCGGGCGCTTGTCCTGGAACGCCTGCGCGGTGAATACGGCGAGGTGGCTCTGCCTGTTTACCAGATTGGGGCTACGATTGGAGTGCACACCGGCCCTTATCCGATTGGCCTTGGCATTGTGGAGAAAGCCCTGCTTTAAAGAGCGGCTAAAAAGCCGTGAGAGACGTAACAGGCATCTGGCCTGTTTGACGAATCGGGATGAAGGTACGTAAAAAAGAAAGGCATGGAGAAAATGAGTTCAATAAAAATTGTGGCGGACAGTACCTGTGATCTGTCACCTGAACTGATCCGGGATTATGGAATTACCATTCTTCCTTTGAATATTGTGCTGGATATGACAAGCTACAGTGATGGTGAAGAGATTTCTCCGGATGAGATTTATGTCTGGGCACAGGCCAATAAACGGACGCCGAAAACAGCGGCTGTCGCATTTGACAGGGCGCTTGCGCTTGTAAAGGGCATGAAGGAAAATCAGGAGGAAGTGATTTTTATCGGAATTTCCTCAGAAATGTCCACGACCTGCAATGTGATGCGGCTGGTAAAGGAGGAGCTGGAATATGACAGAATGTTTATCATTGATTCCAGGAACCTTTCCACAGGTATCGGCCTGCAGGTACTCCGGGCTGCGCAGCTGGCGCAGGAGGGCCGGAGCGCGGAAGAAATAGTAAAGGAAATCGAGGAAGCCCGTGACAAAGTGAGAGCAAGCTTTGTCGTGGAAAGACTGGATTACCTGGCAATGGGAGGAAGATGTTCCACTGTAACAGCCCTGCTTGGCGGAAAGCTGAACCTGAAGCCCAGGATTGAGGTCAGCCAGGGAAAAATGTCCGCCGGGAGGAAATACAGAGGCGCCCAGGATAAGGTCATCATGAAGTATGTGCAGGATATGCGTGACAACCTGCTGGCGGCGGACGGGCACAGGGTATTCATTACCCATTCCGGCTGCCCTGATGAGGTAATCCGGCAGGTACGGGATTTCCTGGAGGGGCTGGAGCATTTTGAAGATATCCGGGTGACCAGGGCTGGCGGCGTAATTTCCAGCCATTGCGGGCCGGGAACGCTTGGCGTTTTATATTATGAGAAATAGTTACGGTAAATAAAGATATGGCGCGATTTATAGGAACATATGAATGAAATGTGCAAAAGGGGATACGGCTTCCGGGAAGGAAAGCCATATCCTCTTTTGTAATACCCCCTTTTGCACAACGGCATCAGCCATTGTTTGCAAATATGTAATTCGCCAGCCAGAACAGCAGGAAGGTATGGGCGGGATAGAAAACATAGAAGAAATATTTCAGCACGGGCCCCTTCTGCCTGTTATATCGCAGCATGAATGGCAGCGCAATGATCATCATCCACTGTGTAGCGTTTCCTGTTCCTGATGTAAACATTTCCGAACTGAACTGTGTAATACAGGAATTGTACAAGGAATATGGCGATGAGCAGAAGCGTTCCCTTTTTTCTGTCCCGGAGGAACAGCTCAATCGTACTGATGATAACCCCGGTCAAAAACATGGGGAGGAAGATGTTATGATTGCCATATCCGTTTTCCGTTACCATGAGACAGTTATCCAGGGCATAGCCAAAAACGGTCATAAATATGCTCATCAGGTACAGGCGCAGCAGATAACGCTTCCTGTTTTTCCTGGAAAATTGGAACAGGGCGGTCAGATATGTATTTTTTTCCGCAGCGCAAACAGTGCCAGCACATTAGGGAAGACCATGATTCCATTAATCAGATCCGTAAATCCCCAGACCAGATCCATGGGGAGTACCGCGCCAATATAAATCATGACTATATAGCACAGATGATAGGAGATAATCCCGGTCTCCCCGAACAGGTATTCCACAGCGCGTTCCCCGTAGTAGCACCAGCCGATGAGGGTGGTAATGGCGAAGGCCACCAGAGCCAGGGACAAGAGCGGCGCGCCGCCGAAGGGAAGGTAGGTAAAGGCGGCGGAGGTGAGGCTGGCGGAGCCAAAGCCCCGGATGGATGCCGGGTTTTTCTGAATGTTGGTGACGATAACCAGCCCTGTAACCGCGCACATGACTACAGTATCCCAGAAAACCGCCGTCATGGAAATCAGGCTTTGTCTTCTGGGATCCCTGGTTTCGGAGGAAGCGGCGGCAATGGCTGCGGTGCCGATGCCGGCTTCATTGGTGAACAGTCCCCTGGCAATGCCGAAGCGGGCGGCGCTTTGCAGCGTGCTTCCGATAAAACCGCCTGCGGCCGCTTTTGTCCGGAAGGCGCTGCTTACAATCAGTGATATTCCCGAGAGCAGGAAATCCCTGTTCAGGACAAGCAGATACAGACAACAGGCAATATAGAAGAAGCCCAGAGCCGGAACCATGCGGGTGCAGAATTTGCCGATGGATTTGACGCCGCCCAGAATGACCAGGCCGGCGGTAAATGCTGCCAGAATGCCAATGATATGCGGTGATACGGGAGCAATGGTGTTCACCGCCTCCGTGATAGCGGAGGACTGTGTGGTGCAGCCCACCCCAAATGCGGCAAAGAGGGCACAGAGTGCGTAAACGATTCCAAGCCCCCGGCAGTGCAGCCCTTTTTCCAGGACATACATGGGACCGCCCACATAGGTTTTGTCAGGCTTCTGCTTTTTAAAAAGTACGCTGAGATAGCATTCCGCATAGCAGGTAGCCATGCCAAGAATACCGGTTATCCAGCACCAGAACAGCGCACCGGGGCCGCCGATGGCAATAGCGGTGGAGACGCCCACAATATTACCGGTTCCAAGTGTCGCCGCAAGTGTTGTGGCAAGCGCTGCAAAACCGGACAGATTGGCGCCCTTTCCCTCTTTTTCCGGGGTTACGGACAGGCGTATGGCCTTCAGGGTGAGTTTTTGGGGGAACTTCAGTTTCGTGGTAAAATACAGATGGGCGGAGGAGAGGAGTATAAGAACGGGAAACCCCCACAGCAGTTGATTGATGTATTCCAGAATGGAAAGCATACGGGCCTCACAGTTTTTTCTATACTATATGCGGCCGGGGACAGGGATATGTATGCAGGCTGAACGTGGGGAAGCTCTGCCAAGCCTCCCGCCTGAAGAGGGCAGAGCCATCCTACAGAAGGAAAAGGGCAAGGCAGGTAAGGGCTGCCAGGAAAACAAGGTTCAGCCCGGTGAAATGGGAAAGGTAGCGTCCTTTTTCGCATCTTGGCGTCTGTGCATATTGTTTATAGGAAATCAGGCTGGCCAGGGAAGCGATAAGTGTGCCCAGCCCTCCGATGTTCACGCCTACAAGCAGGGGCAGATAATTTTTCGTAAAACCGGAAAGCAGGATGGCGGCCGGTACATTGCTGATGCCCTGGCTGGCAAGAATGGCCACAGGAAGCTCATGGCCGGAAAGCACTGTGCGCAGAAGGTCAACGATCACAGGCAGACGCCCTATGTTTCCGATGAAGATAAAGAAAAATACAAAGGTCGCAAGCAGCCCGTAATCAGCTCTGCGCAGAAGCCCGCGGTCAGTAAAAAGCAGTACAACGGTAACGATGACAAGAACCGCCTGCCAGCATATTAAATGAAGCACGCAGCCAAGGCACAGGAAGAACAGCAGTGTATATGTGATTAGGGGCCGTCGCCGCATCGGCCCGGTTTCCGCGAAAATCTCCTGCACATAAACCTTTTCTCCCGGCTTTAGGAAGAGGAAAAGAAGCAGCAGCAGCGCGGAAAGCAGTGTATAGGGAAGCATGATTCCCAGGAATCCGGAAAAGCTCATGCCGGACAGACTGTAAAGATAAAGATTCTGCGGGTTGCCGATAGGAGTCAGCATACTGCCCAGATTGGCTGCAATGGTCTGCAGGACGATGACAAAAACCATCAGCTTTTCCTGTCCTGTAATTGTGAGAATCAGCACGGTAAAGGGGACAAAGGTAATCAGAGACACATCATTCGTAATAAGCATGCTCATAAAAAAACACAGGAATATAAGGACGCCCGCCAGCTGCCTTGTATTTTCCGTTTTAGACAGTACAAATACGGCCAGCTTCTGAAAAAAGCCTATTTGCTGGAAGCCGTTCATCACGCACATCAGGGAAAAAAGAAGGGCGAGAACGCGGAAATCTATGTAGGAAAAATAGGCGGTGTCCGGAGGAACCAGAAATGCGGAGATTATGGCAAGAATACCGGATATGTAAAGTACAGGATCTTTTTTGAATGTAGTACGTATTTTTTTCATTGGGAAACCTTTCTTCTGCAGGGGACTGGGGCTTATCCGTCTCGTTTTTACGTCAAAAATTGCAGCTGCCTGGTTACTTCACAGTTACTGCGCCCGCATCCAAACAGTTGCCAAATATTTACCATTGCCAATCATAATCCACAGAGAAAGGTTCGTCAATCGGCTTTTTGCCGAAAAAGCGACCACAAATTTGACGCATCGCTTATGGACAGGGCAATCATTGTAACGTACAATAAAAAGAACAGGAATTTCAGGCTTGGTAATGCATAAATATTCATATGAGCTGCGGCTGTATGCATGACTGTATTCCGCGCCGGAACGCAGATAATGGGGGGAGAAGATGAAAAAGTACAGTAAGGAAAATATACAGACGGTGCTGAAAATGGCATGGCCGTCCGTACTGGAGTCATTTTTTGTTGCGCTTGTGGGAATGGTGGACTCTTTGATGGTAAGCCGCGTGGGCGCGCATGCGGTGGCTGCGGTAGGGCTGACTACCCAGCCGAAATTTATCGGACTTGCCATGTTTATTGCGGTGAATGTATCTGTATCCGCACTGGTTGCCAGACGCAAGGGGCAGAAGAACCGGAGGGGCGCCAATGAGGTTTTGTGCGCGGCGAGTGTGTTTGTTCTGGTGATGTCGGTAGCGGTCAGCCTGATCTGCGTGGCTTTTGCAGATCCGATCATCCGGCTGTGCGGTTCGGAGGAAGCTTCCCATACGGAGGCCGTGCAGTATTTCAGAATCATTATGGGCTTCATTATTTTTACTGTTGTCTCTCTGGTGGTTAACGCGGCACAGAGGGGGGCCGGAAATACAAAAATTGCCATGAAAACCAATGTGGCGGCCAATGTGGTAAATGTTATTTTTAACTATCTGCTGATAGAGGGGCATTTCGGCTTCCCTGCGCTGGGAGTTTCGGGAGCGGCCATCGCCACGGTAATCGGCAGCGTGGTGGGCTGCGTTATGAGCCTCGTAGCCGCCTACAAAGGGGACTTTATCAGTATTCCCTATATGTGGAAGGAGAAAATACGGCCAACGCTGGAATCCGCAAAGAGCATGATAAAAATCGGTTCCAGTGTCCTGGCGGAACAGCTTCTCGTAAGAGTCGGCTTCCTTTCCGTGGCTGTAATGGCGGCAAAAATGGGAACGGCTGCCTTTGCGGCCCATCAGGTGGGAATGAATGTAATGAGCCTTTCCTTTTCCTTTGGGGACGGCATGCAGGTGGCGGCTGTGGCGCTTATCGGCCAGAGCCTTGGGGCAAAGGACGTAGAGATGGCAAAAAAATACGGAGGGATCTGCCAGAATATCGGGCGGATGATCGCCGTTGTGCTGGCGGTAATCTATCTGTCCTGCGGAGCTTTCCTGTACCGGCTGTTCTTTACGGAACCGGAGATCATTGCCATGGGAGTGGAAATCATGCGGGTTATCGTGGTAGTGGTGCTGCTGCAGATTGCCCAGGTTATCTATATGGGCTGCCTGCGGGGCGCGGGAGACGTGATTTACACCACCATCGCTTCCACCATCAGCGTAACAATTGTAAGGCCTATTGCCAGTTATCTGCTCTGCTATACCGCCGGGCTGGGAATTATCGGTATCTGGTTCGGCGTCTGCGCCGATCAGCTGGTGCGGTTTATATTGACGAGCCTGCGGTTTAGATCGGGGAAGTGGACGAAGATTAAGATATAGGAAAAAGGAATGGCGTTCAACAGTAAGTAAGAAAGGCGGATAATATGAAATTACCAGCAGGACTGGATAAAAATGAAGAACGACAGAAAGAGCTCGTTGAAAACTGGAACAGCAGATCGGATGAATGGTATGCCTAGTGGGACTATGAAGCTTTATTCCGGGAGTTGGAAAAGGATCCTTATATCGCTTTTCCAAAGGCAATAGCGGCTGTGATGAAAGAATATGTTCCTGATTTGAAAGGTAAAAAAGTATGTGTCCCGTCCTGCGGCGACAGTGTGGCTGTGTTCGGCTTTCAGGCGCTTGGGGCCAAAGTTACCGCCGCGGATATCTCCTGGAAACAGGTTGAAAATGGAAGAAAAATTGCTGAGCAGAGGGGCCTGGATATTACCTACTATTGTTCGGACAGCATGAAGCTGGAAGAACTGGCGGACGAAACCTTTGATTAGGTTTATACCTCCAATGGCGTGCATGTCTGGATACATGATTTGGGTACGATGTATCAGAATTTCCACCGGATATTGAAGGAAAATGGCCACTATATTATGTTTGATACACATCCGTGGAGCGGTAGCTGAATCATGACTTGGAATTACAGGTGGTACGTATGAAGAGGCGGGTAGAACTAAGAGCTTTCGGAACAGCAGAATTGAATACACGCGTTGTGACTTATGTGGGAAGAAGGATGTTCCCTGGGGCAAGCGGCAGGCAGCAGGAACCTTTATGTGAATATAGACAGTGTGCCGCCCGGCGCTTACAGCACCCGTTTTCACAGCCATTCCCAGCAGGAAGAGTTTTTTCTGGTTCTGGAGGGATGCGGAACACTGCATCTTAATGATGATTGTATTCCGGTAAAGGCAGGAGATTTCTTTTCCAAGCCGGCGAGAGAGGGAAGTGCGCATACATTTTACAATTCAGGGGAAAACCCGTTGGTTCTGCTGGATGTGGGAACTGTGGAAAAGGAAGATACCTGTATTTATCCAAGGGATAATATGCTGATGCACAAGTCCAATGGCATAACAAGAGTTTTCCGCCTGGACAGCGAAGAACATACCTGGACTTCAGAACCGAATGAGGAAGTTGTAGATGAAAATGGTTGTGCGACAGATTCTTTGTAGGTTCTAAAATGAACTTGCTGTCTCAGGTCTGCTATGATATCATGGCAGCAGGACAGACAAGGAATCAACAGGCAGGATTTGGGTAAAATGGTAATATATGGATCAGCTTTACTATTATCCGGATTTCAGAAATAGTTCAACCCTTTAATGTATTGCTAAAAATGAAACTGCTCATAACGGCCATCTTCTTGAATGGCTCTGGAAAGGAGCGTATGGATATGGGACGTTGTTTTAATACCACTGGTGCATGCAATCCGCAGCTCCACTATATGGTTGACCTCCGGGAACGCCTTAGGGAAATAAGAAAGCTGGTGGATGCCGGCGAATATTTTACGATCAATAGGGCGCGTCAATATGGGAAGACTACTACAATAAAGGCTTTGGCCGATTATTTAAAAAATGACTATGTGGTGATTTCCCTTGACTTTCAGATGATCGGAAATGAAGAATTTGAAAACGCGCACATTTTTTCGACAACCTTTGCCTCTTATTTTTTACGGACGATACGTAACAGACGAAGGCCAATACTCGGACTGCGCGATGAGATTTTAGATAAACTGGATTATGCATCGGTCCAGGATCCGCTTTTTTCGCTTGGAAAGCTGTTTTTAATTCTGAGTGAGTTATGCGATACCGCAGAAAAGCCGGTAGTTCTGATCATTGATGAAGCTGACAGCGCTACAAATAACCAGGTATTTCTGGATTTCCTGGCGCAGCTGAGAGCGTATTATCTCAACAGGGAAATAATGCCCGCCTTTCAATCTGTCATCCTTGCCGGTGTGTATGATGTAAAAAATATTAGCCGAAAGCTCAGGCCGGATGAAGAACATAGGATGAACAGCCCATGGAATATCGCCGCTGATTTTAAAGTTGAAATGAGTTTTTCCCAAACGGGGATTGCAGGTATGCTGAAAGAATATGAAGCGGATCATAAAACAGGTATGGACATAGATGGTATGGCAGGCCTGATTTATGATTACACGGCAGGCTATCCGTTCCTTGTTTCACGAATATGCAAACTGATGGATGAAGATGTAGCAGAAAGTGGAAGTTTTCCTGACAAAGCGGCAGTTTGGACAAAGGATGGATTTCTGGCAGCGGTAAAGCTGCTGTTGACTGAGAAAAATACATTGTTTGAATCCCTGATTGGAAAGCTGCATGATTATCCGGGACTCCGCCAGATGGTTTACGCAATCCTTTTTGCAGGTGTAAAAATTGTATATAATCCTGATGAGCAATGGATAGACATTGCAATGATGTTTGGATTTGCAAAAAAAAGCGGCGGGAATGTGGAAATTGCAAATCGTATTTTTGAGGTACGCCTGTATAACTATTTTTTAGCTACGGCAGAGGCACAAAGCAGTGAAATATTCAGAGCGGCTGTCCAGAGTAAACCGCAGTTCATTCAGGATGGCCATTTAGATATGAAACTGGTTTTACAGAAGTTTGTTGAACATTTTGACAGTATTTATAGCGGCAATGCGGAGGAATTTAATGAGGAGGAAGGCCGCAGACGCTTCCTATTGTACCTGCGTCCTATCATAAACGGAACAGGAAATTACTATATAGAAGCGGAAACGAGGAATTCACGACGTATGGATATTGTTGTGGATTATCATGGAGAGCAGTTTATTATAGAACTGAAAGTATGGCGGGGCAATGCCTATCATGAACGGGGAGAGAAACAGTTATCAGATTATCTGGATTATTTCCATCTGAAGAAAGGTTATATGCTCAGTTACAATTTCAATGTGAACAAAGAAATTGGTATCAGGGAAATACAACTCGGTGACAGGATTTTGATAGAGGCCGTGATTTAACATATCTGTGAAAATCCTGGACCGTTACTACAGAAAAGAGGAGTCTGTTTTGGAAAAGAAATTTAAAGAGCTTTATCTTGCGGGAGAAATTGAATTTGAGGAAATCGATGATTATGTTGAAAAATGGAATAACAGTGACGAACCCTGTACGCTTCGTGAATACCTCGGGCTGAATGCACAGGAAGAGGATGTATGGATTGAAGACAGCGACGAAGCGCTGCAGGAGCTTCTTGACAGTCAGAAAAAGGGAAGCAGAGCATGAGCTGGCTGGATTTGCACATGCATTCGGAAGTAAGCCTGGACGGGGAATATTCTCCAAAGCAACTCGCCGGGCTTTGCCATGAGAAAGGCCTGAAGGTGGCGGCGCTGTCTGATCATAATTCAGTCAGGGGCGTGGAAGAAATGATGGTATCCTGCGCCCGTTTCGGTATCCGCGGGATACCGGCGGTAGAGCTGGACTGCACCTTTGATGGCGTGGACCTGCACCTGCTGGGCTATGGAATCGATTATCATGACAGCAGATACGCAGAACTGGAAAACAGGATACTTTCCCGGAAAAAGGAAAATTCCTTCCGTGCAATGAAGATACTGCGGGACATAGGGATTATTTTTGAGGAAGAAAAGGTTCTGGCCCTGTCCCGGAATGGAATTGTGGTGGGAGAAACTATTGCTGAAGCGGCACTGGCAGATGAACGCAATCTCAACAATCCCCTGCTTATTCCTTACCGGCCGGGCGGTGAGCGGGGAGACAATCCCTATGTCAATTTTTTCTGGGATTTCTGTTCCCAGGGGAAGCCGGCCTATTTCCCGGCAGATTATCCTGCTTTTGAGGAAGCGCAGCAGCTGATAGAGGATACAGGCGGAATATCAGTGATAGCCCATCCGGTCAATACCGTAGGCAAAAACCGGGACAGAATACGCACGATGGTGAAAATGGGCGTATCAGGGCTGGAGGTCTACAGCAGCTACCATACTGCAGCTGATGTAACCTGGTTTCATCAGCTGGCAGAGGAATTGAAGCTGCTGGAAACGATGGGAAGTGATTTCCATGGAAAGACCAAGCCTTCCGTCGTATTGGGAGGGACAAATGCCGGGCTGCTGAAAACGAATGCGGCGCCGGGAGAGGAAAACGGTCCTTCTCAGGAAGAGCGCACGCTCGCTTTGCTGGATTATCTTCTGAAAATTCACGCCACCTTTCGGTAGCCGTTGGAGTAAAGCTTCAGCCCCGTCTGAGCTGTTACAATAATTCGAAGCAACTGAATAAAAGTACGCTGCGGAACATCCTTTCACAGAAAAGGACGGCTACCAAGCCTGAGCTGGCAAAATACAGCGGCCTGAGCGTGGTGACAGTGAATGCCCTGCTCTCTGAAATGCTTTATAGCGGCGAGGTGCAGGAAGGCGGAAACGCGCCCTCCGGCGGCGGGCGTCCCTCCATGCAGTACCGCTATAACTACGATTACCGCACAGTGGCTGTGGTATACGGACATCAATTGGAGGGGCGAAGCTACATACATACGCTGGCTGTTAATCTGGACGGTAAAAAGCTGTGGGAACGGCAGGAATACATGGAGGAGATCGGTCCTGAGAGCTTTGATTCCGCTATGGATGAGGTATTTGCCGCCTTCGGCAATACCGGGCTGATTGCTTTCGGCCTGCCGGGGGAGGCGATTGGCAATGAGGTAATCATCAACGATTTCAAAGGGCTGGAGGGACGCGTATTTCTTCCCCGGCTCAGGGAGCGCTATTAGGTTCCTGTCCTGTTTGAAAATGATATCAATGCCATGACCTACGGCTATTATCAGTTAAAATGCGCAGAAGGAGAAGCCTGTGTGGCAGGGATTTATTTCCCGAGATCCTTTTTCCCCGGGGCGGGCCTGGTCCTTAACGGCAGCATTTACTATGGCGCTTCACATTTTGCGGGAGAGATGGGAGCTATGTACACGCCGGTGCCGTGGGATAAGCTGGATTATTTTGATGAAGCGCAGGTGCTTCACCAGCTGGAGGAGGATTACGAAACCGGCATGATAAGCCTTGCTCTGAAGCGTATCGTAGAGGATATGGATGCGCTGCAGGACAGGGAAGTAAAGCTTTAAAGGAGCTATAAAGGATAATCAGCAACCGGAAAAGTTACGGTAAATTATAAGAAATGAGGATGAATACAGCGATGAATCAGAAGGAAAGAATGCTGGCCGGGCTGCCTTATAAGGCATGGCTGGACGGCCTGACGGAAGAACGTGAGGAGAATAAGAAGCGGATCTACCGCTATAACAATACGCCGCCGGAGCAGGGAGAAGAGCTCGGCGCGCTGATCAGGGAAATTATCGGAAAATGCGGGAAAAATATTTTCATTGAACCGCCGTTCCGCTGCGATTACGGCAGCAACATTGAAGTGGGTGAGAATTTCTTCGCCAACTATAACCTGACAATCCTGGATGTGGGAAAGGTGACCATAGGTAAAAATGCACAGATCGCACCCAATGTTTCAATCTTTACCGCAGGCCATCCCGTACATCCTGATTCCAGGAATTCAGGCTATGAATACGGCATCAGCGTGACCATCGGCGACAATGTATGGCTGGGAGGCAATACAGTGATCAATCCGGGCGTAACCATCGGGAACAATGTGGTAATCGGCGCCGGGAGCGTTGTGACAAAGGATATTCCTGATAATGTGATCGCAGTGGGCAATCCCTGCAGGGTGCTGCGCACAATTACGGAGGAGGATCGAAAATACTATTTTAAAGACCGGGAATTTGACGTGGATGATTATAAACCGGAGTAAAAGGAACCGCAGATGAAACAGCCCAGACCCTTAAGAGAAAACAGAAAGCATGGAGATTTACTGTTCCCTGTCAGCGCATATGAGACAAAAATGGAAGAGGATTTCCAGATGCCGCTGAGCTATCACTGGCATCCGGAAATTGAGATTTTCTTCATCACTTCAGGCAAGGCCAATTTTCAGGTGGAAGCGGAACAGTTCGTGATTGAGGAGGGGGATGTGCTTTTAATCAAGCCCAATACCCTCCACGGCTCCCATGACTGCTTCGGGACAAAGCTGGAATTCAGGGCGGTGGTTTTTGACTACAGCTTCCTCTCCGGGATGGCCAATGACAGAATTGAACAGAAATATCTGCAGCCCTTGCTGGCGCAGGAGCAAGGCAGGTATATCCTGCTGCGGGAGAAGAACAGCATTCAGAAGGCGCTGTTTGAAATGCTCAATAAAACCTTCTTTGTTTTCGATGAAAAGGAAAAGGGCTATGAGCTGCTTGTCCGTGCTTACCTTCTTCAGGTGGTTTACGATATTATCATACTTCAGGAGGAAGAAATCCAGCCGGTGAAGGCCAATACGAGAAAGAGTGAAATGATCCGGAAAATCGTAGGTTTTGTGGAGGAAAATTATACCCAGCGCATCGTCCTGAACTCTCTGGCAGCCTACCTTTCCGTAAGCGAGGGCTATCTGTGCCGTTTCTTCAGGGAGAATTTCCATATGACCTTTGTGGAATATGTGCAGCGGGTCAGATTCCGGAAAGCGGAGCGCCTTTTGAAGGAAACGGATGATCCGGTGGGAAAGATTGCGTTGGATGTGGGCTTTGGAAGCGGGAACTATTTCACCACAGAGTTTGGGAAGCTGTATCATACCACACCGCAGAAATACAGAAAAGGTCAGGATACTTAAAAAACTGGTCAATATACATAATGAATCCATAAAAAAGAATGAATATAATGGTGGAAGACAGGTGAACAGCCTGTTTGCCATTTTTTGGATCTGTCAAAAATATTGACAGTTCCTTATCCAAACAGAGGAGGATTTGCTATGTATACAATGAGTCAGGAAGGAAATGCCCTCGTTTACCGTTATGATGGCGAGGTGCTTTCCGTAGAGCCCTGGGGAGCCAACAGCTTCCGTGTCCGTTCCACGATTCTCGGAGAACTGGAGGATACGGATTATGCATTGCTTAAACAGGATGAAGTGAAAGCGGAAATAACCGTGGGTGAGTATCGTTCGGAAATTGTGAACGGGAAAATCCGTGCGGTCCTTGAAGTGAGCAACTGGTCAAAGAAGTGTGATATTTCTTTTTACAACCAGAATGGGAAGCTTCTTTTAAAGGAAGCGGGAGAGGGCGGCGCCCTGAATAAGAAAAACCGTTTCTTCAAACCCATCATCGGAGGAGATTTTCACCTGACCGTGACCTTTGCTTCCGAGCCGAAAGAAAAGCTGTTCGGTATGGGACAGTACCAGCAGGATATCCTGAATGTAAAAAACTGCAATCTTGAGCTGGCCCACAGAAATTCCCAGGCGAGCGTTCCCTTCGTGCTTTCGGATCAGGGCTATGGCTTCCTGTGGCACAATCCGGCTGTCGGCCGTGTGAGCTTTGCCTCCAACACCACAGAGTGGTATGCGGAAAGCACAAAGCAGATGGATTACTGGATTACCGCAGGGGATACGCCGGATGAAATCGAGCGTGCCTATGCGGATGCTACGGGTAAGGTGCCCATGATGCCTGAATATGGAATGGGCTTCTGGCAGTGCAAGCTGCGTTACTGGAATCAGGAGCAGCTGCTGGAGGTGGCAAGGGAATATAAAAAGAGAAATATTCCCATTGATGTCATCGTCTGTGACTTTTTCCACTGGCCGAAAATGGGTGATTTCCGTTTTGACGAGGAATTTTTCCCGGATCCGGACGCTATGGTCAGGGAGCTGAAAGACATGGGAATCGAGCTGATGGTTTCCGTATGGCCCCAGATCGACTGGAAAAGTGAAAACTATGAGGAAATGAAACAGAAGGGGCTTCTTGTAAAGGCGGAAAAGGGTGTGGACATCGCCATGCTTTACAATGGCAACAGCACCTTCTATGATGCCACCAATCCCCGTTCACGCGCATATGTATGGGACAAATGCAAGCAGAATTACTATGACAAGGGAATCAAGGTATTCTGGCTGGATGAAGCGGAGCCGGAGTACAGCGGCTATGATTTCGATAATTACCGTTATTATCAGGGAACCAATGCCCAGATTGGAAACATTTATCCCCAGGCTTATGCGAGAACCTTCTATGAAGGACAGACGGAAGCCGGGCAGGAAAATGTGGTTAACCTGCTTCGCTGCGCATGGGCCGGCAGCCAGCGTTACGGCGCGCTTGTATGGTCAGGAGACATCCATTCCGACTGGGAGACCTTCCGCAGACAGGTATGTGCCGGCCTGAATATGGGCGTGGCGGGTATTCCCTGGTGGACCACCGATATCGGCGGCTTTTCCGGAGGAAACCCGGAGGATGAAAGCTTCCGCAGGCTGCTGGTGCGCTGGTTTGAGTGGGGAACCTTCTGTCCGGTAATGCGTCTGCATGGTGACCGTGTCCCTTCTCAGAGAGTGATGAATCAGGCGGGAGAGGTGATGCAGCCCACCGGCGCTGATAATGAGGTATGGAGCTTCGGCGGGGAAAACTGTGAAACCCTGGTAAAATACATCCGTTTCCGTGAAGCCATGAGACCTTATACCAGAAAGCTGATGGAAGAGGCCCATACCCTGGGCAGGCCCGTAATGCGTACCATGTTCTATGAGTTCCCGGAGCAGGAGTGCTGCTGGGATATGAAGGAGCAGTATATGTACGGAAGCGACATGCTGGTTGCCCCGGTTATGTATGAGGACGCTGTGGAACGTCAGGTATATCTTCCCGCAGGCGCAAAGTGGACGCTGGTTCATGACGGAACGGAATACGAAGGCAGACAGACCGTTACTGTAAAGGCAGATCTGGATGTGATCCCTGTCTTTTTACGCGATGGAAAGCTTTCTGAGCTGGTGGGGCTGATTTAAAAAAGGAAACTGCGCGGCAGCCCAGTGTGGCTGCTGCGGCAGGAATTACGGCCATCCTGGCCCTGGCAGGCAGATGCCTGGAATATAAAGCCGTAAGGAAGGTCACGCAGCCGCTTGTAGCAGTGCATTCTCTGTGCGCCCTGGCCTCCGTGCTTTAAGATCCCAGGTTCTCCTGCCGGTACTGGCTTGGAGACACGCCGTATTTCCTTTTAAAGGTCCGGCTCATGTGGAATTCGTCACAGAAACCGAAATTCAGCGCTGTTTCATGCAGCTTGACCTCCGGCTGGCTTAACAGGAACTGGCGCACCATTTCCAGCTTTACATCCATTTGATAGACATACAGCGTCTTGCCGTATGCCTTTTTAAATTGGTTGGAAAGTGTCCTTTCACATACAAAGAAACGATCTGCCAGGTCCTTCCCTGTAAAAAAAGTCTGGGGCGTCGTCTGAATCAGCCGTGATGCTTCTGCCAGAATATTGTGGGAGGAAGAGGCTGACACCGGCTTTTCCTGCTGCTCCTTCAGCTCGCAGAGAAGCAGGTTTATGAGAAGGGAAAGCTTATCCTCACGCAGAGAAGAGCCGTTCCACCGCAGGGAGATGATTTCCTGGAAAATCTCTTTTATCCGGGGATTATCCTGACAGTGAATCAGGGAATGAAATTCCGCCAGCCGGGAAGAGAAAGCAGTCCCCATGCGTTCCGTCTCCAGCGGTTTTACATGAATATACATGTGTTTATTATTAGGGGTGCACAGCCCCTTCCCATAATGATGCCTGCCTGCCGGCAGAATGAGCAAATCATCGGAATGCATTTCATAACAGGAGTTTTCCTCCATAATCCGCCAGCTTCCGTCAAGCATATACAGGAAATCATGCTCGTCCATAACCCTGTCCGGATGAGGCGTGGGGTTGATAAAGGTTATATAATTGGCCGAACTGACGCGCCGCGGGCTCATCAACTGAAAATAAGCGCTCATATTGCCCTCCGTTAACGGTTCATTCCCTTCACAGTTACTGTTAACAGCTGACTGAAGGGTTACCTTGCTTTTCCATATTATACATGCTGCTTTCCATAATAGCAATGGAAAAGCTTTGCTGTGCCTGTTAGGATAAATATAAATCAAGCGGCATTTGGAAAACGTCCCAAATGTGACGCAGCGCAGGAGGATAACAAATATGGAAAAAAATAGACAGAGCAGCCCGGTTTCCTTAAGAAAGGTACAGGTAACCGATGCATTCTGGAAGCATGAAATGGAGCTGGTACGCAGGGAAGTCATTCCTTATCAGTGGGAGGCGTTAAACGACCGCATTCCGGAGGCTGATCCCAGCTTCTGTATGCGCAACTTTAAAATTGCCGGAAAAATAACGGCGCAGAGAAAGGA
The DNA here is from genome assembly GCF_009696275.1 of Eisenbergiella porci. GTDB lineage: Bacteria > Bacillota > Clostridia > Lachnospirales > Lachnospiraceae > Eisenbergiella > Eisenbergiella porci. Next base: position 26,954 of record NZ_VUMI01000010.1, read on the forward strand.
AATGGGCGCGGATTATAAAGAAATAAAGTGGCCTATTATTTTCCAGCCGCTGCCGGAGGATATGGAGCATATGGAGGATCGTTTTTACGGCTGCCTGTTCCAGGACAGCGATTTCTCCAAATGGATCGAGGCGGTGGGCTACTCTCTGACCCAGCATCCCGATGCAGAGCTTGAAAGGACGGCGGATGAGGCAATTGACATCGTATGCGCCGCACAGCAGGAAAACGGTTATCTGGATACCTATTACATCATCAATGATATGTCAAAGGTATTCACCAATCTTAAGGATAACCATGAGCTTTACTGCTTTGGGCACCTCACCGAGGGCGCCGTTGCTTATTACCAGGCGACAGGAAAGGATAAGCTTCTGAAGGCTGCGCAAAGATATGCGGATTATATCGCTTCCTGTTTCGGCCCTGAACCGGATAAGAAAAAGGGCTATCCCGGCCATGAGATCGCAGAGATGGCGCTGGTGCGTCTCTATGAAGCGACAGGCGATGACAAATATCTGAATCTGAGCCGTTTCTTCGTGGATCAGCGTGGAACCAGACCTTATTATTTTGATGCGGAGCATCCTGAAGCCGTGAAGAAATGCCATGAAGATGAGCTGCGCTATCAGTACAACCAGGCCCACCTGCCTGTCCGGGAACAGGATGAGGCTGTAGGACATGCGGTGCGTGCGGTTTATCTGTATTCCGGTATGGCGGATATTGCCAGGCTGACAGGAGATGAAGCGCTCTATGCGGCCTGCGAGAAGCTTTGGGACAATATCACCCGCAAGAAAATGTACATCACCGGAGGTATCGGCGCCACCCATATGGGCGAGGCCTTTTCCTTCAATTACGATCTGCCCAATGATACGGCATATGCGGAAACCTGTGCTTCCATCGGACTCGTTTTCTTTGCAAGGAGAATGCTGGAAATCAAAGCGGACAGAAAATACGCCGACGTGATGGAACGCGCTCTTTACAATGGCATCCTCAGCGGCATGGCTCTGGACGGAAAAAGCTTCTTCTATGTGAATCCTCTGGAAAGCCTGCCGGAGGCCTGCCACAAGGACGAACGTAAATTCCATGTAAAACCCGTCCGCCAGAAATGGTTCGGCTGTGCCTGCTGTCCTCCCAATATCGCAAGACTGCTCAGCTCCATTGCATCTTATGCTTATACGGAAGCGGAGGATTCCCTTTATGTGCATCTGTATATGGGCGGCGTCCTGGAAAAGGACTGCGGCGGTAAAAAGCTGGATCTGCGAATTACTTCCGACTTCCCCTGGGACGGTAAGGTGACGGCGGAGGTCAATGTCGGGGCGCCGACAGCCTGCAGGATCGCTTTCCGCATTCCGGGCTGGTGCAGGGATTATACCATAAACGGGGAAAAAGGCCTCCGGGAAGGCGAGGCAGTAACCGAAAACGGTGAAACCAGAACGGTGAAAGACGGCTACCTTATCATCGACAGAGTATGGGAAGGCGGAGAAAAGCTGGAACTGGAATTCCCCATGGAGGTTCGCCTGATGCAGGCGGACGGCAGAGTGAGAGAGGACATCGGCAAGGCCGCCGTGATGAGAGGGCCTGTCGTTTACTGTATGGAAGAAGCGGACAACGGCAAAAATCTCCATCTGTGTTCCCTGGCGGCGGATCCTGCGCCGGAAGCAAAGGCGGAAGAGAAGCTTGGACAGCGCATGGTCACTGTGACAACAAAGGGAAAACGCCTTGTCATGCAGCCTGAGGAAGCAGGGGAGTTGTATCAGGAGTACAGCAGGCCTGAATATGAAGAAGTACAGCTTCAGTGGATTCCTTATTTTGCCTGGGCCAACAGGGGCGAGGGTGAAATGCAGGTATTTATTAAGGCGGAATAAACAGGTAAAGGTTTTGGATTCAAACCAATAATGTAGAAATATGCCGGATTTTCGGGAAGAAAAATGAAGCCTGTGGCGGACTTTTTCTTCCCTTTTTTTGAATATTATAATCTGCTGCAGGATTCGCCATGCCCCGTACAGCCCTGAAAAAGGCGGGGTTTCAGGCGTCAGCCGCAGCTGTAAGGGAGACTGCCGGCTGCCTGAAGGCGCATTCTGTCAATTATCGCAGGAAGGGATTGCCTTTTCCTGAAAGTCAACGTATAATAAGGATGCTTGGTTGCAGGAAACTTGTTTTCGCAGAAAGGATTTAGTATGACGAAAAAAGTGAAAGGCAGGATACTGAAAGCGGCACTGACGCTTGCAGCGGTATGTGCGCTGACGGTACCGTCCATGACAATACGGGCAGATAAAACGGCAGAGGCCGGAGATGATACACAGGTAATCCAGACAGCTGTACAGGTGCAGGATACGGTCCAGCCCTCCGGGACAGGACAGGCGGCCGGTGAAGAGACGGTTCCCCTGCCTGTGGCAGATCCGGAAGAGTATACCGGACAGCTGCAGGACATCCGCCAGATTCTGCAGACGCAGCTGGAACAGGTACAGCTGCAGATCCAGACGCTTACCCAGCTTCAGGAAGCCTCCGCCATTGATGCGGCGCAGCTGCAGCTTCTGGGACAGCTGCAGGCGCTGGAGCAGACGCAGGTGCAGCAGATAGCCATGACGGATGCCCAGATTGAAGCGTTTATGGGACTGGCGGCCGTACAGGAAGAGCTTCCGGCAGGGCCGGAAATCATTTTTGTGGGAGATTCCAGGTTCGTGCAGATGAACAATGCGGTGGGCGACAACGGTTTTGTATGGATAGCCAAATCCTCCCAGGGTTATAAATGGTTTGCATCCGAAGCCATACCCCAGATCGATGAAGCGGTTGGCAATGGGACGAAGATCATCATTAACCTCGGCGTAAACGATGTGGCAAATGTGAATGCTTATGCCGAGCTGGTGAACAGGAAGGCCGCAGAATGGATACAGAAGGGCGCAACCGTCTATTATTCCTCCGTGAACCCTGTGGAGAATGGAAAATACATAACCAAATCCATGGTAAGCAATTTCAACAGGAAGCTGCAGGCGCGCCTCAGCCCGGAAATCCACTGGATAGACAGCTATTCCTATCTTCAGGGGACAGGCTATACGCTTACGGACGGCCTCCATTTCAGCAATGGGACCTACAAGAATCTGTACCGTTATTATCTCTCTGCTTTGGGACGCGCATAACGCGATGTTTTTTATTCCCGCAGGCAGTATGTTTTGACTAAAGAAGAAGGAAACAAGGTAAGGAAACACAAATGAAAATCATAATCGCCGGCTGCGGCAAAGTTGGATATGCCCTGGCCGAACAGCTGAATGAAGAGGGTCACGAGCTGACCATCATTGACATCAATGAAGAAAAAGAAAGGCTGGTGGGAAATGTGCTGGATGTTATGTGCATCCAGGGCAATGCCACCAGCTATCGCGTACAGGAGGAAGCAGGCGTTAAGGAAGCGGATCTCCTGATAGCGGTCACCAATAAGGATGAAGTGAATCTACTGTGCTGCCTGATCGCAAGAAAGGCGGGGCACTGCCAGACAATTGCCAGGGTACGCGACCCTGGCTATTATGCCGAAATAGGGTTTATTAAGGATGAACTGGGGCTGTCCCTGGCCATTAATCCGGAGCTGGCTGCGGCTTCTGATATCGCCAGGTTGATCCGGGTGCCCTCCGCCATGGAGGTGGACGCCTTTGCCAAGGGAAAGGTGGATCTGGTGCGGTTCCGCATTCCGGAAAATTCTACCTGGGCGGATAAGAAGATCAGCGACGCCACAAAAAAGTTCGGCTTCAGCCTGCTGATATGTGTTGTGGAAAGAGACGGCAGCCATGACGTCATTATTCCGGACGGCAATACCATTCTTCATGAAGGGGATTATATTTCCGTAATCGTTTCCCCTGATAAAATGAAGGCGCTGTTTGCAAGCATCGGCATTGAGAGCAAAATGATCAAGGACGTCATGATAGCCGGAGGAGGGACTCTGGCTTATTATCTGGCAAGAAAGCTGCTGGAATCCAAAATTCAGGTGAAGATTATTGAAAATAATAGGGCCAGATGCGACGAGCTCAGCGAGCTTCTGCCCAAGGCAATGATTATCTACGGAGATGCCTCCGCGACGGATCTTCTCCGGGAGGAGGGGATTGAGAGCACGGATGCCTTTATTTCCCTGACCGGGCTGGACGAGGAAAACGTCATGCTTTCCTGCTATGTGGGAAAGGTGTCCAAAGCCAAGGTGATTACCAAAATCAACAAAATTAATTATGGCGGCATCATTGATAATTTTGATATCGGGAGCGTAGTCAGCCCCAAATATATTACGGCGGAGCATATTATCAAATATGTCCGCAGCATGCAGAATTCCATGGGAAGCGCCGTGGAAGCTGTTTACCGGATCATAGACAACAAGGTAGAGGCGCTGGAATTTTCCGTGAAAAAGGATTCCAGGGTGCTTGATGTTCCCTTAAGCCAGCTGAAGTTAAAGAAAAATCTGCTGCTGTGCAATATTATCAGAAGAGGAAAGATTATCCTGCCCTCCGGACAAGACATGATCAGGGCCGGAGATACCGTGATAGTGGTAACCACCCACAAGGGCCTGGATGATATAGACGATATTCTTGCCTAGAAGGAGCAATCGTAGCATGAATTACAAAAGTATTAGCTATATACTCGGCTGGATCATGAAGGTGGAGGGCGTATTCCTCCTCCTTCCTCTGGCCGTGTCTCTTCTTTACAGAGAAAAGACATGGCCGGTTTTTCTGGCCTGTGCACTGCTGTCCTTTATCCTTGGGACAGCTCTTTCCTTCAAGAGACCTGAAAATACGCAGTTCTATGCGAGGGAAGGGTATGTGGGAGTTGCGCTTGGATGGATTGTGATGAGCCTGATTGGCGCGCTGCCATTTTATTTTACGGGTGAGATTCCCAGTTTTACGGATTCCCTGTTTGAGATTATCTCCGGCTTTACCACAACGGGAGCCAGCATCCTGGCCCGGGTGGAGGATCTGTCCCATGGTATCCTGTTCTGGAGAAGCTTTTCACACTGGATCGGCGGTATGGGCGTTCTGGTATTTGTTCTGCAGATCCTTCCTATGTCAAGCGGCCAGACAATGCATCTGATGCGTGCGGAAAGCCCGGGGCCTTCCGTGAGCAAGCTTGTGCCGAGAATACGTACCACGGCTTTTTTCCTTTATGGAATTTATGTGGCGCTCACCGTTTTGGAAATCGTGCTTCTTCTTTTAGGAAGAATCCCCATGTTTGATGCGGTCTGCACCGCCTTCGGGACGGCCGGTACCGGCGGCTTCGGCATCCGTTCGGACAGTATTGCAGGCTACAGCCCCTATATTCAGGTGATTGTCACCATTTTCATGATGCTGTTCGGAACCAACTTCGCTTTTTATTATCTGATCATTGCCAAGAAAGTGAAGGATGCCTTCTGCATGGAGGAGGTGAAAGCCTATTTTGCAATCTTTACGGCGGCCACGCTTCTGATAGCGTTTAATATCCTTTCCCAGATGGGAAATGTGGGAGACAGCCTCCGGCATGCGGCCTTCCAGGTTGCCTCCATCATGACCACCACGGGCTTTGCCACCACGGATTTTGACCAGTGGCCCGAATTTTCCAGGACGCTTCTTGTGATCCTTATGTTTATAGGAGCCTGCGCCGGCAGCACGGGCGGCGGCATTAAGGTTTCCCGAATCCTGATGTATATGAAAACCATCAAAAAGGAACTGGGGATCCTGATTCACCCCAGAAGTGTAAAGATTGTAATGATGGACGGGAAAAAGCTGGATCACCCGGTGGTGAGGGCGGCTAATATATTCCTGATTTCCTATGCGGGAATCCTGTTGGCGTCCATCCTTCTGCTGACCATAGACAATTTTGATTTTACAACCAACGTTACGGCGGTTATTTCAGCGCTTAATAATATCGGCCCCGGCCTGTCGCTGGTGGGGCCTGCCGGGAATTTCGCTTTCTTTTCCGGCTTTTCCAAATATGTGCTGATGTTTGACATGCTTGCAGGAAGACTTGAAATTTTCCCCATGCTGCTTCTGTTCGTTCCTTATACCTGGAAAAAATAGATTGCATATTGTGTGGAAAGAATGCTATAATTTATTCAATCACGGATAGGCCGGGCAGTCTGAAAAAAGACTGCCCGAATTAAAGGGGAAAAGATGGATGACACAATAAAAAAACAGCTGACTGAAGCCGGCGTGGATTTGGATAAGACAATGGAACGCTTTATGAACAATGAGGCATTATACCTGAAGTTCCTGAAGCGTTTTCTTGAGGATCCCAATTACGCGCAGCTGAAGGAGCATATAAGCGCCGGAGATTACGAAGAAGCGTTCAGGGATGCACATACCCTGAAGGGCGTTGCCGGCAACCTGGGGCTGGATCCTTTCTATACGGTTGTGTCCGCACTGACTGAGGAGCTGCGGAGCCGGAAGTATGACCGGCTGGATGAATTTGTACAGGACGCAGAAGAAAATTACGAATTGCTGACACAGATAATCCGACAGCTGTAGGTAGACACAGGTCTGCAGGAAAGGTAAAAGTCGTGAAGGATAAGATACTTGTTGTCGATGATATGGAAATGAACCGGGAGATACTGCGGGGTATCTTTGAGGATGATTACGAAGTAATTCTGGCGGAGAACGGCAGAGAAGCAGTGGAGTATATTAATCTGAACAGAGGGAAGCTTGCTGCAGATAACAGAGTATTCAAGGAATTCTGTTATAACATAGCGTTAAGCCATCATGAAAAATGGGATGGAAAAGGAACCCCCATGGACTGAAGGGGGATGAAATCCCGCTGGCCGCCCAGGTGGTTTCCATTGCTGATGTTTATGACGCGCTGGTGAGCGACAGGGTTTATAAGCCGGCCTTTTCCTATGATGTGGCCTATCAGATGATACTGGACGGGGAATGCGGCCAGTTTAATCCCAAGCTAATGGACTGCTTCCGGATGGCCCGGAAGGAATTTGAAAAGAAAGCAAAGGCTCTGCAGTAGTCCTGCGGATCTGTGAGCGTGCCGTAGCACGCAGATAGGAGCGTATTATAATGAAAAGAATTTTACTGAAATTGAGCGGAGAAGCTCTGGCGGGAGAAGAAAAGCAAGGCTTTCATGAGCCTACTGTAAGAAAGGTGGCCCTTCAGATAAAGCAGCTGGTGGAGGAAGGCGTCCAGGTCGGCGTTGTTATAGGCGGCGGCAATTTCTGGAGAGGACGCACCAGTGAAAATATTGACAGGACGAAAGCGGATCAGATCGGAATGCTGGCAACCATCATGAACTGCATTTATGTCTCCGAAATATGCAGGGCGGAAGGAATGCAGACGGCAGTGCTGACACCTTTTGAATGCGGCTCCTTTACCAAGCTTTTTTCCAAGGACAGGGCGAATAAGTATTTTGACAGGGGCATGGTTGTATTCTTTGCCGGCGGTACGGGACATCCGTATTTTTCCACCGATACCGGCGTTGTGCTGCGGGCTGTGGAGGTGGAAGCCGAGGTTATCCTGCTTGCCAAGGCCATTGACGGCGTATATGATGACGATCCCAAAAAGAACCCTTCGGCGAAGAAATATGATGAAGTGACCATTGATGAAGTCATCGCAAAGAACCTGCAGGTAGTGGATATGACAGCGTCCATCCTTGCCAGGGATAATAAAATGCCGATGTGGGTATTTGGCCTGAATGAAGAAAACAGCATTGTAAATACAGTAAAAGGTAAATTTAACGGAACCAAGGTTACCGTATAAAAAACAGGGAGGATATATCGATGAACGAAAAATTACAGCAGTTTGAAAACAAAATGAGCAAGGCCTATGAATATCTGGCTGCAGATTTTGCAACAATCCGTGCCGGACGCGCAAATCCCCATATCCTGGACAAGATTAAAGTGAACTATTACGGAAGCCCTACCCCAATTCAGCAGGTAGGCAATATCACGGTTCCCGAACCGAGGATGATCCAGATCTCACCCTGGGAGAAATCACTGATTAAAGAGATCGAAAAGGCGATTATGGCATCCGATGTGGGAATTACCCCCAACAATGACGGCAGCGTTATCCGTCTGGTAATTCCGGAGCTTACGGAGGAACGCAGAAAAGAGCTGGTAAAGGAAGTAAAGAAGAAAGGCGAGGAAGGCAAGGTTGCAGTCCGCAATATCCGCAGGGACGGCAACGATACCTTTAAGAAGCTGGCTAAAGAGGATGTTTCTGAGGATGAAATCAAGGAGCTTGAGGAAGCCCTTCAGAAGCTGACCGATAAATACGTAAAGGAAATCGACAAGCTGGTTGAGGAAAAGGCAAAAGAAATCCTGACCGTTTAAAAAGAACAGGGATTACAATTGAAATAAGAGGGGCAGGCGTTACTTGGCTTGTCCCTTTTTACCAGTTTCAGGAACAGGACAGGAGAGATAGCAGATTATGAACATACCAAATCATGTGGCGATAATATTGGATGGAAACGGCCGGTGGGCCAAGGCCAAGGGGATGCCCAGGAATTACGGGCATGTGCAGGGGGCTAAGAACGTGGAGGTAATCTGTGAGGAAGCATACCGGATGGGAATCCAGTACCTGACGGTTTATGCTTTTTCCACGGAAAACTGGAAACGTCCCCAGGACGAGGTGGATGCGCTGATGACCCTTCTGCGCAATTATATGAAGACCTGTCTGAAAACCGCTGCGAAAAACAATATGTGCGTGCGTGTTATCGGTGACAAGGAAGGGCTGGATGAGGATATCCGTTCCAGAATCAATCAGCTGGAGGAAGCGACGAAGAACAATACCGGCCTGCATTTCCAGATCGCATTGAATTACGGCGGAAGGGACGAGGTCCGCAGAGCTGCGCAGAAGCTGGCCAGGAAAGCCGCGCAGGGAATTATAAATCCGGAGGAGCTGACGGAGGAGGATTTCTGCAATGCGCTGGATACCGCAGGGCTGCCTGATCCGGATCTGCTCATCCGTACCTGTAACGAACAGCGGATTTCCAACTTCCTGCTGTGGCAGCTGGCCTATACGGAGTTTTATTTTACGCCGGTTGCCTGGCCTGATTTTACAAAAGAAGAATTGTTGAAAGCCGTAGAAGCATATAATCATAGAGACAGAAGGTTCGGGCTGGTAAAGGACGTATAGCGCGGGAGGATCCGCTTTAGCACCGGCAGAGGCCGGACTGAGGCGCAAGGCTTCTTTGCGGATAATCATGGAGGTAAATTATGTTTGGTAAAAGATTGATGAGCAGCGTGGTGCTGGTGATTCTGGCGCTGGTTCTGCTGCTGACCGGAGACGGCGTACTCGCACTGGGGATGCTGATACTGTCCCTGATAGCTTTCCGGGAGCTGACGAAGGCCTGCGGCGTTATCGCAGAGGGACAGAAGAATAATGCGCTGGAGGCGGTGGGCTATGCAGGCATTGTCCTCTATTATCTGGTGGTATACGGTTCCGAGAACCCGGTTTACTGGGTGGGCATGCTGGCCCTGATTTTTCTGGGAATGATGTTCGTTTATGTTTTTTCTTTTCCCCGGTTCAGGGCGGAACAGGTGATGACGGCTTTTTTCTGCGCTTTTTATGCGCCTGTGCTGTTTACCTTTATTTTCCTTACACGAAACCTGCCGAACGGTATTTACATGGTCTGGATGATTTTTATCAGCTCGTGGATTTGCGATACCTGCGCTTATCTGACAGGTATGGCTATCGGGAAGCATAAGCTGGCGCCCGTGCTCAGTCCCAAGAAATCCATTGAAGGAGCCGTGGGCGGTGTTGTGGGTTCCGCACTGGTGGGTGCAGCTTTTGGTTATTTTGCGCTGGAAAGAGTGTTTGCGGATCAGAATGTGACATGGATCGCCGCGCTTATCTGCGGCGTGGGAGCAGTTATTTCCCAGGTGGGAGATCTGGCCGCTTCAGGGATAAAGAGAAACCATGACATTAAGGACTACGGAAAGCTGATTCCCGGACACGGCGGCATTATGGACCGTTTTGACAGCGTTCTTTTTACGGCGCCTATCATTTATTATCTGGCCATACTGCTCATACATTTTGAATAACAGTTGTAACTTGGCGTAATGGTTCTGGCTTCCGGGTGGTTCAGGCTTCCGGCTATAGCTACCGGACGGTTATAAAAAAGTTACGGGAAAGGATACGGCATGAAAAAAATAGCGATTCTCGGATCAACCGGATCCATAGGAACCCAGACCCTGGAAATCGTCAGGGATAATCCGGATTTACAGGTAATGGGGCTTGCAGCGGGCAGCAATGCAGCGCTGATGGAAAAACAAATCAGGGAGTTTCATCCTGCCCTGGCGGTTATGTGGAGTGAAGAAGCAGCGAAGGAGCTGCGCGGCCGCACGGCGGATTTGCCGGTAAAGGTTCTTTCCGGCATGGAAGGCCTGTTGGCGCTTGCCTCAGATGCTTCCTATGAAATACTGGTGACGGCAATTGTGGGCATGATAGGCATCCGTCCCACAATTGCGGCAATTGAAAGCGGAAAAACCATAGCTCTGGCTAATAAAGAAACCCTGGTGACAGCAGGACATCTGATCATGCCTCTTGCGAAGAAGCACAAGGTTCCCATCCTGCCTGTTGACAGCGAGCACAGCGCTATTTTCCAGTCCATGAACGGAGAGGACAAAAAGCAGGTTTCCAAAATCCTGCTGACAGCCTCCGGCGGACCGTTCCGAGGCAGAAGCAGGCAGGAGCTGGCAGGCATGCGGGCGGAGGATGCGCTGAAGCACCCCAACTGGTCCATGGGCCGTAAAATTACCGTGGATTCCGCAAGCCTGGTGAACAAAGCGCTCGAGGTGATGGAGGCGCGCTGGCTTTTCGATGTGGAGCTGGACAGCATCCAGGTAGTCATCCATCCCCAGAGCATCATTCATTCCATGGTGGAATATGTGGACGGCGCGGTGATTGCGCAGCTGGGAATGCCGGATATGAAGCTTCCGATTCAATACGCTCTTTTCTATCCGGAAAGAAGGCCGATGGCCGGAGAGCGGGTTGATTTTTACAAGCTGGGACAGATTACCTTTGAACGGCCTGATACGGAGGTCTTTACGGGACTGAAGCTGGGAATGCAGGCGGCGCGCACGGGCGGAAGCATGCCAACGGTATTCAATGCGGCAAATGAAAAGGCGGTGGCGCTGTTCCTGGATCACCGCATAGGCTTTCTGGAAATTCCGGAGCTGATTGAAAAATGTATGAATCGTCACCAGGTAATTGAGAATCCTAATGTCAATGAGATTTTACAGGCTGAAGCAGAAACTTACGAATATATTGAGCATATAAAGGAGAACTGAATCAATTGACTATTGTGTTATTTGTCCTGATATTTGGAGTGATTGTGATCGGGCATGAGCTGGGGCATTTCCTTCTGGCGAAGGTCAACGGGATCACGGTAGTGGAGTTCAGCGTTGGCATGGGGCCGAAGCTGCTTCACTTTAACAAGGGGGGAACGGAATATTCACTGCGCCTTTTTCCTATCGGCGGCGCGTGTATGTTCGAAGGAGAAGACGGGCTTGATGCCGACAAGGGGACCCCGTCGGAAGGCGCTTTCCCCAATGCCAGTGTCTGGGCAAGAATTTCCACTGTGTTTGCGGGACCTTTTTTCAACTTCATTCTGGCTTATATCCTGGCCATGATTGTAGTTGGCTATACGGGCAGCGACCGTCCGGTGCTGAACGGTCTGATTGACGGTTATCCGGCACAGGAAGCAGGAATGCAGCCGGGGGATCTTATTACCAGAATGAATGGGGAACGTATTTATGTAGCCCGCGAAATCTGGCTGAATACCTATGTGGGCGCGGGAGAAACCATGAACATCGAATTCCTGCGCGACGGGGAAAAGCACACGGTTACCCTGACACCCAAATACAATGAACAAGAAGGACGGTATCTGCTGGGCTTTAACGGCTATGGAGAGTACGTGGACTGCCGGAATGCAGGAATTTTCAAATACAGCTATTATGAGGTACGCTACAGCCTTCGGGCAACCATCAAGAGCCTGGGAATGCTGATTCAGGGAAAAGCCACAAAGGATGACATATCGGGACCTATCGGCGTGGCGCAGGTAATCGGCGAGGTGAAGGAGCAGGCGGAGCCTTACGGTATCTGGGTGGTAATTCTGAATATGATCAACATTGCGCTGCTTCTGAGCGTGAACCTGGGTGTGATGAATCTGCTTCCGCTGCCTGCTCTGGACGGCGGACGGCTTGTATTCCTTATTATCGAAGCGATCCGTGGAAAACCGGTTCCTCCTGAAAGGGAAGGCATGGTGCATTTCGCCGGCTTTGTGGTTCTGATGATACTCATGGTATTTGTGATGTTTAATGATATTTCCCGGTTTTTCCGGTAAAAGGAATATTTCAGGAGAAGGCTCCCTGCCATGATACACCGGTAGGGAGTCTTGATTAATCAGGGACACAGCGTGCCTGTGGATGTGGAATTGGCGGAAGCAGAGCCGCCGAAATTTTTATATCATGGAACCGCTGAGCGTTTTTTGGAAAGCAGGTCTCCTATCTTTCTTTTTGAGGGGGAAAGCGGGGAGACAGCAGCGCATTCTGCCGTTATACGTAAGAGGGCGGGGGAGGGAATTCTTCCTTCAATCTTTTCATAATATCGTTAAAATTACCTGGCGATGCTGGATGGGGGCATAATTTCGGCTACTACTACAGATTGCCCCGGTAAAAAGGACATATTTTTAATGAATTGCGTTTTTTGACGGATGAGGAGCGGCGTGAATTATGAAATTATACATAATTTTCTGCCGACACAGTTTTGGATCCTGATTATTTCGGAAAATTACAGGCTTGTCATTCAGATTTCCCTTTCACAGATTAGCACGTTAAAACGGAAACACTTGACAACTCACCTTAATTGTGCATAATATTATAAGAAAAAATGCTGTCAACCGCCAAACAAGATTCGCTGTTTGGGTTGTGGTGGCTGATTGAATGAAATCAGCTTCTTTTTATAATCATGAGGAGAAAAGGAGAAGTGGAATGAAGGCGTACAAAGACAGAAGTAAGGAAGAACTGCTCACTCTCAAAAATGAACTGGAAGCGGAATACAGAAAATTCCAGGATTTAGGCCTGAAGCTGGATATGTCCAGGGGAAAGCCGTCAGCTGAGCAGCTTGATATTTCCATGGGAATGATGGATGTTCTCAACAGCGCCACCGATTTAAAGTGCCGTGAGGGTATTGACTGCAGAAATTACGGCGTTATCGACGGTATTCAGGAAGCCAAGGAACTGCTGGCGGACCTGATTGAGGTGCCTGCCGATAAAATCATTATTTATGGAAATTCCAGCCTGAATGTTATGTATGATACCGTAGCGCGTTCCATGACTCATGGCGTGATGGGAAGCACTCCCTGGTGCAAGCTGGATAAGGTGAAGTTTTTATGCCCGGTTCCCGGCTATGACAGGCATTTTGCCATCACTGAATATTTTGGTATTGAAATGATTAACGTACCCATGACCCCCGAAGGGCCGGATATGGATATGGTAGAGAAGCTGGTAAGCGAGGACGCGGCGATCAAGGGCATCTGGTGTGTGCCGAAGTATTCCAATCCTCAGGGCATTACCTATTCTGATGAAACGGTCCGCCGTTTTGCAAGGCTGAAGCCCGCGGCAGAGGATTTCCGTATTTACTGGGACAATGCGTATAATGTACATCATCTTTATGAGGATGACCAGGATACGATTCTGGAGATTCTGGAGGAATGTGAGAAGGCCGGAAATCCGGATATGGTATACAAATTTAGCTCCACTTCCAAAATCAGCTTCCCCGGATCCGGTGTTGCGGCAATTTCCGCTTCCTATAATAACCTGAAGGATATTAAAAAGCAGATGGCCATCCAGACAATCGGACACGATAAGCTGAATCAGCTGCGCCATGTAAGATATTTTAAGAACCTGGACGGCATCAAATCACATATGATGAAGCATGCGGCTGTTATGCGTCCCAAGTTCGAAGCAGTTCTGAATATCCTTGAACAGGAGCTTGATGGACTGGAAATCGGTTCCTGGTTAAAGCCCAAGGGAGGTTATTTCATTTCCTTTGATGCGCTGGACGGCTGTGCCAGGGCAATTGTGGCGAAAGCTAAGGAAGCCGGTGTGGTAATGACCGGTGCCGGCGCAACCTATCCTTACGGCAGGGATCCTCATGACAGCAATATCCGTATTGCGCCGTCATTCCCTCCTATGGATGAGCTGATCCAGGCGACAAAGCTTTTTGTCCTTTGCGTAAAGCTGGTAAGTATTGATAAAATTTTGGAAAGTAAACAGTAATTGTGATGCAGCCAGACAATTGCTGCAAATATAAATTTTTGCCGGGAAATATGGAATGCCATAATTCCCGGCATATTTATAAATAAAACGGGGTGAGGTTTATGAGGCTCTGCATTGCAGTGGCCGGAATAGTTAACGGTAAATAAAAAATCAGCAGGAGGATTTTAAAATGACTATTCCGGAACAAAAAATATATCCCAGAACCGGGGACAGGCAGACGGTTTACTTAAAAGCGCTGAAGTGGTGGGATTGGCCGGAGAAGAAAATCGCTGAAAATATCGGAGCGATACAAAATGGCCGTATTGATAAGCTGAAAAGCATCTGACAGAATAACGACAGCCGGGGAATGAAAGCATCCTGCTTTTTCCCCGGTTTTTAACTGGGAAAATATATGTTAAAATTACACCTCGTTTGGATAGTAACTGTGAACGAACTCCCTGCGCCGCAGGAAAAGATGTCATTTTATATAAAGACTGTGGGAGTGATACCTGCTATAATTACAGTCAAAAGAGCAAAGGAGCGACAGCATTGGACGAAAAACAGATAGCTGAGGCGGTGGCAGCATACGTGGAGGATAATCTGCATGAGGATTTATGTCTGGAAAGTATAGCGGATAAGCTTGGTTATTCCAAATTCCATATCAACAGGGTTTTCGCAGTTGTCACGGGCTGTACCATATATAAATATATTCAGATGCGCAGGCTGACGGAGGCCGCAAGGCAGCTGGTGGAGACGGAAAAACCCATTGTGGAGATAGCCTATGAGGCTCACTATAATTCACAGCAGGCCTTTACACTGGCATTTCACAGGGAATATCAGTGTGCTCCGGGCATTTATCGGAGAAACGGCGTATTTTATCCGAAGAAAACAAGGGCTGTGATTGAAAACCGGCTTTACAGGGCGGAGAGCTCCTTCATGGGCAGCAACTGGAAAGAGAGGGCTGCCGCATGAGTTATGTACCTTATGTTATAGAAAAAAATGATCGGGGTGAGAGAAGCTATGATATTTTTTCAAAGCTTCTGTCCGATCGGATTATTTTTCTGGGAGAAGAAGTTGGCGATGCATCGGCGGAGCTGATTATTGCGCAGCTTTTGTACCTGGAGGCGGAGGATCCGGAAAGGGATATCCAGCTGTATATCAACAGTCCGGGCGGATCCGTGTCGGCCGGCTTTGCCATATATGACACCATGCAGTTTATCAAATGTGATGTGTGCACGCTGTGCATCGGTCTGGCGGCAAGCTTCGGTTCCTTCCTTCTTGCCGGGGGGACGAAGGGAAAACGGATGGCGCTGCCCAATGCCGAGATCATGATACACCAGCCTGCGGTAAGCGGCGGCATCCAAGGACCTGCGAGCGATATCCGAATCATGTCGGAGCATATACAGCGTAGCAAACGCCGCCTGAACCGTATCCTGGCCCAAAACTGCGGCAGAACAGAAGAAGAGGTGGAAAGGGATACGGACAGGGATCATTTCATGACAGCCCAGGAGGCTAAGGAATATGGCCTGATAGATAAAATAATCACAGGAAAGCGCCAAAGTATACAGTGAAGCAGTTGGCCGGAAAAGCTTTCGGGGAAGGATGAAATATCCGGAACCGGAGCTTTTTTTATTATGCCGGTTTTTTATTCCTGTTATTTCTGTTAATGCAAAACCTGGTGGCATGCCGCAGGGGAGTGTGCTAGAATAGGTATGTTGGACCTGAAGGATTGAAAAAGTATGATTTTTAGTAACTGTGAGGGTATTGGAAAGTTACGATTTTACCGGGGAAAAGATATATTATCCGCAAAAAGATGTATAATAACAGGGATTGGCAGATTGCGGGGCGGGAAAAAATGCCCTGTCTGCAGGAATGGAGGCATTATGGCGAAAACCTTATATTACGGCGGCCCGATTCTCACAATGAAGGCCGAAAATGATTATGTGGAAAGCCTGGTGGAGGAAGACGGAAAAATTATTTATACAGGCAGTCTGGAGGGCGCAAGAAAGCTTTGCGGGGACGGGGCGGAGGAAACAGATCTGCAGGGGAAAACCCTGATGCCGTCTTTTATCGATCCCCACGGACATATATCCATGGTGGCGCAGTTTACGTCACTGGCGGATCTTTCGGAATGTACGGATTTTGATGGTATAGTAGAAACACTGAAGGCCTATCAGGCCGAAAAGCAGATAGGGCCGGATGGTATCATCATGGGGTTCGGTTATGATCATAATTTCCTGAAAGAACAGCGGCATCCTGATAAATCGGTGCTTGACAGGGTTTCTGAAGAAATACCGATTTATGTGCTGCATACCTCAAGCCATATGGGCGCAGGTAATTCCGCCATGCTGAAGCTGGCGGGAATCAGCAGCAGCACTCCGGATCCCGAAGGGGCGAGATTCGGACGGGTGGCGGGAACGATGGAGCCTGACGGTTATGCGGAGGAGATGGGAGCCATCGGTCAGATGCTGATGGCGGCGGCTCCCAGGCTGAAAATGGATGTGGATGCGCAGATCGTCAGCGCACAGGAAACCTATCTTAAAAATGGAATTACCACCTGCCAGGACGGAGCCGCCGGCGCCGGCGATATCAAGAACTTCGCCCGGGCTGCCAGCCAGGGGAATCTGGTTATCGACGTGGTTTCCTATCCGGTCATGGATGATAATACAGGTGATTTGCTGAAGGAATATGCGGATTATGACAAAACCTACCGGAACCATTTTAAAATCGGCGGATTGAAAATCGTGCTTGATGGTTCGCCTCAGGGAAAAACAGCATGGCTGAGCAGCCCTTATGAGGGGGAAAAGGATTACCGCGGATATCCTGCGAAAACGGATGAAGAGGTTTTCAAATATGCAAAAGAGGCCATAGCCAGAGATGAACAGCTTCTTGCCCACTGCAATGGCGACGCCGCATCGGAGCAGTTTCTTGATATCTACGAAAAAGCGCTGTCGGAAAGCGATAATCCCCATAAAAGTCAGCTGCGGCCGGTGATGATACACTGCCAGACCGTACGTGATGATCAGCTTGACCGGATGGCTGAGCTCTCCATGATACCATCCATTTTTGTGGCGCATACCTATTATTGGGGAGATATTCACCTGAAAAACCTGGGAAGGGTGAGGGGAAGCCGGATAAGCCCGGCCCGTTCTGCTTTTGACCGTGGGCTGAAGGTGAACTTCCATCAGGATCCCCTTGTGGTGCAGCCTAAAATGCTTCATACCGTATGGTGCGCAGTCAATCGTATTACAAGAAACGGCGTTGAAATCGGCCCGGAGCAGAGAGTCAGCGTTTTTGAAGCGCTTCAGGCGGTTACGGTCAACGGAGCCTATGCTTATTTCGAAGAGGACAGGAAGGGAACACTGGAGGAGGGCAAGCTTGCCGACATGGTGATCCTGAGTGATAATCCCATGGCTGTTGATCCAGGGAAAATCTGCGATATCTGTGTACTTGAGACGATCAAGGAAGGTGTGGTAAGATATACGAAGCAACAGGCAGACAGTAACGGGCAAATATAAAAGAAAATAAATTTCAGGACTAATAAAAGAATCAGGACGGAAAGGAATATAACGGCTGTGGAACAAAATACAAATGAAACCCTGGATTTGCTGATGAGAAGAAAATCGGTGCGCGTTTTTGAGGACAGGGAGATTGCGGAGGCTGACAGGCACCGGATACTGGAGGCCTCCCTGCGCGCCGCCACTGCAGGAAACATGACGTTGTATACAATTATTGATGTAAAGGAACAAAAGCTGAAGGACAGGCTGGCGGTCACCTGCGACAACCAGCCGTTTATTGCAACGGCGCCGCTTGTCCTGGTCTATTGTGCGGATTACAGAAGATGGTATCAGGCGTTCTGTCAGGTGAAGGAGGTGGTGCGCAAGCCCTCCTACGGCGATTTCCTGCTGGCGGCGGAGGATACCATAATAGCCGCCCAGACGGCTGTAACCGCCGCGGATGCCCTGGGGCTTGGAACCTGCTATATCGGGGATATCCTTGAAAACTATGAGGAGCACCGCAGGCTGCTGGGGCTGCCGGATTATGTGGCGCCGGTTGCCATGGTGGTGGGCGGCTATCCTACAGCACAGCAGGCGGCGAGAAAACAGACTCCCCGTTTTGCACTGGAGGATATTGTCCATGAAAACAGATATGATCTTCAGAAATCCGACAACATGCTCAGAATGCTTGAGGATAAGGAAAACTGGCATGGAGAGGAGTTGGAGCGCCGTTTACGTGCTTTCTGCGAAAGAAAGTGGAACTGCAGCTTCAGCGAGGAAATGTCCCGCTCTGTGAAAGCGATGCTGGATGCATGGGCCGGTGCGGGTAGACAGGAATAAGTTTTATTATTATTTTTATTTATAAACGGATAGGAAAGGACATGGAAAATGGCATCGGGAAACTGTGAATGCTGCATCAATTATAAATTTGATGAGGATTATGACTGCTACATATGTGATATGGATCTGGACGAGGATGAAATGGTGCGATTTTTAAGCGCATCCTTTGACAATTGTCCCTATTTTCAGCTGGATGACGAATACCGCATTGTGCGCAGGCAGATGTAGCCGGGAGACAGAAGAATGGAAGAGACAGCAACGGCAGTTACATCACAAAAATCACAAATACCGCAAAAGGAAACTGCGGAAAATACCCAAAGGAGCCTGGTTCTGGAATGCGCCATGCAGGCGGGGAATATCCTGCTGCAGAACGGGGCGGAAATTTTCAGGGTGGAGGAAACCATAACGCGGATGTGTGATCATTTCGGTGTGGAATCCGAAAGCGCTTTTATTTTAAGCAACGGTATTTTTATTACGGCGGGCAATGAGAAGGAATCCGTTTACGCCCAGGTGCGCCATATTCCTGTGCGGGGAGCGCAGCTGGACAGGGTGGCGGCGGTCAACCAGCTTTCCAGAGAAATTGTGGAAGGGCGTTATACGATAGAGGAAGTGCGGGAACAATTAAATCAGATAGAGAATATGCCGCGTAAAACAAAGCAGATGCAGATATTGGCCTCTGCGGTAGGCAGCGCCTGCTTCTGCATCATGTTTGGCGGAAGCTTCCGGGACAGCCTGGGGGCGTTTATCGCCGGTTTCCTCCTGTATGTGTATGTGCTGGAACTGAGCCAGCCGCGGATGTCAAAAATTATAGGTAATATCGGCGGCGGCGCGCTGGTTACACTGCTGTGTATTTTCATGTATAAAATCCATCTGGGGGATGCGCTGAACCACATGATAATCGGCGCCATTATCCCGCTTGTCCCGGGAATCCCCTTCACGAACGGCATCCGGGATATTGCGGATGGGGATTATATTGCCGGTGCGGTTCGGATGCTGGATGCGATTCTGGTATTCCTTTGCATTGCAGTGGGGGTTGGGGTGGTCATTACCGTTTATCACAGGCTGACGGGAGGTATGCTGCTATGATTGTAACTCAGGTTCTTGCTGCGGCGTTGGGAACCGTGGCTTTTGCCCTGCTTTTCGGCGTCCCGAGAAAGTATTATCCCTACTGCGGCCTTATCGGGGGAGCCGGTTGGTTGATGTACTGTCTTCTGGAGCCGGTGCTGAATGCTGCGGAAGCCACCTTTTTTGCTTCGGTGCTGGTGATATTCCTTTCCCGGATGGGGGCTGTGAGGGAGAAGTGTCCGGTTACCATTTTTCTGATATCGGGAATCATACCGCTGGTGCCGGGAGCTGGTATTTACTGGTCCGCGTTTTATATGGTGACGGATCAGCTGACAGAAGCCGGGGAGGCCGGCTTTGCCGCTGTCAAAGCGGCGGT
Source organism: Eisenbergiella porci (assembly GCF_009696275.1). Lineage (GTDB taxonomy): Bacteria > Bacillota > Clostridia > Lachnospirales > Lachnospiraceae > Eisenbergiella > Eisenbergiella porci. The sequence goes on from NZ_VUMI01000010.1 coordinate 46,925, forward strand.
TGCCATTGTCCTGGGTATTGTATGTGTGTTCGAACTGCCGCAGGGCGTTTTTAATTTCGTCCGCAGGGACAGGAAAGATCTTCGCACACAAAAGAGCAGGAAAAACGGCTGATGCCGTTGAAGCCTGCTCTTATAGTTATTTATGAAATTGATATACGGACACTAAATCTGTGCTTCCCGATCCGAATATTCCGCCCTCAGCTTTCTGTTGCGCTTATGCGTCTTGACAAGGGTGAAAAATTTGTTGTAGAACCAGAAGGAATAAACGAGTACGGTATTTACCTTGCCAATCCGTTCCTTGGTTGTCCTGCGGTAGAGCGATCCGCCGCAGCCGATAACCTCCTGTGCACGGATACAGTTAATAAGGTCGGTTTCGGTCTGCACCGTGTCGGGGACCTCCGTATAGGCCAGTCCCACACAGTCGGTTTTGTGAGAGTCGCTTCCGCCTATGCCTGGTTTATGGTATTTGTCGGCAAGACGGCAGGCTGTTGCATTGGATTCTTCATCCTCACACGCGTTGAAAACCTCCACAAAGTCAAACTGTTCCACAATTTTCGGGTCACGCCGGTAGGTTCTTGTGTTGCGGAAGCTCATATATTTTTCCCCGCAGGGATGGGCCGGACCGAGCACACCGCCATAGGAATGGACGATGGAAATCAGGATATTAAGAGGCAGGCCGCGCAGCTCCAGAATGCGCAGCTTGATCGTCTCCGGGACGATAACCAGAATATGCCCGGCGCCGATGGTGTCATATTCGATTCCTTTAAAAACTTTAAAGTCCGTATATTTTTTATCCTTCAGATTTTTCTTCCAGAAACGGTAGCCGTTGTAGGTGTCGTGGTCTGTGATGACCATGCCGCCGAAGCCTTTCGACTGAAGAAGCTGTATATATTCCTCCATGGAAACCCTGCTGTCAATAGAGCCTTCCTTTACATGGCAATGCATGTCGATTTTCATAACAGGCATACCTCCTTTATCATTATTATTGTAGCCTTTTTCGTTGGATTTGAAAAGGGCAAAACCGATTTTTATTGAAATATATCATTCCATTTTGGACATGTTAATGATAGAATATGTAAGAATGGCCATAACATTCAATCTTTACAGAAAGGTATCTGAAACAGATGATAAATTTTATCGCCGGAGAAGCCGGAATCAAGACCACAGCATTTATTGGGATTTTATTTGCCTTTGCGGCAACGTGCCTCGTAATGTGGAAGGGAATGGGAATGCTTCCCAGAGATCAGGGAAGGGAATTTGCAGTAGACGGGAAAAAATCCGCCGGTAAACCGAGAGGAGCCGGATTTTTATTTGTCCTGGTATTTATTGCGGCGGCACTTCTTTTTGGACAGGTAAACAGGGAGATGGTGATTTACCTGATACTTACAGGAGCGGCGATGATTACAGGTTTTCTTGATGACTGCGCCAAGACTCCATGGGGAGAGTATAAAAAAGGGTTCCTGGATTTGGTGATTGCGGTTATGGTAGCCGTAACCTTCCTTAACTTTAATTCCAATGATATTACCATCCTTCTTACGGGAACTGCGATAACCGTACCGCCTGTCCTGTTTGGCATTCTGACTGTGGTGCTCGTATGGGTGTCCATTAATGTGACGAACTGTTCGGACGGCGTGGACGGATTATCCGGAACGCTGACCATTATTACGCTGATGATAATATATCTGGTGGATTTGCTGCAGAGCAGGGGCGACAGCTTTTCCTATCTGATTTTACTGTTCTGTGTGTGCATTCTGGGATATCTGTGGTACAATGCCACGCCCAGCAGGCTGATGATGGGGGATGCCGGATCCCGGGCCATGGGTCTGTTTATCAGCATTGCGGTGCTGAAAACAGGAAGCCCTCTTTTGTACATCCCGGTAGCTCTTGTGCTGATTCTGGACGGCGGGCTGGGACTGGTGAAGGTTTTCCTGCTCCGCTTTCTCAAAATCAGAATCCTTACCAGGGTAAGGACCCCGCTTCATGATCAGGCCAGGAAGGTGTGGGAATGGTCCAATACGCAGACAGTGTTCCGTTTTGCCATCATTCAGATTATGCTGGGAGCGGCAGTGATTTTTATTGCCCTTTAAAAGATTGCCCTTTAAAAAGATTGCGCTGTCAGAAGAAGAATGGTAGAATAGCAGATAAGCTTTTTTGGCAGTTTGACGAAAAAGCCGGTAACTGATGGATAGTCTGCATAAAGGAAGGAAGAAACATATGAAGAATGAGTTATTTTCCATTGGCCCATTTACTGTTTATGGGTATGGACTGATGATAGGAATCGGTATCATTGCGGCATATCTGACGGCGGAAAGCAGGGCAAAGAAGCTGAAGCTGGATCCGGAGAAGATATTCGGGCTGGTGTTGTGGTGCCTGATTTTCGGTTATCTTGGTTCTAAAATACTTTACTGTATTACCGTAATTGATGAAATTATTGCCGATCCGGCTTTTATCCTGCATTCCCTTCAGAACGGCTGGGTAGTTTACGGCGGCCTGATAGGAGGTATTCTGGGCGGATATCTGTATTGCAGGCATAAGAAGGTGAACTTCCTTTCCTACTTTGACCTGGCGGCGCCTTCCGTTGCTCTGGCACAGGGCTTCGGCCGTATTGGCTGTTTCCTGGCTGGCTGCTGCTATGGACGGGAGACTGAAAGTCCTCTGGGAATTACCTTTACCCATTCGGATTTTGCACCGAACGGCGTAGCTCTGATTCCCACGCAGGAAATATCCAGCCTGCTGAATTTTGTAAACTTTTTTATACTCATTAATATTGCAAAAAGGAAGAAGGCGGAAGGGCAGGTCGGCGCGTTTTATCTGATTTTTTACAGTATAGGCCGCTTTATCCTGGAATTTTACCGGGGAGATCTGGGCAGAGGAAGTGTAGGCAGTCTGTCTACCTCTCAGTTTATCGCTATTTTTACCCTGATTGCAGGCATTATCCTGGTAATCGTTTCCCAGATGCTCGCCAATAAAGGGGTTAAGGCCTTTAGGGTCGGCCCTGGCGGAACTGTCTGGCAGGCAGAGCCTGAGAGCGCTGAAGCCGGAGAGGCTGCTTCAGCCGCGGAGAATAAAACGGACGATGAACATCCGGAATCAGATAATACATCAGAGCCGGAAAGGGAAGATGCGCCGGAGGATGCCGCAGAAGATTCCGGAAAGGAATAGAACGGGAACGGCAGACGGTTTTTGGGCAGTATTGAGAATGGACGGACAGTTTTTTTAAGCTGCCGTCCCTTTTTAATGAACTGCCGGATATGGGATTGGAATCGAAGCAGAACTATACGAATATAGATGAATTGCAGGGCCGTGGTATGAAAGCTGATATCTTTTCAGCTTTGCAGCATACTGCGGGGGAATAATTGGATATTTTTACCGGCCAAAATAAAACAGGCGCATGGAAGGTATGCGCGGAAAGATATCACATGAGAATTGCAGACATGCACTGCGACACCATATCGGAACTGCTGGAGATAAGAAGAAAGGGTGATCCGGAGGAAATCAGGGAGAATACCTTAAGACACAACAAATTACATATTGATCTGGAAAAAATGAAAAAGGGTGGTTACCTTTTTCAGAATTTTGCATTATTTGTGCATCTTCGCGGCTGTGAAAATCCGCTGGAAGAGGTTTTGGAGCTGGCCGATTTATATTATGAAGAGATTGGGAAAAATTCAGATTTGATTCTGCCCGCCTTTTCCTATACGGATATTGAGAACAATAGGGCTGCAGGAAAAATGTCTTCTGTTCTGACAATCGAGGAGGGCGGCGTCTGCAAGGGAAATCCGGCTTTTTTAAGAGATTTATATCGTCTGGGCGTCCGAATGCTTACCCTTACCTGGAACTATCCCAATGAACTGGGCTGGCCCAATCTGGAACAGCCGGGACAGGGAGTTGACAGAGAAAGCTTCCGCCCGGATTTCAGGAAAGCCAATACTACGCAGGGACTGACGGAGACCGGGATTGCTTTTGTTGAGGAAATGGAGCTGCTGGGCATGATCGTTGATGTGTCCCACCTGTCCGATGCCGGCTTTATGGATGTGCTGCGTGTTTCAAAAAAACCTTTTGTCGCCAGCCATTCCAACGCCCGTTCCGTCTGCGGCTGGGTAAGGAATCTGACGGATGATATGATCCGCCTGCTGGCGGAAAAAGGCGGTGTGACAGGTCTTAATTTTTGCCCTGCATTTCTGACCGACGTTCCGGATGGCGAGGCTACCTATGGTTCGATTGACGCGATTGTAGAGCATGCGAAGCACATTGTGAAGGTGGGAGGGATTGACTGCCTCGGTCTTGGAACTGATTTTGACGGGATCAAGACGCATGATGAGCTGCCGGATGCTTCCTGTATGCCGCTGCTTGTGGACGCATTTGAAAAGGGAGGCTTCCGCGCATCTGAGATTGATAAGATTCTTTCCGGGAATGTGCTGAGGGTGTATAAAGAGGTGCTGGGATAAGTATATTGACTTTTTCGTTTATTAATATTAGATTTTACATACAGCGTCCTGACATAATCATCCTCCTTAAACGCAAAGCAATATTATGATTATAGCATTGAAAGGTATACTTGTCATACAAATATGATATCTGCAATAAATTTTGTTGCTTTAAAGAGAAAGATGTACTATCATCTATTTAGTTGATGGTACATCTTTGTGGCAATATCTTTCCAATAAAAAATAGTACTTATCAAGAGGATAAATATGGATGCAACAAAAAGGCAAATCACTAAAATCGCAAGAGAAGTAAATAAACTGACTTTGCATACAATGAGGGAGTCAGGTATTGGGACGGGAGAATTTGATCTGATTCATCTGGTAAGACATGAGCCTGGGATTTCCCAGAAGGAAATCAGCTGTCGTTTGAACATGGATAAGGGCGCGGTGGCAAGGAGGGTGGCGAGCCTGGAACAGAAAGGATATCTTATCCGAAGAGGGAACCCTGCAGACGGCCGGAGCCAGCTGCTTTACGCCACTGATAAGGCGGATACTCTTAAAAATTCCAAGGCCTCGGTGGAAGCCGCTTTTTATGAATGGCTTATAGAGGAACTGCCGGAAAAGGAAAAAGCAGATTTTTTACAGATTCTTGAGCTTCTTTACCTGCGTTCCAAAACAGAAAGCAGAAATGGCTTTCCCCATGTTACAAAACGGCTGAAGGATGAAGGGGGACAAGCGGAGCATCCCGGACAGGAAACGCTTTCCGACGGGGAGGAGGACTGAGCATGGAGGGGGAGTCTCGGAGAATTGAAAAGCCGGAGCGGATTGCGACCTATTTTCATATGGAAAAATGGACGTTGGCCGTCATAACGGTCGCCGGTATTTTTTACAACGTGGGTATGACGGCAGGCCCCTGGTTTGAAGGTCAGCTGGCTCAGCGTCTGTGTGATATAATTCTGGGGAAAAAAGTTTTTGCGGATATGGTGGGGCTGGCATTGCTCTATGTGGCCGTTATCCTTGTGGTGCAGACTATGCGTTATATGAAACGGCTGTTTGTCAGGCGGTTTGCAAACCATATTAACCGGGATATGAAGCAGGTCCTTTACCGCAGCCTGGTGCATAAGAAAAAAGAAGAGCTGGAGAAGGAAAGCGCAGGCGCCATGATGACCAGAGCGATTTCCGATGTGGATGTCTGTGTGGAGGGAATGAGAAAATTCACGACGGAAATTTTTGACACGGGCGTGGTCATGGCGGCTTATCTCGTTATGCTGTTTATTTATGACTGGCGCCTTACATTGCTTTCCATGTGTTTTCCTCCGGCCGCATATTTCATTGCGGAGAAGCTGAAAAAGACAGTATCACGCTGTGCTGCGGCCGGAAAGGAAAGCGCAGGGCGTTTGAATGAGGCCACGCTTGATCGTGTGGAAAACGCATTGACCTACCGGGTCTACGGACAGGATGAGAACAGGAATGCCGACTATGAAATCTGCCTTGCCGATTATGAGAAAAAAGCAGTGAGTGCGAATATCTGGGAAAACGCCATGCAGCCTTTGTATCAGATCATATCCATGATGGGAGCTGTTTTTATTCTGTGGTTTGGCGGCAAAAATGTGCTGGGCAGCGGCTGGACCGCCTGGGATATCGCGGCATTTACCACATTTCTTTCCTGCTTTACCAAGCTGGCGGCCAAATCCTCCAAGGCGGCCAAGCTGTTTAATTCGGTGCAGAAGGCACAGGTGTCATGGAAACGGATTCAGCCTTTTATGCAGGAGGAGGAGCCGGAACAGGATATAACAGCAGGGAAGCCGGCGAGTCTCGTGGTATCCGGACTGTCCTTTTCCTACCAGGGCGGCCCTCCGGTATTTCAGGAGGTTTCCTTCTCAGCCGGCCCGGGTGAAATCATTGGCGTAACTGGTCCGGTCGCCTGCGGAAAATCCACCCTGGGAAGAGTATTCCTTCAGGAGTCCGCTTACCAGGGAAGCATTCGCATTGGCGGGCGGGAACTGGCCGGAATGACGCAGGAGGAGCTCAGCGGCATGGTGGGATACATGGGACATCAGCCGGAGCTTATCAGTGCGGATATTGAAGAAAATATCCTGCTGGGCGACGAAGGAAATGCACTAAAATATCTGCGTGCGGTCCGCATGGAAGAAGAAACTGCCAAAATGCCGGATGGAATACATACGCTTGTGGGAAACGGCGGTGTGCGCCTGTCGGGAGGACAGCAGGCGAGAATCGCACTGGCAAGGACGCTCTGCCACAGAAAGCCGGTAATGATACTGGATGACCCTTTTTCCGCAGTGGATACAGAAACGGAAAAAGAAATTATGAAAAATCTAAGGGAATTGGCCCGGGACAGCGTTGTCCTTCTTCTGACACACAGGCTGGCGCTTTTTCCTGAGCTGAATCAGGTGCTCTGGATGTCCGACGGCAGGGTTACCGTATCCTGCCATGAGGAGCTGATGAGAACGAACGCTGATTATGCCGATTTATATCGGATGCAGGAGAAGGGAGGCGGACACCATGAAGCATAAAAGCCCGGTATTTTCTTCCGCTCTGGTTACGATAAGAGAACATCCCTTGCTTTCCGCCGGCCTGCTGTTTACAATTGCAGGAACGACTATTCTGGGAATCTTACCGCCGCTGGTTCTGGAGACATTGATTAACCGGTTGACAGAAGGCAGGACCTTTTCGATGTTCCTTGTATTTTCCTATTTTTTTCTCCTGACTGCCGCCGGCCTCTTTGACGCATCCAAAGAAAGCCTGATTACGGTTTTCGGTCAGAAGATTACCCGGGGGCTGCGCCATGAGATGTGTGCCAAGCTTTCCAGGCTTCCTGCCGCTTATTTCCAGAAGAACGAACCCGGTGTTACGGTTTCCCGTTTTGTTAATGACGTAGATACGGTGGAGGCGCTCTTTACCTCCGGAATAATCGGCATGGCCGCAGATCTATGTAAGGTAATCAGTATTCTTGCCGTTATTTTCGTTAAAAGCAAAGGCCTGGGAATCCTGATGATGCTCGTTACCCCGCTTTTATATGTGTTGACGCGCCTGTTTCAGAAGCGTATGCTTTCCGCCCAGCTGGTCAACCGGGCGGCGGTTGGACGTGCGAATAATCATGTGCCGGAAACGATAAAAAATATCAGAATGATCCGTTCCTTCCATAAAGAAGCTTTTATGGAAAAAAAGTACGGCAGCTATATACAGCAAAGCTACCATGCGGTGGAAAAAGCCAATTTCTATGACGCAGTCTATTCTCCGATTGTCATTACGATAAGCTCGGTATTGATTGCAGTCATGATGATTTTTGCCGCAAAGGGGGGAGCGATGCAGGCTTTTTTCGGTATGTCTGCCGGAACGGCGGTCGCGGTTATCGCCTATGTGGGAAAAGTATTCGAACCATTGGAAAGCATCGGCATGGAAATACAGAATATTCAGTCTGCCGTGGCCGGCGTGTACAGAATTAATGAATTCCTGCGGGAAGAAGAACGGAAAATGCCGCCGGAGGATATAGAACTGCCAAAGCTCCGGAATATCCAAAACAGTTATTCCGCCCGCTTCGGCGCACCCCCTGGCGCCGGAACCAATATGCCTGCGGCGGAGCTTGATAAGGTAAGCTTTGGTTATGAAAGGGAACAGGAAATACTTCATGACGTGGATTTGACGGTGATGCCCGGAGAGAATGTAACTCTTATCGGCCGCACCGGCACGGGAAAAAGTACAATTTTCAAGCTTTTGCTGGGGTTGTACCGCCCCTGGAGCGGCCGGATAAGGATATTCGGAATGGACGCGGATCAGATTCCGGACAGGCAGAAAAGAAAGCTTTTCGGATATGTGGAGCAGTCCTTTCCCGTAATTCCAGGTACCATAGCAGATCAGATTACGCTTAAAAGCCCGGATATTTCCGCGGAACAGATAGAAAAAGCGCTGAAAACAGCAGGCTTGTGGGAATCTGTCAATGCTTTGGAAAAGGGCTGGGATACTCCTTACAAGCCCGGCCTGTTCTCTCAGGGACAGCTGCAGCTGCTGTCCATTGCAAGAGCGGTAGCGGCTGATCCGGATATACTTTTGCTGGACGAAATTACCGCCAATCTGGATTCAGTTACCGAAAATAAAGTCCTGGCAGCGCTGCAGGAGGCATCAAAACGGCGCACCGTAATTTCCATATCACACCGCCTGTATCAGCAGGCGGGCGGCAGAAGATTCCGTGTGGACGGGAAAAAGGGTGGCTGGGAAAGCGAAGATATGTTAAACTGACGATGTAAAAGGAAAGCAGGAGGTGAGGCATTGAAAATTATAATTGAGGAGCCGAAGGAATCTGAAGAAGAACAGATTATTTTCAGATGCCGTGAAATGACTCCTGAGCTTCTCCAAATCATAGCCCGCCTTAAAGCGCAGGCGATGGAACTGGATTAATATACACAGGGCGGCGGAGGTTGCTGTATATATTCTTCTTATACTGGGGGTGTATGCCATTACGCTGGCCGTTTCCTTCTATCAGGATAAAAAAACGGCAGACAGGATGAATGACAGCCTGAAGGAGCGGTATCATACAGAATAAGAATGTGGTTTTCCAGTCCGGATGTACGGTGTTTTTCCTATTCTGCTGATACTGCCGGCCGGAAGTGCTTTTGTACAGGAATGTTTTTCCATAATGGATTTTTATGGGACGGGGCGAAGCTTACCGTCCCTTTTTTGCATCTTACCTCCGTGAATCTGCAGGATACGATATCGCTGGTTGCCGGGACAGGCAGCAAAGCTTTATACTGACCAGACAGGGAAATTTCAAACTGTTTTTCAGGATAAGAGAAGCAGCCGGAGTAAAAAGTGCCTGCAGGTGCGGCGGATAGGAGCAGAAATGAAAAGGAACGGCCGAAAAAAGAACATGGTCTGGATTGTACTGATAATAGTTGTGGTACTGATTTTGCTGACAGCAGGGGGAGCGTGGCTTGCGTTCCGGGAGGAACTGGCGATTACAGGGAGTATCCGGAAGGAATCAGAGGAACTTCCGGTCTATTACATGGAAGTAAACGGAGACTATCATTTTCAGGAATTCCTGGAAGCGGGCGGGGCTTCTTCCGACGATGAAGTGGCTGCCTTTCTTACCCAATATATATCAAAAGGCTTTTACTCTGTTGAAATAGAAGAGAGCGGCCCCGGATGCAGCGTAATCTCCGCAATGGATGAAAATGGGAAGCATGTGTGGGGACGCAATTTTGACTGGACAGAAACTGTGACGGTTCTTGTAAAATGTGTTCCTGATGACGGCTATGCTTCCATATCCACCTGTGATCTGCAGAATATTACAAACAGCACGGAGCTCAGGCCGGATAATCTTATGAATAAAATGCTTACGATAGCGGCTCTTTATGTCCCCATGGACGGAATTAATGAGGCGGGGCTCTGTGTCGCTGATTTGGAGGTCAATGAAGGCGGTATGACAGATATGGATACCGGCAGGCCGGATCTGACTATGACAACGGCAACCCGGCTGCTGCTGAATCAGGCCGCAACGGTTGACGAGGCGATAGCGTGCTTGAAAAATATGATATCCATGCATCGGGCGGCATCAGCCATCATCTGGCTGTTTCCGATGCCACGGGAAAATCCGTTGTACTGGAGTTTATGGACGGGAAGATGATCACTGTGAACGCCAGCTGCGCCACCAATTTTAATCTTGCGAAAGGCGACAGCTCTGCCGGCGGGGAAAACGCGCAGAAGCGCTATGAAGAACTGTGCTCCGCTTATGAAGCAAACGCAGGAGTAATGACGAGACAGCAGGTGACGGAGGTTCTCAGGCGGACTGCGCAGAAGGGGGAATGGAAGACGCGATGGTCCATGGCTTACGATCAGGAAACACAAAGCATCAGCTACTGGTTTGACGGCGATTTCGGTAATGAATATCAGATATCGCTGGAGCATGCCTCTGCCACATACTGAAGCGACAAAACTTTAGTTCCGGTTTTAGTAAAAAGGCGTTTGACCAGGAGGTTTTATCCGATTATGATATTATCAATTTGTTTGATTATTACCGGCCTTTCATATAATCACTTTTCACGCGAATTTTCTTTTTGTCATAAAACATTCATAATTTCTTAAGTTTTCCTTATATGGACAATAAATACTGCTTATGCTATGATTAATTGCATGGGAAAACAATTAAGATAATTTGCCGCAGCTGTGCGTAAACGGAACAGCTGCTGCTTATTTTATATATACAGGAAGAAGTGAAGAATGAATATGGATAACAGAAGAAATCCTTCGCATTACAATAACCGTCACAGGAAAAGAAGAAAACGGAAAAAAAGCCCGCTGGAATACCCGTCAATGCTCGTAAAGTGGATGATTAAGAATAAAGCCATGTCCGCAGTGCTGGGAGTTTTGCTGGCAGTTGTGATTGGGACCATTATTTTAGTCAGCTGGGGCATGAGTAAAGGGAAAACGGAGAAGGCTTCCGGTGAAGCGGAAGGCTCTTCACAGGAAACAGCTTTCCAGGAAAATGCTTCCCAGGAGGAAAGCGGACAAACAGGAGAATCACAGGAGGCTGCGGAACCGCTGCTTGAAAATGCCTACCCTGAGGTAAATGAACTGATAACCCGTTATTATGCGGCGCTGCAGTCCGACGACCTGGATACAGTAAAGTCTCTGCTTGATTATTCGGAGGATAAGGAACTTCTTCGTATGCAGGAGAACAGCTCCCACATTGAGTCCTATAACAATATTGTCTGCTATACGAAATCCGGACTGGAACCGGACAGCTATGTGGTATATGCCTGCTATGATGTGAAATTCGAAGGTTTTGACACGCTGGTTCCCGGACTTACGCCTTTTTATGTAAGCAAAAACGCGGAAGGAAGCTTCTATATTCATGACTGGGAGCACGATCCCGAGGCGGCTGCCTATTCCAACGAAGTTACGGCGCAGGCGGATGTCACTGCACTGTACGACAGAATCAGGACCGGAGCGGAAGAGAAGAAAGCGGGGGACGAAGCGCTTTCCGCATTCCTGGCAGGCTATGTGGATGATATGAAGGTAGCTGTTGGAGAAGCACTGACGGAACAGAAGAACGCACCGGAAAGCCCGGAAGCGTCTGCAGAGAATACACAGTCTCAGGAAGGCACGGGTACGCCATCTTCAGAGCCAGAACCGGCACCTACACCCTCTCAGCCAGCCGCCAGTTCCGGCAAGGTGCCTAACAGTGGTGAATTTACGGTTTCGGAAACCGTAAATGTAAGAAAAAGCGCCAATGAAAATTCCGACAGAATCGGAGTGTGTTATTCAGGAGAGAAGCTTGAAATACTGATGAAACAGGCAGATGGCTGGACACGCGTTAAGTTCCAGGGCGAGACTGGATATGTGAAATCAGATGTTTTAAAATAAACCGTGAATTATCTATGCAGTAAAAAAGGAAGGGAACTCCTGTATGATACAGGAAAATCCACTTCCTTTTTTTTACTTCATGCCGCCAAACAGCTTTTTGCCGATATAAATAAAAATACATGCACCCACTATGGATACAATCAGGTTTGCAAGAAAACCATGGGCATAAAAGCCAATCAGGCTGAAGAGGAAGCTGCCAATCATACCGCCGACGATACCTGTAATGATATTGCGGAGAGTACCGCCTGTTGTTTTCATGATTCTGCTGGAAATCCAGCCGGCAAGAGCCCCATATAAAATGGATAATAAAAAGGATATCATTCGTTACCTCCTATGTTTCATTCGTATTTGTCTTTCTATCATAATCAATTCCCGCAGAAAAAGCAAGAAACTTATTCGGCGGGGGTGGCAAAGTTGATTCAGCGGGTTCTGTAATCACCTCTGGCCTGGTAATTTTGTATTATCCTGCGCAGCGGGAAGAGGCTGTTTTTCACCGCGTCCAAAAAGGGGAACAGCCTCTTGGCCGTTCCCCCTGCAAGTTTTATTTCTGAGAAAGAAGCCTGATAATTTCCCTGTTGCATTTTTCCCTGAAAGAAAGCAGCCAGGAGGCTTCGCGCGGATACTGTTTGAAGGTAACGGGCGTATCCAGGCCATCCTCCATAATAGCAATAACCGTATCCCTGTCGGTCAGCTCTTCCAGCAGCTGCAGAACCCTCATATCCTGAAGACCCTCCATCAGCACCTCAGCCCGTATGGAAGCCACCGGGCCGTCCTCGCCGGGATAAACAAGGAAGGCATCGCCGGAAGGAAATGCGCAGGCAGCGTCGGTAACGCAGTAAGGATTAATGCGGTAGCGGGAAAGCGAAGCATTCCAGAAATTAAAGCCCCACTGCAAAAAGCCCCGGATATTGAATTTATAAAGCTGGATACCGAGAATTCTGTTTCTCTGTGACGGCATACAGAAGAAGCGGTTGGACACCTCCTGATACTGCCCGCAGCAATAGTAGGTCCAAAGGCCGGGAACCTTATTCTCCAGAAATGGTTCAATATGGTTATTGCTGCATACAGGAACGCCCACCAGCCCCTGGGCATAAAATTCATAGTCCGACAGCGCATCCATAATGGGAAGGCCATCAATCTGGGACTCCAGAAGTTTTTTCGCATACAGGTAGGCGGGAATATGCTGCCTGGAGGGCTCGTCTGAAACATGGAAATAGCAGCGCCCGCGCAGCTGATGCCCATCAATGAATTCCATCAGCCCAGGCAGAAATGCTTCCAGAAATTCCCTGTACTCATCACTCGCCGCATCCGTAGCCCAGCCGAATATCTGCTTTACCGTCTCTTTTCCCTGCATCCCTTCCCCTGTGTTTGCAACATTTGCCATAATTTTAGGCGCATGTCCTGCTCCCCACTGTGTGAAAAGATGGGAGAACTCCATATAACGGATACCGCTGCGTTCGCAAAGGGAAAGCCAGCGTTCCAGTTTTTCGAAATTGAAGGTATAGGTACCGTCCGAAAGAGATACATCTATCAGCTGCACCGTTGTGCGTTCTCCTTCCGGAGCCGTATCCAGCGGAGGGGTGAAAAGAGGCGTCAGAAGCATGTTGATACCATATTTTGCAGCTTCCTTCATGTATTTTTCAACAAGCGTCCAGTATTCTTCACTGAAAACAGGAGTTTTGTACCAGTCAGCAATACAGTCTGTATGGAACCATTCCGTATGAAGCAGCGTCTGCTCCGGAAGACGGGCATCCAGACGTTCCACAGTAAAGGTACAGCTACCGAGAACAGCTCCATCATCACAGGTAAAGGTGATAGTAAGATCATAACTTCCTTCCGGAAGCGTACATTCTGCCGGAACCGTAAACCACAGGCCACGCCATTGTCCGGGTATCAACGTGAGAGGCTCCTTTACCGGATAGAGAGGATCCGGATACAGTCCGGGCGTGGTACGCAGTACAAAATCATCCGCCTCCGGAAAAATCGGAAGCTCACTGGGTACAAGCCCCGTCTGTCTGAATACAACTTCATCCTTCAGGGAACCGGACAGCGCCACGTTTGCGTGAAGAATCTGCGGGCCTTCCAGGCAATAGGCGGCCTGAAAAGAAAAACGCTCATTCAGAAACATGGCGGCGCCGGTACATGGAGTCTGCGGCTGGAATGGCTCATCTGGAAAAATTTTATCCAGAGAGCTGACTGTAAGTAAAGTAAATTTTGTGTCGCTCATATATAATCCCCCTATATTAATAATTATGGCATAAGAATAGCAAAATTTCTGAAAAAACTCCATAGTGGTACAGTAAATGAAGCATAATGTGCAAAGAAAAGTGCCAATATGGATATAGGTTGTAAGAAGTCATGACATATTGTCAGTAAACTAATAAAAAAACGCTTTCAGAACATTCTGTTTGTATATTTTCTGTTGGGGTATCCGATAGTTTCCCATAATGTTTTCGTAAAACGGCCGGGACTGGAAAAACCGCAGTTTCAGCATATTTCCGTTTCCTGCTGGAAATATTAAATACGAAAGCTTCTGCTTTTTAAAGCAGAGGCATGCGGACAATGTCCGGGAAAGGACACAAACATGCATCTCACCTCCAAACATTCCCATCTCATCTGTGTAGATTCCGACGGCTGTGCTATGGATACCATGGATATCAAGCATTTTCGGTGCTTCGGGCCTGCTATGGTGGAAGAGTGGTCCCTTACCCCCTGGCAGGAGGAAATCCTTCAACGCTGGAACAACACGAATCTGTATTCCATGACCCGTGGAATCAACCGTTTCCAGGGGCTTTCGATAGCCCTGGAGGAAGCGGACCGCAGCTATCGGCATATTCCCGGAATTGACAGGCTGCTTTCATGGACCGCTTCTTCACACGAGCTTTCCAACAGGGCGCTGGAAAAGGAAATCGCGGACAGCAGGGGAAAAGAAGACCAGAAAGAAATTCAAATACTGGAAAAAGCACTTTCCTGGTCGCGAAAGGTAAACGAACAGATTGCAGCCCTGCCTCTGGACGAGCTTCAGCCCTTTCCCGGAGTAAAGGAAGCGCTGGAGGCGGCTCACAGGGAAGCGGATATTGCCGTCGTATCTTCTGCCAACAAAAAAGCGGTGGAGGTAGAATGGCAGCGCTGCGGGCTTGCCACCATGACGGATGTCCTCCTCACGCAGGATGACGGTTCCAAAGCCTTCTGTATCGGCGAACTCATAAAAAAAGGATATTTTCCGGAAAATGTCCTGATGCTGGGAGATGCCCCCGGGGACGAAAAAGCGGCCCTGGCAAACAACGTACTTTTTTACCCTGTTCTTGTAAAACAGGAAACGGCCAGCTGGGAACGCTTTCGCACGCAGGCGCTGCCCAAATTCCTGCAGGGGAGCTATGCCGGGACGTACCAGGAAGAACTGACAGACCTGTTTCATGACAATCTGAAAGGCAAAGCATAATATGGAAAGGATGTAACTGTGAAATTGCTGCGCAGTTATGAAAGGATAAAGGAAACATGGTAAATTTGAAAGAAAAACCCTTCTACCTGAAAGAGGAAGATATTAAATGGGTGGAGGAAACCATAGCCGGCATGACCACAGAGGAAAAAATCGGCCAGCTGTTTGTATATATGGTAACCAACCGCGATCCAGCAGTCATGAAATCGGTTCTTGACCGTTTCCATGTGGGAGCAATCCGTTATCACAATGCGCCTAAGGAAGAACTGTATGAACAGAACCGGATACTTCAGGAAAATACCAAAATTCCTCTTTTAATAGCCTCTAACTGTGAAGCCGGAGGAAACGGCGGAATTGAGGGCGGGACCGCTGTTGCCAACGGAGCTGCGGTCGCCGCAGCGGATTCTGAGGAAATGGCCTATGAAATGTCCTGTGTAGGCGCTTCCGAATCCGCCGCCGTGGGCTGCAACTGGAATTTTGCCCCGGTTGTGGATCTGCTTTTTAACTGGAGAAATACCATTGTGCAGACAAGGGCCTTCAATGACAATCCGGAGGATACCATACGCTATGCAAAGGCTTTTATGCGCGGCGCAAAGGAAAAAGGCTTCGCTACCTGCTGCAAGCATTTTCCCGGAGATGGGACGGAAGAGAACGATCAGCATCTGCTTATGGGTATCAATGATCTTTCCTGTACGCAATGGGACAATACCTTCGGCAGAGTATACCAGGAACTGATAGACGACGGTGTAATGACCATTATGGCAGGCCACATTGCCCTGCCTTCCTACCAAAGGGAACTCCATCCCGGCCTGAAAAATGAAGAGATTTTACCGGCCACACTGTCGCCTGAGCTTATTACCGGGCTTTTAAAGGAAAAAATGCAGTTCCATGGCCTGGTGGTAACAGATGCGTCCCATATGATAGGCATGTTCGCCGCCATGCCGAGAAAGGAACAGGTGCCGAGGGCAATTGCCGCAGGCTGTGACTGCTTCCTCTTTTTTAATGATCCCGAAGAAGACTTCGGCTATATGCTGGAGGGCTATCGCAGCGGTATCATCACGGAAGAAAGGCTGAAGGATGCTCTTTACAGGATCCTGGGCGTAAAAGCAGCCATCGGCCTCCACCGTAAGCAGGCGGAAGGCACCCTTATGCCTCCCAGGGAAGCGCTGGAGGTTGTGGGCTGCAGGGAACACCGCTGGATAGCGAAAAAGGCTGCAGATCAATTCATTACACTGGTAAAGGATACCCAAAGCATCCTCCCGCTGACCCCTGAAAAAAGCAGGCGGCTGAAACTTGTATTTATCGGCGGCGGAGAAGGCATGGTGGTGGCCGGCAAGCTGATCAAGGACAACAGTGAGGAAGTAAAAGAACAGCTGCTCCGCCTGCTACAGCAGCAGGGCTTCCAGGTGGATGCCCAGACGCCTCAGGGAAAAGGGAAAATGGAGGATTTCCAGGCAAAATACGATGCCTGCATTGTCGCCCTCCATGTGACAGGCTTTGCCCAGTATAATTCGATGCGTGTCAAATGGGCCTCACCTGCGGATCAGCCCTGGTATGTTTCACAGATCCCCACCATCTTTTTATCGCTTGGCTTTCCCAACCACCTCATTGATGTACCGATGGCCAGGACCTATATCAACGCCTATTTTGATTCCGAAACAGTTATGGAAGCCGCGATAGAAAAGATTATGGGAAAATCAGAATTCAAAGGACGTTACCAGGAAAATGTATTCTGCGGCAGGTGGGACACCAGGCTTTAGAAAGCCCATTTTTGTACAGCTTTACAGTATGTAGGTTTGCAGCGAAGGAAAATCCGTCCTGAAAATGCATCCGGCGAAAAAAATACAGGAAAGGCCATACAGCACACCAAAGCTGTACGGCCTTTCTTTTATCATTTCTTTTTATAATAATGCTCCAGCCACTGAATCATCTGATAAAGTCCCATGGCAATAATACAGAGTATAATAATAGAAGTAATTACCATATTCAGCTGGAAGACCTGGCTTCCATAAATGATCAGATAACCAAGCCCTCTTCTTGCCGCCAGGAATTCCCCGATGATTACACCCACAAGGGCAAGCCCGATATTCACCTTCATTGTGCTCAAAATAATAGGAATGGAACCGGGAAGCACCACCTTAAAAAGTGTATCCCTCCGGTTCCCGCCCAGGGTGTAAATCAGTTTGATTTTTTCCTCATCCACCTGACGGAAGCCGGTGTAAAGATTGATAATGGCTCCGAAGATAGCAACGGAAATACCGGCTACGATAATTGTGTTCATTCCGGTTCCCAGCCATACGATAAGAAGCGGCGCCAGGGCGGATTTGGGAAGGCTGTTAAGCACCACCAGATAAGGCTCCAGAATTTCCGTCAGCCTGGAGGAATACCACAGCAGGGTGGCGCACAGCATGCTGAAGCCGAATACCAGCAGAAAGCTTAAAATGGTTTCATACAGCGTTACTCCAATATGCATGCATAAGGAGTTCTTTTGCAGCATAGTAATAAAACAGGTAACCACCCGGCTGGGACTGGAAAAGAAAAAGGAGTCGATGATTTTCAAATCAGCGCACAGCTCCCAGACAGCCAGGAATACAAGCAGGATAAAAAAACGCATGAAGGTCACCATTCTGTGGTGCCTTCTGTGATCAGCAACAAAACGCTCCTGGGCAGACGCGGAAAGTTCTGCCGGAGTATTTTTCATTTTATTTTTATGATTCATCTGTCAGTTCCTCCCATAGCAGATTAAAATAATCCTTGAATTCAGGCGCATTTCTGGAGGCCAGCGGAGAGTCGTCCTTCAGGGTCAGATGGATGGGAATTTCCGCCTTAACCCGGGCGGGCCGGTTGCTCAGTACAATGACTCGTTCTGCGAGGCTGACGGCTTCCGAAAGATCATGAGTGATCAGGATGGCTGTTTTCCCGGCGGAACGTATAATGCGGCAGATATCAGCCGATACGGTCAGGCGCGTCTGGTAATCCAGGGCGCTGAAGGGTTCGTCAAGCAGCAGTATTTCCGGCTCCAAAGCCAGGGTGCGCACCAGTGCGGCACGCTGCTTCAGCCCCCCTGAAAGCTCGCTGGGCTTCTTGTGAAGGAACGGTGTAAGCCCGTAATCATCCACCATGGCAAGAACCTTTTCCTTCTTCTCAGGCGTCATCTGCTTATTGATCTCCAGGCCCAGCATAACGTTTTTATAAATATCCCGCCATTCAAACAGGTGGTCGTGCTGAAGCATATACCCGATGCCGGGCTTTTTGTCCTGAGGATCCTTTGTATAAAAAGTAATATCGCCGGATTCAGGCTGAAGCAATCCGGCAATAAGTGATAAAATCGTGGATTTTCCGCAGCCGCTGGGACCGACGATGGCCAGGAATTCTCCGGTTTTGACCGAAAAGGATATATTGTTGAGTGCTTTTATTTCTCCATTCAGGCTGTGATAGGAGAATGCTATATTTTTCAATGAGAGTATGATATCTTCCATGTCAATCCTCCAATCTGGCCGGGAAAGGAAGCGGCAGGTCCCACAGCGGCAATCCAGGTCCGGTCAGTTATATAACATATCATATGAAACCGGGGGGAAATGGTTCCTTCCCGGTATTTTTCCGGTGGAAGAAAACAGGGGAAAATGGTAAAATAAAAAGAAAAAGCCAGCTTTTTGTCGGCTTATGTAAGGGGGACTGCATATATGCGGGGCTTGAAGCTTATGTGGGGGTTGTTATGGCCTTTTCTATGGTTCCTGGCGGCATTGGGAGCTGCTGCATTCTCCTGTCCCCACAGTTTTTCCGTACTGGAGGTGACGGGGATTGGCGCAGCTGCAGCAATCCTTACCCTGCTCGCCTGGGAACGTCTGCAAAAAGGAAAGGGCCTGACGGACAGGCTGTTTTGGGGAGGAAAGGCCCTGGGCTGCGGTTGGCTTCTCATCCCTGCGGGGATCTCGGTATGCATTACGCTTAACGGCTTATTGATTCTCACCTGGCTGGAAAGCGCGTCCGGAATGTATGACGGGATGGCGGAGCTTATCTACGGCAGCGGGTTCAGGCGGTCTACGCGGCGGGACTGGGGCTTGTGCTGGCGGCGGCCTATGAAAAATGCGGCGGTTTTTTGGCGGCGTTTCTGGTCCATGCCGTGTCCAATCTGGCCTCTGTGGCAATGACGCTGGGAGAGGAGAATAATCAGCTATGGAATCGCCGGAGTGCGGCCGCTGTCTTTACTGTGGCATCAGGTCTGGTGCTTTTTGTCTGTCTGCGGAAGATACTGGCGTTTGATAAGAAAACTTTATTGCAATAAAGTTCATTTTATGGTAGTATCATTTTTAAATTGATTTTTAAGGTCATTTTTTATCGAATAAAAGGCCGGATTTTTGGCGGAATGGAGGATGTTTATGGCACAGCTCTGGGGCGGACGTTTTACCAAGGAAACGGACAGGCTGGCATATCAGTTCAATGCGTCTATTAATTTTGACAAAAGGTTTTTCGTACAGGATATTGAAGGAAGCATTGCCCATGCGGCGATGCTTAAGGAGCAGGGAATCCTGACGGAGGAAGAGAAGGAAGCAATCACGGAGGGCCTGACCGGCATCCGCAGGGATGTGGAAGAGGGACGTCTTGTGATTACCGAAGAGTATGAGGATATCCACAGCTTTGTGGAAGCGAATCTGATTGACCGGATCGGGGATGCCGGAAAGAAGCTTCACACCGGAAGGAGCCGCAACGATCAGGTGGCTCTGGATATGAGGCTGTATGTGCGTCAGGAGCTGCTGGAAATCGACGGCCGCCTGAAGGAACTGCTGGAAACGCTGATAACGCTGATGGAAGAGAACCTGGATACCTATATGCCAGGCTTCACACATATGCAGAAGGCGCAGCCCACCACGCTGGCACACCATCTGGGAGCTTACTTTGAAATGTTTAAAAGGGACAGGCTTCGGATGAAGGATATTTATGCGCGCATGAATTACTGCCCTCTGGGAGCCGGCGCTCTGGCGGGTACCACCTATCCGCTGGATCGCTGTATGACGGCTTCCCTGCTGGGGTTCGCGGGTCCTACGTTAAACAGCATGGATTCCGTTTCCGACAGAGACTATCTGATAGAGTTTTTATCAGCGCTTTCCACGGTGATGATGCACTTAAGCCGTTTTTCGGAGGAGATAATCACCTGGAATTCCAATGAATATCGATTTGTGGAGATCGACGACGCCTATTCCACCGGCAGCAGCATCATGCCGCAGAAGAAGAATCCGGACATTGCTGAGCTGACAAGAGGCAAGACCGGACGTGTTTACGGAGCGCTTGTTTCTATTCTGACAACAATGAAGGGAATTCCTCTCGCCTATAACAAAGACATGCAGGAAGACAAGGAACTGACCTTTGACGCCATAGATACAGTAAAGAACTGCCTGATCCTTTTTAACGGAATGGTAAAGACCATGCGCTTTAATAAAGCCGTCATGGAAAAGAGCGCGGTAAACGGCTTCACCAATGCCACGGACGCCGCCGATTATCTTGTGGGAAAAGGCGTGCCCTTCCGGGATGCCCACGGCATTATCGGCAGGCTGGTGCTGTACTGCATTGAGAAGAATACCAGCATTGACAGCTTAAGCCTGGAGGAACTCAAAAACGTCAGCCCTGTATTTGAGGAAGATATTTTCGATGCGGTATCACTGAAAACCTGCGTGGAAAAAAGGCTGACACTGGGAGCGCCAGGTATGGAGGCCATGAAGGAAGTCATCCGTGTTAACAGGGAATACCTGAAGGAAGAATGGCATTCTTAAACCACATTTAAGAAGATACACCGTCCTAAACAGTTACATTTAGAATATATATAGAAGAAAGATGAGGAGAGAAAAAATGAGTGAGAAACTGAAGGTAGGTATTTTAGGCGGAACAGGTATGGTGGGACAGCGTTTTATATCCCTGCTGGAGAATCATCCCTGGTTTGAAGTGACCACAATTGCTGCAAGTCCCAGATCCGCAGGCAAAACTTATGAGGATGCCGTGGGTGACAGATGGAAAATGACCACTCCCATGCCGGAAGCGGTTAAGAAAATCGTGATTATGAATGTCAACGAAGTGGAAAAGGTTGCCGCTCAGGTGGATTTTGTTTTCAGCGCCGTTGATATGACAAAGGAAGAGATCAAGAAGATTGAAGAGGAATATGCGAAAACGGAGACCCCTGTGGTATCCAACAACAGCGCACACCGCTGGACCCCGGATGTTCCCATGGTAGTGCCGGAAATCAATCCGGAGCACATGAAGGTAATAGATTTCCAGAAGAAACGCCTAGGAACCACAAGAGGCTTTGTTGCCGTAAAGCCCAACTGCTCCATTCAGAGCTATGCCCCCGTGCTGACCGCCTGGAAGGAATTCGAGCCTACAGAAGTGGTAGCCACCACCTATCAGGCGATTTCCGGCGCCGGAAAGACCTTTAAGGACTGGCCGGAGATGGTTGGAAACATCATTCCCTATATTGGCGGAGAAGAAGAAAAGAGTGAAAAAGAACCTCTCCGTATCTGGGGTAAAATTGAAGACGGCGTCATCGTTCCGGCGACAAGCCCGGTGATCACCTGCCAGTGTATCCGCGTCCCCGTACTCAATGGACATACGGCCGCTGTTTTCGTGAAGTTTAACAAGAAGCCCACCAAAGAGCAGCTGATTGAAAAGCTTGTGAATTTCAAAGGCCTGCCTCAGGAGCTGGAGCTTCCCAGCGCGCCGAAGCAGTTCATCCAGTATCTGGAGGAAGATAACCGTCCGCAGGTTTCCCTGGATGTGGATTATGAAAAGGGCATGGGGATTTCCGTGGGACGTCTCCGTGAAGATACGGTTTATGACTGGAAGTTCATCGGACTTTCCCATAATACGGTCCGTGGAGCAGCAGGCGGAGCCGTTCTGTGTGCGGAACTGCTGAAAGCACAGGGATATATTACTAAAAAATAAGCCCTGAAAAAAAGAGGTATGATTTGGGCAAAGATTTATTTATTGCGGAAAAACCCAGTGTTGCCCGCGAATTTGCAAAAGCTTTAAAATACAATATGAGCAACCGGGACGGCTACATGGAATCAAACGAGGCCGTTGTCACATGGTGTGTCGGACATCTGGTAACCATGAGCTACCCGGATGCTTATGACCCGGAATTAAAAAGGTGGACGTTAAAAACGCTGCCTTTTATTCCGGAGGAATATAAATATGAAGTAATTCCCGGCGTCCAGAAGCAGTTTGACATTGTGAGCGGCCTGCTGAACCGGGCCGATGTCACCAGAATTTATGTCTGTACCGACTCCGGGCGGGAAGGAGAATATATCTACCGTCTGGTGGAAAGACAGGCCGGCGTCCATGGCAAGGAACGCCGCCGGGTCTGGATTGATTCCCAGACAGAGGAAGAGATTCTCAGAGGCATCCGGGAAGCCAAGGATCTTTCTGCCTATGACAGCCTTTGCGATGCGGCTTATCTGCGCGCCAAGGAAGATTATCTGATGGGCATCAATTTTTCCCGTGTACTGACCCTGAAATACGGCACACCGGTGAAGAACTACCTGAAAAGAGACAAGGCTGTTATTTCTGTAGGCCGGGTAATGACCTGTGTCCTGGGAATGGTGGTAAACCGCGAGCGGGAAATCCGGCAGTTTGTGAAGACGCCGTTTTACAGGGTAACCGGGCGCTTTTCCATTGTCTGCCAGGCGAAGGACAACCAGGCAAGTGCTTCTTTGGCGGCCGCTGAGAACGGCAGCCGCAGCTTTGAAGGAGAATGGAGGGCAGTGGAAGGCTCCAGATGGTTCCAGTCGCCTTTACTGTATAAGGAAAACGGCTTTAAGGATAAGGAAGAAGCGCAGAAGCTGATAAATTTCCTGGAGGAGGAGCCCAGGGAAATTCCCGTTGTGGATAAAATCGAGCGGAAGAAAGAACAGAAGAATCCGCCGCTTTTGTATAATCTGGCAGAGCTTCAGAATGACTGCTCCAAATATTTTAAAATCAGCCCGGATGAGACATTGCGGATCGTCCAGGAGCTTTATGAAAAAAAGCTGACTACCTATCCGAGAACGGATGCCCGTGTGCTTTCCACCGCTGTTGCAAAGGAAATCAGCAAAAATATCAGCGGGCTTCGGGGAATCAGTTCCGTTGCCCCCTTTGCGGCGCAGATTCTGGAAAGCAAAAGCTATCAGGGAATTGCCAAAACAAGATACGTCAATGATAAACAGATTACGGATCACTATGCGATTATTCCTACCGGACAGGGACTGGGGGCGCTGAAAAGCGTTTCCGCCACGGCCGCAAAGGTTTATGAAATTATCGTGAGACGGTTTTTAAGTATTTTTTATCCGCCTGCGGTATACCAGAAGGTATCCCTGGTCAGTATTATGAAGGGAGAGCGTTTTTTTGCCAGCTTCAGGGTGCTGACGGAGGAAGGCTACCTGAAGGTGAGCCAGTTCTCTTTTTCCAGGAAAAAAGAAGACGTTCCTGCAAATGCAGAGAACAGAAATGAGGAGAAAGACGGCGCACAGGAGGATGTGAAATGCGATGCCGCCTTCCTGAAAATACTCCAGGGGCTGAAAAAAGGCACGCCGCTTGTAAATGAGGGCCTGGAGATCAAGGAAGGGGAGACATCTCCGCCAAAGCGCTATAATTCAGGAACCATGATCCTGACGATGGAAAACGCCGGCCAGTTCATTGAAGATGACGAACTTCGCGCCCAGATTAAGGGAAGCGGTATCGGGACCAGCGCCACAAGGGCGGAGATCCTGAAGAAGCTGGTATCCATCCAGTATCTTGACCTGAATAAAAAAACACAGATCATCACGCCCACGCAGATGGGGGAAATGATTTATGACGTGGTATCCGATTCCATCAGGCCGCTGCTGAATCCGGCACTTACGGCCAGCTGGGAAAAAGGCCTGACCATGGTAGCGGATGGCACGATTACATCACAGGAGTATATGAAAAAGCTGACCGATTTTGTTGGACGCAGAACCAACATCGTGAAGCAGCTGAACAATCAACAGATTCTGTACAGGCAGTTTGAGGAAAATTCAAAGTATTACACGAAGCAGCCCTCCAGGGCGGCTGCCGGAAAGAAAACGGAGGCGAAGGAAGCCTGACCGGGCCAGGGGCAGCAGGCAGCGTGTAAGCAGGCAGCGAGTGTCACGGACACAGTAAGGAGCGGACATGGAAGAATGTAAAATCATACATCTGTATAACTTGAATGAAACGATTGCAGCGCCTTTATTTGAGGGCCTTACCTATCCCTGGGAGGCATTACCGAAAATCAAGGCTTTTATCATACAACTGGGAAATACGCTTTCTGCAGATAAATTCAACAAAATCGGCGAGGATGTGTGGATTGCAAAATCTGCCAAAGTTGCACCTACCGCTTATATCAACGGTCCGGCCATCGTGGACGAGGAAGCGGAGATCCGCCACTGTGCCTTTATCAGGGGCAGCGCCATCGTTGGAAAAGGAGCCGTGGTAGGCAATTCCACTGAGCTTAAAAATGTAATCCTGTTCAATAAGGTGCAGGTTCCCCATTATAATTATGTGGGAGACAGCATTCTCGGCTTTAAATCTCACATGGGAGCCGGTTCCATTACCTCCAATGTAAAGAGCGATAAAACCCTCGTTGTAGTTAGATGCAATGGAGAGGAATTCCATACGGGCCTGAAAAAATTCGGCGCCATGCTGGGCGATAATGTGGAGGTCGGCTGTAATTCCGTCCTGAATCCCGGAACGGTAATCGGCAGAGACAGCAATATTTATCCCACCTCTATGGTAAGAGGCTTTGTACCTGCCAACAGCATTTATAAAACCAGAACGGAAATATCCGAAAAACGCGGCACACAGGCTGGTACGGACAGACAGTAAGTACTGGCAAACGGCGGATAAACAGTAATTTCAATGGAATGAACCGGATATTTATATATCAAAAAAGCGGGTGGAGCAATCTGCCCGTTTTTTTGATTGCCATTTTTATGGGGAATACATGAGGTTTTTTGAATAAGGGGTAAATTTTATAACAGCTTCAATAAATGAGCTGCTACAAAATATTGCAGGCCATATACGAAATATTGAAATTATTATTGACGAAAGCCTTATTTTCGTGTATAGTTACTGTTAGACGCGTTAATGCTTGCACGCGCTAAAGCATCGAACTGTAAAAGATACATAGAAAAGAGGAAAAAGTTATGAAAAGGTTATTAGCAGTAGCAACCGTTTTAACAATGACGGCAGCCATGCTGGCCGGCTGCGGCAGCAGTGCACAGAATGCTGCTTCCACGGCTTCGGAGCCGGCTGTACAGGAGTCGGTCCAGGCACCTGCGGAAAGCCAGGCGGCAGCCGACAGTGAAGCGCCCGCAGCGCAGACCGATTCGGATAAAGTATACAGGATCGGTATCTGCCAGCTTTTGCAGCACGAAGCGCTTGACGCCGCAACAAAAGGCTTCAAGGAAGCCATGATAGAAAAGCTTGGCGAGGATAACGTGGAATTTGACGAGCAGAATGCTTCCGGTGATTCCGCAACCTGCGCAACCATTATCAATCAGTTTGTTTCTGCAGACGTGGATCTGATTCTGGCAAACGCAACAGCTTCCCTTCAGGCAGCAGCGGCAGGGACCGGAACCATTCCGATTCTTGGAACCTCCATCACAGACTATGCGACTGCGCTGGAAATTGACGAGTGGACAGGAACCACCGGCAAGAATATCTCCGGAACATCCGATCTGGCTCCCCTGAAGGAACAGGCAGCCATGCTGAATGAGCTTTTCCCGGATGCCAAAACTGTCGGCCTGCTTTACTGCTCTGCAGAAGCCAATTCCGTATATCAGGCAAATACCATCCAGGAACATCTGGAAGGGCTGGGATATACCTGCAAGACCTACACCTTCGCAGACTCCAATGATATCGCTTCCGTAACCACCAATGCGGCGGGAGAGTGTGATGTAATCTATGTCCCCACAGACAATACGGCTGCTTCCAATACAGAGGTTATCAATAATGTATGTCTGCCCGCAGGCGTTCCCGTCATTGCCGGTGAAGAAGGAATCTGCAAGGGCTGCGGCGTAGCCACCCTGTCCATCAACTATTACGATATCGGATATAAAGCCGGCGAGATGGCAGTGGATATTCTTGTAAACGGCGCTGACATTACAACCATGGCGATTGAATCCGCTCCCAATGTAACCAAGGAATACAATGAAGCAATCTGCAAAGAACTGAATATTACAGTGCCTGATGACTATGTTGCCATCAAAGCCGAATAACCAATGTTTCTAACATAAAGTACATCCCCGCAGCCATCTGCGGTGAACTGGGGAACGGTTTTAGTTCCTTACGTACAGAAGCGGTTAAAAAAGCCCTGCTTTTTTACCGCTTTTTGTCGTACTCTATAGTTGGAAAAGAAGATCATATTTTTTCCTGTTATAAATATATATTTGGCTGTGAAAATACGTAAAAGCCCTAAAAATGAAGAAAAGTCCAAAGAGGCTTAATTAAAAAGATACGCGGAGGTAAAATGAAGTGAATATCATGTCGCTCTTTAACGCGCTGCCAGGCGCCTGCGCCCAGGGATTGATCTGGGGCATTATGGCAATCGGGGTTTATATTACCTACAAGATACTGGATCTGGCGGACCTGACAGTGGATGGAACAATGGCCACCGGAGGCGCTGTTTGTATTATGATGATACGAAGCGGACATTCCATCGGCCTTTCCCTCTTATGCGCGGTTCTGGCAGGGGCGCTTGCCGGACTGGTTACGGGAATTTTTCATACGGCCATGGGAATCCCGGCAATTCTTGCAGGAATACTGACCCAGCTCGGCCTTTATTCCATTAACCTGAGAATTCTTGCCAACAGCTCCAATCAGGCAGTCAGCGTGGATAAGTATTCCCTGCTGGTTTCACTGCGCTACATAAAGGGCGTTCCTTTTTATAAAAATACAATACTGATTTGTATCGTAATTCTTATTGTACTGATCGCTTTACTGTACTGGTTTTTCGGTACTGAGCTTGGATGCTCCATCCGCGCCACCGGTTCCAACCCGAATATGTCCAGGGCACAGGGAATCAATACGGATTTCTGTAAAATCCTGGGACTTATGCTTTCCAACGGAATCGTTGCTTTTGCCAGTGCGCTTTATGCCCAGTATCAGGGCTTTGCGGATGTAAATATGGGACGGGGCGCTATCGTTATCGGCCTGGCGGCCGTTATTATCGGTGAAGTAATCTTCAGCCGTGTCCGCGGGAACTTTGCTTTCAAGCTGTTTTCGGCGGCCCTGGGAGCAATTATCTACTATATCGTTCTGCAGGTGGTTCTGTGGCTGGGCCTGAATTCCAACGATCTGAAGCTGTTTTCAGCCCTGGTTGTGGCTCTGTTCCTGGCAATCCCTTACCTGAAGGACAAATATTCCAAAAAGACGGTAAAAAAAGGAGGTGCTTCCCGTGCTTAAGCTAACAGATATTACCAAAACCTTCAACGCGGGTACGATTAATGAAAAAACAGCGCTGAACGGCCTTTCCCTTGAGCTTCAGGAGGGAGACTTTGTAACCGTCATTGGCGGAAACGGGGCAGGAAAGTCAACGATGCTCAATGCAGTGGCAGGTGTTTTTTATGCAGACGCGGGTACGATAAGCATAGACGGCATCGATGTGACCAAGCTGCCGGAATATAAACGGGCCAAATATCTGGGGCGCGTGTTTCAGGACCCGATGACGGGAACTGCCGCCAATATGCAGATAGAAGAAAATCTGGCACTGGCGGCACGGCGGGGAGGCCACCGCACCCTCAGGTTGGGAATTACGCAGAAGGAAAGAGAAGAGTATCAGGAACAGCTGAAAATTCTGGAGCTCGGACTGGAATTCCGCATGACCAGCAAAGTCGGCCTCCTTTCCGGAGGCCAGCGCCAGGCGCTGACCCTGCTTATGGCAACCCTGAAAAAGCCCAGACTTCTGCTCCTTGACGAGCATACGGCGGCGCTGGATCCGAAAACAGCGGCAAAGGTTCTGGATATCACGGAAAAGATCGTTGACAGGGATCACCTGACCACCCTGATGATTACCCATAATATGAAGGATGCCATCGCTCACGGAAACCGCCTTATCATGATGCATGAAGGAAGAGTTATCTATGACGTGTCAGGAGAAGAGAAGAAGAAGCTTCAGGTATCAGACCTCCTGAAGAAATTCGAACAGGCCAGCGGCGGAGAATTCGCCAACGACCGGATGATGTTGAACTGATAACAGAAATGTGGATTTTATAAGCGTATCCGAAGCCTCATAAGCATCGGATACGCTTATTTTTACCACTTCGACAATTCTTTGACAAATTTTTTCAAAAAGGCTGGATTTTTAAGTTGAAATATGAGAAAATAATATGAGCGATTAGGGACAGGTATTTTTGCGGCCTTTTTGCCGCAAAGGTATTTTGTTATCAATAAGGCGCTTTACCATACGGCGCCGCACTGTTTGCTAATACAATCTACATATCGAAAGGAGTTTTCACATGATCTATTCAAAAGAAGTTGAAGAAATGTGTCCAGTAGCACAAGGCGTTGCTCACGGCTGTGCTCCGATCCCTGAAGAAGCA
This sequence comes from Eisenbergiella porci, assembly GCF_009696275.1. Taxonomy (GTDB): domain Bacteria; phylum Bacillota; class Clostridia; order Lachnospirales; family Lachnospiraceae; genus Eisenbergiella; species Eisenbergiella porci. Next base: position 75,733 of record NZ_VUMI01000010.1, read on the forward strand.
AAATGGGTAAAATCCAAAGAAGTAAAAGACATTTCCGGTCTGACACACGGTGTTGGCTGGTGTGCTCCTCAGCAGGGTGCCTGCAAGCTTACCCTGAACGTTAAGGAAGGTATTATCCAGGAAGCTTTGGTTGAGACAATCGGATGCTCCGGTATGACCCACTCCGCAGCTATGGCAGCAGAGATCCTTCCGGGCAGAACTGTTCTGGAAGCTTTAAATACAGACCTTGTATGTGATGCTATCAACACAGCTATGAGAGAACTGTTCTTACAGATCGCTTACGGCAGAACACAGAGCGCGTTCTCCGAAGACGGACTTCCTGTAGGCGCAGGCCTGGAAGACCTTGGAAAGGGCTTAAGAAGCCAGGTTGGTACTATGTACGGTACTCTGAAGAAAGGCCCTCGTTATCTGGAAATGGCAGAAGGCTATGTAACAGGCATCGCTCTTGACGAAGAAGATCAGATTATCGGCTACCAGTTCGTAAGCCTTGGAAAAATGACAGACTTTATCAAGCAGGGCGACGATCCGAACACAGCTTATGAAAAAGCAAAAGGTCAGTACGGTCGTGTTGCTGATGCTGTTAAGATCATCGATCCGAGAAAAGAATAAGAGGAGGTAGCGAAAATGGCTTTATTTGAATCATATGAAAGACGTATTGATAAAATCAATGCCGTACTGAACAGCTACGGCATCGCTTCCCTTGAAGAAGCTGAGAAAATCACAAAAGACGCTGGACTTGACGTATATGATCAGGTTAAGAAAATCCAGCCTATCTGCTTTGAAAATGCTTGCTGGGCTTACATTGTAGGCGCTGCAATTGCAATTAAGAAGGGCTGCAAGAGAGCAGCTGACGCAGCTGCAGCAATCGGCGAAGGACTTCAGGCTTTCTGTATTCCCGGTTCCGTTGCTGATACCCGTAAAGTAGGCCTTGGCCATGGTAACCTTGGAAAGATGCTTCTTGAAGAAGAAACCGAATGCTTCTGCTTCCTGGCTGGACATGAGTCCTTCGCAGCAGCTGAAGGCGCTATCGGTATCGCAGAGAAAGCAAACAAGGTTCGTAAGAAACCCTTAAGAGTTATCCTGAACGGCCTTGGAAAAGATGCAGCTCAGATTATCTCCAGAATCAACGGATTTACTTTCGTTGAGACAGAATATGATCCTTACACCAACACTGTAAAGGAAGTATACCGCAAATCCTATTCCGAAGGACTTCGCGCAAAAGTTAACTGCTACGGTGCAAACGATGTTTGTGAAGGCGTTGCTATCATGCATAAAGAAGGTGTTGACGTTTCCATTACCGGTAACTCTACCAACCCCACAAGATTCCAGCATCCCGTTGCAGGTACCTACAAGAAGGAATGCATCGAGCAGGGTAAGAAATACTTCTCTGTTGCTTCCGGCGGTGGTACAGGCCGTACACTTCATCCCGATAACATGGCAGCAGGCCCTGCTTCCTACGGTATGACAGATACCATGGGACGTATGCACTCTGACGCTCAGTTCGCTGGTTCTTCTTCCGTTCCGGCTCACGTTGAGATGATGGGTCTGATTGGCGCGGGTAACAATCCGATGGTCGGCATGACTGTGGCTGTGGCTGTTAGTATCGAAGAGGCTGCTCAGGCTGGCAAGTTCTAAGTAAATGACATAAATATATAATTGACCGTACCGACCTTTTATGGTTGGTACGGTTTTTTTTCTGAAAAATCTGTAAATTCTTCGGATATAATTACAGTTTCTTCGATAGAGACAGCAAAATCCGCGGTCATACCAACCATCGGGTTATTACCTGCGCCAATCAGTACTATCATTTTATTTCCCATTAACCAACATATATTTCCATAAAACAGCAATTGCTTCTGTAAATTTTTATAAGTGAAATGGAACCTTTCTCCATACAGGATACTCTTATAATCAGAAGCTTCTGAAAAAGAGAGGTGAAAGCAGGTGCGGATAACAAAAGAAAAATTTGCGGATTTAATCAGAGAATATAAGCTGCCCATGTACCGGCTTTCTTATGGAATACTGCAAAATGAAATGGATGCGGTAGGCGAAGCGGTGATAAAAGCCTATGAGCATCTGGATTCTTTAAGGGAGATCGATAAGTTCAGGCAATGGATTATGATGATTACCGCAAACGAAGCAAAACATATTTTCCGGAAAAGGAAAAGGGTGGAACTGACTGAGGATGTGAGTCGGTATGGAATGACACAAAATGATAAATACGATGAACTGTGGGACATTATATTAACCCTTGATGAAAAATATCGCTCCGTAATCATTTTTATTTTATTATGATCAAATGAAAATAAAGGAAATCAGTGAAATTCTCCATATCACGGAGGGAACCGTTAAATCCAGGATGTCCAGGGCTAAGGATATATTAAAGAAACAGCTGGCATGATTCTGGATGGAAAGGAGCGGACTATGATTGATAATTTTGATAAAAAAATAATGAAGCTGGCTCAAAAGGAAGCGGACAGAACGCCGAAGCTGCCCCAAAACTTTGACGAACATATTGAAAACATCCTGAGCGGACTTCCCAACGGGAAGAAAAGGCGGTTTGCATGGAAGAAGGCGATAATACTTGCGGCAGCATTGGCTGCAACACTGTCTGTTACGGTAACGGCAGCGGTTAATTACGTTAGGAAGCGGATGGAGGCTATGAATGAGGCTGAAAGATCAAGTCATTTCCAGGCATCGCTGAATACCGCACCGGCTGATTTTTATTCCAGGGAGCTGAACGATACGGAAAAAAAGAAAATGGAAGAGCTGAATGAGAAATATTATAACGAGGGCGTATTTCCGGAGGGAACATTGAAACGAATAGAGGCTGCATCGGAATATGATGGGAACGGAGTCGCCTTCCTTGCATCGCGCGGCACATTCTTTTTACCGGAAAAAGAACTGAATGATGAAGAAATCCTGCAAATTATTGATTTCCGGGAAAAACGGGAATTTAGTATACATGAGGCCGAAAGCAAAGCTGCCGCCGGAGATCTGGATGGTTCTGCGTATAATGCAATCTATGAACCGGTACAGATAGAGCTGACGGCTCAGGATCAGGTTATAAATTACAGTGGCGAAATGCGGATTGATGCTGCGGCAGCTTTCGGCAATACTCTTTATATCGGAGAAAGAAGCAATAAAGCGAATGGAAGTCAGGCATGCTTGTATCAGCTGGAGCTTGGCAGTGATAAGCCGGTGCAAATAGAGGTACAGGTGCCTGACGGCATGGATATTTCCATGATGACATGCGATGGAAAAGGGAATCTTTGCCTTCTTCTTACCCAGTCAGAAAATGGTTCCTTTGAGAATGTACGCTCCTGTCTGTGGAAGCTGTCGCCTGAGGGAGAGGAACTTGAAAAGGCTGATATTAATCAAATCAGTGGGACGAAAATGCCTTATCAGGCGATTGCTGCAGATAAGGATGGCAGAATTTATCTGGCAGAATGGAAAGGCGCCAAGAAGAGTCAGAGAATACTGGTTCTGAATGAAGACTGCACCCTGGCAGGCAGCATTACCTGTGACGACGGCGATGTCCGGGGGCTGGGACGGGCCAGAAACGGAGAGGTATACGGAGTGCTTATGGCTGGGCATGAATGGATCCCTACTATAGTTGGCTTTGATATACAAAACTTCACAATTGATGAAAAATACAGCAATGTCCTTCCTGATGATGTGGGAGCCTTTGATACGATGGGAGCCGGGACAAACTCAGATCTGCTAATCTGGGGGCCTTATGGTATTTATACCTATAATATCGGAGACCAGAAGGCTGTTGCCACGCGTGCACAGTATGAACTCCCCGATGGGGCCGCCATGTGTTTTACACCAGGAAGCAGAGCCTTGTTCATTTCCAATAACTATACCGTGAAAGATGGAATTATGGATTTTGATAACTATAGTCTGGAAAAGATATATCTTATGAAAGCAGAATAAATTTCCAGAGATGCAACAGTATTTCACTGTAAGCAAAATTCTACCTGAAATTAAGGAGGGGAAGCTATTGCTCCTCCTCCTTAACGATACTTTCCAGGACGTCAATCAAATCGTAAACGTCATTGATTTGAACGTTTTTGCCCCTTATATAAGCTGGGATTCACTTAAAAGTCATTTTTCATTGCTATGTTTTACCTTGAAAGAAGGTGGCGCTTATGAAGGAAATAAAGGATGTCCCGTATATTGGGATAAAGCTGCAAAATAGCGACGAAGTGAAAAGAAGCGGCGGTGATAGCATTCCTATGAAAAGCTATCTTAGGCTAACGGCGGCATATGAGAAGATACACCGGAAAACAGAGCGTATCACAGAACGGCACTGCTGGGGCTTTTGGGAGAAAGTGAAAACAGTTTAATGCGTTCCCTGTATCTGATAGCGGCCCTGTTGGTTTTGCTGGTGCTTGCGGCCGGGACAGTGATGATATCGCAGAGCTCTCCATCCGGCAGCCTGCCCCGAGAATCTGCGGGATGGCTGTTGTTGATACGATAAATAAGTAGCAGTAGTTCTGCCAAAGCCAGAGCAATTAAAGCAAGATTCTTTTCTTTCCTTATTCATACACAACGTAGTATAATAGGGAAATGAAATTTTGTGTGCAAAATCAAACATTGGACCGGGGAAAAATTCTCCGGCCCGTTTAACGTCACAGGATACATCAATGCAGAAAGGAAAACAGAAATGAAATTATATTTTGCCCCCATGGAAGGAATTACAGGCTACATATACAGGAATGCCTACCATAGTATATTCCATCCCATGGACAAGTATTTTACACCCTTTATTGCGCCGAAGCAGGACAAGACCCTGAATTCCAAAGAACGGAATGATATTCTGCCGGAGCACAATCAGGGGATGTATGTAGTTCCGCAGATTCTGACCAACAGAGCGGAGGATTTTATCCGCACGGCCAAAAAGCTTGCCGAATATGGCTACCGGGAGGTGAACCTGAATCTGGGCTGCCCTTCGGGAACCGTGGTGTCCAAGAAAAAAGGGGCAGGTTTTCTGAGGGAGAGGGAAGCATTGGAACGGTTCCTTGCGGAAGTATTTGAAGCTCTGGATATGCAGATATCCCTGAAAACCAGGCTGGGGCTGGAGGGAGCGGAGGAATTTGGCCTTTTACTGGAAATCTTCAATAAATTTCCGCTAAAGGAGCTGATTATCCATCCCAGGGTACAGACGGATTATTATAAAAATAAGCCCGACTGGGAGGCCTTTGGGAAAGCGCAGGAATTAAGCCGGAATCCGGTCGTTTATAATGGGGACATTTTTACCGCAGAGGATTACCTCCGTTTTTCCTCTGCCTTTCCGCAGACTGAAACGGTAATGCTGGGCAGGGGAATCCTGGCAAATCCCGGCCTGCCGGGAGAACTGGCGGGAGAGGAGCGGCCAGGAAAGCAGGAAATAAAGCGTTTCCTTGAACGGCTGGAACAGGATTACAGAGAGGTGCTTTCCGGCGAACGGGATGTACTGTTCCGGATGAAGGAATTATGGTACTATCTGGGCTGCCTGTTTTCCAACTCTGAAAAATATGTAAAAAAGATCAGGAAAGCGCAGCGTCTGTGCGATTATGAGGAGACCGTCCGCAGTCTGTTCCGGGAACAGGAGATAGCAGAGAACGCCGGCTTCAGGCCTATGGGTTAATTTCATGGCGGATAAGAAAAAAACGGAGCTTCAGCTTTCGAAAAAGCAGGGTAACAGTTCAGGCAGGTTTGCGCATTCACTGCGCAAACCGTGCGAAAACGTAGTGGCAGCAGGCATCCGCCCCTCGCCGAAGGCGACTTATCATGGGCAGATGCAGTAACAGTTCGGCCGAAGGCTGAACTGTTACAAAGCAGGCAAAAGAAATGAAAAATGACTTGCTTTCCTTGTACAGGAATGTTACAATAATATGGCTTTACTGCTTTAAAGCGTGTGCGCAATAAAGCGCACAAAAAGCAGCGAAGCAAAACCCAAGATAAATCATCTAAAGGAGACAGAAATTATGGGGGGAAACACAGTTATTGTAACAATTTGTGTGGTGTATTTCCTGGTCATGATCGGCACGGGAATCTATGCATCCAGAAAAAATAAGAAGGCCTCGGATTTCCTGGTGGCAGGACGGAAGCTGAATGCGCCGATGACGGCAATCACCCTTGCAGCAGTTCAAATCGGCGTGGGGATCGTGCTCAGCAGCGCGACCAATGGCTACAACGAAGGCGTATGGCCCGGAATCTATTACTCTATAGGCTGCGGCGGCGGACTGATTCTGGCAGGGCTTCTTACCGCAAGATGACCACTGGGAATCCGCCTGTACCAATCCCTGTTCCCGGGTGACTCCCAAGGAAATCGCAGAGGCTTATATTGAAGAGCAGGATTATTACAGCAACGGTATCGCCCACTATATCGAATGCAGGGAGGGCTACGACCGTCTGCTGGATATGGAAAGCTTCGGCGGAAAGGTGCGGGACACGGAGGATGAGTTCAAGGGCGCAGAGTTCAGGGATGAAGAAACCAGGCTCATGTTCGCCTATGATTATAAAAACCGTTTTACGCTCCGTGTGTGGGGAAGTACCTTCAAGCCTGCTTTGTACCGTGAGCTGAAAAAGCTTGGTGTGGCCGTTTATGACAGAACGGAAGCCACAGCCCTGCTGACGGCCGTGGTAAATGGGGAAAAAAGAGGGACAGGCGCGCTGGGCATGAATGTGCGTACCGGTAAATTCATGATTTTCAGGGCAAAGGCCACAATACTCACCATGTCGCGTCCCGCCAGGGTATGGCTTTTTAATCCTGACCTGGTTGGACTGTGCGAATTCCGTCCCACCCAGAGCATCGGCAGCGGCCATGCCATGGGATACCGGGCCGGGATCGAATTTACCATGATGGAAAAATCGGTGAAGGGCGAGTTTTCAGCGGCCGGCCGGAGCTTTCCTCCCTATGGCACCGGAAATAACCACAATACCTGGTACGCGGCCACCATGGTGGATGCCAGGGGCGTGGAAATCCCTTATGTGGACCGGGACGGCAAGGAGCTGAAAACCGTATCAGAGCGTTATTATCCTGCGCCCGGGCAGAAATTCTTCCTCAAGGGCGGCGTAATTGACGAAGCGAAATATGAATACAGAGGACCGGAAACCCTGCCCTTTGACGAACTGATAAAACGCGGCTACCAGCTTCCTTTTTATGCGGATTTGAGCCGGATGCCTGAAATGGAACGCAAGGTTATCTGGGGCATGATGGTAGGCGAAGAGGGAAAAACCAAGATCCCGATTCTGGAAAACTATACAAAACGCGGCTTTGACCCGGAAAAGCATATGCTGCAGAGCTACGGAAACGGCTGGCAGTCCGCGGCTTTTCTGGCTCAGGAACGGCAGCTGTTCGGCGCGCCCGGCGGCATCATGCATGACTGGGATCTGAAAACGAATATTGACGGGATCTATGCTGCCGGGGATCAGCTTTTTGCCTCGGACTGCTGTGGTTTTGCTGCCGCAACCGGATATTATGCGGGCAGAAAGGCTGCGGATTCCATAGAAGATGTGGAACTGGCAGTTCCAGACAGGCAGCAAATCGAAGCGGAAAAAAAACGCCTGTATGCGCCGCTTTACGTGGAGGACGGCATGGACTGGAGGGAGCTGAATATGGCGGTTTCCAAGGCCATGCAGAACTACTGCGGCGGAATAAAATGCAGCGCTCTCCTGGAGGAGGGGCTGGCCCTCTTAAACAGCTATGAGAAGGAAGCGGTTCCCCTGGTAAAGGCGGATAACCCGCATGAGCTGATGCGCGCCCATGAGGTGTTTGATATATTAGAGGTTGCAAAAATGATTCTGCAGGCATGTCTGTTCCGGGAATCCAGCTCAAAGCCTCTGTGCTTTGAACGAAGCGATTATCCGCAGATGGACCCGGAAGCCGACAAATGCTTTATCACCATCCGCCAGGAAAACGGGAAAGCCGTGAAGGGAAGAGTGCCGCTTGGATATTTCGGGGATGTGGAAGAGGAATATGAAAAACGGAACCAGGATTATATTGGCGGCAGATTACGGTAGAAGGAGAAGCGAGCATGGAAAAGGAACTGACGGCTTCCGTAGTGCCCTGCAGTGCAAGGCCGCTGAAGTTTGACGAAAGCCTGTGTGTCGGTTGCAACCGCTGCGCCGATGTATGCCAGGTGGATATTATGATACCAAACCCGGTCAGGGGAAAGCACCCTCTTGTTATTTATCCGGGAGAATGTTATTATTGTGGCAGTTGTGTAATGGCCTGCCCGAATAAAGGGGCGATTTCCCTGGAGCATCCGCTGATGAACCAGGCGAAGTTCGTACCGGTGAAATAGGATCGCCTGCGGCGGTCCCTTTTCATTTATCGGGACTTTTTTCAGATATCGGCAGGAAACAGCCGGGAAAGGGGAGAATATATGGAGAAGGAAAAATGTGGGCAGTTGAAAGATTTTTTCCCTTTCTGGGAGAAGCTGACTGCTGCGGAAATGGAAAGTATCTGCCGCAGCGCCGCTGAGATGACGTATTCCAGGGGAAGCTTCATTCACAAGGCTTCGGAGGACTGTGTGGGGGTAATCCTTGTGCAGGCAGGAGCGCTGCGGGTATATATCCAGTCAGAGGACGGCAGGGATATCACGCTTTTCCGTATTGAAGAGGGAGAGGCCTGTATTCTTAGTGCATCCTGTTTTATGCAGGAAATCACCTTTGAGATTCTCATTGACGCAGAGGAAGACAGCAGGGTAACTGTCATCCCCACCGCTGTTTTTAAGAAGCTTTCCGATGAAAATATATATGTGGAAAATTTTATTTATAAGCAGACCACAGAACGTTTTTCCGATGTGATGTGGACGATGCAGCAGATCCTGTTCATGAGCTTTGACCGCAGGCTGGCAGTTTTTCTCATAGATGAGTCCGCAAAGACAGGAAAGGATACGCTGACCATGACCCATGACCAGATCGCCAAATATACGGGAAGCGCGCGTGAGGTTGTTTCACGGATGCTTAAATATTTTGAAAATGAAGGTATGGTGGAGCTGGGCCGGGGCAGGGTCCGGCTGAAAGATAAGAAACGGCTGAAGGAGCTAGCCAGGCAGTAGCGGCAGGAAGGGTGTGTATGGCAGCAGAATCAATCAGCCGTCAAACGTATCTTTTTCCGAATGATGAAGGGCGCAGGGGCCCCTGTATGTTATGTGACCTGGTTACGGAAGAAATACACTCCATAAGGTAAGATGAGTCCATCAGCTTACTGTAAAGGAGTGTATTTTTTATGAGCAAAACAGTGATTATCGGCGGTGTGGCCGGCGGGGCCACAGCAGCAGCAAGACTACGCCGTAGGGATGAGGGCATGGAAATCGTGGTTTTGGAGAAGGGCGGTTATATTTCCTTTGCCAACTGCGGGCTGCCATATTATATAGGAGATATAATCCGAAGCAGGGAGGCGCTTCTGCTTCAGACGCCGGAAGGAATGAAGAGCAAATTTAATATTGATGTCCGGGTGGAGAATGAGGTAACCGCCATCCGGCCCGAAGAAAATAAGGTAACGGTAAAAAACCTGCTTACGGGAGAAACCTATGAGGAAAGCTATGATCACCTGATTATCGCCACAGGCTCATCCCCGCTGAAGCCCGGTATTCCGGGAATTAACGGAGAACATATCTTTACCCTGTGGAATATCGCCGACACAGATCGGATCAAAGCCTTTGTGCAGGAAAACCATCCCCGCAGCGCAGCGGTGATCGGAGGCGGTTTTATCGGGGTGGAGATGGCAGAAAACCTTCATGCGGCAGGGCTTGCAGTATCCATTATAGAAATGCAGAACCAGGTAATGGCTCCCATGGATTATGAAATGGCCCAACTGCTCCATGAAAATATGGAATTGAACGGTGTGAGGCTGCTGCTTGAGGATGGGGTTAAGAGCTTCGGACAGGAGAACGGGCAGGTGGAAATCCTGCTGTCTGGCGGCAGGAAGGTAAACGCGGATATGGTCATTCTTTCCATCGGTGTACGTCCTAACAGCGCGCTTGCCGCCGATGCAGGCCTGGCGCTGAACGAAAGGGGAGGCATTGTGGTCAACGGCCATCTGCAGACCAGCGTCCCCAACATTTATGCGGTGGGAGATGTGATTGAGGTGACTCAGTTTACTACGGGTAATAAAACCATGATCCCCCTCGCCGGCCCGGCAAACAAGCAGGCCAGAATCTGTGCGGACAACATCGCAGGTGATAAAAAAGTATATGAAGGGACCCTGGGCGCCAGTGTGGCGAAATGCTTTGACCTGACGGCTGCCGCCGTGGGAATCAATGAAAAGACGCTCCTCGCCTCCGGGAAAAAGAAGGGCCGGGATTATGACACAATACTGATTCAGCAGAAATCCCATGCAGGCTATTATCCCGGCGCGGTTCCCATGACGCTGAAACTCGTTTTTGATGGGGCGGCAAAGATTTTAGGCGCGCAGATCATCGGTCAGGACGGCGTGGATAAAAGAGTGGATACCATTGCCTCCGTCATGCGTCTGCACGGCACCACAGATGCTTTGGCAGAACTGGAGCTGGCTTATGCGCCGCCCTATTCCTCCGCCAAGGATCCTGTAAATATGGCCGGCTTTGTTGCTGAAAATGTGAGAAACGGGCTGGTTTCCTTCATAGGCGTCCGTGAACTGGAAAAGCTGCAGGCAGATGAGGCTGCGAAGGACACTTACCAGATCCTGGATATCACGGAAAATGTGGAACGCATGGTTTTCGCGCTTCCGGGTTCCGTACACATTCCCCTGGGAGAGCTGCGCGGCAGGCTGGATGAGCTGGATCGTTCAAAGCTGATTATTCCCTACTGCGCCATCGGCGTGCGTTCCTACAATGCGGCCCGCATCCTGCAGCAGTCCGGCTTTCTGAAGGTACGGGTCCTGGAGGGCGGCAGCGCCTTTTATAAATCCTATCACTACAAAGAATATGCGGGAAGCCTTCCGCAAAAGGAGCCGCAGATGAAAGAGGAAAACCTTCCGAAAAAGGAGAGAAGCATAAAGATCCTTGACTGCTGCGGCATGCAGTGCCCGGGGCCTATCATGAAGGTAAATGAAGCGCTCAAAGAGATGGAAGAGGGGGAGCAGCTCTGTGTCACAGCCACAGACATGGGCTTTGCCAGGGATGTGCAGGCCTGGTGCAGCAGAACCGGAAACCGGCTGGTAAACGTGGAAAGAGAAAACCGTGAAAATAAGGTTACGATTGAAAAAGGGTGCAAAAATTCCGCGGAGGGAACCGCTGCGTCAGGCTGCGCCTGTCCGTCCGGTTCCGGAACAACGCAGTATCCTGCCGAAAACCAGGGTAAGACCATCATCGTTTTTGACGGTGATCTGGATAAGGTGCTGGCAGCCTTTATTATCGCCAACGGGGCGGCGGCCATGGGCAGGCCGGTTACCATGTTTTTTACTTTCTGGGGGCTGAACGCACTGCGTAAGCCGGAAAAGGTAAAGGTGAAAAAACCGTTCCTGGATCGTATGTTCGGAATGATGATGCCGAGGGGCACAGGGAAGCTGAAGCTTTCCAACATGAACATGTGCGGCATGGGAACCAGGCTCATGAAAAAGGTAATGAAGGATAAAAACGTAAGCTCTCTGGAAGAGCTGATGCGCCAGGCCATGGCCCAGGGTGTCCGCCTTGTGGCCTGTACCATGTCCATGGACGTGATGGGCATAACAAAAGAAGAGCTTATCGATGGTGTGGAGTTAGCCGGCGTAGCTTCTTATCTGGGAGATGCAGAAATCTCCAATGTTAATCTCTTTGTATAAAATTAAGGGAAAGCAGCAAGCTTTCTGGAGAATACAAAAACTTCATTTGTAAATACAGAATGCAGATGCCAGCCGTTAAGGGCATAGCTCTCCAGTGTTTTCTGAAGCCAACCACCCTTTTCAGGCTGAAATCATAATGGCAGTTGAAACAGATTTTTACGCTGTCGCCGACCAGTTCGTGACAGTTAGGGCATTCCTTCATATTTTACCTTTCTGCGCAAGGCGCACCTGTCGTTTGGTTTCTGTCTGTATTATAACTGGTATTATGCAAATATACTCTGATGGCAGGCGGTACCGTAATGCTGTGTGTCTATGACACAATCAAATAGTTTTAATGATGTTTTTCCATCTCGTGCAGATTCAAGTTGCCGGAACCCTGAAAGGAATGTATAGGCATAGGTATCAATGAAACGAACTGAAAAGCAGGGAGGACGGGCTTATGTGTCAGTTGGGGATGAAGGCAGCGGAGATGATTGATTTGTATATTACTAATATAACCGATACTATTTTGTCGGGCGCCAAAAATACGGTATGCCAGACAGAGTTATATTTTTTCCAGACCCTATGGGAAATTCACTCGGAGGATTCGATACGCTGTTTATGCCGGTTGGAAGAACGGATGCGCAAGCTGCCAATGCGTATGTCAAAAAGCCGATCGGAATACCGGAGCCATTAAAATTTCCCGCATACATCGTCGGCGCTTTTTATGAGGACAAGCTGGTCGGGCTGATACGCGCCATGTTTGACGGATTATCGGCAGATATCCGGGAATTCTGTCTGGAATGTGAGCTTCAGGGGGATAATCTTAAATATAATAACGGTTCTGTAATTGAACAGGATAAATATGGGATTGCAGGCCGTATGGGGAACCTGCTTACCGAAGAACTCCGGAAACTGGGAAATACTTTTACGGTTGCCTATATTGTGAAAGGGACGGAAGAGGATATCTACCGCTCCATAGGATTGAAGCATAATCAGGGACATGCCGTCTATTACAGGGATGAAAGGCCTTATGTATAAATGGGGAAATATATGACGCGTATTCAAGGCAGTCAGGAAAGCAGCAAATGTGAAGGGACCGGACAGTTTCAGGAAATTTTAAAAACAGTTCCTGAAAATATTAAAAATTCGTTTGGATTCTATCACGGAACGCGATATAATAGGAAAGTCAAAACATTACTATTTTCATAACAAATTACATAAAAGAAACCCATGGAAGGCGGTACCACGAAATGAACCAGCTGCGGAAAATATTGATCGACACCTTTAATCTGAACACGGACTGTGCATCTCAGGAGGAAATAGCGGACAGAATAAAGAGCGGAGGGCAGCTGAGGGGAACGAACATGTGCATTATGATTTTAGCCATGTTTATCGCTTCCATTGGACTGAATATGAACAGCACCGCGGTTATTATAGGGGCAATGCTGATTTCTCCGCTCATGGGCGGGATCATGAATATAGGTTACGGGATTGCCACCTATGACATGGCATATGTCAGACATGCGTTTATGAAGCTTGCCTTCCAGGTGGTGTTCTGTGTGATGGTATCCACCGTATATTTTATGCTGTCGCCTATAACCGCGCCGTCCAACGAGCTGCTGGCCAGAACCTCGCCCACCATATGGGATGTCCTGATAGCCGTTTTCGGCGGCCTTGCAGGAATTATCGGAACTACAAGGGAAGAAAAGGTAAGCAACGTTATCCCCGGTGTGGCAATTGCCACCGCCCTGATGCCGCCCCTTTGTACGGCGGGCTATGGCATCGCCCGTCATTCCTGGAAGTTTTTCGGCGGGGCCATGTACCTCTTTTTCATTAACTGCTTTTTTATCTGCCTTTCGGCTGTGGTGGTCCTCAAGATCATGCATGTCCATGCAAAGCAGGAAATTTCTGGGAAGGTGCTGCGCAAGCAGAAAATATATGTGATGCTGGTAGGGATTATCACTGTGCTGCCAAGCGTCTATTTAGCCTACCAGATGATCAATACCAGCGCGGTCAACAGCCAGTTTAGCAGCTTTATTTCCAAACAGTTTGATTTTGATGAGACGCAGGTGGTTTCCAAAAGCCTGGATACGCAGAACGGAATCATACGCGTGGCTGTGGTGGGCAAGCGCCTGGACAGCGCCACACGGGATGCAATCGAACAGTCTCTGGCAGATTACAGCCAGCTAAAGGGCATGAAGCTGTACCTGACGCAGACGGAATTTACGGGCGGTATCAGTAAGGAAGAGGTGGAAAACCTGATTAATTCGGAAATTGCGGCAGGAGAGGAAATCCAGCTGGATTATGAGGAAAAAACCAAGGCATTGTCAGAGAAAACAGAGCTGTACTGGCCTGCCTATGCCCAGTTTTCCTTCAGCGCCTCTCTGAAGGAACAGCTGATGGACGAACTCCCCCTTTTCTATCCCCAGATCAAGGACCTGGACTGTGCCGCGCTGGGAGGGCTGGATGAAGAGAAGAAGGTGGTTGTGGAAAAATACCTGCTTATCCTTCAGACAGATACTCCCCTGGATAAGGCGCAGCTTGAAAAAATAGAAGAATGGGCGTCCCGGATTATTGGACAGGAGGTGACAGCTTCCTGGCGGCTGCTTCCGGGAATTTCCGAAAATTCCGTATCAGCTAACAGTATCTCTGAAAACAGCGTGCCGGAAGAAAATAGTGCGGAGAATCCGGATGCAGAGGAAGCGGATGAAATATAAATAAAAAGCGGCAGACAGAGGAAAAAGGCGGCAGTTCAGTTTTAGAACTGTTGTCGAAATCCGTCTGTCAGTCCCTTTTACAGTAATGAATGAGGAATATGAATGACGGATATGCGGACAATTTTTGATAAGACAACTGCGGACTGGTTTGCGGCTGCGCTGGGAGAACCCACTCAAGTGCAGAAGGAAGCCTGGCCTGCGATTGCAGGAGGAAAGCATGCGCTTGTATCAGCTCCCACAGGAACGGGCAAAACGCTTTCCGCCTTTCTTGTGTTCATTGACAGGCTGATGAAGCAGGCGAGAGAGGGGACGCTTCCAAGGAAGCTGCAACTGATATACATTTCGCCGTTAAAATCCCTAGCAGGCGATATCAGGGAAAATCTGCGCCGTCCTCTGGACGGTATTTCCGGCGGCGGGACCGATCTGATCGACGTGGCGATCCGTACCGGAGATACGCCCCAGAGGGACAGGCAGCGCATGGTGAAATATCCGCCGCACATTCTGATTACCACGCCGGAATCCCTGTATCTGATGCTCACAAGCAAATCAGGACAGTCTGTGCTTAACAGCGCCAGGGCCATTATCCTGGATGAGCTTCACGCCATGATTGATACCAAACGCGGAGCGCATCTGATGCTTTCCGTCGCCAGGCTGGATAAAATCTGCGAAGCGCCTCTGCAGCGCATCGGGCTTTCAGCAACCATAGAACCGCTTTCCCTGGCGGCGGCCTATCTGTCGCCTGATCCGGTAACCATTGTGTCCCCAGGCATGAAAAAAGAAGTGGAGCTTGTGATAACCAGTCCCTTTGCGGATGCCGCTAAGGGGAAACGCAAGGATCCTGTCTGGGAAGAGCTGGCGGAGCTGGTCTACCGCCATTGTCAGGGAAGCCGCAGCGTCATCGCTTTTGTGGAGGGACGCCGTTATGCGGAAAAACTGGCTTACTATGTGAATCTTCTGGGAGGAGACGGCTTCGCCAGGGTTCATCATGGCAGCCTGTCAAAAGAACAGCGTTTTGAGGTGGAGCAGTCGCTGCGTGACGGAAGCCTGCGCCTTTTGTGCGCCACCTCTTCCATGGAGCTGGGCATTGATGTGGGAGAAATCGACCAGGTGCTTCAGGTCGGCTGCCCGAAAACCATTTCCGGCACCATGCAGCGGCTGGGCCGCGCCGGGCATAACCCGGGGCGGGTGAGCGTGATGTATCTTTTTCCCCGTACAGCGCCTGAGGGCGTTTGGTGCGGCATGACGGCAGAACTGGCCAGGCGGGGCGGGGTGGAGCATGCCAATCCGCCTAAAGGCTGCCTGGATGTGCTGGCGCAGCATCTGGTATCCATGGCGGCTTTCCGCGGTTATGAGGTGGATGAGGTTATGGAAATCCTGCCGCGCGCTTATCCCTTCCGGGAAATAACCAGGGAGGATGTCCACTCTGTTCTTGGCATGCTGGCAGGGGATTTTGAGCATGACAGGGATATTCCGGTCCGCCCGAGGATATTATATGACAGGATTCACGGGCGTGTGGAGGGAGACGGATACAGCCGGATGCTTGCCGTATCCGCCGGAGGTACCATACCGGATAAAGGTCTTTATACAGTACGTACAGGCGATGGAGTCAAGGTGGGGGAGGTAGACGAGGAATTCGTATACGAATCCCAGAAGGGCGACCGTTTTCTGCTGGGCGCTTTTGCATGGAAGATTCAGGATATCAGCCGGGATTCGGTCACCGTTGCCCAGGCGCCTTTGGAGGGAGCCAGAGTGCCGTTCTGGAAAGGAGAGTTAAAAGGAAGGGATCTTCGTACCAGTAAGGCCTTTGGCCGTATTTACCATGAATTGCAGGAGGCCTGTGAGAAAGGGACCCTGGTTCAGGCGCTGAACAGGCTTGGGTTGGATGATGCGGCCGCTGATCTGTCAGCTGGCTTTATTAAAAGACAGGTCCAGGCAACGGATGGCCTGCCTGACGATAAGACGATTCTTGTGGAGCATTTCCGGGATCAGTCCGGCAACGCGCAGATTATGATACATTCCCTGTTCGGCAAGCGTGTAAATGCGCCGCTTGCGCTGCTTCTGCAGCAGGCTGCCAGGCAGCGGGCCGGCATCAATGTTGGCTGTGTGGAGGAAGAGGATGGCATCCTTCTATATTCCTACGGAGAGGAGCGGATGCCGGAGGGCCTGCTTTATCAGGTGGATCCGGAAAGTGTGGTTCCTGTTTTGGAAGCCCTTCTTCCGGCAACGCCTATTTTCGGTATTGCTTTCCGTTATAACAGCGGCAGGGCTTTGATGATGGGGGTCAAAAAAAGCGGCAGGCTTCCTCTGTGGATGCAGCGTCTCCGCAGTGCGGAAATGCTGGATACGCTGGTAAAGGATACTTCCGGAGGAGTGTCCCTGGAGAAGGCTCATCCGTTGATCCGGGAGACAATGCGGGAATGCCTGACACAGATCTGGGATCCGGAGGGAGTGAAGGAGATTCTTCATGACATCCGATCCGGCGCAATCAGCGTACGCGAATTCCATTCGGAAACACCTTCTCCCATGTCACTTCCCCTGCAGTGGGCACAGGAAGCCGCGGTCATGTATGATTATTATCCCACCACCAGAGGAGTCCAGGCTGCGGTGGAGGATGAGCTGAAGCAGGCGCAGATGATTGCCGCAGGGAAAGAGGAACTGGCGGATGTGCAGCAACGCCGCCATCTTCCGGAGGATGAAAAGCAGCTGCATACCCTGCTGATGACAGAAGGAGATCTTACCGCCGGGGAACTGGAGGTCCCTGTGGAGTGGCTGGAAAGTCTGGCTGCCCAGGACCGGGCGGCATATCTTGAGCCCGGACTGTGGATAGCCATGGAACACAGGGAGGAGTATCTCCTTGCGCTTTCCGTCTGTGAATCAGAGGATGGGGAACTTCTGCCGCTTGCAAAACCGGAAACGGACACAGAGACGGTCCAGGCACGGCTTCACATTGTCAGGCGGCTGCTCAGATACCGGGGAGGGCAGACCGCCTGGCAGACGGCACAGCGTTATTTCTGGACGGAAACAGAAGCCCTGGAAATACTGAACGAGCTTGTCTGCCGGGAAGAGGCCGTGGAAAGTGAAGGTGTGTATTATCATGGAAAGCTGTATGACAGAGCCCGCAGGCAGACTCTGAAAAACAGGCGAAACCAGATACAGACACGGCCTGCCGCCTCCTATGAAGCGTTGCTTCTTTCCAGAATGAGTATTCATGCGCCTTCCGGGGAACAGCTGGAACGGACCTTATCCATATTTGCAGGACACCCTTTCCCTGCGTCATTATGGGAAAGCGTTATTCTGCCGGCGAGAGTGAAGGGCTACAGAGAGTCCCTGCTGGACGCCATTTTAGCTGAAGGCACCTTTTTCTGGCATATGGAGGAAGGCGGTATGCTCCGCTTTGATGATCCGGAAAACACTGACTGGGAAGCGGATCTTTCCCCTAATCTGGAAACGTTATCGGGAAAGGAACAAATTATCTACCAGGCTCTGTTAAAGCGCGGCGCCAGCTTTATGCAGGCGCTGAAGGGTCTGCTGGAAGGGGAATCTCCCCACGGGATTCTGCTCTCCCTTCTGGAAAAGGGACTTGTATATGCGGACAGCTTTGTCCCCGTCAGACAGTGGCTTGACCGGGATAAAATAAAAAAAGCAACCGCGAGGCAGCGGGTGAACGCGCGCGTAATGGCTCTGCAGGCAGGGCGCTGGGACGTGGTAAGGCCTCAGAAGGAAACAAACGGCCAGGAATGGGAACGCTGCTTTGACCGCAGCATTATTTTGTGCCGGGAAACTGTGGCTTCCTGGAATATGTCCTGGCAGGCGGCGCTTTCCGTCCTGCGTATCCGGGAATATACGGGCCAGGTCCGCAGGGGGTATTTTGTGGAAGGTCTTTCCGGGGCACAGTTTATCCGGGAAAAGGATTTTCACAGTACAGTACTGGCCCTGGAAAAACCGGAGCAGGAAATAAAATGGCTGAATGCGTCTGATCCGGCGCAGATCTGGGGAAAGGTGCTGACGCATCAGGAGGGGAAAGGCTTTACCTGCATTCCCGGAACCCTGGTTGCCATGAAGGGCGGAAATCCCATTGCGGTCATGGAGCGGCAGGGAAAAACACTCCGCTTTTTCGGCGGATGTCCGCCGGAGGAATGCCTTGCGCTCATGCAGCTGTTTGCGGAGGATTTCCGGCAGAAGCGTATTTTTGCCGGATTGAAACGGATTGTTGTGAAGGATTATCCCGCAGAAGGGGCCGGCGCGCTGTCCGGCGCCGGTTTTATCAGAGAAATGCAGGATTACGTCCTGTACCGTTAGTGCAGGAGGAAAGCGGCGGAAATTATGCTGAGCTTACTCGTTTTAATTTTGTTGTTTATTTATATGTATAAAAAAAGAGCCTCCTATAATCCCTATGATGTAAAGTACAGTCACAGCTCTTATTATGAATGCTCCTTTACTAAAAGGGAAACCTGTACGGAGGAGATTCTGGATATTCTCAGGCCTGTGGCCGGATATAAAAGGATTCTGACAGATCTGTGTCTGACGGATGAATTGGGCCGGACCGGCGGTGCGGATGTGGTGATGATCCATGAATCAGGTATTTATGTAATTTATTCCGGGAATTTCCCGGGAGTGATCTCCGGCAATCCGGAAGGGCGTTACTGGATACAGTCCTTCCGGGAGAGCTGGTTTCTTTCCTGCCGCAATTATCTGTATAATCCTTTCCTGGAAAATAAGCGGATTCTGGACCGGATGCAGTGGGAGTTTAAAGACATGCCCTGGCTTCCTTATTATTCCATTGCGGTCTTCGGAAAGGCGGGCTTACTGGCTACGGCCGGATATATGGGAGAAAACCGTTTTGCCCTGCCTGTTTATGCGCTTTCTGCGGCTGTGGCGGATATATTCCGCCATAACAGACGGTTTCTGAAGGCTCAGGACATAGACCGCGTGTGCGAACGGCTTGAAAAGCTGTAGGGACTGGATTTCGTTTGTCGAAGAGTTTGAGATTTCGGCTTGCTTTTATTGTTATGTCATGTTATTATAAAACACAAAGATTGCAGAGGAAGGAAAGAAAGATGGTCGGATTTGTTCCTGGTCATACAATTTTAGACAGATTGCCGATATCTATGTGCGGAATTATACATGTTTATTCCGGATCACAGGTGGAGTCTGCCCAAAATTGCATATCAGGAAGTGAGCAACCGAAACCGGAGGCCGCGTTTTGTGCGGCAGGGTAAGTGATTTCTGAACTTGGTTTTCCGTATTTTTTCAGTGCGGGAAGCGGCGATCGAGAAATTATAGAATGATATCAGGATCCGGGCGGTATTGCTCCCCGGGTCTTTTTTTGTATATCTGAGGATTATATGGATGGATATGGTGAACAGCCGGCAGGGCTTTGCATTTTTTTGTGCGGGGCCGCGGGGTGTTTATCGTATACAGAAGGAGAGGCCCTGGCAGGCTGCGGTAAATTATGGCAGCCTGTTGGTGCTTTTTTTATGGCGGCAGAACGTGTGACAGGCGCGTTGGAGCCGGCTCAGGCAGGATGAGGGGAGTGGGCCGGTTCGGGAAGAAGGAGAGTAAAAATGATAGAGTTATCATGCAGTCAATTGAAAAAGTATTATGGAGCACAGCTGGTGCTTGAAAACATTACCTTTGAGGTGCAGGAGGATGAGCGGGTGGCCGTAATTGGAAAAAACGGCTGCGGGAAATCCACCATTCTGAAGCTGATTACCAGAGTGGAGGCGCCGGATGAAGGATGTGTATCCATCCGCAAAAATGCGGTGACAGGTTATCTGGAGCAGATGCCTGTTTATGAAGAGAAAATGACGGTAAGGCAGGTGTGCGAGCAGGCTTTTTGCGAGTTAGTAATGCTGCAGGAGCAGATGCAGGCGCTGGAAAGAGCGTTGGAGAATGCTGCAGGTTCCGGGGGCGAAGAGGATATTGATGTTCTTTTGAAAAAATATACTCTTTTGCAGGAAAGGTATGAGGCAGGCGGCGGATATGAAATGGAGGAGCGTTTTGCGCGTATCTGTACGGGGCTTAAGCTGTCCGGCGAATTTCTGGAGGCGGAGTTCAGGACGCTCAGCGGAGGAGAAAAGACGCTGGCCTGCCTGGCAAAGGTCCTTTTGCAGAATCCGGATATCCTGGTGCTTGATGAACCTACGAACCATCTGGATATGTCCATGCTGCAGTGGCTGGAGGAATATTTGAAGAACTATAAAGGGACTGTGCTTATGGTTTCCCACGACAGATATTTTCTGGATGCCGCGGCTACCAGAATCCTGGAGGTAGAGGACGGGACGGCCGTGGAATATCTGGGGAATTATTCTTATTACCTGGAGGAAAAGGAACGGCGCAGGCAGCGGCAGCTGGATGCTTACAAGGAACAGCAGAAGAAAGTTAAGGCTATGGAAAAGGCAATCAAGGATATGCGTTCCTGGGCCGCGCAGGCTGATAATGAGAGTATGTATAAGCGGGCGGCTTCCATGCAGAAGAGGCTGGATCGGATGGAAAAAGTGGAGCGTCCGAAAAACGAGGGCCCGGGAATGCGGGTAACTTTTGAGGAGGGTGAGCGTTCCGGAAAGGATGTTCTGCTGTTGGAAGGCGTTGCAAAAAGCTTTGGTAATAAAAAGCTTTTTTCCAATCTCGATCTGGAGGTGTATTATCAGGAACATGTGGCTCTGCTTGGAAGAAACGGGTGCGGAAAGACAACGCTGCTCCGTATGATACTGGGAGAGCTTCCGGCAGACGCAGGGAGCATCCGTGTGGGCGCCAGCGCCAGAATCGGCTATCTGCCGCAGCAGGTGCATTTCCCCAGGGAGGATGTGTCCGTATTGGAGGCCTTTCGGGATGGATTGGTTATCGGGGAGGGCAAGGCACGTGAAGAACTGTCCAGATATCTTTTTACCGGTGAAAGTGTTTTTAAAAAGGTGGAAAATCTGTCCGGCGGCGAGAAAAGCCGACTTTATCTGGCCAGGCTGATGCAGACCGGGGTGTATACTCCCGGAGAAAATAGCCAGGGCATCAATTTCCTGATACTGGATGAGCCAACCAACCATTTGGACATTCTTTCCAGAGAAAATCTGGAAACAGCGCTGGAACAATTTAAGGGGACGCTTCTTATTGTATCCCACGACAGGTATTTCCTGAACAAAATGGCTGACAGGATGGTGGAAATCACGCAAACGGGCGCCTGCAGCTATGCCGGCAATTATGAATATTACCGGCAGGAAAAGGCAAAAAGAGCCGCCATGCCAAGTGCGCCCGCTCAGGAAACGGAAAAGAAAACGGAAAGGAGGTGGGAAACAAACACTGTCCCGGCTAAACCGGCTGCGACAGGAAGCGGACGGAACCAATACCGCCAGAAGCAGCTGGAGCAGGAAATCAGGATGCTGGAGAAATTAAAAAACGCCTGCGAGGCCGATACGGCTGCGGCAGGAACTGATTATGAGCGGCTGCTGGAGCTGGAAGCTGAGAAAAAAAGACTGGAAAACCAGATTGATGAAAAAATGGAGGAATGGCTGGAATTGACGGAAGGGTAAAAATGAATGATAATAAAAGGGAACATTTTAATCGTTCCTTTCAGGAAGCGTCCTGAAAAAAGCAGGTAAAAGGAGAATGGAACTATGGAAAAGAATCAAAAAAAGCAGGCAAAACAGGCAGGATGGTTTATGGAAATGCTGGTATTGACAGCAGCGGTAGCCGTTATTTCGGCGGCGGTATATTTTTTCCTAATACCCAGCCATGCTTCGGTGAGCAGTATTTCCGGATTGGCCATAGTGCTTTCCAATTTTGTTCCCTTATCCATATCAGCCATCACAATGATTTTAAATGTGATACTTTTGGTGATTGGTTTCTTTACCTGCGGAAAGACCTTTGGTGTCAAGACGGTCTACACAAGCATTCTTCTGCCCGTATTCTTAGGCATTTTTGAACGGGTACTGCCGGATAACCAGTCAATGACGGGCAGCGCGGAGCTGGATGTGGTCTGCTATATTTTCGTAGTCAGCATCGGGCTGAGTATTTTATTCAACAGAAATGCTTCTTCCGGCGGGCTGGATATTGTAGCTAAAATCATGAATAAGTACCTGCATATGGAATTGGGTAAGGCTATGTCTCTTTCCGGAATGTGCGTGGCGCTTTCCTCCGCCCTGATTTATGACAAAAAGACGGTAATCCTCAGCATCCTGGGAACCTACCTGAACGGCATGATTTTGGATCATTTTATCTTCGGGCAGAATGTAAAACGGCGGGTCTGCATCATCACAAAAAAAGAAAGACAGCTGAGAGATTTTATTATCAATACCCTGCACAGCGGCGCTACCGTCTATGAGGCAATCGGCGCTTACAATCTGGAAAAGCATAATGAAATCATTACTATTGTAAATAAAAGCGAGTACCAGAAGCTGATGAATTATATTAACCATGAGGACCCGGAGGCATTTATTACGGTTTATACGGTCACAGATATGCGCTACCGGCCGAAGGTTTGGTGATATTAGAAAACAGGAGAAAATAAATGAACTATTTTAATGAAAACAAAAAGGCCTGGGAAGAGGCCTTCGAACACAAACTTCCCGGATGGGGAGAAGAAAACTACGAAAGGCTTTGAATGAACACCTTACCTTTTTTGCCCTGATTTGGCAAAAGAGCTGGAAGCTTTGGATTTTAAAGGGAAGACAGCTGCGCAGTTTGATTGCATGGGGTAATTTTTCAAGCCTGTTTGTAAAAAAGACGGCGAAGGAGGTTGACGCGCTTCCTTACCGATTTGACAGCTCTTTTCAGGGGAGAGGCGGAATTCTCTATATCGACATGACAAACGGCATGATTGGCTTCATTTCTTCCTACAATCCTTTTAAAATCCAGATTTTCAATGCCTCCCGCATTGACCGTATTGAAACAATCGCTTCCGCCATGACAGGGATACGTTTTGTTTTTTATCTGGATGGTAAAAAAATATCCATGCCGACCCTTCTGACCAACCGGGTGGTGAGTACGAAATCCGGAATAGGCGCTGAGGCGGTATCCAAGGCCGATGCCTTCGTGGAAATACTGAAGGCGGCAAAGGCCAGGGCGGAAGGAAGGATGTAGCAATGAGCTGGATATGCTATTGCAGACAATAAATCATATAATATGAAAGACTTGTAATAGCCTTTGCTCATCCGGGAAACTATTCCCGCGGACGGCAGGCCGGCCGGATATGCAGTGAACACTGCCAGGTTATATATCCAATTGGCTTCTGTCGCGGGAATCAAATGTCCGCAGCTTACTGCGGGGGATTTGACTTTTCAGGAGGGCAGAATGGGCTACAGAAAGGCAGAAAAAATATTGCCGCCGGAGGTGGTAAAAAATGCCGGTTCCCTGACAATGGAACCGGTATTTTTTGCATTATACATTCATCTGCTGAAAATCATTTGTCCGTCTGGATTATACCGCCATCAGAATATCACATATCCGCCTGTATTATATCTCTATCAAAATATCAACTCCCGCCTCATAAAAATGTTTGCTTACAATATGCAAAAAGGCTGTATTATAAGCAATTTTACAATGCGACCAATTAATCGCAATCACCAGCTTATAAAAATCTAAAAAAATAACACATATTTCAATAAATAATGGGTATAAGTGCACAAAATAAATTTATATAATAATTTTGTCAACAAAAAACAAATATATTGAATTGTGGAGGAATTCGTTATGAAGAGAAGGTTAGGATGTATGGTGTTAGCAATTCTTATGGCGGCTTCACTGACGGCAGGTTGCGGAAGCAGCCCTGCCCAGACAGGAGGGAACGCGGGAAGCGAAGCGCCTGAGCAGGGCACTGGTAAAGATACTGCTCAGTCCGAAGGAACGCAGGAGCAGGTGACAATCAATTTCCAGACATGGAATCCGGGTGAAGGGGCAGCTATTGATGAGGTCATTGCAGCTTTTGAGGAAAAGTATTCCAACATCAAAGTAAATCATGTTTATATGCCCTATACTGATCATGTGGAAAAGCTGAAAATTGATCTGGCAAGCGGCGAGGGAGCCGATGTTTTCGGAATGCAGACAGGTGCAACAATCAAGGAATTCAGAGACTTTGAGATGGATTTGACTCCATATGCGGAAAACTTCTGGGGCTCCGACTGGCAGTCACAATACATGGACTTCTGCATGGATCTCCTGAACGAGGACGGGCACTATTACGGCCTTCCTTTAGGACTTACCTACGCCGGTTTTACCTGGGCGGATGTAAATATGCTGAAGGAATATGGCCTGGAAATCCCCGGCTCCTATGACGATCTGAAAGAATGCGCCCGGGTTCTCAGGGAGAACGGACAATATCCGCTTACCATCGGAGCTAAAGATGCCTGGATTAACATCGATACATGGATGAGCATGGCAAATGATATCAATTCAGAAAAGCTGTACTCAGCAATTGAGGGAAAAACACCTTTTACAGATCCTGATTTGGTGGAATCCTTCAGAATCTGGCAGTCCTGCTTTACGGAAGGGATTTTTCAGGACGGAGCGTTAGGTGTGGGTGTTTATAATGATACCTCAGACCTTTTTGAAAAAGAAGGAAGCATTCCCATGATACAGAATGGTTCCTGGGCCGCTGGCTTTTATGTAAGCGGTGATCCGGACCAGGATAAGGTATTCAATTCGGAAGGCGCGGACCATGATATTTTTCTGATTGACTGGAATAACGACGGTAAGATCTGTCCGGTTACGGCTTCTGTTGACGTATGTCTTTGCATGAATAAAAACACTAAGAATGCGGATGCGGCCTGGACCTTTATCGATTTCATGCTGCATGAGGGACAGGATATACTGATAAACCATTATTTTTCCTATTGTCCTTCCAGAAAAGATCTGGATCTGAAGGTACAGGGAATGAACCAGGATGGGCTTGACAACCTGGCTTACATATTGGAACAGGCTGAAAATAATCTGGGCGGCTATCGTGAAATGGCTTATGCGGATCTGAAACAGATAATCAGTGACCAACTGACGGTCCTTGCCTTAGGAGAAGCCACACCCGAAGAAGCGGCTGCCACAATTGAGGCCGCCTCTCAGACACAGTCCCGATAACTATAATACCCACAGCGGTGCCTGGACATGGGCGCCGCTGTATTGAAAGGAAGGGCAACCGTGAAAAAGAAAGATTATTCAGGCTACCTGTTTATCCTTCCCATCATAATATTGTTTCTGATATTTATTGTCTATCCCATATGCTACAATTTCGTTATCAGTTTTTTTGAATGGAATGGGATTAATATCGAAAAATTATTTGTGGGATTCGATAACTACAAAACGGTTCTTCGTGATCCGATTATGCGTAAGATTATTAAAAACTTCGTTGTTTTTGCGTTGTTCACCATAATCATCCAGGCATTTTTCGGGTTGGTATTTGCCAATTTTTTTATCAGGCGGCTTAAGTTTTCGCAATTTTACCGGATTATCTTTTATATCCCGGTAATTGCTACCCCTGCAATTGTAGGAAATGTTTTTTCCAAAATTTTCGAAACAAACAGGGGATATCTGAATGTATTCCTGCGGTTCCTTCATTTGGACGGCTTCTGCCAGCAGTGGCTGGCCGATCCTAAATGGGCGCTGGTATGTATTATTTTCGTAAATATCTGGCAGTGGACCGGCTACAGTATGCTGATGTACTACGCAAACATGCTGAATATTCCTCAGGATCTTTATGAAGCGGCGACCATTGATGGCGCAGGGCAGATACAGCAGTTTGTGAAAATCACTTTTCCGCTGCTTCGTGGCACCCATTATACGCTTTTCATTATGGGAATGCTGGGATCGCTGAAATGCTTTGATCTTCCCTATGTGCTGACGAAGGGAGGACCCAATTATGCAACGGAATTCTTTTCCACCTATATTTATAAACAGTCCTTTAATCTGTTTAAGCAGGGTCCCGCCTCCGCAATTGTAGTTGTGATGTTTCTAATTGCAATGATAATAACGCTGATACAGCTGAAATTTTATTATCGGAATGATAAGGATAAGGAGTTGGCAGGCTGATGAGAAAATCATTACTTTTTAAAATAACCGGACAGCTGATCTGTCTGGCGGCTACCGCGGTATTCCTGTTTCCGCTGGTGCTCATGGTAATCCGCTCCTTTCAGGGAAGGGGCATCAATAATTATGTGCGGGTTTTTAAAACGGTAAATCTGGCGCCCAATTTCCTTACCAGCATCGCGGTTGTTTTCGGCACCCTTGTCATTGTATCTGCTGCGGCGGCAATGGCGGCTTTTGCCTTTTCCAAGCTGGATTTTCCTTTCAAAAAGGCGATTTACTATATGCTTTTAACGGGAATGATGATACCGACCTCTGCATTGATTTTCCCATTGTTTCAAATCGTAAAAGGGCTTAAAATAAATAATACCCCTTTTTCCCTGATTTTTCCGTACGCAACCCTGAACTGCTGCTTTAATTTGATGGTACTGAAAAATTATTTTGATGCGCTGCCCAATGAATTAATGGAATCCGCCCGAATTGACGGCGCGGGAAAGGGACGGATTTTTACAAGCATCATGATGCCTATCGCCGTACCCGGACTTGCTTTTGTGCTGATTCAGACATTTCTTTCCGCCTGGAACGAGCTGCAGATGGCAATGATTTTTATAAATGATACATCGTTGCAGCCGATTTCGGTAGTCCCGCTGCGTTTTACACAGACGGCAGGAGTACAGGGCTTCCCTCTGGAAGTTATGTATGCGGCGTTGGTCATCTGTCTGAGTCCGATTGCAGTTTTTTACATCTTTGGTTCCAGATTTTTAATCGCCGGACTGACACAGGGAGCCATCAAAGGATAAGCAGTCCCGAAAAGAGGAAGCATGAAAGGCATTCTTTACAAACTTCGGATCCAAAAGAGCCTCAGCGCCAAGATTACATGGATGAATGTGAGCATTATTCTACTGATTTTCATCACCCTGATAATTGCAACCGTATCCATCAATTATCAACTGACGCTGGGGAATGAAAAGCAGAAAATGAATGTTTATATTTCCAATACGCTGAGTTCCATAGATAACAAGCTGAAGGATATGGGACGTGTTTCCCTCATGACCTATTCCGATGAAAGGACCCAGGAAATATTAAAGTCCTATAATTCCTACGAGTATGCCAAACAGCTTGAAAGTGTGGAATATCTGAGAAAATTATACACCTCACTGATTACCATAAGGGAAGATATCAATTCCGTTTACCTGTTTGACCTGGATTCCCTGATTTTCTGGCAGGACAACATGGATCCTTCCCAGAGAAGGAATTATGACATGAGTAGCTTTATCAAAAAAATGGAGGAGTGGGAACGAAGGGAAAAAAGTGTGTCCGGATGCCGGCTTGTTGTGGGTACCCAGCCGGATTTTATGCGCTACAGCTTAAGGCGGCTTGAAAATGAATACACCAATCACTGCATTTATCTGGTCAGGGGGATTAAAAGTTTTTCTCCCAATGAGCAGATAGGGCATATCGTACTCATTACCAATATGGAGGATATCCGGGATGTGCTGAATGAGTATCTGGATGATGAGGTGGAATATACGCTGCTCACGGAGGAGGGAGACATTGTCTGCGACGAGGCCTCCGAATGTCTTGGAAAAAACATGAAAAATGCAGCACCTGAAATATATTATAAAATGAACGGCAGCAGCGGTGTTTTCCAGGAAAATATCAACGGTGTGCCTTGGCTTATCACCTACCAGAAATCGGATTACAGCGGTATGATCCTCGTTACCAGGAGGGCTGTCGGGCTGATATGGAAGGATGCCATGCGTTTTATCGGTATAACCGTAATCATATTTGTTATTTTGCTGGGGATCACCGTATGGCTGACCTTTCATGGGACAAAAAGGATGTTGCGGCCGCTGAAATTCCTGTCAGATTCAATGGCTCATTTTGACCAGGACGATATGGGGATGCGTTTTGTGGTCACCACACAGGATGAAACAGGCCAGCTGGTCGCCTCCTTCAATAATATGATGGATATCATCAACCAGCTGATTGAATCTGAATATGAGGGAAAGGTCCGGCTGAAAGAAGCGGAGTTGAAACAGCAGAGAATGTCACTGCTTTATTTAAAAAATCAGATCAATCCCCATTTCCTTTACAATACGCTGGATACCATACGGATAAAGGCGGAGCTGAATGGAGACCGGGACGTGGCGGCAATGATTATGCAGATGGTGGATTTTTTCAGGCTCAGTGTAAAAGCGGACAGCCAGATGGTTACGGTAAGCCATGAAATCCGGCTGATACAGGCATATCTGAAGCTGATGTGTTGCAGATATCCGCAGCTTATCTGTGAGTACGAAATAGACGAAACGCTGCTGCAGGTGGAAATGCCTAATTTTATCCTCCAGCCTTTGATAGAGAACAGCGTCATGCACGGCCTTCGTGCGGTGGGATACCGTGGAAAGGTGAAACTTTCCGTATGCCGCGCTGAAGAAAATGAAGAGAAAATTATAATAAAAATTTATGATAACGGGGCAGGCATGTCCCGGGGAACGAAAAGTCTTCTGGAGAATGTGCTCAAGAATGCAGGGGATGAATCCTGTGAAACAGGATCGGAAGAAATGCACATAGGGATTGTTAATGTACAAAGACGGCTGAAAATGTTTTACCCAGATACGGCGGGCCTGTCATACCAGGATAATCCGGAAGGCGGCGTAACGGTGACATTAATAATAAACAACAATTTAGAAAGAGAGGGTATGAAAAAATGAAACTGGATTTTGCAACCTACAAAGACAAGGTGATGGGCTGCTGGGCAGGAAAAAACATCGGAGGTGTGCTGGGGGCGCCCTTCGAAGGGAGGCGTCAGGTAAACGATATTTCTTTCTATACGCAGGATCTGTCCATGGGGCCTCCGCCCAACGATGATCTGGATCTGCAGATTATCTGGCTGGCCGCGGTGGAGCGTTACGGAAGGAATGTAAATGCTTCTATTTTGGGAGAATACTGGCTTTCCTATTGTATTCCCAACTGGGTGGAATACGGGACAGGAAAGGCTAACCTGCGGGCGGGCCTGCAGCCTCCCCTTTCGGGCCTGATCGATAATACTTATAAGGACAGCTGCGGCTGCTATATCCGCTCCGAAATCTGGGCCTGCCTGGCTCCCGGCCATCCGGATCTGGCGGCACGCTATGCCTACGAGGATGCCATTGTCGATCATGAAGGCGAAGGCATGTATGGTGAAATTTTCTTCGCGGCTCTGCAGAGCGCCGCCTTTGCGGAAAGTGACAAACGGACCCTGATAGATATCGCCCTGTCCTATATTCCTGAGGAAAGCGCAACGGCAAAAGCTATCCTGAAGGCTCTGGAATGCTACGATAAGCATACGGATTTCAGGGAAGCCCGCATCCAGATCCATAACACGGCTCCCGGTACCTTTGGCATTCAAAGCGGCACCCTCAATGAAATCCCCGTGGAAGGCAACGAAGGAATGGAGACGGGAGCACCGGGCTTTGACGCTCCTGAAAATGTGGCATTCACTATTGCCGGCTGGTTATACGGCGAAGAGGATTTCGGCAGAAGCCTCTGCATGGCGGTGGCCTGCGGCGAAGATACGGACTGCACATGCGCCACATTAGGCGCAGTACTGGGAATCATAGCCGGCGCATCAGGCCTTCCGGAAGAATGGACAGCTCCCCTTGACGACAAAATTGCAACGCTCTGTATTGACAAAACAAGCGGGGGAATCTGGGTGCCCTCCACGGTAACCGAACTGACAGAACGGGTAATGAAGGCAGCCCCCGGGTTCCTGGGACAGGATATCTGCGATATTTTTGCCGAGGGCGGAATGACAATCGAATGTAAAGAGGGCAAAGCGCTGTATTGCAGCAGGACGACGGATTATCTGCCTAAAATAAACGGCAACGGAAAGGATGAAGCGCTGCCCATCAGAGAGCTTTGCCGCCTGTCTCCCTATGCGGTAAGATATTCCTTCCCTGCTTTTAACCTTATGGTTGATTATGAAAATTCCGTTTTCTTCAAAGCAGGAGAAGAGCGTAAGGTAAAAGTAACCGTTACCAATTCGCATACGATGAGGCAGCAGCAGTGGGCCAGGATTACGGTTTATATGCCGTCAGGCGTGGAACTGAAAAACGGAAGGGCATTTACGCTTCCCCTGAATAATCTGTATGGCTCAAAGGCTGAAGCTGAAATCGTTTTTAATGCGGATATGTTTGACGGCGGCAGGCTGGAATTTATAATTGAAGTATCTCTGGAAGGCAGACATTCTTCAGGCGCGGTTAA
This sequence comes from Eisenbergiella porci, assembly GCF_009696275.1. GTDB lineage: Bacteria > Bacillota > Clostridia > Lachnospirales > Lachnospiraceae > Eisenbergiella > Eisenbergiella porci. Next base: position 106,414 of record NZ_VUMI01000010.1, read on the forward strand.
GGTTACACTGATGAGAGAGGCATAATTTTTAAACTGGAGGCAGGCATGGGAAATTCTCTGAAGGTGATGCTGGTTGATGATGAAGTGACAATATTGGAAGGGTTTAAAAGGCTGTTTGACTGGAAGGCCTATGGCTGTGAAATCGTCTGTGAAGCATACGACGGGGTAATGGCTGTCAATCTGGCAAAAACATATAAGCCGGATATTATCATAATGGATATCAATATACCGGTAATGTCCGGCCTGGATGCCCTGCGCATGATTCGGAGCCATAATGAGAACTGTGCCTGCATTATTGTAAGCGGCTATGATGAATTTGAATACTGCCGGGAAGCCCTCCGCCTGCAAATAACGGATTATATCTTAAAGCCGGTTGATTTCAGGGAATTCGGCAAGGTAATCGACGCCGTAAAACTTAAGCTTATCCGGGAAAAGCAGCCGGCGGCGGAAGAAAAAGACAATAAGCCGGTATTCCAGCTGGCAGCCTATCTGCAGCAGCATTTGTCAGAGGATATCACACTTCAGAGCCTGGCGGATGAGTTTCACATGAATCCATCCTATATCAGCCAGCTGTTCAAAAATGAGCTGGGCATGAAATACCATGATTACCTGACAAGGCTCCGCATAGATAAAGCGAAAACACTGCTTGCTGCAACCAGGAAGAGTATATGCGAAATTTCAGGTGAAGCCGGGTTCCATGATTACAGGGTATTTACCAAGGTGTTTAAGAGCGTGGAGGGAGAGTCGCCTTCCGCTTACAGGAACCGGTTTTTGTAACAAATAATTTTGAAAAATTTTCAAATGATCAGTTTGCTATAGCATGATATTTTTTGCAACATAATTATATATTCAAAACAATACCGGATTAATTCCCGAAAAAAAAGGATTTCGTCAGCCGCACAGCGGCCGGAATCCTTTTTTCGTGGCGCATCCTTCCTTCTGAAAAGAGCATGGGAAGCTCAGAGCGAATAAAAAGCTTGGTAACGATTTTCTTTACCGATGTTGAATAATCCACCCGCTTCGTTATAGTATAATGGTTAATGAACTTAAACGAAAGGAGCCCGGATAATGAAACAGCATCAAGTGGAAATTGATACGTCAAAATGCATTGGCTGCGGTATATGCGCCAGGGTATGCCCCGCGCACAGCATAGAGATAAAGGACAAAAAAGCAGTAACCCTGTTGGACGATTGCCTGATTTGCGGGCAATGCACCGCAGTCTGCCCTATGAGGGCCGTTTCAATCAGCGGCTACGATACCGGACAAAATGAGAAAAAAGAAGATCTCCGCCTGAAGCCCGAGGAGGTTTTGGACGTCATCCGTTTCCGAAGATCCATAAGGCAGTGTTCCGGAAAATAAAGCCGTTTGCCGATTTATTCAGCCCCATGGCACGCAAAAATAAAATTGATGAACACTTCTTCTTTTTTAACGCTCCGACAGTAATTGTTATTCTGGCCAGGGATAAAACGAATGGTATCCTCGCCGCACAGAATATGGAATTTGTGGCGGAGGCGAACGGCCTGGGCGTGTTATTCAGTGGATTTTTCACAATGGCGGCAAATACCTCCTCTAAAATCAGAAAGGCAATAGGCATTCCGAAGGGAAAACGTGCCGCCATGACATTGATGCTGGGCTATCCGGATGTGAAATTCTTACGTTCCGTACAACGTAAAAATTAATCGTCAAATATATGTAGAGGGCTAAAAGTGGCAAAAGAATGTGAAGAAAATTTACAGAAAATCGTGGCCGGGTTCCGAGACTGCCGGAATGCATTCACCGCTATTGGCGATGAAACGAGACAGTTGATTCTTCTCGTGCTTTTGGAAAGTGCTCTGTCGGGAATCCGGGTTGGGGAGATTGCGGAAAAAACCCATTTAACGAGGCCTTCCGTTTCCCATCATCTGCAGATCCTGAAAGAAGCCGGAATCGTCGCAATGCGGAGAGAGGGAACGAAAAATTATTATTATCTGAGCGCCGATGAAACGCAGTGGAAAGAGATTTCAGATGTAATCAACCTTATTTATGCAAGCGTCCGGCATATCAGCAAATCATGACAGGAGGAAGCAGATTATGATTTTATTCTTTTCCGGGACAGGTAACAGTGAATATGCCGCTAAGAGAATCGGCAAAGCAATCAATGACGACGCCGTGGATTTATTTGGGAAAATCCGCAGTCATGATTATTCTCAGCTGCACTCAGAAAAGCCCTGGGTTATCGTTGTCCCCACCTATGCCTGGAGGATACCGCGCATCGTGCAGGAATGGCTGGAGAATACAGCGCTTACGGGAAACAGAAGCATTTATTTCGTAATGACCTGCGGCGGCAGTATCGGAAATGCAGGCGCTTATCTTGAAAAGTTATGCAATGCAAAGAAGCTTGATTTCTGCGGCTGCATGGAAGTGGTAATGCCGGAAAACTATATTGCGATGTATTCCGCGCCGGCACAGGACGAGGCGCTGGAAATTATCCGCCGGTCGGAAAAAGTGATGGATGAGGCCGCCCTTTTGATAAAGAGCGGCAAAGTATTTCCCCGGCCTGCCGTCGCATTGAAGGATAAAATAAGCAGCGGTATTGTGAATGACATTTTTTATCCGGTATTCGTCCATGCCCGGAAATTTTATGCTGATGATTCCTGCATTTCCTGCGGCAAATGCATTCAGGTCTGTCCCCTGGACAATATCCGCCTGTCAGACGGAAAACCTGTATGGGGTAAGAGCTGCACCCACTGCATGGCCTGTATCTGCCGCTGCCCTGCGGAAGCGATTGAATACGGAGAACACAGTAAGGGCCTGATACGATACATCTGCCCGGAAAACCCGGAAAAAAGCTGAGGTACGTAAAAATGTATTTGCGGCAAAATAAATTGACAGGGAAGGTTTATTGTTATAAACTAGGTTTATGACAATAAACCTTTTTACATATATAAACTGAAAACAGCTGTTTAACCGCCAATGAAGAAAGTGAGGCCCGACATTCATGGAAATACCGAAAATCCCGGATGGAGAATACCGTTTTGCAGATCTTGTATGGGAGAACGAGCCCATAAATTCCACAGCATTAATTAAGACAGCCCAGGAACGCCTTGGCTGGAAGAAAGCCACCAGCTACACCGTTTTAAGAAAGCTGTGTGAAAAAGGCATTCTGAAAAATGAAAATGCTACCGTAACCGCTATTGTAAAAAAAGACGAGGTATGCAGGCAGGAAAGCAAACAGCTGATACACCGGAGTTTCGGAAACTCCCTGCCTGCCTTTGTCGCCGCTTTCCTCAGGGATAAGAAGCTGACCCGTCAGGAAGCGGAAGAGCTGAAGCGTCTGATAGATGCCGCAAGCATGTCGGATGGACGAAACGATTCATAAGAAGGGAGAGAAAAAATATGGAAGGCCTGCTGCATATTTTTCCGAAAATACTGAACATGACCCTGTCCGCTTCCTGTGCGGGCGTTGTGGTCCTGCTTCTGAGAGCCTTGCTGAAAAAAGTGCCTGCGGGGTATTTTTATGCGCTCTGGATCCTGGTGTTTGTAAGATTTTTGTGTCCCTTCAGCCTGGAATCGGCTCTCAGCCTTATTCCAGTCCGGCAGGATACAGTAACCTATAAAGGGATGGTTTCCGCCGGTTTTCAGGCATATACCTCCGTAGTCAACAGCCTTGCGCCGGACAGTGCCGTACGCAGGGCGACAGCTGCGGCCGGAAGAAGCGGCATCGCGCCTGACAGACTGCTGATGGGAATGTTTTTCACTCTGTGGCTGCTGGGAGTGTTCATAATATTGACGGTTGCATTGTATACTTTTCTGCGCTTGAAGAAACGAACGGCCCAGGCCGTAATTCTTGTGGAAAATACGAAAGGACGGGCGCCGGTTTACGAATCGGCAGCGCTGGAAACACCCTTTCTGCTGGGATTTTTCCATCCTGTGATCTACCTGCCCGCCGGGATGTCCCAGGAAGAGCAGCACCATGTGATTTCTCATGAAAACGAACACTTTTCCCGCCGGGATTATCTTGTTAAGCCATTCTGTTTTCTTGCCGCCTTGCTGCACTGGTTTAATCCCCTTGTCTGGCTTTATTTCAAGCTGATGACAGAGGACATGGAGCGTTCCTGCGACGACCGGGTGCTCCGTAAAATGACGTCACAGGAGCGTGCCGGCTATGCGGAAACACTGCTGCAGCTGGGTATGAAAAGCAGCGGTATCCATCTGCTTGCGCCCATGGCCTTCGGAGAGAGCAATACCAAAAAACGGATTCAGCATGCTCTTGGCTTCAGGAAGCCTGCCGGCTGGCTATGCGCTGCGGCGCTGCTTCTGGTAGCGGCAGTTGCAGTCGTCCTTCTGACTTCGCCGGTAAGAAAAGAGCCCGGACCGGAAGCTGTGGCAGAGACAATTCCAGCAGACGGCAAGGCTCTGTCAGCAGACGAGCTGGCTGCTTATCTTTCCGCCGGAAGGACTCCTTATATCGGAAGCCCCTTCCAGGATCAGGCTTTATTTGGAAGGCTACCCGTACCGGAGGAGCTGGTCTATGAGAAAATGGAACTGCAGACCTCGGAGGAACCTTATGAGCTGCGTATGATCTACCGGGTAAAGGACGGCAGCCAGCGGCCGGAGGATTCCGGGTGGACCTTCTCCAATGCGGTTTTGCTTTTCGCCACAATAGAAAACGCAGGGAAAATCAGCTATGCTATCGAGGAAGGCAATAACACCTATTATCACCAGTATGAACGAAGCAGTCTGGAGGAGGTTTTCGGCCCTCTGTATGAGTATTCCTCAGACAGGGATAAAACAAGACAGCTTCTGGCGAAGCTGGAAGCCTATGCTTCAGAGAATTATCCTGATGGTTTATATACCGCTGTTTCCGGGCAAATCCTAAATTCCAACATTGATTTTATGACAAAGGAAGAAGCCGAGCTGTTTCCTCCGGCACAGCCGGAGGAGGGTATTCTCATGGAAACCGACAGGGATACCTGCACCGCAGATGATACCAGCCTTACCCTGACCATTTCAAACTTTACCGGCCAGACTGTTTATTACGATGACGAATATCGTATGCTGATAAAAGAAAACGGAGGCTACCGCGAGCTGCCCATGAAGGAAAATACGGCATGGCTTCAGGTCCTGCGGGTCATCCCCGCCGGAGGCAGCGCCGAAGAAACCATCGATTTTTCCATTATGTATGAAGGAACAGCGCCGGGAGAATATCTCATACAGAAGGTCTTTACCATAGAACATGAAAACGGGGAAAATGAGGACTATATCCTGCAGACCGCTATCAGAGTGGAAGAATAGGCTCCTTTTTTACTGCTATATATTAACCGAAAAGCTGGGACTTTTTATTAAAAAGATGGTATACTGATAAAAAGTATTTGTGCATGGGTGGGGCTGTATATGTCAAAATGGAAGAAGGGGCCGCGCGCATGGGTTAAATGGGGGCTGATTGCGTGCATAACGGTTCTAATCTGTTTTCTCTGCTACAGGATAGAAGCAGGGGGCAGACAGTTTGATCACGAATTTGATGATGGAAGCCGTGTTTCCATCGGCTCGCCGGATCAGGAAATGTCGCAGCGGCTTCATAAGCTGTGCCGGGTCTGGGGGTTTTGCAAAGTATTACCATCCTAAAATCCTGAAGGGCGATGTCAACTGGGATTACGAGCTTTTCCGCGTCCTTCCGGCTGTTATCGGTGCATCGGACGAAGAGGAAGTCAATGCTGTTTTATATGGCTGGATTCATAAGCTGGGGACGGTTAAGGAGAATGAATCTGAGGAAAAGGGCGAGATAGTCCTGGAGGCCGGAACGGACTGGATTTATGACAGCAGCTACTTATCCCCGGAGCTGAGCAGCCTTCTTATCAATATTTCCAAATCAGGCTATATAGATAAAAACCGTTCCTATGTTTCCTTTGATAAAATAATGGTTCCCCAATGAATTATGCCGATCAGGGCTACCGTATGCTGGGCCTTTTCCGTTACTGGAATATGATAGAGTATTATTATCCTTATAAGGACATAATTGGGGAGGACTGGGACAGTGTATTCCTGGAATTCCTGACGGCATAGAGATATGAGATTATATCGCGGAGAAAAGCAAAATCAAATCCACTGTGGTGCTCAATGACCTGCCTGAAGATATTTTCCGGGGATATGCGGATGAAATCACACTGACCGTAAAAAGGGACGATGAAATTTTTGATATTGCCGTTCCCTGCATTGAACGGGTCAGGAGTGAATCCTCCAATGAGCCTGAACCGTTTTCCCATCGGCTGCTTGAGAATTCCATAGGCTATATCGATCCGGGTGCATTGAAGGCAAAAGAAATCTTTACCATCATGGAAGAATTTAAGGATACGTTGGGTATCATTGTGGATCTGCGCCATTATCCCAGCGATTTCATCGTTTATTCCCTGGGCTGCCTTATTATGCCGGAACAGAAAAACTATGTTATCATGTCCCTGACGGTCCCCGGCCGGTTTATTTTAGATAAACCCATGTATGTTGGCGTTGATAATCCAGATTACTATAAAGGGAAAAATGTCGCAGACACAGAGGGTGGGGACTGACTCCGGATATTTATGTGGAACCCACCATCCAGGGAATCTGGGAAGGCCGTGATGAACTGATTGAAAAAGCGGTGGAGGTTATTCTGGAAAGTGCTTCCTCATAATATTTTTAAACGCAGCGCATCGGATTTTTAACATCTGATGCCGCTGCGTTTTTTTATTTAATCATAAAGCCTACGGATTCGTTTCCTGAAAAGCTTCCCTGTATTTTCTAATCCTGATTATTCTTGTTTTTACAGTCAAAATGACTGTGGAACACAAGAATTCATGTAAAACGTAAGGCACAATTGAATATTAAAGTGTACACAATTGATTTGCTTCTTGTAAAAATGTATTAATATTTTTTGCATATAAAAGTTAAAATTATTCAATTATGCTAGTATACAGGATAAATATATGTTATAATTTTAACAGTCTTAAAATCCTCAGAATCAGAAAATACATAAAATATGCAAAAGCAGAAGGAAAGGGGAAGTTACATATCAATGAGCCGACTGAAAATCAGCACACCAGACCGGGCCCAGCTGACTGTGGAACGGTTGTACAAGGATTTGGAGCGTCATATCGTTGCCAGCCCGCCGGGTCTGTGCCCGGTGGATTTGCAGCTGTCATTTCTCAAGCTGTGCCATGCGCAGACCTGCGGTAAGTGTGTACCCTGCCGTATAGGCCTGGGACAGCTTCAGAATCTGCTGGAACAGGTTCTGGACGGCACCGCGACCATGGATACCCTGGCGCTCATCGAAGAAACCGCCAACAACATTACGGATTCCGCAGACTGCGCCATCGGCTTTGAAGCCGCCCACATGGTGCTGGCAGGACTCCAGGGCTGCAGAGATGACTTTATCTATCATATTGAGCACGGAAAATGCTCCTATTCCATCACCCAGCCGGTGCCCTGCGTGGCACTCTGTCCTGCGGGGGTGGATATTCCAGGTTATATTGCGCTGGTGGGAGAGGAACGGTACGCGGACGCCGTATCTCTTATCCGTAAGGACAATCCCTTCCCCACCGCATGCGCCCTCATCTGCGAACATCCCTGCGAAGCCCGCTGCCGTCGGAATATGATTGACAGCTCCGTCAACATCCGCGGCCTGAAGAGAATGGCCGTGGACAATGCGCGGGCCAATACAGTCCCGGTGCCTCCCAAAGCGCCGTCCACAGGAAAACGGATCGCCATTGCCGGAGGCGGCCCCGGCGGCCTTTCCGCCGCTTATTATCTGGAGCTGATGGGGCATCATGCTGTTGTTTTTGAGCAGAAAAGCAAGCTGGGCGGAATGCTGCGCTACGGAATTCCCAACTACCGTTTCCCGAGGGAACGGCTGGACGAGGATATTGAAGCGATTCTGTCCACCGGCGTGGAAGTACATACCAATGTGAATATCGGGAATGGGGAAAACGACATTCCCCTAAGCCGCCTCCGTGAGGAATTTGACGCGGTTTATATTGCCATAGGCGCGCATACTGATAAGAAGGTGGGGATGGAGGGAGAGGATGCCCGCGGCGTAATATCCGCGGTGGAAATGCTCCGCAGCATCGGGGACGGCAATCCCCCTGATTTTACAGGAAAACGTGTGGTTGTAGTAGGCGGCGGAAACGTAGCCATGGACTGTACCCGTTCCGCGCTGCGCCTTGGCGCTTCCAAGGTTGGCATCGCTTACCGCAGACGCCAGAATGACATGACCGCCCTGCCGGAGGAGGTAGAGGGCGCGATTGCGGAAGGCGCCGAGCTTTACAGCCTGAAAGCCCCGGTAAGGGTAGAAGCTGATGAAAAGGGTAATGTGGCCGCACTTTGGGTAGAACCGCAGATTATCGGCCCCATTGACGCCTGGGGCCGCGCCCGTCCGGTAAAGGCCAACGTGGAACCCAAAAGAATCCCCTGTGATATCGTCATCGTTGCTGTCGGCCAGGGTATTGAATCCCGCCATTTTGAAGATTCCGGCGTCCCTGTGAAAAGAGGGACCATTGAAGCGCTGGAGGAATCCACGGTAAAGGATATCCCCGGCATCTTCGCAGGCGGCGACTGTGTAACAGGTCCCGCCACGGTTATCCGTGCCATTGCGGCAGGAAAGGTGGCGGCAGCAAATATTGATGAATACCTGGGCTATCATCATGTCATAGCCTGCAATGTGGATATCCCTCAGGTAAATTACGGGGACAAGAAGGCCTGCGGACGCGTCAATATGGAAGAGCGGGAAGCTGACGAGCGGAAGCAGGATTTCTGCGAAATAGAACGCTGCATGACCAGAGAAGAGGCGGCGCAGGAAGCCGGACGCTGTCTGCGCTGTGATCATTACGGATATGGGAACCTGAAAGGAGGCCGCGCGGCAATATGGTAACACTGACAATAGACAACAGGAAAATCAGCGTGCCGGAAGGTACGACAATCATGAAGGCAGCGGCGTCCGTGGGGATTATGATTCCCCATCTCTGCTATCTGGAGGGCATCAACGAAATCAGCGCCTGCAAGGTATGCGTGGTGGAAATGCAGGGAAAAACCAAACTGATCACCGCCTGCAATAACCCGGTGGAGGAGGGCATGGTGCTTTTTACCAATTCTCCCAAGGTGCGTTCCGTCAGGCGGACAAACGTGGAACTGATTTTATCCCAGCACAACAGCAACTGCGCCACCTGCGTCAGGAGCGGAAACTGTAACCTCCAGAAGCTGTCAAACGATCTGGGCATCATTGACATTCCTTATGAAAAAGAAATTACGGAAATGCCGTGGAATAACAGCTTCCCGCTGATCAGGGATTTCGGCAAATGTATCAAATGCATGCGTTGCGTACAGTTCTGCGATAAGGTACAGGACCTGCATATCTGGGACGTACAGAACACCGGTTCCAGAACTACAGTGGATGTTTCCCGGAACCGGAGGATAGAAGAATCTGACTGCAGCATCTGCGGACAATGTATTACCCATTGTCCAACGGGCGCGCTGCGGGAACGGGATGATACCGCAAAGGTTTTCCGCGCTCTGGCCGATCCGGAAACCATTACCGTGGTGCAGGTGGCCCCCGCCGTCAGAGCGGCCTGGGGAGAAGCGCTGGATCTGCCTGCTTATATGGCCACGGAAGGGCGCATGGCGGCGGCCCTTAAGAAAATCGGTTTTGATTATGTGTTTGACACCAATTTTTCCGCAGATCTGACCATTATGGAAGAAGGGAACGAGCTGCTTGCAAGGCTTGCCGATCCGGAAGAGAAGAGATGGCCCATGTTCACCTCCTGCTGCCCGGCCTGGGTACGTTTTCTCAAATCCCAGTATCCCGACATGGCGGATCACCTTTCCACGGCAAAATCGCCGCAGCAGATGTTCGGCGCCGTGGCCAAAAGCTATTTTGCAGAAAAAATCGGTGCGGATCCCGGGAAAATATGCAGTATTTCCATTATGCCCTGTGTCTCCAAAAAAATGGAGGCAACGCTTCCTGATATGTACAGCGCCGGAGGCGGAGCAGATGTGGACATTGTACTTACCACAAGAGAATTCTCCAGACTGGTGCGCGCGGAGCATATTGCGCCGGCGCTGCTTACCGAGGAGGCCTTTGATTCCCCGCTGGGGGAGAGCACAGGAGCGGGCGTTATTTTCGGCGTAACCGGCGGTGTTATGGAAGCGGCCTTAAGAACGGCCTACTACTGTGTGGAAGGCGTCAATCCTCCGGCGGATACATTTTCCGATGTCAGAGGTTTTGAAGGCCGCAGGGAGGCGGAGTTTTCTCTGGGAGGAAGGACGCTGCGCACATGTACGGTAAGCGGACTGAAAAATGCAAGGGATCTGATAGAGGATCTCCGCGCGGGAACCGTCCATTATGACTTTGTGGAGGTAATGGCCTGCCCCGGCGGCTGTGTGGGCGGCGGGGGACAGCCCATACTGGACGGCGTGGAGATGGCGGACGTAAGAGGCCCCAGGCTTTACAAGCTGGACGAGCAGCGGCCGCTGCGTTTTTCCCATGACAATCCGGGAATCAAAAAACTTTATGCGGAATATATGGGCGCGCCCCTTGGAGAAAAAGCCCATCAGCTGCTGCATACCCATAATTAATGTGAAAAAGCTTTTTTGCAAAAAGCTTGACAGCTGCCGAAGCGGCACAGTATAATAGAAAAGATTCGTAGAAAGAAGGACAGCACCCTGATATCACGGGTGTTGTCTTTTTGCGTGAAAAAAGAGTGGAAATAAGAAAGGACTTTTGAATGGAAATAACGAGATACCAGGATGCAGACATTGATTCCCGGATCCTCCGCGCTGTGGAGGAAATGGGCTTTGACCAGATGACACCTATACAGGAGCAGGCGATTCCCGTATTGCTGGAAAGAAAAGACGTGATAGGCCAGGCACAGACAGGAACCGGCAAGACGGCGGCCTTCGGAATCCCCGTCATACAGAATATCGACCCTGACAACAGAAGCCTGCAGGCAGTCATCCTCTGCCCCACAAGGGAGCTTGCCATCCAGGCGGCAGATGAAATGCATCGTTTTGCCAAATATATGCATGGAATAAAGATCCTGCCCATTTACGGCGGCCAGGATATCAGCAGACAGATTAAAGCCTTAAGAAGCGGCGTACAGATTATTGTAGGCACCCCCGGCCGTGTAATGGACCATATGCGCCGCCATACGCTGAAGATGGAGCATGTGAATATGGTGGTTCTGGATGAAGCGGATGAAATGCTCAACATGGGCTTTCGGGAGGACATCGAAACTATCCTCCAGGGAATCCCTTCCGAGCACCAGACAGCGCTCTTCTCAGCCACAATGCCCAAGCCCATCCTGGAGATTACCGATACCTACCAGAAGGATGCGGTCTATCTGAAGATGACCAAGCAGGAGCTGACCATTCCGCTTGTAAAGCAGTATTATTACCGTGTGAACAGCCAGATTAAGGTGGAGGTTGCAAGCCGCCTTCTGGATTATTACGGGATTCAGAGATCCCTGATTTTCTGCAATACCAAGAGAATGGTGGATGAGCTTTCTGAAACCCTGAAAAATAAAGGCTATACGGCCGAAGGCCTTCATGGTGATCTTTCCCAGAACCAGAGAGATACCGTAATGCACCGTTTCCGTAACGGCAGCCTTCAGATTCTGATCGCAACGGATGTGGCGGCCAGGGGAATTGATGTGGATGATGTGGAAGCCGTATTTAATTACGATCTTCCCCAGGATATCGAATACTATGTGCACAGAATCGGACGTACCGGACGCGCAGGAAGAGAAGGCCGTTCCTTTACCTTTGTTTCCAACCGGGAAATGTACCGTTTAAGAGACATTGAAAGAAGCTGTAAGACAACCATTCAGGAAAGAAAGGTGCCGTCCGCTGCGGACATCGTATCCATCAAGGCTGAAAAGGCGCTGCGTGCCGCATTTGAGACACTGGAAGGCGCACAGCTGGATAAACTGACGGATATGATAGAAAGGAAGCTGGAAGACAGCGATTACAGCGCTGTCGAGCTTGCAGCCGCCTTCCTGAAAATGCAGATGGGAGAGGAACCCCAGGAAATCCAGGAGGTGATCCCCGAAAGACGCAGGAATTACCGCGGCAGCCGTGATTTCGGCAGCGGCCGTCAGGACAGAGACAATCGTTCCGGAAAAGACGGACGTGGAAATAATCCCCGTTACGGCAGGAATGACGGCAAGCGCAGGAGCTTTCCCGAAGACAAAGGGGGAGAACGCCGCAAATACCGCGATTCGGCATCCGGCAGACCCGCAGGAGCCGGCCGTACAGGCAGTTCCTCCCGCCGTAACAGCGGGGAAACTACGCGCCGTGAAAAAGACAGACGCATCGGCTAATCAGCCATAAACATCGGCAACCGGCCGCCGCTGAACCTACAGCGGCGGCTATATTTATGCCCGAACCGCAGCCGGGAGGTTATATGGACAGGACACAGGAATATATATATAAAGAAACTTTGTCGTAACTTTATGGAAGAAAAAAGTTATGAAGCTTTTTTATGGAGGAAAAACTGTGTTAAGATTAATGACGGATTCAATTCTGCAGTTCCTTGCAAATCAGCCAAGAGCCTTTGCCCATGTGCAGGGCTCCGAAAAATACCCGCAGGTGGAAGGACTTGTCACCTTCTATGACTTTCTGGACGGCACCATCGTGATGGCCGATATTTCCGGTCTGCCTCATGAGGAAGAAACCTGTGAAAGGGGATTCTTCGGCTTCCACATCCATGAAGGGGCCGCCTGCACGGGAAATGAAGAGGATCCCTTTGCCGATGCCGGCTCCCACTTTAATCCCGACGGCTGCCCCCATCCGGCCCATGCCGGGGATATGCCGGTGCTTGAAGAAAACCGGGGAAGATCATGGCTCGCATTTTATACGGAACGATTTACACCCAGAGATGTGTTGGGAAGAACGGTAGTTATCCATTCCATGCCCGATGACTACCATACCCAGCCTTCCGGGGATTCGGGAGAGAAGATGGCGTGCGGCGTAATTCAATAGGAAACAGAACATTTTTCTGTTTGCATGGAAAAAATACCTAGTGTATAATAAACGTAACTGTTCAGCAGGTCAGCGCATTTACTGCGTTGACCGTAAGAAAGTGATTCAAGAGTGCTAAAATCCATCGCCAAAGGCGATTTAGGATGGATTTTAGCAGTAACTGTGAGGGTACTGAACAGTTACTAATAAACAATATGCGCTTTGGGAAAGAATACGGAATGAGGAGTAACTGTGAGGGCACTGAACAGTTAAAATGAGGATAATATGGACGATAATACAAAACAGGAACGGTTAAACAAATATCTGGCTGACTGCGGGATCTGCTCCCGCAGGGAAGCCGACCGCATGATAGAAGCAGGCAGGGTCATGGTAAACGGTATCCCTGCTGAAACGGGCATGCGGATCACTCCGGCGGATGATGTTGCGGTGGACGGGCGCATGCTGGAAAAGAAGGATCGTAAGGTAGTGCTTGCCTATTATAAGCCCGTGGGAGTTACCTGTACGGAAAAGGATAAATATGCGGAGAAAACCATCCGTGACGCCATCGATTACCCTATCCGGGTGACTTATGCCGGACGGCTGGACAAGGATTCGGAGGGGCTGCTTCTTTTGACAAACGACGGGGATCTGATCAACGGACTGATGCGGGCGGCCAATTACCACGAGAAGGAATACCTGGTCCGTGTGAATAAGCCGATTAATGATACCTTCCTGGAAAAGATGGCGGCGGGCGTTTTTCTCAAGGAGCTCAATGTCACCACCCGTCCCTGCACAATTGAGCAGGAGGGAAAATTTGTATTCCGGATCGTCCTCACCCAGGGGCTGAACCGGCAGATCCGCCGCATGTGCCGTGCGCTGGGCTACGACGCCCAGGGAATCAAGCGTGTCCGCGTAGCGAATATTACCATCGGGAAGCTGAAGCCGGGCAATTACCGTCTGGTGACGGGAGAAGAATTGGAAGAACTATATGGAATGCTGCATTCCTGAGAAAAGGAGCGTTAAGTGCAGATGGACAAGACTGCAAGAATGAAGGAACTGATCGCAAAGCTTGGAGAGGCCGCGAAAGCATATTATGCCGAAGATCGCGAAATCATGAGCAACTACGAATATGATAAACTTTATGATGAGCTGACAGCACTGGAAGAGGAAACGGGCACCGTTATGGCGGGAAGCCCTACCATCAGCGTAGGGTATGAGGCTGTTGACGAGCTGCCCAAGGAGCGGCATGAAAGCCCCATGCTTTCGCTGGGAAAAACAAAGAGCAGGGAAGAGCTGAGGGACTGGCTGGGCGCGCAGAAGGGACTGCTGTCCTGGAAGCTGGACGGCCTGACCATCGTCCTGACCTACCGCGACGGCCGGCTGTTCAAGGCCGTCACAAGAGGAAACGGAGAGATCGGGGAAGTGATCACCGGCAATGCCAGGGTATTTGTGAATGTCCCGCTGGCAATTCCTTACCAGGGAGAACTTGTTCTCCGGGGAGAGGCTGTCATCACTTATGAGGATTTCCGCAAAATCAATGAACAGATCGAGGACGCCGACGCCAGATACAAAAATCCGAGGAATCTCTGTTCCGGTTCCGTCCGCCAGCTGAATAATGAAATCACCGCACAGAGAAACGTCCGTTTTTTTGCCTTTGCCCTTGTACGCGCGGACGGAGCGGACTTTCAGAATTCGAGAAAAGAACAGTTCATATTTTTAAAAAAGCAGGGCTTTGAGGTGGTGGAATATCAGGAGGTGGATGCACAGTCCATCCTGTCCGCTGTGGAGGATTATGAAAGCCGTGTGGCGGAATATGACGTTCCCTCGGACGGACTGGTGCTGATTTATGATGATATTGCTTACGGTCAGTCACTGGGCCGGACAGCGAAGTTCCCCAGGGATTCCATCGCCTTTAAATGGGCGGATGAAACCGCGGAAACAACGCTTCAGGAAATCGAATGGAGCGCAAGCCGTACGGGGCTGATTAACCCGGTTGCCATATTCGATCCGGTAGAGCTGGAGGGCACTACGGTGAGCAGGGCCAGCGTGCACAATGTGAGCATCGTAAAAGCGCTGAAGCTGGGAATCGGGGATCGGATTACCGTTTATAAAGCCAACATGATTATCCCCCAGATCGCGGAAAACCTCACCGGAAGCGATACGCTGGAAATCCCCCATACCTGTCCGGTCTGCGGCGGAGAAACCAGGATCGAGCAGGTGAATGATGTACAGTCTCTCTACTGCATGAATCCTGACTGCGATGCCAAAAAGGTGAAGTCCTTCACTCTTTTTGTCAGCAGGGACGCCCTGAACATCGATGGACTGTCGGAGGCCACACTGGAAAAATTCCTGGGAAGGGGCTATCTGCATACCTTTGCCGACCTGTTCCATCTGGAGCAGTACCGGGAGGAAATCGTGGAAATGGAGGGCTTTGGCGAAAAGTCCTATCAGAATCTGGCGGACAGCATTGAAAAATCCAGGAAAACCACGCTGCCCAGAGTGATCTACGGGCTGGGGATCGCGAATATCGGCCTTGCCAATGCAAAAATGATCTGCCGTGAGTATCATGATGATCTGGAACGCATGATGCAGGCGGATGTAGAGGAATTAAGCCTGATAGACGGCATAGGGGAAGTCATCGCCGGAACCTTCCATGATTACTGGCAGTCCGAAAAGAACCGTGAGAATATGAAGAAGCTGCTTGAGGAGCTGGAAATCGAGCAGATAGAGGTGGACGAATCCGCACTCACCCTGAAGGGGATGGTGTTTGTCGTTACCGGAAGCCTTATGCATTTTGACAGCAGAAGCGAGCTAAAGGAACTGATCGAAAGCAAAGGCGGCAAGGTGACCGGAAGCGTTACCGGAAAGACCACCTGCCTGATTAATAACGATTCCGCCTCAGGCTCTTCCAAGAACAAGAAGGCCAAGGAGCTTGAGGTTCCCATCGTTACAGAAGAAGAATTCATGAAGCAATATCTGGATATGGAGGTATAAGAAGCAATGCCGATTAAAGTACAAAGCGATCTGCCCGCAAGGACAATACTGGAAAATGAAAATATATTTGTCATGGACGAATACAGGGCGCAGCATCAGGATATGCGTCCCCTTGCGATCTGCATTCTCAACCTGATGCCAGTGAAGCAGGATACGGAGCTGCAGCTGCTTCGCTCTCTTTCCAACACCCCCCTGCAGGTGGATGTGACATTTATGAAAATGAACAGTCATGTATCGCTGAATACTTCCATAACGCATCTGAATAAATTTTACAATACCTTCGATGAGCTTAGGGGAAAACAGTATGACGGCCTGATCATCACAGGCGCTCCCGTGGAACAGATTCCCTTTGAGGAAGTGGATTACTGGCCGGAGCTGTGCGAAATCATGGAATGGTCCAAAACCCATGTGACAAGCACCTTTCACATCTGCTGGGGCGCCCAGGCCGGCCTGTATTACCACTTCGGGTTGAACAAGGTGCTGCTTCCCCAGAAGCTGTTCGGCGTGTTTTCACATAAGGTATCCAACCGCAGGGTGCCGCTGGTGAGAGGCTTTGACGACTATTTTTATATTCCCCACAGCCGCCATACGGCGGTTTCCGCGGAAGAAATCCATGCATGCAAAGAACTGATGGTCATGGCGGAGTCTGAAGAGGCAGGCGTCCTGCTCGCCATGGCGGGAGACGGCCGGCAGATTTTTGTTATGGGGCATCCGGAATATGACCGGTATACGCTGCATAATGAGTATATGCGGGACAAGGAAAAGGGACTGCCCATCCAGGTGCCAAAGAATTATTATCCGGATGACGACTGTACCAGACGGCCTAACCTGCTGTGGAGATCCCACTGTAATAACCTGTATACCAATTGGCTGAATTATTACGTATACCAGGCAACTCCCTACGAATGGGGCCAGCTTGTATAAAATATGCATATGCATAAGCTTCAGCCAGGCTGACCTCTGAAAATGGCAGCATCGTGAACGAGGAGGTCAGCCTGGAAGAACTCCTTGCAGAGTCAGCAGAGGAGCTTTCCAGGCCGATCCAGGAAAAGCATCTGACGGTTTCCATCGGAAGCATGCCTGGCTTAAAGCTGACAGGCAGCCGTGTGATGCATTCCCGTGCGGTGGGCAATCTGTTCGAAAATGTGGTAAAATACAACAGAGATTACGGTACAATTTCCATTTCAGCCAGAAAAGAAGCAGGAAAAATAATTATGAGGATGGCAGATACGGGAATCGGAACCCCAAAAGAGGAAATTTCCCGCATATTTGAACCGTTTTACAGGGTGGACAAGTCCCGTTCCCGTGCCATGGGCGGATCGGGATTGGAACTGCCGCTTGTAAAGGACATCCTGGAAAAGCATGGAGGAAATATTACGGTAAAGAGCACTCGGTGAATCCACTGTGTTTATACTTGAATTTCCTGAAAATTATTTTCGGGAATTTATTATGGATGCGGATTAAAGAAAGATAAAAACCTGACATAATAGCAGCAGAACTCCAGTACCGGATAATAATCTGGCTGGCAAGTTCTGCTGTTTTTTGTTATAGATTTTAATATATTTTCTGTTATTTTGGCTTTTTGTGGAATACAGCATACCATACATTGAATGAACAAATTTTCAGATTTTGTTGAAGTGGAGGAAATATAAATATATTATAAATAAATAATTACATATTTTTGATTAAGAGTATTATAAAAAGGCAAAATAAGCAATGAAAGATATCCTTGTAACTGGATACAACAGAATAATAAAAGAAATTCTCTGGAGTGACCTGGCAAAAGATTTCCGGGTTATTACTGCTGGAAGCGGCGCATGCCCATGTGGACAAAGTGGTGATACTTTCCTCCATTGAAAGCATGAACTATGTTCCTGCCATAGGGACAGGAGGTATTGAACTGGACAGGAATTTCTATCAGGCCGCATCCCTGCGCGCCGATCAGATGGAAAAAATGTGCCGTTTTCCTGGGTAAACTTTTCCGGAATATTTATGAAAACAAAAAATTACTCCTGCCTTACAGAGAGAATGACCGGGTAGATTTTATCAGTCAGGAGGATTTTGCGGAGCTTCTCAGGCGTATTGTTGAAGAGGATGAAGATGAGTGCGGCAGTTATTTTGTCAGCAGCGGTTACCGTCATACCTACGGGGATCTGGCTGCTGTTTTGTCCTCCCTGTCACCTGGCCTGCGTATCCTTTATGAAAATAAGGCGGATGTAATCCCCAGGGAGGATTATCCCTTTGAACTGAGGAAAATTTATGGCTGGATTCCCAAAGAAGATGTCATGGAACAGACTGCATGGCTTTATGAACTTTTTTGCAAAAAAGTGATGAAAGGGAAGCGTTCCCTTCGGGACTGGCTTGAAAAGCTTCTGAACCGACAGGAAGGGATTTTCAAATATGTGGAGCTGTTGGTTGTTTTTCTGTTCACAGAGCTTCTCAACCATTATCTGGGTGTAAAAGTGTATTTCCGCTTCGTTGACATCCGCCTGTTTTTTATTGTTATCATGGGCACAATTTATGGAATGCGGACCGGACTGCTGGCGGCACTGCTGGAATGTATCGCTCTGTTTGTGCAGTATCTGGGGATCGGCGTGGACTGGACGCTGCTGTTTTACAATGTGGAAAACTGGATCCCCTTCATGATTTACCTGATGGCCGGTTCCGTAACGGGTTACATAAAAAATAAAAAAACGGAAGAAATCAAGTTCTCACGGGAAGAATACGGACTGCTTCGGGATAAATACCTCTTCCTGAATGAAGTATACCGAAGCGCCGTGGAAAATAAAGGAGAATATAAAAAGCAGATACTTGGCTTCAAGGACAGCTTCGGCAGAATTTTCGATGCAGTGCAGCGGCTGGACAATATTCTGCCGCAGAGCATATTTATTGAGGCTCTGCTGACAATGGAGGATATTCTTGAGAACCGCAGTATTGCTATTTATTCCGTGGATCAGTATGAACGATTTGGACGTCTGGTGGTCTGTTCCGATCAGCTTCGGACTAAACTGCCAAAATCCATGGTGCTGGAAGAATCCGGAGGCCTTTTTGAGATGGTCCGGGAAAGAAAAATTTACAAAAACACGGAAATGCAGGAAGGGATGCCTGTTTACGCCAGCGGAATCTTCCGGGAAGAAAAGCTTGTTCTGTTCGTAGTAATCTACGAAGTAAATCCAGATCAGTACGGTATGAACTATATGAATATTTTCCGTATCCTGTGCGGCCTGGTTCAGACCTCTTTTCTCAGGGCACTGGATTATGAAGAGCTTGCGGAGG
The DNA here is from genome assembly GCF_009696275.1 of Eisenbergiella porci. Taxonomy (GTDB): domain Bacteria; phylum Bacillota; class Clostridia; order Lachnospirales; family Lachnospiraceae; genus Eisenbergiella; species Eisenbergiella porci. Next base: position 125,644 of record NZ_VUMI01000010.1, read on the forward strand.
AAAAAATCTATTATCCCCAGACCAATGTGGTGCGCAGGGAACGTTTTATGGAAATTCTTGCCGTCCAGTCCGAGATGAAAGAAAAAAAGATAGCGGACTACGTTCTGGTGAAGCTGGAGGAAAAGGAACGGCACAAGGTCAGCGATTCTCTTTCCAGAATCATCCGGGCGGCGGATGTGATCGGAGAAGGAACGGATGGAAATCTGTATGTTCTTCTCGCTCAGGTTAATTTGGAAAGTTTTCATTTTGTGGAAACCCGGCTGGCCGGAACCGGACTTTCCTATCAAGTGGTAGAGAAAGTGGGGTGACAGAATGGGCCTGTGGATGTTTGTGTTGTTCCATTGTGTTTTGTGCCTGATTGCTGCGATACTGATGTATACGCATCTTATGAAAAGCCGCCCCATGATTCTTCCGATTGTATTTCTGGTTCCGGTATTCGGTTTTTCCTGTCTTCTTTTCCTGGAATGGGAATCCAGGGGAGATCAGGAAAACAAAAAGGAAATCGGCATTGAAAAACTGAAAATTAATGATGATATCCACAGAAGCATCCTGATGGAGGAGGATCCGGCAAGGGATCTGATGGTGCCGCTTCAGGAAGCGCTTCTTATGAACGATGCTTCCACACGAAGAGAGCTTATGATGGATATTTTATATGATGATGTGGGCGAATATGTAGAAGTGCTGAAGAATGCCCGGATGAATGATGATACCGAGGTAGTTCATTATGCCACCACCGCCATGGTAGAACTGCAGAAGGACTATGAAACAAAGCTGCAGAAACAAAAGGAGGCCTTTGCCTTGGAAGAAGATGCCGGACTTCTGGATGAATACATACAGACACTCGAAAAATATGTGGAAAGCGGCCTGCTGGAGGGGAATATGCTGAAAAACCGCAGACTGGAACTGTGTGGGCTGCTGGAACGAAAGCTCACACAGCGAAAAGAAGAAGGGCATGAGGAGCTGCCCCTGTACTGCAAGAAATTTGAACAGGATTGTGCCCTGGGGGAGTATGAAGATGCCCTGCGTATGGCTGACGCCGCCATAAGGCTCTGCCCCCAGCAGGAGGAAGGCTATCTGATGAAAATCCGGCATGGGGTAATGACAAAGAATCCGGAACAGATTGGGACGGTAATCGGCCTGTTGGAAAACAATAAAGTATATCTTTCTCCAGCTGCAAGAAGAACGGTGGACTTCTGGAAGGAAAACGATGAAACGGAAAGCTGAAAAAGAAAGCGCCCGGCCAAAGAACAGAATATTGAGGCTCCAGTTTGGGAAAATGCAGTGGGCGATGATTTTATTCGGACTGATGATTGTGGTCCTGCTGTTTGAAAGGCGCAATGTGAAATACGAACATTCCGAAAGCAGCCTGCCCATACTCAACAGTGAAAGCTTTTCCGGACCATCTGTGCAGCAGGAGCCGGAATGTCTGCTGCTGTGGGACAGCACACAGGAGGATTCCGTAAATGCCAAAACGGAAATGTCTGCCGTCCTTTCCCAAATGAAAATTCCATTTGAAGAGCAGGACTGGGAACAGAATAAAGGAACCGCCAGTTTCGGTTATGAAAATATTATTCTTGCGGTCAATCAATATGAAAAACTGGGAACTTCCCTGCTTGAACTGTTTGATCACATTAAGGCCGGCGGTAATATGCTGGTGCTCTGTCCGCCCGAACCTGACACTTATCTTAAGCTTGTCAGCGATAAAATGGGCATCCGTGATGTGGGTGCGACCCGGTACTGTGTGGAAGGGCTGCGTTTTAAAAGCGGGTTTATGATTGGCGGAAAGGACAAGGATATCGAGGTGAGTGATCCCTTTGATTCCGCGCTGTCCGTTACGCTGGAAGAGGGCGCTGCCGTACATATTGTCAGTGCGGATGATAAGGAAATGCCTCTGCTATGGGAGTATGCATACGGCGACGGCAAGGTAGTCTTTTACAATCTCAATTTTTTTGAAAAGGTATACAGAGGTTTTTACTGCGCCGCCTACAGCCTGCTGTCCGATGTCTGCGTATGGCCTGTTATCAATGGTTCCGCCTTCTATATTGATGATTTTCCCTCCCCTGTGCCGGCGGGAGAAGGGGAATTTATCCAACGGGACTATCACATGGACATCAAAATCTTTTACACTAATGTATGGTGGCCGGATATAGAAGAACTGTGGAAAAAACATGGAATCCGGTATACGGGTCTGGTCATTGAGGATTATTCCGATGAAAACCAGGCGCCGTTTGAAGGGAATGACGATCTGCAGCGGTTCCGCTATTTTGGCAACAAGCTGCTGGATGACGGCGGGGAAATCGGTTTTCATGGGTACAACCACATGCCTCTGGTCCCTGAAGATTTTGATTATAAAAACCAGTTTGATACCTACCGGCAATGGAAAAGCCGGGAAGATATGCGCCTGTCCATTGAGGAGCTGAACCGCTTCTGTACCTGGCTGTTCCCGAAGGAAAAATTCCAGGTGTATGTACCTCCCTCCAATATTCTTTCGGAGGAAGGCCGGCAGATTCTTGTGGAGGATTTTCCCCAGATACGGGCGAACGCCAGCATTTGTACCGTGCATATTGTCAGCGTTGATGACAGGGAGCTTCCGGTTCTGTGGGAAAGGAAATACAAAGATGAAACGATTGTCTTTGACAACTTCGGCATTATGGAAAAGGCTTATCGGGGAATCCATGCGGCGGGTTACAGCCTGCTGGGGGAGGCCTTTGCCTGGCCGGTAATCAATGGCAGTTCTTTTTATCTGGATGATTTTCCCTCTCCGGTCCCTTCCGGCGCCAGTGAGTATATACAGCGGGATTACGGGATCAGTGTTAAAGATTTCTATACCAATGTCTGGTGGTCAGATTTGCTGAAGCTTTCGGAAAAATATGGCTGTCGGTACAACGGCATGGTCATTGAAGATTATAACGATCAGGTGGAAGCCCCTTTTAAGCCGAATCAGAATATTCAGCGCTTTCAGTATTTCGGTTCCTCTCTTTTGAAAAACGGCGGGGAAATCGGTCTGCATGGATACAATCGCATTCCTCTTTGTCTGAAGGGCTTTGATAAAAGCTTCGGGGACGGCTATGTACAGGGAACCTACGATCGGCTGTTCGATTATGGTTATTGGAATTCAAAAGAAGATATGGAAGCCGCCATGCATGAACTGGTCCGTTTTACAGAGAAACTGTTTCCACAGGCTTCGGCCAGTGTCTATGTCCCTCCTTCCAATATTCTGTCCGAAGAAGCCAGAAGCATACTGGCTGAAGAATTTCCGGATATTAAGGCCATTGCCAGCATTTATTTTAAAGGCGATGTGGAATATACCCAGGATTTTGAGGTGGCTGCCGATGGACTCGCGGAAACGCCGCGTATCATATCCGGTTATATCATCGATCCTTATATGGAAATGGCGGCCCTTTCCGAACTGAATCTGCATTATGTTAATTCCCATTTCCAGCATCCCGATGATGTCCTCGATCCCGACCGTGGTGCTGAAGCAGGATGGGAAACGATGAGAAGCAGGCTGGAGGAATATCTCGCCTGGTTATATGGAGCGGCGGATATGATTACCAGCCTATTCGGCAATGCCAGGAAGATCCAGATCGATATTGGCTGCGCACCGGAGCGCTGCAGGGTGATTCCCAACGGAATCCATTATAAACGCTTTTGTGACATCCCTCTTAAGGAAGAGGAGGGCTGGACGGATATCGGAGCGGTGGTTCGCCTGGCGCCGATCAAGGATATAAAAACGCTTATCTATTCATTTTATGAGCTGAAATTCCGGCTGGAAAAGGTACGGCTGCACATTATCGGACCGGAAGATGATAAACAGTATGCGCAGGAATGTTATGAGCTTGTCAGGCAGCTGGGAGTAAAGGATGTGCTTTTTCCCGGTATGGTGAATGTGCTGGAATATATGAAAAAGCTGGATTTTACCGTTCTGACCAGCATTTCGGAGGGGCAGCCGCTTTCCGTTCTGGAATACTTTGCCGCAGGCAGGCCCTGTGTCACAACGGATGTAGGATGCTGCCGGGAACTGCTTAACGGAATGGAGGGCGATGAGCTTGGCAGCGCGGGCTTCTGTGTGCCTCCCATGGACAGGGAAGCCCTCTGCAGCGCTATGGAACGGATGTGTCTGCGTGTGGAGGAACGTTACCGGATGGGACAGAACGGGAAGAAAAGGGTGGAACAATTTTACCGCCATGAGGATATGATTCAAAATTACAAACAGGTTTATGCAGAGGTAATGGGAAAATGGCAGGGATCGGATTCAGTCTAAAAAAGCTGTTCAATAAAAAAGGGGTATTCAATCTGTGCCTCGCATATGGATATGCAGGGCTTATCTGTGCAGGACCGATGATCCTGGGTGTCATTCTTTTGACGGGAGTTGCCTTTCTGTCACAGCTGGCAGGCATGGATCAGCATCACAGAGAGCTGCTTAACTGTATGCTCACTTACTGTCTGCTGGCGTCCCTTACCACTACCAGTATTTTCAACATGGGAGTGACCCGTTTTGTTTCGGATATGCTGTACGAAGAAAAAGCCTCAAAAATTATGCCCAGCCTCTATGGCAGCTGTGCCATCCTGCTTGTGGGAGGAGCTTTTGTCTGGTGTGTTTTCCTCCATTTTTCAGGAGTGTCGCCGGTATATAAGCTGCTTTGTCTGTGGTTCTCGGTGGAGGTACGTTTTTATCCGAAATATAAGAACTATTACAGCCTGTTTAACGACAACGGTTCCATACGGGATATTGAACAGGCGGAAATGGAAATGCTTGCGGTGCTGAAGCAGGAATTGACCTTCAATGCACATAAACAGCTGATTTCAACGCTCCTGTTCATTGTAATCGGTTCCCTGGTGCTGGAGATTCTGCCCCTGGGCATGAATGATACTTCCATGGGAATTTACCGCCTGCTGTGCGCCGGATACGGACTTTATGCGATCAGCAACACCGTTATGCTGATTCTCCTGTACTTTGAAGACTATGCCGGGGCGCTGATGGGGACAACGGCTTTTGCGGCGGTGAGCATCCTGGCTACCGTATGGCAGATCCTGTTCGGGGAAGTAAACTATTATGGCTTCGGTTTCCTGCTGGGGGGCCTGTCGTTTGCGGCACTTATACTGGGTTTGTTCATTTATAAGATATATCAGATTTATTTCGGAGGCGTGGTATTTTCCCGTTCCTTTGCAACAACCCTGGTGGGGATGACGGTGCTGACCTGTATGCTGACGCTGGCCATCAGCACAAATATCGTAATATCCCTCGGTATGGTGGGCGCACTTTCCATTGTCCGTTACCGTACCGCCATAAAAGATCCCATGGATCTTTTGTACCTGTTCTGGGCGATATCGGTTGGTATTACCGTGGGAGCAAACATGTATGTACTGGCTCTGTCGGCCTGTGTCCTGATGGTAATTCTAATCCATCTGCTTTACCACAGACAGAAAAGAGGAATGATTTACATCATGGTGGTACATTATGAAGGAGAGCTTACCGGAGATGAAGTACTGCGCGCCATGAAAAAAATCAAATACCAGATGAAGTCCAAGACGCTGCGGGGCAGCTTGACAGAAATGATGCTTGAGGTTTATTGTAGAACTGACAGCACGGTTTTCCTGGAGAATATCCGGGCAATCGAGCAGGTGAAGGATGTGACGTTAATACAGTATAACGGAGAATATCATGGCTAATGGTACAAGAGTGAAAATAATTACAGGGGTGGTTATCCTGCTGGCGGCGGCTTTCGTGCTTCTGGCTTTTTACATGATCCCCCGCATTTATAATCTGTCTGCCTCGGTAGATTTTACAGCCGGAGACGGGGTGTATGAAAATCCGCTGATGGGATATGTTAACTGGGCCAGACATCCTGAAGAGGCCCAGACGGGACAGCTCGTTTATATTGATGTAACCTGGGCGGAATGGGAACCCAGGGAAGGGCATTTTGATATAAAAGGGCTGGAAGAAAGGAACCATATAAAACGCTGGAAGGACGAAGGGAGGCATGCGGTTCTGCGTTTTGTCTGCGATATGCCCGGAAGTGAAAAGCATATGGACATTCCCCAATGGCTCTATGAAAAAACAGCCGACGGCATATTCTACGATACGGATTATGGAAAGGGATACGCACCGCCCTGGCTGCGCTGGGCAGCTACTGCAGTCAGGATACCTTTGTTTCCTATGTGCAGTTTGGAAGCCTCGGGCACTGGGGGGAATGGCATACAAAGTATGAGGATGGCGTACCGCCCATGCCGGACGCAGAGGTATGCTGGAAGTATGCCGGCCAGTATGCAGACAGCTTTATACATGCCAGACTTCTCATACGCAGGAACTATGTGATGGCCGATGGCCGTAGACGGGGGTATGGGACTGTATAATGATATGACCGGCCTGCCCGGGGATACTCTGGAATGGCTGGATTGGCAGGAAAACGGCGGTGCTTATGAAACACCTGGCAGGCAGATTCCCTACGCTCCTGTGAAAGCTGTCTGGAACAATGCGCCTGTGGGCGGAGAGTTTACAGGAGAGCTTCCCCTGGAACAGATGCTGGGGGAGGATCTGGAGCAGACTCTTTCTTTAATTGATCGGTCACATATGACTTTTATCGGACCGCGTGCTCCGGAAGGAGAAATGCTTGCATCTAATGGAGCTGCAGAGATATTAAAACATCTCGGCTACCGTTACCGTATTTCACATATGGATATTAAAATGGATTACTTCAGACAGTCCTTTAAGGTGGAGCTTGTATGGAAAAATGACGGTGCGGCACCTATCTACTTTGAATGGCCGGTTATGATGTATATTTATGATGCGGAAGGAAACAGACGTTACTGGGAAGGCGTGGATGTGGATCTGACGCAGCTGACTCCGGGTAAAACGGTGACTACTGTGAATGATATTCCCTTTAATGATCTTTTCAGGAAGGGTTATACTATCGGGATCGGGATTCTGGATCCCCAGACTGAGGAACCTGGAATTGAGCTTGCCATGAACAAACGTTACCAGGATGGCATCAATATTATTTACAGCTATGACGGAAATGCAGGTACCGTATTCGGGGAGGAATGAAAGTCGTTTTTGTCAGGGGCAGGCGGAAGTGCCTGCAGAGATAGTGTCAAATGATGTATGAAAAAAAGAGTCAAAAAAATAGGCTCAAAAGAACCTTGAAAACTGCAGATATTGATACTTGAAAGCTCTCCGAGGGCATAGGGCTCTGCCCTATGTATCCGCAAGGGACTTGTCCCTTGACCCATTATCGGGCGTTGCCCGAACCCATCCTCGCCGGAAGGCAGGAAAAGGGCGCATTTGCCCCCTTTTCTGCACAGACAGGATACTCCGTGAACCTTATGTCAAGTGACTTTCGCGGCATAACGGGGCGTAGCCCCATTATTCCACGGTTCACCTGACAACGGTTCCGCTCCGTTATGCGGATGCCTGATTTTGAAGGTTCAGGATCGTTTGTTGTCCGAGAAAGATAAGGAGCTGCCACTTGCCCGGCATGTTGTCGGCACCTTTCAGCATCTCAACCTCATTCAATACTTTATATCCGGTATGTTTA
>NZ_VUMI01000100.1 GCF_009696275.1 Eisenbergiella porci
GGGCAATTTGACAAGTGAGTTTCCCCTTTCGCATGAAGCGGATGCCGGAGGCGGTCTTTCAGAAGAAGGACCAACAATCACCTCCGGCATCCGTAAAAAATTTGGTGTTTAGTTGACACAAGGAGACATGAGCCGTATCGGTAGAGATTATTTACAAGTAGGATTTTACACAGAAGTTATGTTTCGGGAAAAGGGAGTGCATTTTATAGCAATTTCCAATGGTGTTGATAGTGAACGCAGGGAGAGTGCGGAATTTGCCCCATTTTTGAACATTATGAACGAGTGGTATGTGCGTGATACCAGTAGGAAGATAACAGCGGTGCTTAAGGCAAGAGGTATGAGTGGCAAGGCGCATACAAGCAATCGTTGTTGCTATGGTTATAAAAAGAGCGCAGATAATCCCGATAAATGGGTAATTGATGATGAAGCTGCCGAGGTTGTCCGCAGGATATTTAATATGTGTCTGAATGGTAAAGGTCCTTATCAGATTGCAAGGGAGCTGGCAGAGGATAAGGTGGAAAGACCCGAGTATTATTTGGGTATTCGTGGCAGGGGAGTCAATACAAAATCTTTCGATATGGAACATCCCTATGCATGGAGAGGTGCTACAGTTAAGGATATTTTGATGAGAATGGAATATACTGGCTGTACTGTCAATTTCAGAACAAAAAAGGAGTCATACAAGGATAAGCGACCTACTAAAGTGGACTCATCCGAGTGGGTAATCTTTGAAAATACCCAAGAGCCAATTATTGATAAACATACATGGGAAACAGTGCAGAAATTGTTAGATACACCGAGAAGAATAGGAGTATTTGAGGAAAGCAATCCTCTTACCGGCAAGGTGTTTTGTGCTGATTGTGGAGCAAAAATGTATAATCACAGACACTCAAAAGGGGTATGGAAGAAAAACTATTTTAAGGCAGGGGAAATGGTATATCATGCTCCCGAGGACAGATACTCTTGTTCTAATAATGCGTTGGGAAAACAGATGTATGAGAAAGTGTGTTCCAGCCATAGCATTTCTACAAAGGCATTGAAAACGCTTGTGTTGGAAACCATAAAAAGAACTTGTGATTATGCAGTGGAGAATGAAGCAGAGTTTAGGGAAAAGGTATGTAGTATTTCCGAAGAACAGCAGGGAGAGTTATCAGTCAGACTGGAGAAAAGGCTTGCCAAAAAGCAGAAACGAGTGAGTGAAATCAATCGTCTGATAAGGAAGCTGTATGAGGACAATATCAGCGGTAAATTGAACGATAAACGCTTCAATGCAATGCTTAGTGATTACGAGTTGGAGCTTGAAGCATTAGAAGCGGATATTGACAGAGATAATGCTGAATTAGAGGGCATGAGTGCAAAGAAAACGGATGTGGATGTGTTCATGGAGCTTGTAAAAAAGCATACGACATTCGAGGAACTGACACCAGCCATATTGAACGAATTTGTTGATAAAATTATGGTTTATAAGGCAGTTGGAAGTGGTGCAAACAGAACGCAGGATGTAGATATTTATTTGAATTATATCGGCAGATTTGTAGTTCCCGAAGTGGTTGTGGAGCTGACGGAAGAAGAGAAGCTGGCAGAAGCTAAAAGGCAGGAAAAACTGGAGAAAAAGCGAGCAAGCAACCGCAAATATATGGCACGAAAAAGAGAAGAAGCGAGGAAAGCGTGGGCAGAAATAGAAGCGGAGAAAGCAAAGGCAGTAGGGCAATAATTATCGTGAATTTGCGATTGTGAAAATGGCAGACGAGGAAATTATCAAGTGAATAATAAGGAATGGTTTTGCTACGATATTTAACGAGCAAAATCAGAATAAAAAGGCATTCAAAACGGACAGTGAATATGTTTGTTGCGGATGTCTTTTTTGATGGTCTCGGCAGTGCAACCTTCCCTTCCCCTTCCTTCTCTTCCTCTTCCTAGAGAAAAAAGAGAAAAAGAAAAGCAGAAAAGAAAGAACCAAAGAAAAGAATAAAATAAAAAGATAAAAAAGAGATATACCATCTCTATCTTATCCTATCCTATCCGCCTGCCGTAGGCAGGCTTTATTATTTGCCCGTCAAAAGTACGAGTCTAGAGTCGCCCAAAATACGAGTCAGAGAGAAAGGAGTGGTTTAATGGGCAGTTTATCCAAGTATGAGCAGGAAACGGTCATCAATTTTAATGCAGGGGAGCAGACAGCAGTTGTTTATACCCGAGATAAGGCAGTTATGAGAAAACTTGACGCATTAGTTATCGCATTCCCAGAGGTTTATAAGCTGGTAGGCGAAACAGATATTGATAAGACCTATTCCATGCCTAAATCATGCGTTAGTTATCGTAAGCCGAGAAAACTGGATGATAAATACAGAGAACAAAAAAGAAGGCAAATGGCACAGTATAATATGCAAAGGTAAATCGTTGAAAAAATGTATGTTCAATGATATAATTCTCTCTACTGAAGGTATGTGTAAAGGAGACTAAAATGGTTAACTTGGACGCTGAGATATATGAGCACTTAAATAAACAGATAAAAATAAATGAACTCCGTTATTTATCGTCCGGCGATGATAGTGATACTTTTTTGTGTAATGAACAATATGTTGTGAAAGTTCCTAAACGAGATTCTGTTAGAATTTCTCAGAAACGAGAGTTTGAATTGTATCGTTTTTTAGAAAACTGTAAGCTATCTTATCAAATCCCTGCGGTAGTGTATCAAAGTGACCGATTTAATATTATGAAATATATTAAAGGGGAACGTATTACTTATGAGCAGTATCATAAGTTGAGTGAAAAGGAAAAGGATGCCCTTGCATATGATGAAGCGACGTTTTTGAAAGAGTTACATTCCATAGAGATTGATTGTTCTGTCAGTTTGTTTTCAGATGCTCTGGTGAATAAGAAAGATAAGTTTTTGCAAGATAAAAAATTACTTATAAGTATTCTGGAAAAGGAGCAGCTGTTAACTGATGAGATGTTGGAACATATCGAAACAATATATGAAAACATATTAAACAATGCTGTTTTATTTAAATATACCCCTTGTTTGGTACATAATGATTTCAGTGCAAATAACATGATTTTTAGAAATAATAGACTGTTTGGAGTTATTGATTTTGGCGATTTTAATGTAGGTGACCCGGATAATGATTTTTTGTGCTTGCTGGATTGTAGTACAGATGATTTCGGGAAAGAATTTGGCAGGAAGGTATTAAAATACTATCAGCATAAGGCGCCGGAAGTAGCAGAAAGAAAAGCAGAGCTTAATGATGTATATTGGTCGATAGACCAAATTATTTATGGTTATGAAAGAAAAGATAGGGAAATGTTGATTAAGGGTGTTTCTGAATTGCTACAAACACAAGCAGAGATGTTTATATTTTAGCAGGAAAAGATGATGTGAAATTATATTATGGAAGAGGTGAATTATGTTGGAAAAAAAGCGAGTTTCCTTTCGCCCGATGAATGAGGATGATTTAGTTCTAATGCTAAAATGGCTGACAGATGACCGTGTTCTTGAATTCTACGACGGTAGAGATAAAAAACATACACAGAAAACGATTCGTGAGCATTATACAGAGCAATGGGCGGATGAGATTTATCGAGTCATCATTGAATATGATACAATTCCTATCGGTTACGCACAAATATATAGAATTCAGGGGGAACTTTTCGACGAATATAATTACCATGAGACGGAAGAAAAGATTTATGCGATGGACCAATTTATCGGTGAGCCGGAATATTGGAATATGGGAATCGGTGCAGAATATTGCAGAGTAGTATGCCAATATCTACGAACGGAAATGGATGCCGATGCGGTGATTCTTGACCCACGAAAAAATAATCTACGAGCAGTACGAGCATATCAGAAGGCAGGATTTAAAATTATTAAGGAACTTCCCGAACATGAGCTACACGAGGGGAAAAAGGAAGATTGTGTGCTGATGGAATGGAGAGTGTAATGCTAAAAGATTCCCGCTTATGTAGGGTTAAATTTTCAGTTCCATAAAGCAGTTTATTTAAATATCGAACACCCAAAGGTGGCATGGAAATTAAAACCATGACCACCTTTTTTATTATACAAAATCAAGGAAAAGGAGATTGAAAATATGTTACAGAACAATGAAAAATCAGCAGAGGTTTTAAAAGCAGAGAAGATTGTGGAGCAGGCTAAGGCAAGACTGGCAGAAGCCAAGAGAAAGGCAAGTCAGCAGAAGCGAAAAGAGGAAAATCAGCACAAGTACATGATGGGTGGCATTGTTCACAAATATTTCCCAGAGTGTTATCAGTTTGATGAGCAGGAGCTGAACAGAATTATTGCTTCGGGGATGAAGTCGGAGCAGTGCCAGCGCATTATTGAAATCGTGAAAAAGGAAAGTGCTGACAAGCGTGAGAATGCAGTTGTAAAAGCTGAAAGTGAGGTGGCAGGGGATGAAGGTACTGGCAAAAGTGAAAATGCCTAAGATCAGTCAACGAGATTTTCTCGTTGCGCACAGATATACCATCTGCGATGGTATGTGCGCTCTCCGAGGGGTCTTGCAGACAGCTGTTGCCTGCCGAAGGCAGTCAAAAGGGAACACTGCGTTTTCCCTTCGGTGCAGAGGGCGCACCTACCCATTTGCATACTTTGCGTTCAGTGAAGCTCCAAAGAGCGGAGCTGCACTGCCCACAAAGTCAACCGATACCGCACAATCCACAGTATCGGTCTGCCACAGCCTATGCAGGAGAGTGAGGTGTGGCTATGGCAGTTAAAAACCTAAGTACCCGAGTTGCCATTATCGGAAGAGGTGCAAAGTGCAGAGGTGGTTCATCCGCAGTTGACAAGTCTGCATATATCAGCCGTACCACCATGTACTCTGAATATGACGGAACAACCTATTACCCGAAGTATACCGAGGATTTGGTGCATAATGAGGTCATGCTTCCGGTCAATGCACCAGCAGAATATTCAGACCCATCGGTGCTATGGAACTCCGTTGAAATGAGGGAGAGTAAATCTGCCAAAGCACAGCTGGCGAGGTCATATAAAATCAATCTGCCGAATGAGTGGAGTTATGAGCTTGCCATAGAGGTAATGAGGGATTATGTGAAAAGGAATTTTGTGGATGATGGAATGTGTGCGCAGTTTGCCATCCATGACTCCGAAAACCCGAATACGCACCAGCGCAATCTTCACTGTCATATTATGCTTACCATGCGCCCGATTTTGGAAGATGGTTCATGGGGAGATAAGCAGAAGAAGATTTATGCACTGGACGCAGACGGAAACAAGATAAGAAAAAAGAATGGGCAATATAAATGCACCACGCAGGATGTGACTGGATGGAACAGCAGGGAGAATGCCAGGAAGTGGCGCAAGGATTTAGCTGACACCATAAATGCGGTCAATGATAAAAACGGATTAAGGGAGAATTTTTGGGAGCATAGGTCATTTGCGGAGCAGGGGCTTGATACCATACCACAGATACATTTGGGAGAGAAAGCCAGTGCGCTGGAAAGGGCAGGAATACAGACAGAGAGAGGGAATGTCAACCGCAGGATAATGGAGCAGAATAAGGCTATTCTTACTGCAAAAATGCTTGTGGCAAAAGCAGAGGAACAGTTGCAGAAGCTTGTTAATTCCAAGCCAGTTGAAGCAGTACGCAATACTGCAAATGAAGTCCTTGATATGATTAGGGCAGTTGTCGGCAAAAAGGGCAGACTGGAATTGCCAGTAATCAAGAGCAAATATTTGAGGAAGATTTCTCAAAGACAGGCATTGCAGGAGCAGGAGAGAATGGAGCGTTTTGTTGTGGTAAATCAGATTGAGAGCTTTGAGCAGTTGCAGGAGTTTAAGGAACAGCGAGAGCCAGCCTATGAGAAGCTGTCAGCGGAGCGACAGCAGATTGCAGAGCAGATAGCAAGACTGGAGCAGTTGCTTGTGGCATACAGCGAGTATGAGCCTTATATCGTGTATCATAAGACAAGTAATTCGCTGAAAGGATTTGCCAAGCGTAAATATGATAAGGAGCATGAAACGGAGCTTAGAGAATACGACAGTTATCGTGCGAAATTAAAGAAAATGCTGTCCTCTGATGAGAAGATTACACCGAAGAAATGGACAGCGGAAAAGACGAAGCTGGAAGAACGATTGCAGGAGAGCAATCCCGACTATGCAAGAGTGGTTACGGAGCTTGCGTCAACAGAGGTTATTGAGCATAACCGTAAAATGCTTGCAATGACCCGAGAAGCCGAGCAAAATCAACGCAGTCAGATACACAGCAGGAAGAAAAATGAACAGTCATTATAACAGCGAGAGGGCAGTTTACAAGCAATGGTTTGTAGCTGTCCTTTTTGCGTGAAGGGAGAAGAACATGGAAGAAAGCAAGAAAGTGAATACAGAGCATTTCAAGAAAAAGATAGGTAATACCACTTATCGGGTAAGAGTGCATTTTCCGCAGAATACCAAGCGGACTTTTACGGACAGCGTGAATACGCTGATTATGAATGAATGTACCAGCAAAAAGAAATAATCCACATCCTACCTTGACAAATCCTCACAGAAGATCTTCTGCTGTCTGCCATGGAACACGCCAGCGCCGAGGAATTTGCGGAAATTGAGGGTGTAGAACGTACTGGGCTGGGTACGCCTGCCACCCGTGCCGGTGTGCTGGAAAAACTGGTGCGTGGAGGTTTCCTGGAGCGCAAGGGCAGGCAGCTTCTTCCTACAAAGAAAGGTTTTAACCTGATTGTGGTTCTGCCTGAGAGTGTGAAATCCGCCAGCCTGACCGCCCAGTGGGAAGCTGATTTAAAGGCTGTGGAGCGTGGCGAACAGACGGCGGATGCCTTTCTGGGCGGCATTGAAAACATGGTGTCTGAACTGGTAGCCCAGTACAGCGCCATCAAAGCCGATACAGCCATGTTCCAGCAACGTGAGGTCATTGGCAAGTGTCCCCGTTGCGGTTCTGATGTGGTGGAAGGTAAAAAGAATTTTTACTGTACCAACCGTGAGTGCCAGTTTTCCATGTGGAAGGACGACAGGTTCTTTACATCCAAGCACAAAGAGCTGACAAAGCCCATGGCGGCGGCTCTCTTAAAGAATGGGCGTATCAAGATGAAGGGCTTGTTCAGCGAGAAAAAAGGCGTTCTTTATGACGCTGTGGTGGTGTTGGCTGATACCGGAGATAAGTATGTGAACTATAAGATTGAGCTGCCGCCCAGACCCAAAAAACAGGGAAAGGAGTAATCTATGGCTGAGTTGAACCAGAAAGACCAAAAGCCTGCCGACCCGGAAGAAATCCGGGCACTGGCGGCAGACCTTGACCAGTTTGGCGAGGATTTTGATACTTACGAGTATAGAGATACTGTTGAAGATAAAGAAGAAAACATCCGAAACACGGAAACGATGCTTTTGGACGGCAAGACAGACAGTATTCGGAATTACCTTCTGTCGTTTATCGACGATGACCGTGATCCCGAAGCAGTGCAGGCGGCAAAAGCTCTTTTGGAGCGAATGGATATGGCAACTCCCAGTCTGCCGGGTACAACACTGGCTTTAAAAGCAGCATTTGATCGGGATTATAGTTATATCCGAGTAACCAATATGGAGCCGGATCAGGTTAAGGGTATTCTGGAACAGATGATTGCGACTGTACCAGAAGATGCAAGCCTTGACGTGGAGAAATATATTAAACATGCAGGCGGCCAGATTGAACAGATCGGTGGAGCCTATGATGATTTCTCTCCGAACTTTCCGACCATGCTGGAGTATAACTTTGATACCAACAAAGTCTATGACTATCGCCAGGAACCGGATACTTTTACTGTTGTCCGGCAAATTAAATGATGTTCCATCCGGCAGATTATTTCGTGCCGATTTGGGATCTCTACAGATAGGTTAGTCATTTTAAAAGTAATTGTTTCTGCGAATTGTTTTCCTGACAGAAAAACA
>NZ_VUMI01000101.1 GCF_009696275.1 Eisenbergiella porci
TATTTAAAACCGGCACTTCTTTTGTATTGAATGAATTCCTGAGCGACCTCAGCAAATGGTCCTGTCATTGTTGGTGATTTTCTGATTCTTGTCATGTTAGATTGCTACCTCCAATGCACACTTTCTGAGTTCGGCGATATCAATACGAAGGTATGTCATCGTGGTTTCGGTAGTTGTATGTCCCAAGATTTCTGAAATGACCGGAAGAGGGATCTCATGCTCTAACAGACGACTTGCAAGGCTGTGACGAAGCGTATGGGAACCTTTCTTTTTCCCTTCAAGATGAATCCCTGATTTCTGGAGATGAACTCTTACAAGGGCACCGACTGCACCCGGATTAAAATTCGTATACGGTGGAACTTGCCTCACAAAAACATGATCTGAATCAGTTTTTGGCCTACAATGCGGGCAGTTCGATATTATCTGAAATACTGCTATGAGAATGGCTTTATGAATACGGAGATGTTCTCCAAGCTTCCCAATCCCCATTACAACAGGCAAAGACGTTTACCTTCATCATATACTGCAAACGAAGTAAAAAAACTTCATGTGACTCTATATCTTGTTATGGATAAAAGAGCATACACTTTTCCTGACAGTTTCAAAGACAGTGCTGAGTCCTACCTCTCCCATCGAGAGAAAACAGGAATCATTAAAAAATCAAATAAGGTTTTCAGTTTATATCTGGAAAGATTTTTTGCATTTTTGAAAAAGGAGAACATATCTTCTCTGGATGCACTGTCTCTTAAAGATGTTTTGGATTTCATGGCATCACTGAGCTGCTATGAAAAACCAACCGTAAATCATATGCAATCATTCTTCTGCTTGCAAGACTCGGGCTGCGTAGCAGTGATGTGGCCAATCTCAGATTTTCCAATATCGATTGGGAAAAAGAGATTATCCGTTTAACTCAGGTAAAAACAGGAAATCCGTTGGAACTTCCTCTGCTTGAAGATGTGGGTGAAGCAATCATCAATTATCTGAAGAACGTTGAATTACAGCTACGATTCCCTGAACTGTTTCAGTCTGATCCTGGTGGGGGAACCATACTTGAACCACATCCTGGAAAAACAGGCTGGCGGGTGGAAGCCGGGGCATCCTTTCGCCGGAGGCCGTGAGCGCGGTACACGGGTACAGCGAGGGAAACGCGAGAAAGATAGACAACCTGATGACGGATGCGCTGACGATAGGAGCCCAACAGGGAAAGACGGTGATCGATGCGGAAGTGATCCTTGCGGCGGCAAACAACCAGTCATTAACGTAGAGATGATAATGTGACAAAAACGGCGGCAGAAACGTGACTTGGAGAAACGATTCTGCCGCTGTTTCAATTTAAGCGGAGATAATAATGTGCTGTTGGTGGAGATGATAATTTGCTGCTCAACACGAAAACGGTCAGGAAAATGAAAGACCGGATAAGGGAAATTACCCGGAAAAGCAAAGGATGGGGAAATGAATACCGGAGACAGAAACTAACGGAGTATGTCAGAGGGTGGATTAATTATTACAAACTTGCGGACATGAAGGGGCTGATGGCAGAGACAGATGAATGGCTACGTCGGAAAATCCGGGCAATATACTGGAAACAGTGGAAGAAAGTGAAAACGAGGTATCGGAATCTCCGAGCACTAAAGTTAGAAGAGTGGCAGGTACATCAGATAGCTAACAGTCGGAAGGGATACTGGAGGACAGCGCAGATGTTAAACGTGGCACTGACAAATAAAATAATAGCCCGACTGGGATATATATCTATGTCGGACTATTACCTGAAAATCTGTGAAAACTAGAGAACCGCCGTATACCGAACGGTACGTACGTGCGGTGTGGGAGGTCGGCTAATCAACTAATGGTTAGCCTCCTACCCGATCGGGCACAGTGTGAAACGGCCTACACATAGCTGAAGCCGGGGAGAACCACAGTGTTAGACCGGCGCTCTTTTTCTTCTGATTATTTGTAATTTTCTCAAGTTAAATCAAAAAAATAAAAACTCTTAAAAAAAATTCAAAATTCTCTCTGATGTAACGCTTGGCGTTACGGGTGGTTCGCTATACTCAAATTAACAGCGAAAGGGAGGTGCTTTATGCAGAATACTTCATTACGGGCCGGGCCAACGCCCAAAAACATTGTCAGTGTCTGCATAGATGAGATAAAAGAAGAGCTTGTGGCGGGCAGAATGTATCACTGTTATTCTGAATCCCCCGTTTTATTTTCCAATCAGCTGCAGCTGATAACGGAAATGGAAACGTTATATGACAGGCTGAATTTCCCTCAGGCATCAACCCGGGACAGAACACTGAAAACGAGAAAGGTACAATTGGTAATTGGCGAGGAGGCGGAAGCAGTGAAGGATGAACAGGACATAAAGAACCAGGTAGGACGTAAAGCTTCCTTCATTGTCCGGGTAAACAGCAGGCAGAATGCAACATGGCAGGGCTCCATATCCTGGACGGAGAAAGGGGTCACAAAGCATTTCCGGAGCGCCCTTGAGCTGCTGAAGCTCATGGACAGTGCCCTGGGAGATGAAACAATGAAAGATGATTAATTATTTTGTTTAGTGAGTTATAAAAAATGGAGAGGAGAAACAAAGAATGAAGAAGGCAAAGCACTTGCAAAGATTTTGGGCGTTTCTGCTGGCTTTTGTTCTTGTCAGTACGACTATAGCCAGCGACGGTATGAGAATCGTTGCGGCTGAAGGCGAAACTGCGACAGAACAGACTGTAAGCGAGCCGGAAACAACGGAACAGACATCCAATGAGGGAGGAGCAGCTTCTGCGGGCAAGAATGAACAGCAGGGGGAAGCGCCTCAGGTAGAGGAAGGCTCTCAGACAGATGGAAATACATCTGACGGCAGCAGCACGCCGGATAGCAGCAGTGAGAGCACAACCGAAGGAAGTGTTGTGGAATCCGGTACGGAAACAGGCTCAACCGAGGAAGCGGTTGGGACGGAAGATACGGCTGTGACGGAAGAAGCAGGTACAACTGAAGAAGGAACAGAAGGGACTTCGACTGAGGCAACTACGGAAGTGGGTACTGAGACAACTAATGAGAAGGCCGTGACTTATGTAGTCAGCTTTAATGTTCCTGAAAAAGCAATTGTAAAGGTTAATGGAGAAATTGTTAGCAGTACTTCTGTTGAAGACAGCAGTGACTTACAGTTTACAGTTGAAACAGAAGACGGTTATCGTGTGAAAAGCGTAAAAGCCGGATCTAACGAACTTACTGCTTCAGATGGAAGTTATGTCTTAAATAATGTTACAGAAGACATTATGGTAGAAGTAGAGATTGAAAATGCTGCTTTGATGGCTAATGCTGAAGAGCGCGTAATAAATGTTGGTAGTATAGTAATTACCAATGAGGATGAGGCGGCTGAACTTACTGCTGGGGATACAATAGAGCTTGCTTATGAGATTACTCCTGCAGACGCAACTGATAAGTCTGTAACATGGACTTCTTCTGACAACTCAGTTGCAACGGTTGATGAAAATGGAAAAGTAACAGCTGTTGCAGAAGGCACCGCTGCAATTACGGTAAAAACAGCAGATGGTGAAGCTACGGATGCTGTTGATGTTAATGTGAAGAATGCTGTTATCGCTGTGGAAAAGGTGAAAATTGAAGGCGCTGATATAGTAATCCTCAATAGCAAAATTAGCCTTAGCTTAATAGTAGAACCGGAAAACGCAGAAATAGGTGAAATAAACTGGTCAAGCGCAAATGAAGAAGTTGCTACAGTTGATAATAAAGGAACTGTAACAGGTAAAGCAGAGGGAATAGTTGAAATTATAGTATCTGTAGATGGAAAGGAAGCTTACAAAGATATTACTGTTATTGATCCTTCATCGGTGAAGCCTGTACATACTCTTACAATTAATTATGTATATGGTGAAGATGCAGGTACAATGGCAGGCCGTAAAGCCGCGGATACCTACTATGCTGATGTAAGGGAAGGCGGATCATATAAGAGAACTTCTCCCATAATTGTTGGCTATCAGGCAGAACCAGAAGTTATACAGGGAATAATGCCAGAAAACGATTTATCAGTTACGGTTACTTACCATCCCACAGAAACTTCTTATACAGTGCAGCATAGATTTGAACAGCTGGATGGAAGCTATGTAACTGAAAATGAAGTAAAAAGAGGAATGTATGGTACAGAGTCAGAAGCAGAGGCAAAAACTGTAAAAGGATATGAGGCTGGAGTCGTAGATAATGCCATTATCGGGAAAGATACAGTTATTGTCATTGAGTATACTCGTCTGAGCTATACGGTTCGGTTTAATTCTGCAGGTGGCAGTTATGTAACTGCTATAGAAGCTCTTTATGAAACCCCAATTACTCTGGGAAGCGCTCAGAATCCGACAAGAGCAGGTTATATTTTTGATGGTTGGTTGAATGAGAACGGAGAAAAGGTAACGAACCTAACTTTGACTGAAAATATGCTTCTTACAGCTGCCTGGAAGGTAGATCCGAATGCAACTGCTAATTATAAGATTATATATTGGGTTCAAAAGGCAGAGGGAAATGAATATGATTTTCTTTATAGCATTACGAAAAAAGGAAGTGTAGGTCATACTATTAATAGTACTGATATTCCTGATATCAGCAAAAGTGAATTAAGTAAAATTAATTTGCTTCTTGAAGGATTCAAACGTTCTAAAATAGATACAGATAAAATCATACAGATTGATGATAGTACTATTGTTAATGTTTATTATGACCGAAAAGAATTTAATTTAAAATTTTATAACAATAAGGAAGATAGAAATCCTGTAAAGACAATAATTGCGAGATATGGAGCTTGGATTAATGATTGGCCATCGGATAATTTATGGCGACATTTTGATGGGTGGAAAATGTTTAATACTTATGCAGGTATGAGTACGATGCCAGCTGAAAATATGAATTTCTTTAGAGTAGATACTGGAAAAAATTCATATAAAATTTATTATATGGTAGAGCCAATTGAGGGTAATGATTATATTGTGCATCATATTGATTCATTTACCTCTTCTAAATCTGGGTGGACGTTAGCTGAAGAAGATCGGTATCCTATAACAGGATTTACTTTAAATCCAAATGATAAAAGAAATAAACCTGATGTTGGTGGATACTTAAATCAAACTAGTTCAGGAAAGAGGAATGAAATATATTATACTAGAAATTCATATTTAATTGAGTTTTCTGCGAATGGTGGATATAATGCACCTGGTACGAATACTTATAAATACGAAGCGGTTATTACTAAACCTAGCGGGACTCCCATACGAGAAGGATATGATTTTATAGGATGGTACTATGATCCTGGAGCTACAAGCCGTGTTGAATGGGGAAAAGATACCATGCCTGCAAACAATATGACAGTATATGCAGGATGGAAAATCAAAACATATCCGGTAGTATTTGATGAGAATTATGAAAACGGTAAAACAGAAACTACCAAAGTTGATTATAATCATACGGTAAATGAGCCGCAGGCTCCGGAGAGAGATGGCTATAATTTCCTTGGATGGTTTACTCAGCCCGAAGGCGGAGTGAAATATGATTTTGGTACACCAGTGAAAAATGGATTTACTTTATATGCACACTGGTCACCTAAAAATTACACATCATATACAGTAAAATACTTAGAGCAGGGAACCGATAATATATTACATGATCAGAAAGTAGTGTCTAACCAGCGTGTTGGTAAAACAGTAACGGAATGGGCGGTTGATTTGGAGGCTAGTGGATATGTTGCTGTCCAGGCAAGCCAGTCGATGATACTTGCGCAAAGTGAAAATGTGATTACATTCTACTATACCAATGCTGTAGAACGTAACTATACAGTTACTGGAATTGATAGGGATACTAAGGAAGTAATTTATGGTCCTGAAGGATATACAACAAAAAAAGCTGCTGTATGGATTTCAGCACCAGAAATAAAAGGATATGTATTAGTTGAAGGTCAGGCTCCCAGCATATACAGGGATATCTATCTTGATGCTGAAAAGAATAAGGTTGTTTTTGAATATGAAAGACAAAAAATTACTTATTCTGTAAACTATTATGTTGGCGGAAATTATATGTCAGATTGGTCTGAAACATATACAGTCAAGGATGGAACTCAAATATCTAATGTTGAGGATAAATGTCCCGCTGGATATCATTTAGATAAGACAGTGCCGGATATCCCGACAACAATAACATCCAGTAATAGAGTTATAAACGTATATTATGTAGAAAATGCAGCTATCACAATTAATTATGAAGCCAGAACCGGTGGTTCAGTAAGCAAAGCCAGTGAAACATTGGCGCCTGTAACAGGAATTGCAGAAGGTTCAACTGCAACAGCATCAGCGGGTTATCATTTTGTAAATTGGACAGATAAGGCAGGTAAAATTGTAAATACTGAAGCAGCTTTTAAACCTGAGAAGGTAGAAGGACTGAATGTAGAAGCAACCTATTATGCTAATTTTGAAGAAGATGAAGATATAACCATTACGTATGTTGCTGAAGACGGTGGAACAGTAACAAGTTCCAGTGAAACTTTGGCACCTGCAACAGGTGTGGCAAAGGGGTCAGAAGCAGAAGCAAATCCTGGTTATCACTTTGTAAGCTGGACAAATGAAGCAAAAGAAGTTGTGAGTACAGATGTAAAGTTTACGCCTGACAAAGTAGATGGACTAAATGTAGCGGCAACCTATTACGCGAACTTTGAAGAAAATGAATCTATAACCATCAATTATGTTGCAAGAACCGGAGGAAGCGTAAATCCCTCTTCTGAAACACTGAGGCCCGCAACAGATGTTGCAACAGGCTCTTCAGCAACAGCCGCTGCCGGATATGAGTTTGTAAATTGGACAAATAAAGCCGGTGAAGTAGTAGGAACCGATGAAGTATTTGTACCGGAAAAAGTAGGCGGAGTAAATGTAGCGGCAACCTATTATGCAAACTTTGCGGAAAAAGAAGAGATTGTAATCAATTACCAAGCGGATAAAAATGGTATAGTTGATCGTGAGTCAGAAAAGCTTAAACCTGCGACGGGAGAAGCAGTAGGTTCTGTTGCAACTCCGAATCAGGGGTATAAGCTGGTTAACTGGACGAACAGCAAGGGTGAGGCAGTAAGTACAGATACACAATTTATTCCTGCTAAAGTGAATGGACTGAACGTACCGGAAACTTATACAGCACACTTTGAGAAGGATGAGAGCATTACCAAGAACCTTTCTTACACAGTTGAGTATTGGGTGGAAGTGTTGTCCGGCAAATTAAATGATGTTCCATCCGGCAGATTATTTCGTGCCGATTTGGGATCTCTACAGATAGGTTAGTCATTTTAAAAGTAATTGTTTCTGCGAATTGTTTTCCTGACAGAAAAAC
>NZ_VUMI01000102.1 GCF_009696275.1 Eisenbergiella porci
TCATTAAAACGGCATAAGAGGTCCGCATGTGCGACTTGGTTCAAAAGGAAAGTACTAAATCAGGGGCTTGAAGTTCATATCAAGCTCTTGATTTTGAGCCCCTGACTTAGAACTTTCCTAATCTATTTTTCAAAATATGCTTTATTGGCCTAATAATTGAGGCAATACATTATAGTTTTTCTTTATCAAACTCCAATGCCCGATACTCTCTCCGTAACTCCTGCAACAACTCCTCTTCACTTGGCAGATATAACTTATATTTTGAAGCAAAAATCTGTGTTTCGTTTTCTGGTAACGTAAACTTAACTACAGATTCACTTTTGTCTGCACACAGAACAATTCCTATTGGAGGATTATCTCCTTCATTCATCAATTCGCGTTCGTAGTAATGTACATACATCTGCATCTGCCCCAAATCCTGATGTGTCAAATCCCCGATTTTTAAATCAATTAATACAAAACATTTCAAGATATAATTATAAAAGACAAGATCTATTCGGAAATGCCGCCCATCAAAAGTAATTCTCTTTTGCCTGGCGACAAAAGAAAACCCTCTTCCCAATTCCAAGAGAAACTTCTGCAGGTGAGTTATCAGCGCTTCTTCTAAATCACTTTCATAAAAATCAGCAGCCAGATTCAATCCCAGAAACTCTAATACATATGGATCCCGAATAATATCCTCTGGTACTTTTGCAGGATCCAATTTATGAATTTCTTCCGAAACTTTTTCTTTATTCTGACTGGAAAGCAGTCTTTCATAAAAGAACGAGTTAATTTGCCTTTCCAACTGCCGTGTACTCCAATTCGATTTTATTGCCTCTTCTGTATAAAACTGACGGGCATTATCATTTTCAACACGCATAAGCAGGCGATAATGTGTCCAACTCAATTCGCTACGCAATGCGTAGCGAATTGGAAAAGTAAGATAAAACTGACGCATATTTTTTAAGTTCGCAACAGTAAATCCTTTTCCAAAATCATTGGTCATCTGTTTTGATAATTCCTCTATTAGTCTGACTCCATACTCAGCTTTATCCTCACCACCCTGCTGCTCCACAATACTCTTCCCTATATTCCAGTATGCTTCTACCATTGCAAAGTTTGTACCATTCACTGTCAGCTAATCTCAAGCAAAACTATAAAGATTTCTGCGTTCCCGGTCCTCTTTTCTATAATGATGAATACATACTACTAAATCAGATGGATTTGCCCCCAGCAATTGATAGGAACAAAATACGGCTTCTTTTATGGTAAATCACTCGTATATGGAAGATTTTTATCATATTTATTTTGACTTCTTTTGTAAACAACACCTTCCTTTCTTTCCCATATGACTTCTCCGATTAATGGATTCTGTGGATAATAAAAACTTAATCTTGTAGTCTTAAAAAGCTGAAAATCTCTATTGCTTATAGGATATATGCTTAAACTACTGCGGTTTTTATTTTCGACTTTTTGAACGTCATAAGCCAACATATTGATTGTGTTACCGCCGATTTGTTGTCTTTCATCAATTACCGTCAATTCCCAATCTGCAGAAGACATTGTAATATTCCACTTAAAATCTCTGTAACCGCATAATGAAGCAATTTTAAATCCTCCCCCAAAATAACTGGCATGATCATTTGATGTCGCTGTTTTTATTGATGCTCCAATATGTAATAGTTATTCATAACTGAAATTAACATCATCTACCTGTCCTTTGTCCAATTAATGCCTCATACTTTAACTGATATGCCAGCAGCCTTGGAATATACTCCGGCGGAGTTCTTCGCCCTGCCTCCCAATCCTCCAAGGTCCGAAGAGGAATTCCAGTATGATGCGAAAAATCTCTGCGACTAAATCCAGCCTCTTCCCGCAAATTTTTTATTATTTCCGCTGTATTCATATATTTACCTCACATTGCGTGTTTATTATTCTATTTTATCAAATATTCCGTGATAACGCAATGCGTGGTCTTGAGTCTTAAGATGTTTTAAGTTGTTAGGGGCAAAAGAGTACATGTCAGGGGAACTTTATAATGAACGAGTCCTCACCATACTCAAGTATATCAATATTTCCCATCCGGCATTTACTTCAGTGCACGAATTATCTGCCTCTGTAAATTTCCTTATATTTTTCTGGCAATAAATCCTTTATGTATCTCCACCCGCTGTTGTCTTCCGGTATCAATTTTCTCTATAATATCAGTCATATCCCTGAAGTACAGACCCACATTCCGGGGGATATGCGCATCGGAAGCTGTCAGTATTGATACTTTGCCTTTTTTCATTATTTCAAGCATCCTCCGGTTCATTCCAAGCTGTCTATCTCCGTAATTAATTGCCAATCCGCTGCTTTCTTCAATATACATCCCATTCCTTCTCAGTTTTCCTGCAAGCTCCTCATACATTTCATCATAATTTCCAACCGGATATGCACCGAAGCACTGCAGTGAATTTGGATGAGCCAAGCCGGTAAACAGACCGCTGTCCGCCAGCTTTAAAAGAAGTTCATAATAGCGGCAATACAGTTTATGTAAATCACAGTCTTCTTTTTTCCAGGGCTGGCGAAGGTGGCTGAAGGCCCATCCGTCTATAAAATGCACGGCTCCTACCAGAAAATCAAAGGAATAGCTATTCTTAAGCTTCTCTATTTCCTTCTCATACTGCTGAGAATAGCAGACCTCCAGACCAAACCTAACCTTCACCGGAAAACTCTCTCTTCTCATTTTGTCGGCAAAAAGCAAATAATCAGTCAGGGGGCGTGATTTCTCCAGCTTTTTACAATACCAGCTTTGCTGGTAGCCATTATATTGGAACATTTCCGAATATAAAGAACTGCATTCCCTGAAAATATGGGTATGTTCCAGGAAATAAATTTCCCGAATTCCTCTCTCCTGGGCATAGAAAATGAACTCCTGAAGCCATTCCCTTGTGTAAGACCCTTTTTCCAAATGTACATGGGCGTCAATCATGGGAAAACTCCTTTCCATATTCTATAATTTCCTCCAGGATAGCCTCCCGGTCTACAAGTGAAAAATCAGTGGTATCCACAACAATACGGGGACCGTCTGCACAAAAGCTGTCCATTCCACGCTCCCTGATTCCCTCACAGAAATTTTCATACGACAGGACCGGCGCAGGACAGGATTTCCCTTCTTTTTCCGGATAGCAGTCATTGACTACATGGCCGCGGTGTCTGTCGGGGCTTTCATTTCTTGCCAGGAAACGCTGATAAATAATCTCGTAATTTCCGGTCAGAACCACCGTGACTGCATGATAGGAATATTTTTGCAATAAGAACAGAATACCCTCCCGGGAAATATTCTCAAAATTATTTTCCAGGATAAACGGCCGGCCGCATTTCATCAGCTGCTGGGCGGTATAATACAGGATGTTCATGGCGGAGATCCCCAAAGCTACTTTCTCACTGCGGGAGGCAAAGCCCACATCATCGAACAGGATTTCTTTTATTTTATCCTTTGAGAGCATCGGAAGCCGGAGTCTTTCCGCCAGGAACTCCGCCATGGTGCTCTTGCCTGACGCCGGGATGCCTGTCACTAAAATACAATACATATTCTCTCCTAACCATATTTAAAACATTTAAAAAAGTAAACCTGGAGCATATTTTGATATTTTCACCTATCGTCCCTACCTGAATATATCAATGAAGCGGGATTGTAACAACAATCGAGTTTTCTCTAAAAGTAAATGCTCCCTTTCCGTATGTTTCAATAATCTTAGGCACACCACGACCTGATTTTTCACTAATATGAAGCTGCAGAAAGATTTCTGATAACTTTTCATTTACAGGAATCGATTCCCCTAAGAAAAAGCCTTCCATAGTCTGTGCCGGCGCCAATGTTCCTCTTGATAAGATTTCAATCCTATCTGAGAATACAGAAATCATTGGCTCATTTCCACTTACCCAAAGATTATGCAAAATGGCATTTATGATTGCCTCTCTAAAGGCTTTGTTATCGAACAGTGGTGTTTCCGGACGTTCTACTACACGCTCACTCTCATCTGTCTGAATCAAATTCAATACATCCGCATCCCTTAAAACATCCTCCAAACTATAGAGCAAACAATTATTACCAAATTCTCTTACCGAAAATAAGTTGGAACCTTTGGTCTCTCCTTCAAAAATTGACACTCTTAATGGGAAATGCGAATTATCCGAAAGCAGCTGTGCCAGAAGGTTGTATTCTCCATCTTTATTTCTTAAACCCAAATTCTTTTCAAAGGTCTTCACATTTAGCACAATCCCTTTTGAACCATAATATCCAAATAATTTTGAAAAGGTCAGTTCCTGATATTTTGCCGGTAACGTTTCAATGGTCTCTACTCTTCCGTCTAGAATTTTAAACAGCTGGATTTCCCTTTTCAATATTCTTAAAACTTGTTATCGCTCAGAGTTCGACTTGTAATGAAAGAAACCGATGAAATATACGGATTGATGTTAAAGCCATCTTTTCATTTTTGTCTCGTTTTATCCACATGAGAAAAACCATGTTGTCTACAACGATACATGGGCCACAGCAATCCTCCCCAACATATATTCATAGAATTCCCCCGCGGCATTCTCCTCTATCCACATTTTTTTCTCCCCGGAATAGCATTCCAGGGCTTCCAGAATCAGGCCGGTATATTTTTCATCCACATTCCTTACTCCCCATTCCCCTCCAGCTTTCTTGGAGAGGACCAATCCTTCCTCCGCATACCCCAGCACACGGCACAGATTGAGGATTACATAAATCGGATTTTCACGGATGTCCTCTCCGGTGGATGCAATATCATTCATGATACTCTCGAAATACATCTCCCTTGGCACCTCGCCGAAAACCTCCGAAACGGCCGCTCCCCACAGGCATATTCCATAATGGCGGATAATCATGAAATGTCCCGCCAGATCCGGATCTGTCCCCTTCATATTCCGAACATAATCCCCGGGATTCTCCTGAAACCATTTTAAATGCATGGGAGAAAAATGCAGTTCAAAGGGAATCGGATGCACCACCTTTTCACAGCAGCTGCGTTTCACTAGGCTCATTTCAATCCCTTTTTCCGGCGCCAGCTCATTCAGCCTGACCGTCTGTTCCATAAGCTGCAGCTTCTGTTCTTCTGTCGGCGCTTCCTCCGTTACGATAATCAGATCAATATCGCTCTTATCCGGATTAAAGCATCCCATGGCAAGGGAGCCGTGCAGATACACTCCCGTCAAATTCTCCCCAAATATTTTCCGGCTTTCCTCTGTAAGCCTGTCCGTTATCAATTGATAATCCATTTTAACTCCTGTCCGCATGCTCCGCACGCCTGCTGCCTTTTCCGGGCCTTCAGAAATAACCCTTATTTTGCTTCCTCTTTCCCATTCCCATAGATTCCATAAAGCCCATCCACATACCTGCTCACATTCCTGTCATACTCCGGATAGGAATACCCCCACACCGCCGCACATTCCAGCGCCGTTTTCCGGAACAAAGCATGGCAGGTGAACAGAGCCTTCCACATATTTTCATAGGAATCCTCTCTGTAAGTGCTCATCAGCATGTCCCATGTTTCCTCCGCCAGATACCGGCTGATAAATTTATAATTCTTTCCCACGCTGAAATCAAAACCATATTCCATGCCCACCTTCCAGGAAAGCATTCGCAGTAGTTCATTCCGCAACAGATGCAGATGGTCAATGGCGTATAAAATTTCTCCCCGGCACAGACCCTTGGCAACATAAATTGTCAGGTTCCAGAACTCATTGCAGCAATCGTCAAAGCTGCGCGGGCCTGGTTTTTTCAGCCAGTACTCCTGATCGGAGGGAACTATTTTTTCAGGCACCCTGCCGTCCTTATCGAGCAGGATGGTCCGAAGCCCGTCCCCCTGCAGATAATCATGAATTTGCTTCGTCTCCAGCAGCGTCAGATCCATTTTATTATAATCGTCAAACAGAATCAGATAGGAATAACCTTCCTCCTCTGCCGGAAAAAGCTCCATATCCTCCGGCTCTGCATCATGACGATACTCCCGAAGAAAGAAATCCAGCCATCATCTTCCGTGAATATACCGATATCGTCCACAAAATATGTAATGTCAAAGTCCTGGAAGGAATCACGGGGGATATTTTTATTCACCCTTGACCCCTCCATGCCCACCATGCGGATATGCTCGTTATCCCGTGCAAATGTTAAAACCAAATCCATAAATTCTTCCGGTGTCCTCATATTTTCTTCCTTTCTTCCATGCTAGTTTTTTTATATCCTGCAGGCAGCGCAAGGTTCTCCGTTTTACCTTCCCGGACTCCGGGGCCTGCTCTTTTTCCCGGGCGAAGCTACCGTATTCTCACCTTCCAGTCTTCCCCGTCCACAATGGATTCCCCTTCCTCCACATGGCCTCCCGGCAGCGTATAGCCCTTCCAGTCCTCTCTGACCCGGTTCTGCAGTAAAATCCTGTTTTCCCGGTATATCAGACAGATAACCGTCAGCTCTATATTTTCAGTCCTTGCCATATTTGAATCCTCCTGTAAACGTCAAACACACTTTCCTTTAGAATAGCACGGCCATTTTCCCTGTGCAAACGAATTAGTATATTTATTCTGAAGATCCTGGCTGCCCAGGCTGATACCGGATGCATTTTTCTGCGTTATTTCGCCCTTTACCGGATTTTTTCCAGCTAAACCAACGGTAGAATTGCAGATTCGCCTGTAAATCGGTTTCTTTCAGCCTTCAGATATATTATCCTGTAAGCAAAGGTACGTCGGTACAACAGAAAGGGCACACGCTGAAATGAATAATGAAAAAATGGGGAAGTTAGTGTGAAAGAAAGTAGAGGAAAACCATAAATGGACGCACTTGAATAAGCTGTCTAAGGCAGGCAACTTTTTGAAGTGTTATAGAGTTAGGAAATTAAATCAAGAAGCTAATGGTTCATCAGGCG
>NZ_VUMI01000103.1 GCF_009696275.1 Eisenbergiella porci
CTTTGTGTTCCTGCGGCTTTGTTCAGGTGTCCTATCAGCACGATAGCGCACCCAGTAGCCTGTGCAATGTCTCCCAGACTGCGGAATATCGGGCGCACCTCGTTAGCCCTGTTCATGTCAACATCTGCCCCAAGAAACGCCTGTACCGGGTCAATGATAACCAGCCTTGCGTTGTTCTCACGGATTGCCCTTGCTATGCGTTCATCGGCAAGGGTCAGTGGTGTGTCCCTGTCGTCAATGACAAGCACTCTTTCAAGGTCTGCGTCCGCTTCAATCAGTCGGGGCTTCACGGTATCACCCAGACCGTCCTCGGCGGTCTGGTAGATGATATTGAAAGGGTCAATGGTCTCCATGCCGGGCAAAGGCTTTCGGTTGGTGCAAGCCGCCGCAAGGCGCATGGCAAAGTAGGTCTTGCCCTCGCCGGGGTTGCCCTGTATGATGGTCAGCTTTCCAAAGGGGATATACGGAAACCATAGCCAATCCACGCTCGTCAGCTCCACATCAGCCATGCGGAGCATTGGGACAGGCTGGGCGGTGGGCAGCTCTCGCAGCGTGATTGTCTCGGCTATGAATTTGCGGCTCGGAATGTCCCCTTGCTGACGGAGAACATCGTTCCAGTCTTTCCTTGCCGGGACAAGGCGAATGACGGCGATCTCGCTGGGAATGTCCTGCGCCAGTCGAGTGCAGGCTTCACTTCCTGCGGTGTCGCTGTCAAGGCAGAGGAACACTTTTCGGGTGTCCCTGCGGTCAGAAAGGAAACGGTCAAGGGCTTTGCCCGAAACGCCGCCCAGGGCAAGATAGCTCCTTGTCTGCCAGTCCTGCGGATAAAGGCAGATAAAGGACAAAAGGTCTATCGGTGCTTCAAAGACAAAGAGCTGGTTGCTGTTGCCCTCGTAACGGAACGGATAGGATTTATCGGAGCCGGTAATGTCCTGTCTGAATGGGTCTGCCGTTCCTCGCACATGGGCGTATCTCGGCGTGCCGCTTCGGTCTCTGCCGACAAACACAACATTGTGCCGCTTTGCGTCCTCGTAAATATCCCCGGAAAGAAGAAAAGCCTCAACAAGCGTTTTGTTGAGACCTCGGCTTTCGCAAAGATATTGAATTGCTCTGTCGGCTGTTCGGTTGTGTAGCGGCAAGTGAAACTCTGTGGGCGGTGCTGTGGTAGCTTCGGTCTGTCCCTCGCCGTTTTCGCCTGTCAACATCTGGACGGCTTCGGGAAAGGACTTGCCGTAAAACTCCATGACAAAATCAATGGGATAGCCGCCCTTGCTCTGGCTGTGGCGAAACCACTTGTTTCCTCGGACGGTCAAGCTGTCATGTTCTTTCCAGCGGTATTCTCGTCCGCTTTTGATTAGTGTCTCTCCCTGTGTTCGGAGAAAATCTTCCAGACTGACGGCGTTTGCCCTGTCAATCTGTGCTTGGGTGTAATTCATCGGGATAGTTCCTCCTTTTTGTGTCGTGTTTGGGGTCGATTTTGGAGCTTTTCTTGCTCTGTGTGCTCGTTAAATCGGGCGGCAGTATCTACACATGACTTGACCTTCCAAAGGCGGTGCAAATCGTCTCTGACGGTCTTAAACTCGCCGTAGGTGATGTCATGTGCCTGTTCCAGAGCGTCATACTCTGCGGACAGCTTTTTCATATCCACCTTGCCGTCCGGGAACTCCCCGGTCAGCTTTCGTCTGGCGGCGTAGAACTGTTTCAGTTCCGCTTCATGCTCTGCCTTGTACTTGGCTCTGGGCTTCTCAAACTTGATTTTCTGCAAGCCGTCATAGACTGGCTTCAAGCTCTGGAAAGTAGCGGAGCTGTCAGAGAGCTGCTTAATTGCTTTCATTCGTGCGGTCTGCCCGTCCAGCGTTTTCTTCAAGCTTTCTGTGGTGGAGCTGTGTTCATTGACACGGCTTTCCAAATCTTCAAGGGTGTAAATGCCGTTTGCCCGGAGATAATTGAAAGTCTCATTCATCTCCTTTAGGTTGCTGATTTTGCCTTTCTGGGAATATGCCCCGGCTTTGCGCTGGGTGTAGTAGGCGTTCAGCAGAGAAACAAGGTCGGGTGCCTGCGGCTTGGCAAGTTCCGCTTTTGCTTCGGCAATCCAATCGAACAGGAGAGAGATTTTCTTCTTGATATCCCGGATAACAGCATTAGTGGCTTTTATCCAACGGTTGAACTCGCCCTTTTCGGTGCGTATGCCTTTCTTCTCCATTGCCCGGACGGTTGCGCCCTCATGGACGGTGGGAAGCAAATCCACGCCCTGACGCTCATAGCTTCGGTGGTCGATACGAACATCAAGCCCTTTCTCCGCAAACTTGGCGTTGCATAGTTCAGCCCATGTCTGACGCCAATGTTCCAGCGTTTCGGGACTGCCCCAGTCGGTAGTGGGAACAGCGTTGAAGACAAAGTTCCCGTCTGCTCCCCGGATACGGTTGCCGTCCTCGTCCAGCTCGTACACTCGGTGTTGCTTTATCCCCCATTTGCCGTTCTGCTCGATGGGACGGATAGGGCAAAGCACATGAAAATGCGGATTGGGTATGCCGCCGTCCTCACGGTCTGGCTGGTGTACGGCAAAGTCAACCACCATGCCCCGGCTCACAAAGTTCTCTAACAAAAATTGCCTTGCAAGAGCGATGTTTTCCTCAAGGGAGAACTCATTCTGCAAGGCAATGTCAAAGCTGTATGCAAGCTGGGCGTTCTTTCCACACTCGGCTTTTTCCACGGCGTTCCATAGCGTCTGACGGTCTGCGTATTCGGGCGGTGCATAGGATGGCAGGAGAATGTCAGAACAGATCACGCCGCCCTTTCGGGTGTAGTCGCTGTACTCGCCATAATACTCGCTATACAAACGCTCTCCGGCTCGATAAGCGGCAGAAGCAATAGCGGACTGTCCTGCGCTTCGTTTAGTCTGCGTGACGCTCAGATGAAATAGTGCCATCGGCTTTCAACTCCTTTTCTCTGTTCGCTTGGCTGATGTGGGTAATCGCCATGTGTCGGACGGCTCGCCGGACTTCGGGCAGAGAAAAGATGTGTTCCATCAGCTCGGTCATTTCGGTGCGTGTGAGATCCTTGACCTCCGGGGCAAGGCTCTCAATCGTGCCGCCCAGATTGCAAAGACGATGGGTGCGCTTTTGTCTCTCGCCTTTCTCCAGATACTTCTTTCTGTTCTCCAGACGCTCCAGCTTGTGCTGTTCCTGTGCAAGCTGCGTCTCGGCTCGTTCCTTGTCGGCTCGGAGCTGTTCGAGGGTTTTCGGTTTTGCCATTTTGTTTGACCTCCTTTTTTGAAAATGGGGATAAAAAAAGACCGTCAACTTTTCGCAGATTGCGACCAGTCAACGGTCAGTTTTTCGGTATTCAGTTTTTCAAACTTGCTGGCGGCGAACGGTTTGTCAAAACCGTTTGCGGACGGCAAGTCCACAGGGGATAGCCGCTTTAGCGGCGCAAGGGGGTGTAGCCACCTTGACGGAACGAAGTGACGCAACATTCTCGGTCATGCAGTTTTCTTCTGCTGACGGAGAGTGAAGCTCCGCAGGACGCACGATACTTCCGACAGGAGAGTATAGAAGTGCGCCCTTTAGTTCCTAAAGGGTTTTTCGACAGCCCGATAAATTGGAATTTGACTATCTCTTAACTCGTTTTGATAAATGAAGTTCATTATCATCTACATATCCAAGTTTATTATATACAGTTTGTGCAACAAGATTTTCTTGTCCTGTTAGAAGTTCATATTTGTCAAGTGGATAATTCTTACTACAATAAGCCTCTGCAAAAGTAATCATCTCACTCGCTAAGCCTCTTTTTCTGTATGCTGGTTTAACATACACTTCTGTAATTTCAGGCATATATTCATCATAGCAGAACGATTTTTTAAGCTGAACACAAACAAATCCAACTAACATATCATCTTCATCAGCAACGATAACAACTTCCTGTTTATTATTCATAAGGGAATTTCTAATATTGTCTATGCTTGTGTCGCTCTCACCATTAAATTCAACATTTAAGATGTTTAATTGCTCTGCATCATTTACTGTTGCAATTCTTACCATAATTACACCTCATCAAATTCTTATTTGTCTCGCTCTTTCGACAAATAAAGTATATCACAAAAATGTGAAAAATTCTACCAATGGCGCAAAGAAACGCCCGAACAGTCTAAAAACCTTTCGGGCGTTCCTCTCTGTATTCAGATAACGGCTTTCATCGGCTCTTTTTGCGGTAAACTGCTGACAGGGATGAACACGCCCTTTGCAATGTCCTCCGCACGAATGGCGGCTTTCTTTGCGTCCATTTCTGCCTTTTTCCTCTCCTTGATTTTGTCCTCGTATTGCTTCTGCGCTCCGCTGGCTTTGCGCTTCAAGTAATTTTGATGAAGTCTGTCCTTGCGTTCCTCACGCTTGCGGATTTCCTCTAATTCCTCCTGTGTAAGTTCCACTTCGCCAAATGCCGGGGGAACAAATCGCCCGACAAAATTGAAGTAAATCTCGACCTCCTGCGTGGTCTGTATACTGCCTTTGCGGTCACGCTCATGCACAAGAATTTTCTCGATAAACTCATTGAGCATGGCAATGGTCAGCTTGTCGAAGTTCTCGTATTTGTCAATCAGAGCGATAAAACGGTCAGCGTCCTTTTCGTGCTTCTCGTAGCTCTTGATAGCCTTTTCCAGAGCAGAAATTTCAACGGTAAGCTCGGACTGTTCCTTTTCGTATTGAGCGTCCAGAGTGGCGTATCTGCTGTCGGACAGCTTTCCTAAAATGTTGTCCTCATAGATTTTACAGAGCAGGACTTCCAGCTCGGACACTCTCTGCTTGGCGGTGGCAAGGCGTGTCCGCTGTTTCCTGACCTCTGCCGTCTGCTGGTTTGACTGCGCTTCCTGTACCACTCGGACAAACTCGGCTCGGTCATGCTTGGCATACTCGGCAATGGCTTTGAGCATATCGGAGACAAGGGACAGTACCACATCTTCATTGATACGGTGCTGTGTCTTGCAGATCGTTCCGACTGGGACTTTGGTGTACTGTGAACAGGTATATTGAGAAATGCGTTTGCCGTTGTTGGTGCGGTGGACATACATCTTGCCGCCGCAATCGGCACAATAAAGCAAACCTGTGAGGGGTGCAACCTCGCCCCAGCCGTCCGGGTAGCGTCTGACCTTGCTGCGGATTTTCTGCACAAGGTCAAAGGTCTGCTGGTCAATGATGGCTTCATGAGTATTCTCGAAAATTGTCCATTCGTCCTCCGGGACATAATGGCTTTTCTTGTCTTTGAAGTGCTTGCGGGTCTTGAAGTTGATGGTGTGTCCCAGATACTCCCGCTTTTCCAGAATATTTACGATGGTGGAGGAACCCCAGCCGTACATATCTTTGAAAGTCTTGTTCTTGTTCACGCCCTCGCCATGCTGTGCAAGGTAAGCGGACGGAATGAGGACTTTATCTTCTTTCAGCCGGTTTGCGATCTGATACGGACCGTAGCCCTCAATCGTCATGGCAAAAATACGCTTCACAACCTCGGCGGCTTCGGGGTCAACCAACCATTGGTCTCTGGCTTCGTTCCAGAGGTAGCCGTAAATGACCGTCCCCGTGAGGTGCTTGCCTGTCTTGCCTTTGGATTGAAAAGTGGAACGGATTTTACGGCTGGTGTCTCTGGCGTAATACTCATTCATGATGTTGCGGAAAGGGGTGAAATCATCATCCCCTCTGGCGCTGTCCACGCCGTCATTGATGGCGATAAGGCGCACACCACGCTGTCGCAGGATTTCCATAATCTGACCGACTTTCAGATAGTCACGCCCCAGACGGCTCATGTCCTTGATACAGAGGTATTCCACATTCCCGGCTTCAACCTCTTTCATCATGGCTAAAAATCCGGGGCGGTCAAAACAAGTGCCGCTGATACCATCATCCGTAAAGTGGACAGGATTCGGAAAGTCATGCTGGGCGGCGTAGTCCTCCAACAGCTTCTTTTGGTTGGAGATAGAATTGCTCTCGCCCTGTAAATCATCATCACGGCTCAAACGCTCGTAAAGAACAGTAATTTTCTCGTTTCTTCTCATTGCTTGCGCTCCTTTCTACGACTTTAGGTTATGTGTTCTAAGAGACTTCCCAACCACTTGATTAAGAAGTCTTTTAGAGCATACAACACCGGC
>NZ_VUMI01000104.1 GCF_009696275.1 Eisenbergiella porci
CACTCATCCGTAGGGTTTTTCCTTTCATAAGGATAAGGCTATTGTAAAAGAAAAAGAGCACCGTGGCAACGGTGCAGAGAAAAGATAAGAAAGGCTATTGCACAGCATGTGCGATTTGGTTCAAAAAGGGATTTGCCAAAAAGATCAGAGTTTGCTATGTGAAACGGAAGAAAAGAAACTGTTGAAGAGACATGTATCTTATAGTAAATTCCCCGTAAAACATGCAGAGCAGTTTTTGGCGCAGGGAACATTTGGGATTGATCCGGAGGCAAAAATCTGGGAAGATAGATCATATCTTGGGATAGACAAGGAATATGAGGGATATCCGGTGGAAGAATTGGAATTGTTTTTATCACCCCGACTGGATAGGATGAAAACAAAGAGAATGGAAAAAAGAAAAGAAAAATTTCCATTCAAAAAAGCGGTAACCTTGTCAGAAGGGGAGTTCGGTTTATTTGATATGGGGTATAATACGACCGGATTTATGGGAACAGATTTGATCTGTGAACAGGATTGTACAATTGTGTATGTATTTGATGAGGTACTTACACAGGAAGATATATGCTATAATCGTATGTGTTGTGTGAACGGTATTTACTATGAGTTGAAAAAAGGAGCCTATACAGTAGAAACCATCCAACCTTATACAGGGAGATATGGAAAATGGATGGTATTGAAAGGGAAAATACATATTAGGGATATTTGGGTTAGAGAATATATCAATCCGGATTCGGACAACGGAGCGTTCAACTGTTCAGATGAAATTGTAAATCGTGTATTTGAGGCAGCTCGAAGGACATTTTCTCAAAATGCAGTTGATATTTATATGGACTGTCCGTCTAGAGAAAGAGCAGGATGGTTGTGTGATAGCTTTTTTACAGCACGTGTAGAAGCTGTACTGACCGGAAATACAAAAGTAGAGGATAATTTTTTGGAAAATTTTTGCCTGGCAGAAAGATTTCCGGGGATACCGGATGGGATGCTTCCGATGTGCTATCCGGCAGATCATCCTTTGGGAGAGTATATTCCCAACTGGGCTTTGTGGATGATTTTAGAATTGTTTGAGTATCATAAGAGGAAACCAGATGAAAAGATTCATGGCAGAATCTGGGACAA
Source organism: Eisenbergiella porci (assembly GCF_009696275.1). Lineage (GTDB taxonomy): Bacteria > Bacillota > Clostridia > Lachnospirales > Lachnospiraceae > Eisenbergiella > Eisenbergiella porci. Next base: position 1,117 of record NZ_VUMI01000104.1, read on the forward strand.
GATATGGAAACTGCTCAAATTATTTGAAAAATATGAAAACAGTGATGGGTTACTGGAAAATCTGGATGGATGGGTTTTTGTAGAGTGGTCCAGAGCAAATGCTTTGACAGATGGGGTAAATTATCCTTCAAATATGCTTTACAGCGCTGCGCTAAGAGCGGCAGGCGTGTTGTACGGAAGAGAGGACTGGAAAGAAAAAGGGCGTAAAATTGCCGATGTGATTTGCAGTCAGGCATATAGAAACGGATTTTTTATAGATCATGCGGTACGTGAAAAGGGAAAACTTATTTTTACAAAGGAAAGTACGGAAGTATGTCAGTATTATGCCTTTTTTATGAAAATAGCAACTCCTGTAAGATATCCGGAGCTGTTTGATATTTTATGCGAAAAATTTGGACCGGGACGAAACAGCAAAGAATGTTACCCTGAAATAGCTCCGGCAAATGCCTTTATCGGAAATTATCTCAGGATAGAGATGTTATCGCAAAATATGCGGACGGATCAGGTGCTGCAGGAAACGAGAGATTTTTTTGCATATATGGCGGACCGGACAGGAACATTGTGGGAACATGATGGCGCTTTTGCAAGCTGCAATCATGGATTTGCATCTCATATCATTGATACCTGTTATCGGGATATTCTTGGTGTGGAATCTATTGACCGTGGAAGAAAACATATTATTTTGTGTATGAAAAAACAACAGATTGCGGATTGTTATGGAGCCTTGAAAGTGGAGTCTCAATATTTTAAAATCAAGTGGGTGCAGGAGGGAGAAATACGATATCTGGACTATCAAGCGCCGGAAGGGTATGAGGTTCACGTGGTAAACCGGTGTGGAAAGAAAATAAAGTACAAGTCTTTACTGTAGAAAGCAAAAGAAGATAAATCAGAAATAGGGACAGAATCCGGAATGATTTTGTCCTTATTTATTATATTAGCAGAATCTTGAAATATAAAAGCAGGAAAACAGGAGGCCGGAATGGAGAAGGTTCAAAAAACAAAGTGGATAAATTCGATCAAAAGAAAACAGATGCTGATGCTGCTGATAATTATTCTATTTTTGACATTTTGTTCTTTTTGTTTTTTTTATGCAACAAAAAAGGTGGCAGTCAATGCGATTTATGACCAGATGAAATCTCAGGCAGAATATTATCTGGAGTCAGTAGAGCATCAGATCACAGGAATCATACAGCAGCAGACAGAGATGTTTTCAGATAGAAAATTATCATTTCTGGCGGATCGGGATTTACTGTCTAATGCATATGAACGGCGGGAAGCATTACTGTCGGTTCAGGAGAGGCTATTTGCTCTAAAATCATCAAATAATTTAATAGAAAGTGCAACCATTTATATTCCGGGAAGTGATTATAAAATAAATTCCAGTACGATAAGAGAAATGATGGAGGAGGATTTTGAGAAGAACAATCGCCTGAAAAATGAAACGGGAAAGCTGATTCCGGATGGTAATAGCCTGTCATATACATTAACAGAGATTCCATATTCAGTAGATAGGGAGTCTAATTTTTATTTTCAGATTATACTGGATGAAAATAAATTAGTGGATCATTTGAATAATTTTGTTTCTTCGGATGGTGGGGCATGCTTGTATAAAATGGAAAATGAGTGGTTTTTAGAAGATACGATCGGTAAGGGTCTGGGACAGCAATTGGTCGCAGAGCTGAAAGAGAAAAAAATAAAGCAAACAGATGGAATCAATGAGGTGGTAATAGAGAAAGAGCATTATCTGGTAAGCATTTCTTATTCCGAATATCTTGGTTTTTTTATCCAGTATTCATCTAAAGACCGCATATTGGCACAGTTACATATGTATACGAAATGGTTTGTTTTGTTTATCGTCTGTTCCGTTTTTATGGTGATTCTTTTTTCAAGATATACAGAAAAAATGGTCAATAAACCATTGAAAGAACTTTGCAAGGCCTTCGATATCCTGAGGAAGGGAACAATGAATATCAGAATCAGCCATTCTGCAAATGATGAATTTGGGTATATTTATGAAAATTTTAATCACATGACCTGCGAACTGGAAAAATTGATCAATGAAGTGTATGTTCAAAAGGATCTTGTTCAGAAGGCAGAGTTAAAGCAATTGCAGACTCAGATCAATCCTCATTTTTTGTATAACAGCTTCTTTTTATTAAGCAGAAGAGCAAAACGGAATGATATGGAAGGAACCGTGGAACTGTCCGAATATCTGGGGACCTATTTCAAATATCTTACTAGAAATGCGGCAGATACTCTTTATTTAAAAAAGGAAATAGAGCATGGAGAATGTTATGCAAAAATTCAGGCCACGAGATTTGCCTCCAGAATGAAAGTTGTTTTGGAGGAACTGCCGGAAGCGGTGAGGGAGGTTATGGTCCCGAGATTGATCATTCAGCCGATTTTGGAAAATGCATTTGAATATGGTCTGGAAAATAAGGAGGAAAATGGACTTTTGAAGATTTCCTACGATATGCGGGAAGATTATATTTATATTTTGATAGAGAATAATGGAGAATTAACAGATTGCCAGTTGGAGGAATTGCAGTGGAAACTGTCGGAAGAATATTCGGGAGAGGTGACAGGTCTGATTAACATTCATAGACGATTAAAGGGATATTATAAGGGAAAAGGAGGAATTGGGGTATCAAGAGGGAAATCCGGCGGTTTACTGGTCTGTGTATGTATCCCGATCAAACAGAAGTAGTATGGAATTGGTAATGAAGTAAAAAAATGTACATGTAAAAACAGGATAACTTATCATACAATAAAATCATCAAAAACAAAGCCTATAGAACAGCCGTCAGAGATGCTGAATGGGGATAGGCAGAAAGAGAGGGATTATGAGAAAGAAAGAATTCAAAAAGGTAATGACTGCTATCCTGGCCGGAGCCATGGTCTGTTCGCTGGCAGCATGCGGAGAACCCAAGGCAAATGGGGATGACAAGGCTACTGCTGCAGCATCTTCGGAGAAAGTGGAAAAAGAAGAGCAGGGAACGCCGGAAGAAAAGGATTTATATGGCTTTTCCGAGCCAGTAACGGTTAAGATCGGATGGGCGGAATCGCCTGATTTTCAATTCAGGGAAGGGGAAACACCGGAGGATAATGAATGGGTTGATCTATATGCAAAACATAATATTTTTCAGGAACTGATTTATAAAGTAGATGCTTCTCAGGGGGGCGCAAAACTGGCGAATGCAATTACATCCGGAAATTATCCTGATATTATTTTGACACAGGGATCAGAATATATCAATTATGCCAAAACAGGGGTGATCGCAGATATTTCAGATGTATTTGAAGAGTATGCATCGGATGAACTGAGGGAGTATGTCGAATCTGACGGGGGAATCGGAATGACATCTGCCAAAGTTGACGGAAAGCTGTACGGAATTCCGCTGTTGGGGAATTCATACGATGCAGTCATGATGATGTTTATTCGTCAGGACTGGCTGGATAAAGTGGGAATGCAGGTTCCGAAAACGATGGAAGAACTTCATGAAGTGGCAAAAGCATTTACAGAAAAAGATCCGGATGGAAATGGAAAGAATGATACCTACGGTCTGGCATTGAATGGAAAAGGTGTATTTGCGTCCAATGGAGGAATTCAAGCATTTTTTGAAGGATACGGAGCAATGCCCGGATATGGTTCTAGTTTTACCTTCATTGAAAAGGATGGAGAAGTGATCTGGGGCGGTGCTGCAGCGGATGAAATGAAAGCAGGATTGACTTTATTGCACGAAATGTATCTGGATGGATCCATTGCGAAAGACTTTGGTGTTATGGATAATGATCGAGTAACAGAAGAGTTCAGTTCCGGCAGGTGTGGAATTATGTTTGCACCTATGTGGGGAGCAATGGGACCGTCGGCTTCTGTGATCAAGAGCGATATCAATGCACATATTATTGCGGCCCAGATTCCGGATGGAATGGGGGAAGGATCTGCTAAACCATGGTTTACCAATGCTACAAGCGGATATTATGCTGTAAGCAGCAAATGTGAACATCCGGAAGTGCTGATCAAATTGTTAAACCTTAGTGTAGATGTGATGTGTCATACAGAAAGTGATGAAGAATTTGCAACATATATTGCAGATTCTGAATGGAAATTCTCTTTGACAAGAACTTTGGAACCTCTGAAGAATCTGGATAATTATTATAAAGAGTCCAAGGCATTGGAAACAGGCGATATCAGTGAGCTGAATGCGGAGCAGAAGAGCGATTATAGCAGAATGAAAGCGTTCCTGGAGACTATGAAAACAGATAATCCGGATGTGGAAAATGAAGAGGTACAATCAGGAATTGGTCTGTATTCGGTATTTGGTGATCCACAGGGGGGATATGCTGTTATTGACAGTATTATAAAAGAAGACAACAAGAACGTTTCTGCTTACAATGCAATTCCTACAGACACTATGGTGGAGAAATTCCCGACATTGGATAAGTTGGCAATGGAAACGATCGTAAAGATTATTACGGGGGATGCACCGGTAGATAGTTATGATCAGTTTTTGGAAAACTGGTATAAACTTGGTGGAGAAGGGGTAACGGCAGAAGCACAGGCATGGTATGATGCGAATCAAAATTAAGCAATAGGTTATATTGGGCCGGCACTTGCGTTGTAGTTGCAGGTGACCGGCTCGATTTATCTAAAAGGAGCTTCCTGTATAATTCAAATATAGGGAATTCCGAGAAAGAGGGTTGAGAAAAAAATACCTCAGAGTAAAATAAGATTACTGACTTTGCGGGTTAGTAAAAAATCTTATTAAAACAGTGA
>NZ_VUMI01000105.1 GCF_009696275.1 Eisenbergiella porci
AATCGGGCGGTTGACGGAAACCGTATTGGCAGTAACCGGCACAAGCTATTACCACAATAATAAGGATATAAGAACGGCTGGGATATTGACTATATAACCTTACCAACACATTTACGGACTAACACCTAATTTATAAAAACAAGAAAATCAACAGCTGTTGAGTAATAAAATAGAGTTGAATAAAAATCAGAAGCTGAAGGAAGATCGTTTCCGGCGGCCTGATTCGTATATGGCTTAAATACATGCCCGCCGAAACGGGCAGATGGGAGCAAAAAAATGGAACGGTATACCCAATTCCTGCTGAGACATAAAAAACTGATTATCGGTGTATTCGTTTTGGGAGCCCTCCTGTGTGCCGTCCTTTCCGGCCTGGTGGGCGTAAACTATGATTTCGCAGATTACCTGCCCGATAAGTCTGCCTCCACCAAGGCGCTGGAGGTCATGGAGGATGAATACAGCCAGTCCGTCCCCAATATGCGTGTGCTTATTTATGATGTTTCCATCCCCCGGGCTCTGGCGGTGAAGGCACAAATCGCCGCCGTGGACGGCGTGGAGGAAATTAACTGGCTGGATGATGCGGCAGATATTTATGAGCCTCTGGAAACAGTGGATCAAAAGATTACAGATGACTGGTATAAGGACGGGAACGCCCTGTTCAGCATTACCGTGGATGAGGCAAAGGGAGAGAGCGTGATACCTGCGGTAAGGCAGATCATTGGTGAGGAAAACTGTATGGAAGGGGCGGCGGTGACCTCCGTGCTTGCGCCTGTGAATACCTCCAGAGAGGTACAGCAGATCATGCTGCTGGCAGTTCCCATCATTTTTCTGATTCTCATACTGACTACGGATTCCTGGTTTGAGCCGGTGCTGTTTATGATAACCATAGGCGTGGCTATTCTGCTGAACCGGGGAACCAATCTGATGTTCGGCACCATTTCCTTTGTGACAAATGCCGCGGGAAGTGTGCTGCAGCTGGCGGTATCCATGGATTATTCCATTTTTCTGCTGCACCGTTTTTCTGAAAACCGGAGCGGAGGCCTGCCGGTGGAGAAGGCCATGACGGAAGCGGTGAAGCAGTCCGTGGGAAGCATCCTTTCCAGCGGGCTGACCACAGTTACAGGCTTCCTGGCTTTGGTGCTCATGCGGTTTAAAATCGGGCCGGACATGGGCTGGGTGATGTCCAAGGCCATCGGCTTCAGCCTGCTGAGCGTGCTCTGTTTTCTGCCCGCCCTGGCGATTGCCACCTACCGTCTGATAGACAGGACACAGCACCGCAGCTTTGTGCCGAAGTTCGATAAATTTGCCGCGGTGGTGATGAAAATACGTTTTCCCATGCTGGCGCTGATTGTGGTGCTGCTTCCTGCTTCGTTTCTGGGGCAGCAGAACAACGACTTTTTTTACGGCGGAAGCGAGGTATACAGCACGGAGGCCACGCAGATGGGAAGGGATATGCAGGCCATCAACAGCATGTACGGTTCCTCCAATCCGGTGGTGCTCATGGTTCCCAAAGGGGATATGGAGAAGGAAATCTCCATGAATGAGGAACTGAAAAAACTGAACTATGTAACCAGTGTGGTTTCTTATGTGAATTCGGTGGGAAATGCAATCCCGGATTCCTTCCTCCCCACGGAAACGGTTTCCAAGCTGTATTCAGCCCATTACAGCCGGTTTGTCATCACGCTGGAGGCGGCGGAAAAGGATGCGGACTGGTATGAAAAAATAAATGACATCCGAAACATCGGTGAGAAATATTATGGGGATAAAATACAATATGCAGGGGATCTGGTGAGCACGGAGGATCTGAAAACGACCATTACCCAGGATAATGCAAGGGTGAATTTCCTGGCCATTGCCTTTGTTTTCCTTATTCTGCTCGTGAATTTCAAGTCCCTTACCCTGCCGGTAATCCTGACCCTGGTGATTGAATCCTCTATCTGGATCAATCTGGGAATCCCGTATTTTCAGGGGCAGACATTGTTCTACATAGGCTATCTGATTATCAGTACGGTGCAGCTGGGGGCGACCATTGACTATGCCATCCTGTTTTCCGACAGATATATGGAATTCCGCAGGGAAATGCCAAAGAAGGAGGCCGCCAGGGAAACGCTGCGTGTCTGCACGGTTTCCATACTGACCTCGGCGGCAGTGCTGACGCTGGCCGGGGTTATTCTGGGGAAAGTATCCACCAACGGCATTTTAAGCCAGTTGGGTATTCTGATTGGCCGGGGAGCGGCGCTGTCCTTTGTGCTGGTTATTTTCGTGCTGCCCACGCTGCTGATTTTGTTTGACAGCGTTATCAGGAAAACAACGCTGCACTGCAGCTTTTACAGGGCGGAGCCTGAAAAGAAGGATTGAGAGGAAATTTCGAACGGAAATAAAACAGCTGTGCGCCAGGGCGGCGGCCTGCCGCGCAAAACAGCTGCAAAGAATGTGCGCCGGGCGCACAGATAGGAGTGTATATGAGAAAAAAACAGCATGGCATGGCCGTAAAAATTACAGCATATATCCTGTCGGCGGCAATGGTGCTTGGCAGCAGTGTTTCTGTATCGGCAGCGGTTCCGAATACACAGAAGGATGAAAATGTATATGCGAACCTGAACCAGGACGGAAGCGTGGACGGCATATATGTGGTTAACGCTTACCTTTTGGATAAGGAAACGGACATTGTGGATTACGGGAAATACGATTCAGTTAAAAACCTTTCCACGGATGGTGACATTAATAAAAAAGGGGATACCGTCACAGCCGCAGCGCCGGAAGGAAAATTTTTCTATCAGGGGAACCTGAAGACAAAGGAGCTTCCCTGGGAAATTTCCATCCATTATTATCTGGACGGTAAGGAAATGGAAGCCGGTGAGCTGGCCGGACAGAACGGCTCTCTTAAAATTACCATTCACATCGGGAAAAACGATCAGGTGGAGGAAGCCTTTTTTGAGAATTACCTTCTTCAGGCGACCGTGACCATGGATATGGATAAATGTAGCCGTCTGCAGGCCGCCGGGGCAACTGTGGGCAATGTGGGAGCTTCCAAGCAGCTGGTGTACAATATTATGGCGGGACAGGAAAAAGATATTGTAATTACGGCGGATGTGCTGGATTTTGCAATGGATCCCATCAGCTTTCAGGGGGTGCCCATGTCCTTTGAGCTGGACAGGGACAGTCTTTCCATGGACAGCCTCACCGAGAAAACGGGGGATATCAAAGACGCGGCGGATGAACTCTCCGACGGCGCAGCCGAGTTGTATGACGGGGCGGGTGCGTTAAAGGACGGCGCTTCGGATCTGAATGACGGAGCAAACAGCCTGAAGGAGGGCATTGAAAGCTATTCCAACGGCGCCCATTCCCTGGGGGACGGCATTGATACACTGAAGGACGGAACCGATAATCTGTCCGATGGGGCCACCCAGCTGTCCGACGGTATCAGTTCCCTGAAGGAGGGCGTGGATAAGCTGGCCGGCGGCTACAGCGGCGACGAAGGCGCGGCGGCCGGGGCGAAGAAGCTGGCGGAAGGCGCGGATAAGCTGAAGAGCGGCGCAGGGCAGCTGAGCGAAGGGATCAATACCTTTGTCGGGATGATTGGGAGCATGGGGAATACGACGGAGCTGGACAGCCAGGCGGAAGGATTAATTGAGAGAATTATAGGAGAGGTAAAAGCTGGGGTGCCTCCGTTTTTACAGCAGTATGTTGAAGAGAGGCTCAGACCCAAAAGTGATCTGAAGAGTTCATACGAACGGTTAGCGGATTTTTCTGAGCGGCTGGATACAATGATAAATTTGTTAATAGGAATGATACCGGACGATACAGCCAGTTCAGGTACAAAGACTCAGGAAGAAAAGCAAAAGGATCTTGATTCAATATCAGGAAACAGCATACCGGAAGAGGAAGAAACGGAAACCCAGGAAGAGACTGAGGGGGTAACGGAAGAAACTCAGGAGGAAACAGTTTCGGAAGAAGAATCGGGAACCGGAGAAGCCGATTCTGAGGAAAATGGAACGGAAGAATCCAAAACAGAAGATTCTAAAACAGAAGAATCCAGGACAGAGGAATCCAAAGCGGAAGAGGATCAAACCGGAGAAGCAGAAGGCTCATCTAAGCAGATAGAGGATAAACAAACTTCGGGGAAAACAGCGGTGGAACAGCCGGAAGCAGCAAAAACGCAAGAAGAGAACAAGAATCAAAAACATATACAGACAGAACCGAAATCAAAAAAGATTCAGGAAACCATAAAAAACAATGAAGAACAGCCGGCGGAAGAAATTACGGATACATCATTTGCCGTAAGAAAAAGTGCATATTCTTTGGTAACACTTAACTATACGAAAACACGTTTCCTACAGGAGCCGCATTATGAAGGAAGAGTGGTGCAGGCAGCGTCAATTCCGGGATTCGGTATTTCTGATATTAAGAAAATGCTTCCTCAAATATTAGAGGCAAAATCTGGTGTGGATCAGCTACTGGGCATATACCAGGCAATGAATACATTAAAGAAGACACTCAATAATCCGGCCACCAAAGAACAGCTGGGCCAGCTTACCGCAGGCTCTTCCGCTCTGGCGGACGGCGTGGCTTCCCTGGCAGACGGCGCCAAGGCTCTTTCTGACGGTATCAGCCAGCTTGCGGATGGAACCAGCCAGCTGCAGTCGGGAGTAACGGAATTAAATGATGGCGGAAAAGAACTTGCGGACGGCACCAGGGATCTGGCAGATGGCGTCTCCGGCCTGGCGGATGGCGCAAAGGAGCTCACCGATGCTGCCGATGATCTGAAAGACGGGACCAGCCAGCTTGCAGACGGTACAGGAGATTTCCTCACCGGCACGCAGGATCTGGCGGATGGTGTAAAGGATCTGAAGGAAGGAACGGATGAATTCAAGGATAAAACCTCGGATATTGATACACAGATTGATGATGAAATAGACAAAGTGGTGAATGATTTTTCAGGAAGCGATTTTACGCCATTGTCCTTTGTTTCCGATAAAAACAAAAACATCGGGCTGGTACAGTTCGTAATGAAAACAGAAGGCATCAAACTGCCTGAGAAAGAGAGAGTGGAGACTGTGGAAGAGCCGCTTACCTTCTGGCAGAGATTGATGAAGCTGTTTAAAAAGTAATCAGATTACGGAAGCGTAATCATGGGAGAAAATTTGGTAGTCTGAAGCATTTAGAATTTGTACCGGAAGGTGAGGAAGCGTAAAAAGTTTAGCAGGATTGCTGGAAAAAGAACGGGGCGGCGCATCATGCGCCGCCCGTTCAGATTTTTCTTTTCATCAAACCGTGTTTATTGCAGTAAAGATACAGAACCCCATGTCCTCTCAGCCGAAAGCGTCCTTCCGCATTCTGCTCCGGATACAGCTTCAGAAGCTCCAGCTTATTTGAGGTCACCCAGGCCAGGAAGGAGATGTGATGTGCTTTTGACATTTCATGCGCAACGGTAACAAATGACTCATCCTCCACCTGTTCGACTGAGAAACTGTGCCCATCGTCCGTTTCCTCCGCCTCTTGTGCAGGCAGTGTAATGCCGCAGCAGCTTACCACGCATTTTCCCAGCGTATGAATGACATTGCCGCAAACGGGACATACATAAAAAACACTGCGAAGCATATTTCCCATTTTGTTCTGGTTGGTCACATAATCTCCGCTCAAAAGCTCTGCGACAGAAATATCCAGCGCTGCAGCCAGAGGCTCCAGAAGGCTGATATCGGGATAGCCTTTGCCCGTTTCCCTTAGTTAAAGATATTGTTGGGTATCTCAAGATGTGTCATTCGATTTTGCCGATAAAGCGGTAGAAGATTTCCACTTCCTGTTCCCGGCTTCCGTCCTCACTTTTGACCGCTTCATGG
>NZ_VUMI01000106.1 GCF_009696275.1 Eisenbergiella porci
CGTAAAGAACAGTAATTTTCTCGTTTCTTCTCATTGCTTGCGCTCCTTTCTACGACTTTAGGTTATGTGTTCTAAGAGACTTCCCAACCACTTGATTAAGAAGTCTTTTAGAGCATACAACACCGGCGGCCAGCTTATATTTCTTATACTGGCGCACCGCAAAGTGGTTTGGCTTCTCTGCCTCCAGCGCGTCAAACATCAGGTCCACGGGGTTTTTGAACTCCTCGTCATCCTCACGGACTTCCATAGCGTTGATGAACTCAATGAGGGTGGAGAAGTTCTGCTCCTCCACCGGAGCTTCATAGTGGATATACCCGATGAGGGCGCAGTACAAAAGCGTTTCCGCCTTGACCCAAAAATCGTCCCCGGCTTTGCCCTCTCCCTTTGTATTCGCTATTAAGGTCGTAACCAGCTTCAAAATGTCCTTTTCGCTGTGCAGATAGGCAAAAGGATTGTAGTGCATGGACTTTTTGAAGTTGATGGTATTGAGGACCTTAATCCGGTACGGCTCATAAATGACCTTACCGCGCTTATCTTTCATGGGCTTGCCGTCCTTGCCCAGCTTGGGTGTGCCGCGCTGGAGCATCTTGCCGCATTCCACCAGAATGGTGCCTTTGGGGTCTGTGACCACATAGGAGCTGTGCATCTGCATCAGGTTTGGTTTCAGCCAGAACCGGGTCTTACCGGAACCGGAGCCGCCGATCACCAGAACATTTTTGTTTCTGGCGGTCTTGGGGTCCTTGGGACGGCTGTTCATGGTCAGGCTCTCGGTTTTTGTCAGAATCACATTGTTCTGGAACACCGGGTCGATGTAGGGCGCGATGTCCTCATGGGTTCCCCAGCGGGCGGAGCCGTACTCCATGCCATGTCGGTACTTCTTGGCGTTTTTGCTTTTCAGGTACACCGCCAGCCGAAGCGCGCCGCAGCAGCAGATTCCCACCAGCAAGTCCAGCGGATGCAGGCTGGGCCAGAAACTTTGCAGCGCCACCGGCAGTGTAGAGAAGAACGAGAGCATTTTTGCCGAAGCGTCCGCACCCACGGCCAGCCGCCATACTTCTCCGAAGTTGGTAGCAAACAGCCCCATCAGGATATACGGCAGGTTCAGCAAAAAGAGCTTTTTGATGTCAAGCTGTTTTTTCATCGTTCCAGCTCCTTTCGCTTAGTGCGGTCCACCACGGCATTTTTGACCAGTTCTTTGAACTGGCTCAGCTTTGCCAGCACGGACGGGCGCTCTGTTTTCTCTGCCTTTTTGACCTTTTTGCCGGTGTACTCGGTGAAAGCAGCGGTCAGCGCATCGGCGTCACGGCCTTTGAAAAAGATCAGGTACTTGGGCGGAGAGCTTCTGCGGTCTTTCTTCACCGCATAATCCACACCGTATTTCCGGGCAATCTTCTCAAACTCCTTGATGGAGGGGTCTGTGATCTCAATGTTGGAAACGCCCTGGTTCTGACCAATCAGCTGCTTCACTGACTGCTTGCCGTGGGGAATCACGGGGGTATCCCGGCTTTTCTGCTTTTGCAGCTTTTTTTCCTTGCGGTGGGCAAGGTACTTGGTGATGGCGGCTTTCAGCAGCCGCCCGGTAAACTTTGTTCCGCTGACTACCAGCGTTAAAGTTCTGTTTTCCACTTCTTCCTGCATGGGATAACGCCTCCTTTCCACGGATTTTGCAGGTGTGGTATCTCAAACTAAGGCGGGACCACCAGCTGCCGCAGAAGATAACGGGTCATCATATCATCAGCAGGATGCTGTCCCGCAGCTGGGCAAAAAAGAGCTTGCCCTGGGGCGTTACCAGCGTATAGGAGCCGGTATGCCCATGGTTGCAGTAGTCCTTGACGCAGAACAGGCCGTCGTTGGCAGATTTGGCATACGGCAGCACATTCCCGGATGCTGTGCGATAGACAAACCGCTGTTCCAGCAGGAACCGGACAAACCGGCGTTCCGGCACAACCAGTTCCTTGGCGGTGGTGCGGAGATTGGTGCTGTGCTTGAGGTCGATGAACAGGTCGTAAAAGGCTGCCTTGCCCTCCAGCATGGCGTTTTCCTCCCGCAGCGCCGCATTTTCTTCCCGTTCCGCCAGCAGGTCGGAGCAGAGCCTCAAAAGCGCTTCCGGGGAAGTGGCAACCTCCCACAGCTTTTCCCTGGTGATGTATGCCCCGTGCTTTCGGATAGAGGGCAGCACCTCATCAAACACCCAGCGTTCAAACCGTTCCGCAGAGGGCAGCTTGCTGTGTGTGATAAGGCGATACACATCTCCCTCGGAAATAAATTTCATTCGTTGAATCCCGCCATTAGAAGGGGTCGGTAAAACGCAGACCCCTTTGCAGTGGGCTGTGATGGCATCAGCCGTGCGTTGGTATCCAAGTGCTTTCGCAATATCCTTTCCGCAAAAAAGCACCTTACCGTCCTGCTCCAAAGTGCGGATGCTGCCGAACTCTTGATTATTGAAAATTTCCATCTGGTTCATAGCGTAACCTCCTGTAAAATTCGTTGTTGTGGGATGAAAAAGACGGCCTTACCAGCCGCCTGTGTTCATATCGTGGTTGACCAGAGAGGTGTAGTGGTTGCTGATGGTGGTGGGAGCATTAAACAGCACCGTCAGCAGGTATTGCTTCATGTTGCGGACCTCGGTGGTGTTTTTCTGCAAGCAGTCCATGACAAACCGGATATGCTCGCTGTCCAGCTTCAAAAAACGGGACCGCACGATTTCATGGGGGAAGTCGCTGCCTGCAATCCGAGTGGTTTTGCGTCTGGCGCAGACCGTTTCTACCATCAGCTCCACAATCTCGTCCAAATCTTCCCGATAGGTGGTAAACTCCCTGCACAGATAGTCATACTCGATGTTCTCTAAAATCAAATCCCGATATTCTTCCATCTCTGTAACAGACATCGCATCCCTTCCTTTCCGTTCCGGCGGTCTTGCCGCCGCTGGCTCCCGGAAGGGAATGGAATCGGTACTTGATCCATAAGTAATTGATTTTTGAGTATTTGATTTCTCTATATTTAATTCTGCGGGCTTTTCCGTATCCGGTTTCTCCATATCCGGGTTTTCCGTATATGGTGAAGCCATATCCGGCTGGGGCGTATCCGGGTTCTTCGGCTGTGGCTGCTCATAGATGACATACTCGGTGTCGCTGATCCGGCCCTGCCGGTCCCGCAACTGGTGGCGTACAATGTACCCGGCAGTTTCCAGCTCCCGCAGCGCGCCGCCGATAGCGTCCACGCCCTCTTTGCAGATGGCGGCAAGCCCTCTGGTGGTGTAGTTCCAGTCCTCCGGCAAGGACAGCATCATGGAAAGCAGCCCCTTGGCCTTGAGGGACAGCTTCCCGTTGCGTAAATGATGATTGCTCATCACGGTATAATCACGGGTCCGTTCAATGCGAAAAACGGCCATCGACCTCACTCCTTCCAAATTTCTCAGGGTATGAAAAAAGCCACAATCCTGTAAAAAGAATTGTGGCAGTCAGCTGTTTTGTTCACTTTTTCTGCGCCGGTAGGGGCGCTTGGGGATGGGCGGTTTGTCCAGCAGGTCATTTCCCTGAGAGAATGGCAGAGTTTGCAAAACACGGTCACTCTCGCCGGATTCCATATCATGCTGGGAATGGTAATCCTCCCGGATTGCTTCCCGGATTTCCTTTACAGTACACATATTCATTCCTTTCCTTTCGCAGTAATCACTTGTTTATGAGTGGCGGCGGCGCTTGTCCGGCTTAAAATCGAGGATGTGTCCCTCGATCACACGGGCATACCACTTGATTTTGATTTCCCGGCGCTGCTGGCTCAGGAGGGCGGCCTGATAGCCGTCCTCCGTAAGAAACAGCCGCATTTCATCACCGGGACTGCCGTAGGCACAGGAACGCAGGACAGCAAACTCAATCATCCAGCGGGTGTTATCCTGAAAACGCTCCACGGCAAGAATGTTGTGTCCTTTCAGCTCACGGGCTGAAATATCCCTCATAGGCGGCTCCTTTCATCGTTCCTGGTCTCTCTGACGCTTTTTCTGCCACGCCTCCAGCAGCTTGATAATGGTTTCCTGCATCCGCTGGGGCGTGTAGCTCTTGGGAAAATACTTCCGCAGGGTGTCCGAGGTGAATGTCACCTTGTCCAGATCGCTTTTCTTTTCCTCGCCCATGATCGCCCGCATCACATCAATGGATAAATGCCCCTCCTGGCTGAATTTCTTGAGCCGCTGGGCCTGGGAGAGAGAGGGGGTAGCCTGTTCGCTGTCCATCGCGTCCAAAAGCTGTGCCTGTTCCTCTTTTTTGAGAAAGGACAGCTCATAAGCCGGATTGAGGGCGATTTTCTTCTCATCCACCATATCCAGCAGTTCGGGTATCAGCTCTGTCAGGCGGATATAGCGTTGTACCTGCCGTCCGCTGTCACCAGCTTTTTCTCCTACAACATCCGCCATTTCTAACTTCCCGACAACTCGTCGGGAAGTTAAATCAGTTCTGGCTCCTTGATGCTTGACAGCCTCCAGCTTCATCTTGTAGGCAAATGCTCTCTCGCTGGGGAGCAGGCTTTCCCGTTGCAAGTTGCTGTCCACCATGATGATGGTGGCGGCATCATCGTCCAGGTCTCGGACAATGACCGGCATGGTTTCTTTCTCGGCCAGCTCACTGGCCCGGTGCCGCCTGTGACCAGCCACCAGCTCATAGCCGCCCTTCGGGTCCGGGCGGGCAATCGCCGGAACCAGAACACCATACTGCCGAACGCTGTCGGCGGTCTCCATCATGGCTTCGTCATCCTTGACTTTGAATGGGTGGTTCCTAAAGGGATGCAGTTCGGACAAGGGAATTTCCTGAATTTTTTCCAGCTTTGCATCCTGGCGGCTTTCTTCGGTGGAAAACAAGTCATCGTATGGAGCCAGCTCTACTTTTTTCGCGCTGCTTTTCAAGTTTTATCACCTCCTGGGTCAGATTTTTGTACCCCTCGGCCACCTTGCCATTGGGGTCGTGGGCAAAAATGCTCTTGCCCTCGGCGCTGATCTCCTTGGCCCGGACAGAATGGGGAATCTCGGTGCCAAACACCTTGATTTTACTGCCATAGGTCTCCCGCAGCAGGGCGGCGATCTCCTTGGCAAAGTTGGTGCGGTTGTCCACCATCGTCAGCAATATGCCGTCGATTTGGAGCTTGGGGTTGATCTGTCGCTTCACCTTGTTTACGGTCTGGAGCAGCTGTTCCAGGCCCTTGGCGGGCAGATACTCCGCCTGGACAGGGATGATAACCCTGTTGGCGGCGGCCAGGGCATTGACCGTGAGCATACCCAGGGAGGGCTGGCAGTCAATCAGGATATGGGAATACTGTCCCTTGAGCGTGTCCAGATACTGCCGCAGAATGGTCTCGCGGCTCATGGCGTTCACCAATGAGACCTCCATGCCGGAGAGCTGGATGTCAGCAGGCATCAGATCAACGCCTTCCGGGTGGTGCAGGATGCCCTCACCGGGCTTGAGTGGTTCGTCCATCAGGATACGGCCCATCGCGTCGGACAGGGTAAAGGGTAACTTGTCCGGCTGGGGATTGCCCAGGCTGATCGTTAGGCTCCCTTGCGGGTCTCCGTCAATCAGCAGCACTTTCTTTCCGGCCTGCGTCAGTCCAATCCCCAAGTTGGCGCAGGTGGTTGTTTTGCCGACTTTATGCGAAGCTTCGCATAACGTTGGTTATGAAAAGCTACACATTATGCAAAGTAGGCGATAGAAAACCTTATAAATAAAGGATTCTTTGGTTGATTTACTTTTCATAATCCATCACGATTTAAGTG
>NZ_VUMI01000107.1 GCF_009696275.1 Eisenbergiella porci
CATTAAAACGGCATAAGAGGTCCGCATGTGCGACTTGGTTCAAAAGGAAAGTACTAAATCAGGGGCTTGAAGTTCATATCAAGCTCTTGATTTTGAGCCCCTGACTTAGAACTTTCCTAATCTATTCAAACAAAAAGGTGGAGCCTGAAAAACTGAACAGGATTTTACAGGCAGCCCATGTTGCTCCAACAGCAGCGAACCTCCAACCAGTACACTTGATTGTGGTACAGGATGAAGATGGCCTTGCCAAAATTGGGAAAGGAGCAAATATTTACGGCGCACCGCTGGCAATCATCGTATGTGCAGACCACAATAAAGCATGGGTTCGGCCTTTTGATAAAAAGCAGACCTGTGATATTGACGCTTCCATCCTGACAGACCACATGATGATGGAGGCAACAGAATTAGGTTTAGGTTCTGTTTGGGTTTGTTACTTCCAGCCAGAAGTTATCAAAAAGGAATTTTGCTTGCCGGACAACATGGAACCCATTAACATTTTAGTGATTGGGTATTCCGCAGAACCACCGATTGACCCTGAAAGACATTCTCAAATGAGAATCCCGATGGAAAAATTGGTTTCATACGAAAACTTATAATTGGTGGATTATCAACGGGCGACAGTCAAAAGCTGTCGCCCGTTTGCTGTTCAAAAATCCATTTCTGTTAACTGTGTTTGCATATTTTGGAGCAGTAAGGGCTACCCCGGATTGTCCACGAACGAAATCAAAAACATGGAAAGGAGCTAACAAAATGAAATTGCAGCAAAGAAAGGAGCGTGACCGATGGGACACTCGGACGAATGGACATTTGCGGATTATTTCAGGTATGAGCAGGAAATCTACCGGGCGATCATTTCCGCTGCAGTGCTGTGCCAGTGGATTGCGGAACATGATACCCCGCCCACGGACGGGGAAGCCGAAGAACTTGCAAGGGAAATAGACCGCAGACTGTGTGAAGCATGGGGCGAGATTTTTTCGCTGGCTGTGCTGGAATGGTGGGACGGCCAGTAACTCCGGGCCGTCTGCGGATTGTGAGGCTGCCGCTATGTACGGCGGCTTTTTTGCACCCAAACACCATCACAATCTGAATTTATGGAGGTAAATTTATGGAATTTTTCAATAGTGCAGTTGATACTTTGCAGACCATCGTTGTGGGCCTCGGCGGCGCGCTTTGCGTATGGGGCGGCGTCAATCTTTTGGAGGGATACGGGGCGGACAACCCGGCAAGCAAGTCACAGGGAATCAAGCAGCTTGTCGCCGGAGGTGGCGTTGCCCTCATCGGCATGACCCTTGTTCCGCTGCTGTCCGGGCTGCTGGGATAACCCCATGTGTGTTAGAAAACCCTCCGCGCCCTCTCTGATCGGGGAGGGCGCGGGAAAGGAGGTGTCCCCACATGATCGGTGATTTAATCGGGGAATGGATCAAAGGAATCCTGATCGACGGTATCATGGGCAACCTGTCCGGCCTGTTTAACACGGTCAATACCAAAGTCGGGGAAATCGCGTCGGATGTGGGCAGTACCCCGCAGGACTGGAACGGCGGCATTTTCTCCATGCTGCAAAACCTGTCCGAAACGGTGATCGTCCCCATTGCGGCGGCCATTCTCGCCCTTGTGATGTGCTATGAGCTAATTGACATGATCGTGGAAAAGAACAATATGCACGACTTCGACAGCTCCATGTTCTTCCGCTGGATTTTCAAAAGCGCCTTTGCCATCCTCATTGTGACAAACACATGGAATATCGTCATGGGCGTATTTGACGCCACCCAGCAGGTCGTCAACCAGAGCGCCGGGGTGATTATCGGAGATACCAGCATTGATTTTGACACGCTGTTTCCTGATCTGGAAAGCCGTCTTGAAGCAATGGACATCGGGCCGCTGCTGGGCCTGTGGTTCCAGACCCTTGTTGTGGGGCTGACGATGAACATTCTTTCCATCTGCATTTTCCTTGTGACCTATGGAAGAATGATTGAAATTTACGCCGTGACCGCATTGGGGCCGATCCCCCTTGCCACGCTGGGCAATGCAGAGTGGCGCGGCATGGGCCAGAACTACTTGAAATCCCTGCTTGCGCTGGGCTTCCAAGCCTTTTTAATCATGGTGGTTGTCGGGATTTATGCGGTGCTGATCCAGCAGATCGGAACCGCCGACGACATATCCGGCGCAATCTGGAGCTGTATGGGCTATACCGTTTTGCTTTGCTTCTGTCTGTTCAAGACCGGCAGCATATCGAAAGCCGTATTTACCGCACATTGACAGACAGGAGGAATACCAACTATCGAGGAAACACAAAAGAAAACCTACAACATCCTTTACGCTGACCCGCCGTGGCGATATGAGTGCAAACGGACAGGGGCGGCGGAACATCACTATCCCACCATGAGCATTAACGAGCTGTGCGCCCTGCCGGTGGAAACGCTGGCGGAAAAAGACTGCCTCTTGTTTTTGTGGGCGACTTTCCCCCAGCTCCCGGAGGCGCTGCGTCTGATTAAGGCGTGGGGCTTTTCCTTTAAGACCGTGGCCTTTGTCTGGCTGAAATTAAACCGCAAAAGCCCCACATGGTTTTACGGGCTGGGCTATTGGACGAGAGGAAACGCGGAAATCTGTCTGCTTGCCAAACGGGGCCATCCCAAGCGTTACTCCAAAAGCGTCCATCAGTTTATCATTTCCCCGGTGGAGGAACACAGCAAGAAACCAGACATTACCCGCGAGAAAATCATAGCCCTTGCGGGCGACCTGCCCCGCGCAGAACTGTTTGCCAGACAGAAAACCCCCGGCTGGGATGTGTGGGGCAATGAAGTGGACAGCGATTTTTCCCTGTCCGTACCAGAAACGAGGTGACTATCTATGGCTTATGTAACTGTCCCCAAGGATTTAACCAAGGTCAAATCCAAGGTAGTATTCGGGCTGACGAAACGCCAGCTCATTTGTTTTGGCGGTGCGCTGCTTATTGGCGTCCCGCTTTTCTTTTTGATCCGGGGCCGCGTCCCGACCAGCGCGGCGGCGCTCATTATGGTGTTCGCCATGCTGCCGGGCTTTCTGCTGGCCCTTTACGAAAAACACGGCCAGCCCCTTGAAGTGGTGGTGCGCCAGATCGTCGAGTGCTGCTTCATCCAGCCCAAGGAACGGCCCTACCAGACCAACAACGCTTATACCGCCCTTGTGCGGCAATCCCAAATGGAAAAGGAGGTCAACGCCATTGTCCAAAAAGCAAAAGAACGAAACGAGCGCAAAAGCGCCGGTCAAGCTCACCCGCGCCGAAAAGAAAGAGATTCAGGCCGTCATCCGAAAGTATAAGGGCGACGGCAAGCCCCATTCGGCGCAGGCCAGTATTCCCTATGAGGCCATGTATCAGGACGGCGTATGCCGGGTGACGCCCCGCACCTTTTCCAAGTGCATTGAGTTTACGGACATCAGCTACCAACTGGCGCAGGCGGACACCAAGACCGCCTTCTTTGAAAACCTGTGCGACCTCTACAACTATCTGGACGCCTCCATTCATGTGCAGTTTTCCTTTATCAACCGCAAGATCGACCCCAAGCAGTACGCCAAGAGCTTTGAAATCCGGGCGCAGGGGGACGACTTTGACGACATCCGCAGCGAGTATTCCGACATTTTGCAAGACCAGCTTGTGAACGGGAACAACGGCCTGATGAAGCGGAAATTTATGACCTATACCGTCGAGGCGGACAGCCTGAAAATGGCCCGCGCCAGATTGCGCCGGATCGAAACCGACCTTTTGGGCTATTTCAAGAGCATGGGGGCCTCTGCGTGGGGACTGGACGCCAAGCAGCGGCTGGAAGTCATGCACAGCATTTTCCACCCGGACGGGGAACCGTTCTCCTTTGACTGGAAGTGGCTTGCCCCGTCGGGGCTTTCCACCAAGGACTTTATCGCTCCGTCCTCGTTCCGCTTCGGCAATGCCCGGATGTTCGGGCTGGGCGGCAAATACGGGGCGGTAAGCTTTCTGCAAATCCTCTCCCCGGAGCTGTCGGATGAAATGCTGGCCGACTTTCTCAACACGGAAAACGGCATTGTAGTGAACCTCCATGTGCAGGCTATCGACCAGAGCGACGCCATTAAGACGGTCAAGCGCAAGATCACCGACCTTGACGCCATGAAGATTCAGGAACAGAAACGGGCTGTCCGCAGCGGTTACGACATGGACATTCTTCCCAGCGACCTTGCCACCTACGGGCAGGACGCCAAGGAGCTGCTAAAGACCTTGCAGAGCCGGAATGAACGGATGTTCCAGCTCACCTTTTTGGTGCTGAACACCGCAGACACCCGGCAAAAGCTGGAAAACAATGTGTTCTGGGCTGCCGGTATTGCACAGAAATACAACTGCTCCCTTGTGCGGCTGGACTACCAGCAGGAACAGGGGCTTATGAGCAGCCTGCCGCTGGGGGCCAGCCATATCCAGATTGAACGCTCCCTGACGACTTCCAGCGTGGCCGTGTTCGTCCCCTTTGTGACGCAGGAACTTTTTCAGGGCGGCGACGCCATGTACTACGGGATCAACGCCAAGACCGGCAACATGATTATGCTTGACCGGAAACGGGCGCGCTGCCCCAACGGGCTAAAGCTGGGGACGCCGGGAAGCGGCAAAAGTATGAGCTGTAAATCCGAGATTGTGAGCGTGTTCCTCTGCACCCCGGACGATGTGTATATCTGTGATCCAGAGGCCGAGTATTACCCTCTTGTGAAGCGGCTGCATGGGCAGGTGGTGAAGCTGTCGCCTACCAGCAAAAACTATGTGAACCCGCTGGACATCAACTTAAACTACTCCGAGGATGAAAACCCGCTGGCGTTAAAATCCGACTTTGTGCTGTCGTTCTGTGAGCTTGTCATGGGCGGGAAGAACGGGCTGGAAGCCATTGAAAAGACGGTGATTGACCGGGCGGTACAGGTAATCTACCGGCCTTATCTGGCAGACCCCAAGCCGGAAAATATGCCCATCCTTGCAGACCTGCACAAAGCCCTGTTAGACCAGCATATCCCGGAGGCTGACCGGGTGGCGCAGGCCCTTGACCTGTATGTGTCCGGCAGCTTAAATGTGTTCAACCACAGAACCAACATTGACATCCAGAACCGCATTGTGGCCTTTGACATCAAGGAACTGGGCAAGCAGCTAAAGAAAATCGGTATGCTCATTGTCCAAGACCAGATTTGGGGGCGCGTCACCCAAAACCGCAGCAAGGGTAAGGCGACATGGTATTTCTGTGATGAGTTCCACTTGCTTTTGCGTGAGGAACAGACGGCGGCCTTTTCCTGCGAGATTTGGAAGCGTTTTCGTAAGTGGGGCGGGATTCCCACAGGTGCGACGCAGAATGTGAAAGACCTGCTTTCCTCCCCGGAAATTGAGAATATTTTGGGTGCGACACGTTGACGCACAAACATCACGCTATGAGGGTAATACTTCATAGACTTATGGCCATGTGATGCTAAAAGCGTCGGGCTTATCTCGGCAGGGATGAGCAACAACTGATAACCCGATAGGT
>NZ_VUMI01000108.1 GCF_009696275.1 Eisenbergiella porci
GCTTTGATAAAAATACACTTAAATCGTGATGGATTATGAAAAGTAAATCAACCAAAGAATCCTTTATTTATAAGGTTTTCTATCGCCTACTTTGCATAATGTGTAGCTTTTCATAACCAACGCCGCCCTTTTGGTTGGCGATGGCGATGATCTGTGTATTCATCGTGATTACCTCCATTAAAATAAGGACACTTCACACCATGCGAAATGTCCTTATAGATTTCTGATTCAGTTGTAGACAGTTGTTTTGTTGATCCTGGAAGTTCACCCAAAGTTTCCGGAACAATCGGTCAAATATAGTCTTATCTTTTGATTGATGAAATGAGCGATGTATTGATTTTTGGGCCATTTATTGGTACAATAATGATAGTTTACGGATATGCGAGGATGTTATGAAAAACAAAAAGCCACCCTTTGAAATCACGAATACGATCATTGATTCTGTGGCGGAAATTGCCGAGCTGGTAGGCAGACTCACATCAACGAACCAGCTTTCCGGCAACCCGACTTTGCGCCGGAGCAATCGTATTCGTACCATCCACGGCTCCCTTGCCATTGAACAGAATACGCTCAGCCTGGAACAGGTAACTGCGGTCCTTAACGGTAAGCATGTCCTGGCTCCGCCCAAGGATATTGCAGAGGTCAAGAATGCCTATGATATTTACGAGCGGCTGGACGAGTTGGACCCCTACTCCGTAGATGATCTGCTGACCGCTCACGGCATTATGACACGAGAATTGGTGGATGAGTCAGGAATGTTCCGTACCCGGCCTGTGGGTGTTGTAGATCAGGAAGGGCGTGTCCTTCATTTTGGAACATTGCCGCAGTATGTCCCGGATTTGGTCATGGAGCTGCTGGACTGGGTGAAAAACAGCGATGTGCATATGCTAATCCGCAGTTGTGTGTTCCATTATGAGTTTGAACTGATCCACCCCTTTGCGGATGGAAACGGCCGTGTGGGCCGTCTGTGGCATACGCTGTTGCTCTCAAAATGGAATCCCGCCTTCGCGTGGCTACCGGTGGAATCCATCATCCATGACCGTCAGGAGGAGTATTACGCAGCCATCAATGCTTCCAATGATGCCGGAGAATCCACAGCGTTTATTGAGTTAATGCTTTCAGCTATCAAAGCATCGCTCATTGACGCAATCAATGCGAGTGATGAGGTGAGCGATGGAGCGATAGATAAGGCAACGATGCGCTGGAAGCAGATCGAGAAGTTCCTGGCAACACATCCATATATCATGAACGCAGATGTCCGTGCGCTGTGCGGTGTTTCAGCGGCGACGGCGAATCGGATTCTTGCGGGGTTAGCAGCAGAGGGAAAGCTCGTCAAATGCCGTGAAGGTGGGCATTGGGCGTATAAATTGGGGGAGGGATAATCCAATTATGTTAGACAAAGCAAGTTTAGTTTGGGCAATACAATTTATTCAAAAGCACTCGGATGGTGATTTATTCCCCCCTATTTTAGAATTCGACGCGTTACTTGAAAAATCTGACGCACTTGCAGATAAATTAATGTCTGTCGATTTAGCTCAACTTGAAACAGGAGCGCATCGTCGTTTTATTGTACCGAAAGATGAACTTTCGTATCGTCAGGCTACACAGCTTGACCCTCAGGATAGCATCCTTTTATCAGCCATAATCTATCAATATGGGACCTTAATAGAACAACGTCGTTTACCAAATAATGTTGTTTTTAGTTACCGATTCAATCCAGATATGGAACACGGGTTTTATGATGATAGGGCTGCATGGAACCAATTCTGGCGCACTGCATATCAAAAAAGCATGCCGAGCAAGACTATTCTATATTGCGACATTGCTGATTATTATAACCAAGTATACCATCACACTATTGAAAATCAGCTAATCGAATCTGGTTTTCCAAATCAAGAGTGTAAGTGGATTATCAGACTACTTGAAAGTACCACTGCAGGGGTCTCACGAGGTATCCCCGTTGGCCCTCACCCTGCACATTTACTGGCAGAAGCAGCAATGATTCCAATTGATAATAGCTTACAAGCTCAAGGGATCGACTTTATTCGATATGTAGATGATATTCTCATTTTTTGTAACTCTGAAGCAGACGCTCGTTTGGCTCTGTCTAAAGTTGCAACAACTCTTGATCGTCAGCAACGCTTGATGCTTCAAAGGCATAAAACTAAAATTTATACTACTGAAGAATTTAAGTCAGTATGTGCTAATATGATTGAAGATCGCCCCATTAGCCAGCAAGAAGATAAAGTATTAAAACTAATTAATAAATACTCAAACGGCGATCCTTATAAAATTGTATTTCTTAATGACATAAGCGATGAAGACTGGGCAAGCATTACTGATGAGATTGTTGGAAATATAATAAATGAATACCTAAGCAAAACTCCGGTAGAGTATGATAGGCTTCGATGGTTTTATCGGCGGTTAACTCAAATTGGCCATCCCGGAGGAATAGATGCGACACTTACTAATATAGACAAGCTGACTCCTTGTTTCGCAAACGTGTGCATGTATTTAGGATCGGTGCAAAAAATTCCTGCCGAGAAGTGGAAGGATATCGGAAATAGTATCTTAGCACTATTGGAGACCGATGTTGTGCAAAGTAATGAGTATTTTCGCTTGCTACTGCTAAGTTTATTTACGAAAAATCAGTATATAAATCATTTTTCTTCTCTGGTACAAGCGTATTCACATTCTGAGGCTTTTGTTCGGAGAGAGATTATTTTGTCTGCCAAGCAAAATAGTGCAAGCGATTGGTTGCGAGAACAGAAAGAAAACTATATTAATATGGAATCATGGCAACAGATGGCATATATTTATAGCTTATCTAAACTCCCAAGAGAAGAAAGAAGTTACTTCATTAGACGATTTAATTACTCTCGTCCCTTAATGGAAATATTAGCAAAATGGTCAAGGGAGCAATAAAAAAGGACACTTCACATCATGCGGAGTGTCCTTATTGGGTCAAGTATTCAGTTGTGATCTCGCCTTAAATCGAACTGAATCCCACCAGCTCATGTGAACGCAGAGCGTTCCCCGGCTGCTAATGCTAATAACCGTGCTAAGAGCGCAGGTTTTTTGAGGTAATACGGGGTGTCCTTACGAGAAATTCCAGGATACTCGGATCGTTCAATTTCCTTGATTTTACGGTACTTTTTAGCACTGCATGACATTGTGATGCACCCTGGGATATTGAATTTTCCAAACTCCTAAGCGTGGGGTCGGAGGTTCAAATCCTCTTATGGACGCCAGTGAACAACGCCGAAAGCCTTTGTTTTCAAGGGTTTTCGGCTTTTCTTATATAAAAAGCTACGAAAAAGCTCTTTCACTGTATGAGATAAAATTCTACTCCAAAATTTGATTTTTGACAACCCCTCCAGAATCGAACGGTTGTTATAAGACAAAATCGCCAGCTAATTTTTAGCAGAAAACGGGCTGTTCTTGCTAATGAAAATGCCCTTCCTGCTAATCAGCCCCAAAATCGTGCCAAAAATCCAGCTAATCAAAAAAGGCGGATGTTTTGAATACCATGCAGTTATAGCAGATAAAATTAAATATCGTTATGTACATAGAGCGTCTATTTGCCCCGCATTGGGGATGGATAGGCGCTCTTTTTTTATGCCCAAACCCATGGGCAAATACAAGAGATTGGAGGTGTTTTATTTGAGCAAGCCTGTTTATACCGCAGACAAGCCGAGCGACTGTCATTACTGCTACTTCTGGACGAATGGCAGAAAGGGCTGCCGTCTGGGTAGAAATAATTGCTACTACTTAATCTCTTTGCCGCCGAAACCCAAGTCGGAATGTGATGGCTGTCCCTATGGGCGAGATCACCCGTGCATTGGTTGGTGTACGAAGAAGGTTATGCGTGAAGTGGGGCTTCGTTGATATGGATGTGTATGAACAGGAATACCGCTTCTACTATTTTGCCCGATGTCCTTACGAAAAGACGGATACGACTTTCCGCAGCATTCCGCTGACAACAGAAAGTTTTCCGCAGAAAGAAGGTGGTGAAGCCGTGTGAGTTTTGATTATTTTTACGGTCAGCAATCCGATCTATTCACATTCTATCGAGTTCCGAAGGTGTTGTTCACGAACGAGAGGTTCTGGAATATTTCTGCCGATGCCAAGATGCTGTATGGCATTTTGCTTGACCGCATGAGCCTGTCTGCCAAGAATGGTTGGATAGATAAAAACGGTAGAGTGTATATCATTTTTACAATCGACGAAGCGAAGATGGCTCTGAACTGTGCTGAACAAAAGGCTATCAAGCTGCTCAGTGAACTTGAGAAGAAAGCAGGATTGATTGAACGTAAGCGCCAGGGTTTGGGAAAGCCCAACCTGATCTATGTGAAGAACTTTATCTCTGCTGTGGATTCACAACTCTTGAATTGTGAAAATCACAATTCTGGAACAATGGAAATCACAACTCAAGAACTTCCGAAATCACAATGTAATAATACTGATATTAAAAATACTGAATTTAGTGATACTGATTCTATCTTTCCTTCCGGAAATGGTGGAATGATGGACGAGAATGACCGGTATCAAGAATACTTTGATTATTTCTCGGATCAGCTCAGTATGGATTTGTTGAAGAAGGATTACCCTTACGATTCCGAAATGCTGGATAACATTCTGGAGTTGATCGTTGAAACAGTTTGCACGAAGCGACCGTTGATTCGCATTGGTGCAGAGGAGCGTCCGGCAGAAATTGTCCGCAGTCGGTTTATGAAACTGAATGCCGAACACATTCGATATGTTATGGACTGCTTCAAGGAGAACACCACAAAGATTAGAAATATCCGTCAGTATATGCTGACTACGATATACAATGCGCCGACGACAATAGACACCTACTACGATGCTCTTGTTCGGCACGATATGTCACACGGATATTTGGAAGGAGGATTTAAGAAATTGAAAATGAAGCGAGAGGAAGGAGAGTGACGATAAATGTCGAAAAAAGCAACCATCATTGCGGTGGTCAATCAGAAAGGAGGCACTGGTTATGAAAAGTAAGTTATTATGCAAAGTGGAGCCCACACTTTGTTGATTATATAAAGTGTACGGGCTCTTTAGACTTTGCATAATTCGGAAGAACTCCTTACAGCGATTTCAACCAATCAA
>NZ_VUMI01000109.1 GCF_009696275.1 Eisenbergiella porci
CGTAAAGAACAGTAATTTTCTCGTTTCTTCTCATTGCTTGCGCTCCTTTCTACGACTTTAGGTTATGTGTTCTAAGAGACTTCCCAACCACTTGATTAAGAAGTCTTTTAGAGCATACAACACCGGCAGCCAGCTTGTATTTTTTATACTGACGGACTGCAAAGTGATTCGGCTTTTTCTTTTCCAGGGCTTCAAACATCAGATCCACCGGGTTCTGGAACTCCTCATCATCTTCCCGCACCTCCATTGCGTTCAGGAACTCAATCAGGGTGGAGAAATTCTGTTCCTCAACCGGAGCTTCATAGTGGATATATCCGATCAAGGCACAGTAGAGCAGCGTTTCCGCCTTCGTCCAGAACTCATCACCGGCTTTTCCATCACCCTTTGTGTTGGCAATCAGCGTTGTCACCAGTTTCAGAATGTCTTTTTCTGAATGGATATAGGCAAATGGGTTATAGTGCATCGACTTCTGAAAGTTGATGGTGTTGAAAATCTTGATGGTGTAGCCATGCTTCAAAAGGGCGTTGCCGCACTCAATCACGATGCTGCCTTTCGGGTCAGTGACCACATAGGAACTGTGCATCTGGAGAAGGTTTGGCTTCAACCAAAAGCGAGTTTTACCGGAACCCGAACCGCCGATAATCAGAACATTCTTATTTCGGGCATTGGCAGGATTCTTCGGGCGATTGCTCATCATCAGCCGCTCCGTTTTCGTCAGGATCACATTGTCCTCGAACTTTGGTGCAATAAACGGCTCAATATCTTTTGCCGTTCCCCAACGAGCAGAACCGTACTCAACATTGTGTCGGTACTTCTTTGCGTTTTTGCCTTTTAGATAGACAGCCAGCCGAAGTCCTGCGCCGCAGAGAATACCAATCAGCAAATCCAACGGGTGAAAGCTGGGAAACGGATTGTTCAGGGCTATCGGAAGGGCATGAAAAAAGCTGAGGATTTTCGCAGATGAATCTGCCCCCTCAGCCAATCTCCATGCTTCTCCTAAATTCGTAGCGAACAACCCTACCAGAAAATACGGTAAATTCAGAATCAGGAGCTTTTTCATTTTTCTCTTATCCATCACAGATCACGCTCCTGTTTCTTCTCTCGAACCTTCTTCGGAATCGCTGCGACAATTTCCTTGAACTTCTTCAGCTGCGCCAGAACGCTCGGCTTTTCATTCTTGGTTAATGCCCTTGCCTGATGTTCCTTGCAGATTGCATCCAAAGCATCTGCATCTTTAGAACGGACAAAAACAAGAAACCGGGGAGGATCAACGGACTTATCTTTTCTTACGGCAAAGTCCACGCCATACTTCTTGGCGAGCTTTTCAAAATCACGGATACTCTCTTTGTCGATCTCAACATTCGTAGCACCCTGATTCTGTCCCAAAAGCTGTTTCACGGATTGCTTTCCATGAACGGCAGGGTCTCGTGCCTTTTTCATCTTCACTTTTTCCCGGTGCTGCAAATACTTGCGGATACCGGCAATGATAGTGCGCCCCGTCAGCTTGGTTGTGCTGATCGCCAGGTTTACTGTTCTGTTTTCAACTTCTTCCTGCATGATTCATCACCTCCT
Source organism: Eisenbergiella porci (assembly GCF_009696275.1). Lineage (GTDB taxonomy): Bacteria > Bacillota > Clostridia > Lachnospirales > Lachnospiraceae > Eisenbergiella > Eisenbergiella porci. Next base: position 1,573 of record NZ_VUMI01000109.1, read on the forward strand.
GCAAGCAGTAGAGTGAACAGATTATCGTGCCATATCTCTGTGGTCGTAATACAGATTGCCCTTGGCAACTGCGGCATGGCTGATAATCTTGATATTGCCAGCTTTCTGGTTATCCAGAGCCTTCTGATAACCCACATCGCTCAAATACAGGCGATTTCTTTCGCCTTTCCAACCGACAGGCGATTCATCGGTCAGCACATCGAAAATAATCATGTGCTTGGTGGCGTCATCAAATCGTGCCAAGTCCATATAGGTATGTCCCTGGTACTCCTTGGCACCATCCTGAATCCGCTTTCGCTCCATCAGCTCTCCAATCGTCGAATTTCTTTGCATAAGAACCTCCTTACAGAACATCTCGGTCAGGGTTACTTTTGTGGGGAACCGAATCAGCTTTGACAGGTGCATCTTCTTTCTTCACCATGTCATCCGGCAGGGGAAGCGCCATAATGCTGCGCCCCATGCGTACAAAAGTCTCAGGCTGATGAAAGTGTTCCTCAAACTGCTTCATCAGTTCCGGGGACAGAGAACAAAAATCATCCTCGCCCAATCCCACAACCAGAAAATCACCGGCGATAATGTCATAAATATCGCCGTCATCATCACGCAGCGCACGGTTCAGTTCTTTGCCTACGAGTTTACCTTCGTCGTGCATCACCAGTGCAACCGGCTCATTGAACGGATAAGTTGCCTCAATATCGCCACCTACGGCTTTCTGCAAATCCTCCAGCTCACAGCCGATCTGCACAGCCTGCGGATACATGAACGGCTTTACCAGCAACACATTCATGGTATCTGCCTGTTCTTTCTGAACCTCCCGTTCCTCGGTCGTGCCGAACGCAACACCGGTAAAGTTTTCGGAGTCCAGAATGTACTCCGAATTGTAATAAGCGGCTCTAACCTGTTCCTCTGCCGCATCGTGAGATTCTGCTTGCACCGTAACCGTTTTCTCCAAGGTTTCGGTGATCTTCACATCGTATTCTTTCAAGTTTCGATACCTCCGTTTCTTTGGAAATAAGAAAAGCGACCATCCATGAACCTGTTACAGTTCATAAATAGTCGCATCCACATCGGCTAAAAGCTCGAACAAGCAAATATCGTCCAGTTCGCAAATCAGGGAACCCATGTCGAAGAAAATATCGTCCTCGCATTCCACCGTAGTAACCACGCTGCGGTGTTCGTTAAGACAAATGGCTTCTTCCTTGTCCATCGTGATCGTAGACATACAGGACACCACATAGAATGTCATATCTTCTGCTAACCACAGCTCCTTGCTCTGAATCGTGCGAACTTTTTCATCGCCGCTCATATCTTCTACATAGGACAGAAGCCGCACGGCTCTGCTGTTCAGAAGTACCTTTCCCTGATAGTCGATACCCTCACCAGCAGAGGACAATACTCGATACTCGCTAATCATCTCGGCATTTTTCTGAAACGACTTTGCCAGAAGCGCAGGAGAAATATCATCGAACTCCTCACTGTAGTTTACGAGCATATCTACCATATAATCAGGATCGCAAAGGTCGTAGAGTTCTTCCAAAGCGCCCTGAATGTTTTTGGGTGTAAACATTTTTTACCTTACCTTTCCATTGATTTTTCTCTTTTTTTCTGCCATTGCTCCAAAAGCTGAATGATTTTATCCTCCATCTGCTTGTTGGTATAGGACTTCGGGAAGTATTTTCGCAACGAATCCGTTTTGAAGGTTACTCTGTCCAGCTCTCCCTTCTTGATTTCATTCATAATCTCGCACATCGCATCCAGCGTACACTCGCCCTCCTGTGCGAGCTTTTTAATTCGCTGTGCTTGCGAAAGGGAAGGAGCTGCTTGAGCATAATCCATTGCAGAAAGAAAATCCTTCTGTTCTTCACTTGCCAGATAGGAAAGCTCCACCGCAGGATTGAATTTGATCTGACCCGTATCTACCATATCCAGCAGTTCCGGAATCAGTTCGGTCAGACGGATATAACGGTGTACCTGATTTCTGCTTTCTCCTGCCTCCTGACCGACTATATCCATTGCCTGCAACTTCATCCCAACTTGGGATGAAGTTAAATCGGTGCGTTGACCTTGATGTTTAATCGCATCCAGCTTCATCTTATAAGCAAATGCTCTTTCACTCGGCAGGATACTCTCCCTCTGCAAATTCGCATCAACCATCAAAATAATGGCTGCATCATCGTCCAGGTCACGAACAATCGCAGGCATGGTTTCCTTACCCGCAAGCTCCGATGCCCGGTGCCGCCTGTGACCAGAAACGATTTCATAACCACCGTCGGGGTCAGGACGGACAATCGCAGGAGTGAGAACTCCGAAATCTCGGACGCTCTCTGCCGTTTTCATCATTTCTTCATCATCAACCACACGGAAGGGGTGTCCCTCAAAGGGGTGTAGCTCAGAAAGCGGAATTTCCTGCACACGCTCCTGCTGGGCTTCAGCTCTGGATTGATCGGTGGAGAAAATATCATCGTACCCCTTCAAGCTGATGTTTGCGCCTTTTTTCTGCATTGTTTAACACCTCCTTCGTCAGAATTTTATAGGCTTCGGCAACTTTGCCTTTGGGATCATGCTTGAAGATACTGGTTCCCTCTGCGCTGATTTCCTCTGCACGGACAGAGCGGGGAATGTCGGTCTTGTAAACCTTCAGCTTTCCGCCGTAGCTCTCCCGAATCAGATTGCTGATGTCTTTGGAGTAGTTGGTGCGGCTGTCCACCATCGTCAGAAGAATCCCTTCAATCCTCAGTTTCGGGTTGATTTGCCTCTTGACCTTGTTGATGGTTCCAAGCAGCTGTTCCAGACCCTTTGCAGGAAGGTATGCTGCCTGAACCGGTATCAGCACATTGTCGGCAGCTGCCAACGCATTGACGGTCAGCATACCCAAAGACGGCATACAGTCAAGAAGAATGTAATCATAATTCTGTTTGACTGTATCCAGGTATTGCCGGAGAATGGTTTCCCGGCTCATGGCATTGACCAGTGCTACCTCCATACCTGAGAGTTCGATGTTGGACGGCACCAAATCAACGCCCTCCGGATGATGAAGAATCCCTTCATCGGGAGTAATAGGGTTTTCCATCATAATCTTTCCCATCAGATCGGAAAGTGTCGGAGACAGATCATCCGGGCAGGGATTGCCCAAACTGACCGTCAGGGAAGCCTGGGGATCGGTGTCTACCAGAAGCACCTTTTTTCCTTCAAGAGCCAAGCCAACGCCCAGATTCTCGGTGGTGGTGGTCTTTCCTACGTTATGCGAAGCTTCGCATAACGTGGCTTATGAAAAGCTACACATTATGCAAAGTAGGCGATAGAAAACCTTATAAATAAAGGATTCTTTGGTTGATTTACTTTTCATAATCCATCACGATTTAAGTGTATTTTTATCAAAGCACTTA
>NZ_VUMI01000011.1 GCF_009696275.1 Eisenbergiella porci
TCCCGTGAGCTTGCCGTCTCAAAAATAAAGGAAGCACAGGAGATGTATTCTCTTGAAAGCCGCTGCTTCCTTGAATCCACCGGGATCTACCACATCCCACTCCTGTACTTCCTTCGTGATAAGGGTTTTGACTGCGCCGTCATTAATCCTATCATTACTAAGAATAGCACAAATAGGAACGTCAGGAAACTCCATAATGATAAATTTGATTCAAAAAAAGCTGCTAAAGTCGGCCTGGATGCCTCCCTTAAGACTTCCATTGTCCCGGATGACGCAATCATTGACCTGCGCAATCTCGTGCGTGACTACTATTATTTCAAGGACCTGCAATCCGCTATCGTATTGAAGCTTAATGCGGAACTCAAAGTGTCCTTCCCCGCATACCTGAATGTGTTCAGCAAGGTCACAACCCAGACTTCCTTAAAGCTTCTGGAAGCTTACCCCCTTGCAGCGGACATGCTTGCCGCCCCAAAAGACGAGCTTGTGGAAATCATCCGCAGCACGGCACGCTTTGGGGAAAAGTATGCCCTCGCCAAGTATGATGCCATATGCACCGCTGCAAAGGATGCCGCTGTTTTCGGGCGTGCCCTTAAAAGCAACGCTCTCCGGATCAGGCTATACATAAAAATGTACTGGGAATACCATGCCCATCTGGACAGCATACTGGAAGAACTGCATCAGGCTGTCGACAAACTGGAAGGGACACCGGACTATGACCGCATCTGCCTTATCCAGACACTGCACGGTATCGGCTTTTTGAGTGCCGTCGTCCTGATCGCGGAAATGGGATCCTTTGACCTGTTCCCTTCGCCTAAGAAGCTCTATGCTTACTTTGGACTGGATCCTGGTGTAAACGATTCCGGCAAGTTCCATGGAGACAGGGTTCACATGTCCAAGCGGGGCTCCAGTCTTGCCAGGCGTATCCTGCATATGGTCGCCATCAACAACCTGAAAGTGGATAAAGCAACAAAAGCCCCCGTGAACCCGGTCATTTATAATTATTACATCCGCAAATGTGCCAGCAAAAAAAAGATCGTTGCTGTCGGGGCCGTCATGCACAAAATCTGCAACATCATTTTCGCCATGCTCCGGGATAATAAGCCTTTTGAGCTCATTACGCCGAAAGAACACTGTGAACATTATGCAACAGAGCACCCAGAATCTGTGAACAACGCTGCCTGATAGATTTGAATTACATTTTAAAATCCCATGGCAATGGGTTTATTAAGGTTACCCTTTTTTACATCAGCTGCTTGAAAAAAACTTTGTAAACATTTTTCATTTTACCTATTGACATTTCTTAGCTGGACTTCTCTTTCCTTATGCTTCTATTCTAACAAATCACAGGAAAGGAAAATCCTTCTGATTTTTTGGATTTATTACTGTTTTTTTGGAAAATTGGTTGTGCCGCCATCCAATCCGTGTTAAATTATCCCTACGGATATTCTAATCTTCTTCCGGCCTTTTTAACAGGCCTTTAAATATCCGTTCTTTTCTCTTATGCCGCCAGACGGCATCCGGCGTTTTCGCCATCATCTCTTTTCTAATAATTACGAAACAGAAAGCGTGGTGTACAGCCTATGGTTTAATTTCGCCCACATTACCGTTGAAACAAAATAAAAATACTGTATAATGGAGGTAACACAAAAATTGGAAGTACAAATTACCAAAGAATACAAGGACAGGCTGTTCCGCCTGGTTTTCGGGGAAAAGGAGGATTTGCTTGCACTATATAATGCGGTAAACGAAAGCGCCTATTCCAACCCAGAGCAGCTTGCGATCGTGACGCTGGAAAACATGCTCTATCTGAAAATGAAAAATGATATCTCCTTCCTCATCGGAGATATCCTGAATCTTTATGAACACCAGAGCACCCTGAATCCCAATATGCCGGTCCGCGGTTTTCTCTACTTTGCCGAGACCTACCAGAAATACCTGATGAAGCATAAATACAGGCTGTACGGCAAAAAGCTCATTCCCCTTCCCCGGCCGAAATATATTGTCTTTTACAACGGCCTGGAGGATCAGCCCGACCGCGTTGAGCTGAAAATGTCCGACGCTTTTCCTCCTGCTTCGGATGCCGGAGAGCCATGCCTGGAATGCCGGGCAATTATGCTTAACATCAATGCGGGGCACAACAGCGGGCTCATGGATAAGTGAAGGAAATTAAAGGAATATTCCATCTTTGTAGAAAAAGTACGAACGAAACTGCAAATGAATCTGCCCTTCGATGAAGCGGCAGATGCCGCCATCCGGGAATGTATTCAGGAAAATATACTGAAGGACATTCTCACAGCCCATCGCGCGGAGGTGATTGATATGTTATTTACGGAGTATGACGAGCAGGAACACATGGCTTTTTTAAAGGAAGAAGGTCTGGAAGAAGGCATAAAAGAGGGAGAAAACAGGGTCAATCAGTTAATACGGCTCCTGATTGAGAACGGACGCAGCAGTGAAATAGAAAAGGCCGTTACCAGCCATGACTTTCAGGAAAGCCTGTTCCAGGAATTTGGCCTCTGATATCTGCATTATTTGCTGAATTAACCTTTCCCTGTATCTATCGCAGGATAAACGCCTCTATCGACACAAAGCAAATAAATTCTTGCTTTGCAAATAATGGTAGTATATACTTAAAAATACAAATACCCCGGGTATTTATCACGGTTTCCGGGGACAGGGAAAGGAAGGAATCATCCCATGATTCGTTTTATCAGTGTGGCAGTATTCGTAGTTTTATTTCTTATCCTGAGCATTCCGCTTATGATCGCAGAGTGGATTATCGGGAAATTCAATATGGACGTCAAAAACAGGAGTTCCCTGGCTATTGTCAACTGGGCTTTCCGCTGGTGTCTGCGCCTGTCCGGCGTTAAAATCACCTACATCGGCGAAGAACGCGTTCCCAGGGATCAGGCCGTGCTTTACATCGGAAACCACCGGAGCTATTTTGACATCCTTATGACCTATGTCCGGGTTCCACGCCCCACCGGCTATGTTGCCAAAATAGAAATGTTGAAAATACCTCTCCTCAGCAACTGGATGAAGAACCTGCATTGCCTGTTTCTGGACAGGAATGATTTGAAACAGGGCGCCAAAATTATTTTAACCGCTATTGGAAAAATTAAGGACGGCATTTCCATCTGCATTTTCCCGGAAGGCACCCGCAACAAGGTTCCCGATACTTTCCTGCCTTTCCATGCAGGAAGCTTCAAAATTGCCGAGAAATCCGGCTGTCCCATCGTCCCTATTGCTTTGAATAACGCCGGTGATGTTTTTGAGGATCATCTTCCCAAGATAAAGAAAACTCATGTCGTCATCGAATACGGCGAGCCGATTTATCCCAATGAGCTTCCAAAAGAAGACAAAAAGAGACTGGCGGATATTACGCTGGAGAGAATTAAAGAGATGTATTTTAAGAATAAAGAGCTGGTGTAAACATACCGTAAAATAAACAAAGCGGATATGAATGAAATAATCAGATTATTGGATCGATGGTGTCCGGGTCTTAACGATGAACTGCAGGGTTTTGCCGATGCAAGTAGTATACCTGTCTCGAAAGTTGCTTATTATGCAGGTACATATCTTCGTCCGTCATGTAGCCAAATCGCAATATCTGCCCAGAAAAGTGCAAACGGCCACCCTATTCTTGCACGGAGTTATGAATATCATCACGATTTAGAAGAATTTACACTGGCGCGCACATGTGCAGATGGGAAAAATGTTCATATAGGCACCTGTGTGATGATGTTTGGGCGGGAAGAGGGGATTAACGATAAGGGATTAGCTGTAGCTATGAGCATGAACACTGGACGCCAGATAAAAACCCGTGGGATGATGTACCGCCGCCATCCGGGCAAGCTCCTTCTCCAGACGCTCCACCGTCTCCTCAGCCGGAAGCTGGCCCTCAAACAGATAAAGCTTATTATCATCGTAGTTCGTGGATAGTAAATCCCCGAAGGCGCCCGCGATGCGTCGGCCCAGATTTGCAAAATCAATTCCCTCCTTATTCGCCATCAGTGTAACGCATACCAGTTCCTTTGCATCCGTAAAGCGGCTCATGAATCAGCACGGAACCGGCCAGTCCGATATCCCAGAAGGAAATATCCTGTGCGGATGCCCAAATATCCGAAAAACCTCTTAACGCGGAGGAATCCGTACGTGGTATCAAACCTCCTTCTCCGTCATAGCTTGCCGCAGGCTCTGTGGGATCAATGTACAGCCGATCCTTCTTAAACAGCTGATGTACATTTTCCGTAAGAGAAACATCCTCATGCATAAAACGCCCCAAATCCTCCGCAAAGCCGGTATGGCGCAAACCAAGGTATTGAATCTGCCTTTTCGTAACAAAGTCATGGTAGCTCTGTTCCCCCGCCCTTTCCACAATTTCCGTCAGCAGAAGAAAATTCGTAGCGCTCTGCATCACCTCTGTTCCCGGTTTAAAGTGCAGCGGCAGCGTCTGAACCGAATCTATTAATTCTCCAAAGGCCCCTGCCCTGTATGGATTAAAATCCTGCTGGAAGCGGTAATCCGGCAGACCCGATACATGGCGCAGCAGCTGAAGTATTTCAATTTCCTTCCAGGCTTCCGGAACCACCTGAATCCATTTTCCTACCGTATCGGAAAGATCCAGCCTGCCGTCTTCATAAAGCTGCATAACGGCCACCGCCGCAAAAGCCTGGGAAATATGCCCCGCCGGCCACATAGTGTTAGGGGAGGCCAGACGCCTCTGCTTTTCATCAGACATTCCGTATCCAACCACCCGCGGGATATACGGCGCCTGTACAATGGCAGGCGTAAGTCCGGGGATCTCATGCTCCCGCATAAAATCATATATCATACTGTCTACCGCCTGTCCCAGATTTTACCTCCGACACATAAAAAGGGTATTCCAATACCTGAGCACACAGGCTTATGGAATACCCTTAAAGTCATTTCTGTTTTATTTTCTCTTCGTTCTTTCCTTAATCCTTCACGACGCCCTTCTGCAGCATCACATTGGCATATACAGCCATTTCGCCGGTCGCCACAATGGCATAAGCAGTTTTTGCCTCATCATAGAAGGCAAACCTTTCAATATTGCCGACCGCCGCGCTTCCCCTGTTGTCGTACCTGGAAATGATTTCTTTATACTCATCCCAGATAGGAGTCTCCACAGGATCTCCCGGCATTACCTCCATCAGGTTCACGGGATGCTCTACATAAGTATCAAGCGGGAATACCTGAAGGATGGCGTCCAGAATTTCCGGGACACCGTGTCCGTCCAACCGAACTACCTTGGCATTTTTCCCCATGGATTCCACCGGGAAATTCCCGTCCGCAATTACAATCCTGTCACTGTGTCCCATTTCACACAGAACCTTTAACAGCTCCGGTGATAAAACAGAAGGAATTCCTTTTAACATAGCTGCCTCCAATCACCATTTCATGATAGCTTCACAATAGTTCCGATAGGCTTCCTCCCAGCGTTCTCCATCCTGCGGGTCAAACCTGCGGATTTCTTCCGAAGCCTTAATTACACTGCGGATTTCTTCCAGACTTTCCACAGCGCCTTCCGCCATTAGCTGAATCGCCACGTTTCCGTAAACAGTGGCCTCCACAGGACCTGCATATACGGGACGCCCGCATGCATTTGCTGTCAGCTGGCACAGCAGCGCACTCTGTGTTCCGCCGCCCACCATATGTATCACGGGATATTCCTTTCCCGTACATTCCCTGATTTCTTCAAAAGCCATACGGTATTTCAGCGCAAGGCTTTCGTTAATGCAGCGTACGATCTGCCCTTCCGTTTCCGGTACCGGCTGCCCGGTACGTTTGCAGAATTCCCGGATTCTGCGGGGCACATTTCCTGAAGGCGCAAATTCGGGAGCGTCCGGATCGATCAGAGAACGGAACGGCTCCTCTTTGGAAGCCAGCTTTTCCAGCTCGCCGAAGCTGAATTCCTTTCCTTCCCGCATCCACTGCCTGCGGCTCTCCTGAATCAGCCAAAGACCGATAATATTCTTCAGGAAGGAAATTTTTCCTCCCACGCCGCCCTCGTTTGTAATATTAAAACGGGCGCTGTTTTCATCAATAATCGGCTCATCAAGCTCTGTGCCAAACAGGCACCAGGTCCCGCAGCTTATGAAAATAAAATCCTTTTCCCCTGTAGGCACGGCCGCCAGCGCACACTGGGTATCATGTCCGGCGCCCGCCACTACCTTCATAGGCTCAATCCCCAGCTCCTCACACAGCTGCTGGCTGAGTGTTCCCACGGTAGTACCGCTGGGAACCACCTGCTGCAAAAGCCTTTCAGGCAGGCCCAGCTTTTCTATCACCTCATCCGACCAGTTCTTCTTTACAGCATCCAGCATCTGCGTTGTGGATGCAATGGAATACTCGCAGCATTTCCCGCCGGACAGATAATAATTGAATAAATCCGGCATCATCAGAAGGCTGTCAGCCTGTTCCAGCAGTTCCTTTTTATTCAGCGCAAGATACAGGAGCTGGAATACCGTATTGATTTCCATAAACTGATTGCCGGTGATTCCATAAAATGTATCCTTGTCTATTTTTTCAAAGCTTTTATCCAGCATCCCATTCACTCTGGCATCCCGATAATGCACCGGATTCCCCAGCAGATTCCCTTCCTTATCCAGAAGTCCGAAATCCACTCCCCAGGTATCCACACTGATGCTGTCTATCTTCCCATATGCTTTGGATTTAATCAGCCCCTGCTTGATTTCATGAAACAGGCGGAGAAAATCCCAATACATGGTATTCCCCAGGATGACGGGATCGTTGGAAAAACGGTGCAGCTCCTCCACGGTTATCTTTTCCCCGTCAAAGCTTCCCAGCATGACTCTTCCGCTGGAAGCCCCCAGGTCAACCGCTAATACCTTCTTTGTCTCCATAGGCGGCTCCTTATTCTGATTCTGTGAAACAACAAATCAGGGCCAGGCGGACCTTCGATTCGTCTGACCCTAATGACCTGCTCCGGGATGTTATTTGTACATAGGGCCGTAAGTAGCACATGCACGGTAATCCTGGCCTTCCTTATCCATACCGAATGCATTCCATGCGGAAGGACGGAAGATCTTTTCTTCAGGCACGTTGTGCATGCTTACCGGGATTCTCAGCATGGAGCACATGGTAATCAGATCCGCTCCGATATGCCCATAGCTGATAGCGCCATGGTTTGCGCCCCAGTTATTCATTACATCATATGCTGTTGCAAATGCGCCCTTGCCGGTTGTGCGGGGTGCAAACCAGGTGCAGGGCCATGTATAATCCGTACGTTTCCAGAGCTTGTCAGAAACCTCATCGGGAAGCTTCACCGTCCAGCCCTCTGCGATCTGGAGCATGGGCCCAAGTCCCTTTACAAGGTTCAGACGGATCATGGTAACAGGCATCTGGGCTTCCGTAACAAATCTTGAGGAGTAGCCGCCTCCTCTGAAGTATCCGAAGTCCGCTTCATTCCATGTGGTGGCTTCCATGATAGCCTTCTGATCCTCCTGAGTAATCTCATACCAGGGCTTCATCACGTTGTTGCCGTCCTTATCCTTTGCCTGTCCGTTGGCATCCAGACATGCTGCGCCGGAATTAATCAGGTGGATAAATCCGCCCGCTTCCTTCGCTACGCCTTCTATCTCATAGCCAGTCGCTTTCTTAACCGCTTCCGGGCTCCAGTAGGTACGCACATCTGCAAAAATCTGCGCCCGGTTGGTCAAAAGCTTCATAAACATCATTCCCAGGCCGTTGAGGACGTCATTTTCCGTCGCGAGTACATAAGGCTCTCTAGGTCCGTTCCAGTCAAAGGAGGTATTCAGCATCGCTTCCGCGAAATCACAGTTGGGGTAGAAATCCGTCCACTGACGCTGTCCCTGGAAGCCTGCCGCAATCGCATTATGGCCTACCATTTCCTCTTCACAGCCAACGGGCAGGTTCTTGTTGCCGTTCATCAGATCTTTGATGATACACATCATCTTAACAACGAACTCCCAGTCCTCGTCCTTCTTCTCTCTGGACTTCTGAACCTCTTCAGGATTTTTATCAAAGCCTTCAATGCAGTTTGCTTTTGTCCAGGCCAGCGCCTTTTCAAATTCTGCCTTGTCATAAATGCCTTCCGTCATACGGCGGATGATTTCCACCTCATCCACGGATTCCACACGCATTCCCAGATACTCTTCAATAAATGCGGGATCAATGATGGAACCGCCGATGCCCATGCAGATAGAACCAATCTGCAGATAAGATTTTCCTCTCATAGTGGCAACCGCTACCGCAGCTCTTCCGAAGCGAAGCAGCTTCTCCACAACATCCTCCGGGATATCCGTTGCGTCCGCATCCTGAACATCATGTCCGTAAATACCGAATGCCGGAAGTCCCTTCTGCGCATGGGTAGCCAGTACACTTGCCAGATATACGGCTCCGGGACGCTCCGTACCGTTAAAGCCCCATACGCCCTTGATCGTATTGGGATCCATATCCATTGTTTCCGCGCCATAGCACCAGCAGGGTGTTACGGTCAGGGTAATATCCACACCGCCCTTGCGGAATTTGTCCGCGCATGCCGCAGTCTCGCCCACACGCCCGATGGTAGTATCTGCAATGATCACCTTTACAGGCTCCCCGTTGGAGTAGCGTAAATTCTCTTCAAACAGCTTTGCCGCTGCCTTCGCCATATTCATTGTCTGCTCTTCCAGTGATTCCCTCACCTTCAGGTAGCCTCTTCTTCCGTCGATGGTGGGCCTGATGCCAATTACCGGATAATCCCCTACATATCTGTTTTCTGCCATTTCTTTCCCTCCTTGAAAAAATACCTTTACCGGTTTCCACAGGAACTTAACTGATACCGCTAAGTTCGTTAAGTTCAGTATATCATTGGCAATTTCTTTTTGCCTGTGTTATAATGGCAAAAAATATAACAATATTCACTTTTTTTTAAAAAACTGTGAAATAAATAAAAACAGGGGAAAACCCTCTGCAGGCCGTTTGTGAAAGCGCCATATATATGGAGGAAAGCGTATGCATTATCTGGATTATAATGAAAAAATAGATCATGGGACACCGGATTTTCCCATTGCATTTTATCATGTGGATGAGCATCATTCGCGGTATAATATGCCCTTCCACTGGCATAAGGAAATGGAGCTGATTCAGATATTAAGCGGTTCTCTCCGGCTTTATCTGGATGATGAAGAGATAAACGCAGGGGCCGGCGATGTGATTCTTATCGGGGAAGGCATCATACACGGCGGCGTTCCTGAGCATTGTATATATGAATGCGCCGTTTTTGATTTAAATCCCACTCTCATGCATACGGACGCCTGTAAACGGTATATCCGGCTCATTTCCCGGCATCAGATACGGCTGTATAACTATTTTCAGGCGGGGGAAAGCAGGAATTCCCGCCTGCTGAAGGCAGCCTGCCGTCTTTTTGACGCGGTACGTTACCCCCATGCGGGAAGCGAGCTGAGAACGTTGGGAGCTTTGTTTGAGTTTTTCGGCTGTATTTTTGAAGAGGAATATTATGTTCCCACAACGGAGGAGCCTTCGTCGGCCCCCAAGAAAATGGATCAGCTTAAGCCTGTTCTGGAATACATTGACGCCAATTATGCCAGCCCTGTCACACTTGCGGATCTGTCACGGATTGCGGGAATGACGCCCAAATACTTCTGCCGCTATTTCCGTACCGCGGTGCACCGGACTCCCATGGATTATCTGAACTATTACCGCGTGGAGCGCGCCTGCTACATTCTGAGCACCACCGAGCTTCCCGTCACGGAAATTGCCTATCAATGCGGCTTTAATGACAGCAGTTATTTTGTCAAAACCTTTAAGAAATATATGGGAGTGACCCCGAAGCACTATGCCCTGGGACGAGTTTGAAAAAAGACAGGATTTCCAAAACAGAATCTTTTATCGCATTTCCGGTAATACAGGCACTTTCTGAGCCTTTCGGATAAAAATGTAAAAGATCCTGCTTCAGAAACCTCTGAGAGAACCGGACATCGGTATTAATATGGATAGATTCCATATCGATATGTTTTGTACATTTATATAATAAATAATAACGTATTGCATTACATGTGTCAACTCTATAAAATCTTAGTTCTTCCGGTTTTCAGTATATAAAAAAAATACTGTCCGGCTTCCTGTTCCCCCCTCGGAAATGCACGCTGTTTTTTTATCTTCAAAATTAAAACAGACGCCTCCGGCTGCTGCCGAAAGCGTCTGTCATCACTGTTCTCAGATTTCGTACCAGATAATCTGGTTTGCTTCCAAATCCAAATCAAAGCCTGTTCCGTCACCCTTATATACGGTCGTGGACTGGGGTTCATAGGTGTTATTTACCACACAGTATTTGCCGTTTTTAATATAGGCATGTACTTCCACGCTATAGTTGGTGCTGAACCACTTATTGATATTTTCTTCTTCGCCTGTGCTCCATAAAATAGCACGGTAGAGAAGCCTGCTGTTTTCAAAGCTGTAAGGAAGCCCGCTGATATATACGGCGCGGCCCTTGCCGAACTCATTCACCGCCAGCTTTACTTCTTTATCCTCGGATACAAGCACCTGTGCGTTTTCCAGCGCATAAATATATTTCCTTGATTCGCCGAAATCAATTCTCTCCTGAGAGTCAGCCGTAATGAAGTGGCTGTGGTTTTCCCAGTTGTATTTATCATAGCCGAGTGTGAAGTCTCTTTCTTCCTCAACGCCGAACACATTTGCCAGCTGGAAGAAATGTCCGTTTGCCTGATGGCCGCTGGGTTCTCCCACACCGATAATGCCGCCGCCGTTATATACGAATTCCTTAACGGCAGAAGAAATTACCGGATTGCACCACCACTCACCGCCTGTCTGTGCGGTATCCGCATCGCCTACGTTGATGATGACATCAATATCCTTTAAAATATCCTTATCTTCCAGGATATCTTCAAAGCTGATGAACTTCACGTCAAACGGCGCGCCGGAGAGCGCCTCTATAATTCCTGCATAGGAGTAATTCTGCTTGAAGTAAATCGCATGATGCACCATATGATTTCCCCAGGCTCTCATTTTTCCCCAGCAGTTCAGCACTGCCACCTTCTTAATGCAATAAGGCGTAGTGCCCTTGATATTATCGTAAAGCTCCCTGAATTCCGCACATACGGATTCCACGTAATCCACAAAATCGGGGAATTCATTCGCCAGCTTCAGGTAACCGCCATAGCCGATGCGGTCAATAGGCTTTCTCAGAATCGCACGTCTTGCCGTTACCCAGTTCGTCTTTGCTTCCTTAACAGGATCGCCTCCCTCATGGAAGGTATCCGGGAAGAAATAAGGCAGGAGGCGGCCTTCCGTATATTTCACCCCTTCGATATCGCTGATCAGACGGAGTGTTGCTCCGTTGCCCACGCTTCCAACCACCGCATCAAGGCCGATGGTCTTAAACTCATCCATAAACGGTTCCGTTCCAATCCAGTGGTCACCCAGGAACATCATCGCCTCCCTGCCGCATTCATGGCAGATATCCACCATTTCCCTGGCAATCTTGGCGACCTCTCTTCTCTGGAAGGCCTGGAAATCCTTGTATTCTTTGGAAGGAATACGGTACTGGTTATTGTAATAGCCCTGATCAATGATGAATTCAGGCCGGAATTTGTAGCCTGCTTCCTTTTCGAACTGTTCCAGGATATAAGGGGATACTGATGCGGAATATCCGTACCAGTCCACATATTTTTCTCTGGCCAGCTCGTCAAATACCAGCGTAAACTGGTGGAAAAATGTGGTGAAACGCAGCACATTTACATACGGATGCTCCTCAATAAATTTGCGCAGGCGCTTCATGGTATATTCATGGGTTTTTGGCTGTCTCACATCAAAGGTAATCTGATGCTCTACATCCTTCCACTCATTTACCACCGCGTTGTACATATGTACCGGATCCCACATGATATATGCAAGAAAGCTCACGGTATAGTCATGGAAAGGCACGCTTTTGATTTCCACCTCTCCCGCTTCTTCATCATAGGTCCAGTCCGCTGTGGGAACCACCTCTCCCGTTGTCCGGTCGATTACCTCCCACCAACGTCTGATGTCATCCCTGCTGTTAGGGGTAAGCATATCAGGATACAGGCCTTTCATAAGCCTGATCCTCAAAGCTTCCCCGGCTGCCGTGTAGAACGGCGTCATTACATACATCTGCTGGATTTCATCAGGATTAGCCTTTGCCCAGGCATTATCCTTTCTCGTAGTATAATAGGTGGAATAAACCTTCAGTCCCACATCCTTTAACTCTACGGGAAAATCCGTGCCGTCGCAGTCACGAACCGCATCTGCGCCCCAGCGTTTGGATAAATCCAGTGTTTCCTGTATCACGTCTATATCGGTGGGAATTGTTACTCTCCCTTTTTCCTGACTCATATTGTGCCTCCTCTTCTTTAAATAAATACGGCATCCATGCCATTAACCTTTGATACCGCCTCCTGTAACACCGGCAATAATCTTCTCGGATAAGAAAATGTACAATAAGAATGTGGGCAAGAACACGATAACAACCGCCGCAAACAGTCCGCCGTAGTCTCCCGTGTACTTCATGGAGTTTACAATCTGGAGAAGGCCGACGCCTACAGGTGTCATTCTTTCGGAGCTTGCAAAGATCAATGCCATGAAGAATTCGTTCCACACACCCAGGAAGTTAAAAATAGTTACCGTAATCAGCGCCGGCTGTACCAGAGGCAGCATGATAACCCAGAAGGTTTTAGCCGGAGGGCAGCCGTCAATTGCCGCCGCTTCTTCGTAGGTCTTACTCAGAGTTGCGAAGAAGTTGAGCAGATAGGTTGTTGTATAAGGTACATTTAAGAAAATATACAAAAGTATCAGCAGAATCCTGCCCTTCAGATTCCATTTTGTGGAGAGTGAGAAAATAGGCATGATAATCATAACCGCAGGAATACTCATGGCAACGATCAGGCTGGATTTCATGACCTTGTTGCCGAGGAATTCAAACCTGGACAGCACATAGGCTGCAGGCGCGGAAATCAGGATTACGCCGACACAGGCCGTTATCGCATACAGCAGGGAGTTGGCGAAGAATACGGAAACATTCTGCGCTTTCCATGCGTTTGCATAGTTCTCAAAATGAAGGCCGCTCTCAAATTTGAATACTGATCCGGAGAAAATTTCCCTGGATGTGGAAAGGCTGGCGCCCAGAATCCATAATAAAAAGGCAGCTGTGAATATGATCCAGACAAGTACGATAATATATCCCGGAAGAAGAGATGCTTCTTTTCTCCAGTTAATTCTTTCTTTTACCTTAGGCTCTTTCTTTTTGCTCATAATCCACACCTCCTCTTAGAATTCCAGATCATCATCTCTGAGCAGTCTGTTCATGACGACATAGATAACAACAATGATGAGTGCCAGAATCACGCCGGTAGCAGCACCTGCGCCCGCATCTCTTGTTGAGTTGCCCTTGCCGCCGAAAACCGTATCATACAGATAAACAACGGGAACCGTGGTGGTAATCTCCGAATCCACAGGTGAAAACATTTTTGACCACAGGAAGAATGTGGTGGTATGTACGCTCCAGAAGGTAATGTTCGTCTTGGTAATTCCCTTCAACAGAGGCATTGTTATCTTGCCGAACTGCTGAACCTTGTTGGCTCCGTCTATCGTTGCCGCCTCATATAAATCCGCCGGGATTCTTTCAATACCGCTGATAAATATCAGCATGTAATAGCCGACCGCACCGAAGATGAATGCAAACAGCATTGCCCAGAACTTGGTATCATTGCCCAGCCATTTTACGCCCTCCAGCCCAAATGTCTGAAGGATTTTATTGAGCATACCATAGTCGTTGTTGTAAACATACTGAATCCACATGGTTGCCAGGGCAACAGCACTGATAACGTTGGGAAGGTAAATTGCAGCACGGAAAAACTTCTTAAAGCGGATGCCGCTTGTCAGTATAACAGCGAACAGAAGCGAAAAGGAAAGAACAATAATGCCGCCCACAAGCCAGATACGGAACATATTCCACATGGAAGCCTGCCATCCGGGGCTGTTGAAAATCTTCTGATAGTTGCTCATACCGTTAAAGACCCAGGTGGAGGTGTCTGATGTCACACTTTCAATCTGGAAGAAGCTCATGATTACGGTCCTGACCACAGGATAAAAATACATGATGAGGAGGGTTAACAAACAGGGTAATATAAAACCTACAATTAAGGACTTATTTTTTTTCATTAATATGTCACCTCTTCTTGTCAAAAGAGGCGGCACCACTTCAGTGCCACCTCCACTTGATAAACCTGTTTAGTTTTTATGTTTTAGTATAAAGCATCCATTGCTGCTGCGAAATCTTCACCGGTAGCATATTTGCCTTCATACAGGCTGATGATGATATCCTTAAAGCTGGTCTTTAATTCGGAGTTATCATTCAGGCCCATGTTCCAGGACAGGGGAGCTTTGGTAGCAACCAGAGCTTCTACGGTACCGCTCATGATAGCGGGTGCTGTATTGCTGGGGTCTGCAGGAATCTGATCCGCTGTATCAGCCATCTTCTGGTCAAATTCGCCGCTTGTTAAGAACATCAGGAAATCAAATGCTGCCTGTGCGTTCTCGCTGTATTTTGTGATAGCAAGGGAGTTAGCGCCTGCATATGCATTAGAAGGATCCGCGCCGCCTTCAACTGCAGGGTAGTTGAACATTCCCCAGTTGATTTCTGTGCCGGAGTTGTTGTTTACTTCAGGTGCTACGTAATTAGCGCAGACAACCATTGCCACTTTACCAGTTAAACCAATCTTGTTCTGGCTGGAAGGATATTCATCCGGAGCGCCGTCTGCAAGATATCCTGCTTTAACAAAATCGATAATCTGCTGAGCTGCTTTTACAACGCCTTCGTTCTTGCTCCAGCCGCCGTTTACAGCCAGGTCGGAGATTGCTTTTTCACCGATTACTCTGTCAAGATGGTAACCAAAGGTGAAATCTGCGTATGCGCTGTCAAGAGCCAGGGGCTGATAGCCTTTGTCAACCATGGTCTGGCATGCTGCAAGGAACTCATCCCATGTGGTGGGAACGGAGATTCCGCAGTCATCGAAGATATCCTGGTTGTAGAACACGCCGCCTACCTGGGGCTGCTCTGTTACACAGGGAAGGAATCCTGCCCACTCTGTTGCAACTTCATTGAAGCATGCATAGCTGGTTGCGTCATAGTTAGCTGCCTTAGCCATATCTGTAAGGTCATAGCAGTAATCTTTGTAGTTCTTTGCGATTCTGGAATAGTCATCTTCGAAGATATCAATCTTCTCATTGGATTCCAGAGCTGCCTGGATGATGGTGTTGATGTCACGGCCCTTCCACTCGATATTAATGGTTGCGCCTGTCTTCTCCTTGAAAGCATCTGCTGCTTCCTGGATTACCTGGCCCTGAGGCTCTGTGGAGTTCCACATGGACCACATTGTCAATGTAACGCCGCTGTAATCTGCCGCTCCGCTTTCTGCTGTCGTTTCAGCTGCTGCGGTTGATTCAGCAGGAGTTGTTTCTGCCTCAGCTTCCTCTGTAGCTGCGGGAGTCTCTGCAGGCTTTGACTCAGCAGGCGCTGTTGTGCCGCTGTTGCCGCAACCTGCCAGCAGGCTTGCTGCCATAACAGCTGTTAAAAACAAACTGACGAATTTCTTTTTCATTTTTTTCCTCCTTTAGTTTGTGCATCATGTATCGTTTTTTGATAATCTCAGTATATCTTTTATAGCCAATCTATACAATCCATATCTTGCTTCTTTTTTTAGAAATATTGCTTTTTATCGCAAGATTTGTTAATATATTTTTAGTCATATACGTGCGCCATCAGATTTAACTGCTTGTTTTTTTAAACAGATTGCTTAATCTCTTACTTTAAAAACCTGTGTTTTTTATATTTTTATACATCTTTTTTGCACAAATGTTTGCTTTTCATTGTTATCCGCCCGTTTTCAAGCGCAGTATTTCTAAAAAGAAAAGGAATGACGGATTGCATGTATAGCCTAAAAGACACCGACCAACCATAAAGGAGAAATTTATGCCGATTACAAGATACCCCCTGGAAACCGGGGAAATTGATCCGATTAATGCAAAGCTTTTATATGTCACGCATTCCATTTATGAAAACGACTGGCCCAGCCTGCCGCATATGCACTATTTTACTGAGCTTTGCTATATTAAAAAGGGTACGGGGAATTATTTGATTGAAGATCAGAACTTTCCTATTAAAGAGGATGATTTTATCATCATCAATTCCTATACCTCCCATACAGAGCGGTCTGTGGGGGAGATTCCGCTGGAATACATTATCCTTGGTGTTGAAGGCCTGAATTTTTCCTTCGGTGGGGAGCATGAGCACCTTATTTTCAACTGCAGGCGTGATCATGAGGAATTTGCCTACTTTATGGATTCCCTGCTGGGGGAGATGGAGAATAAAAGGCCCCACTATGAGCTTGTGTGCCAGGATCTTCTCAACATGTTGATCGTCAAGCTGATACGCAGGACGAACTTTTCCTTTGAATTCGTTCCCTCCGTGAAGTCCAGCCGGGAATGTATCAAGCTGAAGCAGTATATGGAGGCGAATTATAACCAGAACATCACGCTGGACACGCTTGCCCATGTATCCCATCTGAATAAATACTACATGGTGCATGCCTTTACCCGGCAGTTCGGATGTTCTCCCATGAATTATCTGATAGAGGTAAGAATAAAGGCCAGCAAGGAGCTGCTGGCCAGTACGGATTACAGTATAACGGAGGTTGCGCAGTCCTCCGGATTTTCCTCACAGAGCTATTTTGCCCAGTGCTTTCTGAAACACTGCCATATGACGGCCAGCGCTTACCGGAAGGCCTGTCAGGGCAGATAGGATCCGGCAGGTTCAGAGCTTCAGCTCATACTGTCCATCGAAGCAGGAAACAGCCTTCCGCTCCGTTACCTTGTCTCCTTCTCTGACATGTCCGACAAGCATTTCGCTGTTTTTATCCATCTGCCGCAGATTGGCCTCCAGAGCCTTCGGGGAATGGTTGGCATAGCAGTAGATGCAGCCATTAGGACAGGTGTTATAGGCGCCGATGTCAATGCTTTCATAGCAGCCGCAGCCTTTTCGCTGTCCTTTGTCAGGCTTGAGCTTCACGCTGCCGCCCAGGATATCCTCTATGACGGCCCTGTCAATGCAGGAGGCTCTTCCCACGCCAAATGCGGTCAAATCCTTTGCCTCACAGCAGGCGCTGACCTGCAGCCCATATGTCGCACCGGTGCGGGCAAAAAAGGCCGCCAGCTCCTCCATTTCCGTTTCCGCCGCATCGCGCAGCAGGCTTTTCCTCCTGGCTTCAGGTTTTCCCGGTTTCTGCCAGTACCCATTTCCGGAGTATCTGTCCACAAAGCTGACAATCACGCTCCGCATACAGCCCTGCAATTCCAGGCACAGCTGCCGGAACGCCTGTTTATGATATCCGATTCCCATTTCTTCATTTAAAATAACAGGATCATAACGCCAGATAATCCTGCTGCTTCCAATCTGTTCCGCCAGGCTGCGGAAGGTGCGGATAATTTTCTTTTTATCCCGCAGGCCCGGTTCCAGCGCTTTGCCATAGGGCGTAAGCGTAAACTGGAAATAATACCGGTAGCCTCTGCTGTCCAGTTCCTTCAGATAAGGCATCAGCGGCTGCGGATCCTTCGTCCAGAAAACAATGCAGTCCACTGCCTCCGGCGTCATGGGTATGCGGCCAAGCTGGCCCGCGTTAAACGGATTTCTTACCACCGCAAAGCCTTCACGGATCCGGTTCATAAACCATTCGCAGTATCTGCAGGGGATATCGGTTCTTCTGGAAACAGACAGAATCATGTCAGTTGCTCCACCACCTTTTCAAAGCCCATCCCACGGGAAGCCTTCACCAGTATCGTGTCACCCGGCAGAAGGAGGTCCGAAAGGCCTTCCAGAAGGCTTTCCCTGTCCGGAAAATAATGGATGCCGTGTTTTTCCCCCGCTTCCGCCGCCTTCAGGGCGCCTTCGTACATGTGACGGGACAGCTCCCCGGTACAGATCAGGCAGTCCACGCCTTTTTCCACGGCATACCCTCCCACGCATTCATGCAGCTTCGCTTCCTCTTTCCCCAGTTCAAACATGTCTCCCAGCACCGCCACAGTCCGGCCGTCGGCCTGAAGGAGAAGATCCACGGCCGCCTTCATGGAAACCGGATTGGCATTATAGCAGTCGTCGATGACAACTTTATCCGCCAGCTCAATGATGTGGCTGCGTCCGCTGACACCTTCCACCGCGGCAATCCCCTTACTGATTTCCTCCGGCGTAAGGCCAAGCAGGCGTCCTACGGCAGTGGCGGCCAGGGCATTATATACCATATGTCCGCCGGGAAGCGGTATCTTCGCGTTAAAGCTTATCCCCGACTCCCTGTCATGAATCACCGCCTCGCTTCCGAGAAGTCCCCTGCCTGCAATATCCGCCGCATAAATCCGGCAGCTTGAAGAAAGCCCGAAGGTTACCGGAGGCTTTCCTTTTACTTCTTTTATTGTGCTGAGCATGTCATCGTCGCCGTTAACGCATACGGCGCCGTCTTCGCCCATGAAATCAAAAATTTCCGACTTGGCCTTCAGGATCCCTTCCCTGCTTCCCAGGAATTCCAGATGGCACTGGCCGATATTTGTCATGATACAGATATCGGGACGGGCAATGCGGCTTAAATTATGCATTTCCCCGAAATGGTTGATACCCATTTCCAGTACCGCAACCTCCGTGTCCTCAGGCATGGAAAGCACCGTCAGCGGCACGCCGATTTCATTATTATAATTTCCCAGGGTCTTATGGACCCTGTATTTCTGCGAGAGTACGGAAGCAACGAATTCTTTGGTGCTGGTCTTCCCCACGCTTCCGGTGATGCCTACAACCTTCACAGACAGCTGCCTGCGGTAAAATTCCCCTATCCTTTTCAGGGCTTCAAAGCTGTCCTCCACCAGAATGCAGGGGCCTGCAGGCTGCTCCGGCAGCCGTTCGCATACTACGCCAAGCGCGCCGCCCGCAAAAACCTCCGGTATAAACCGGTGTCCATCCACCCGTTCTCCTTTTGCGGCAATAAAAAGGAAATCCTTTCCGGCTTTTCTGGAGTCGATCACCACGCCCGCCGCCTCGGCAGCAGGGGGCTCACCCGGGCAGATCAGCCTGCCGCCGCATGCCTGGGCGATGTTGGTTAAAGTCATATTTTTCATATACGTCCTCTTTTCCTGATCAGTCCTTTTGCGCCAGCTCCAGAATCCACTGGCACAGGTCTTCAAAGCTTATTCCAATGGCCCGGGCTTCCTGCGGAATCAGGGAGGTAGGGGTCATTCCGGGAAGGGTGTTGGCCTCCAGGCAATACAGCTTGCCTTCCTTATCCATCATGAAATCCATCCGCGCATATTTTTTGAGGCGCAGCGCCCGGAATACTTTTTCGGAAATGAGCTGCATTTCCCTGGACTTATCCTCCGGCAGGTCCGCCGGGCAGGTTTCAATGGTGCTTCCCGCCTGGTATTTGTTCTTATAATCATAAAAGCCGCAGAGAGGGGCGATCTCAATTACCGGCAGCGCTTTTCCGTCAATGACTGCACAGGAAAATTCCCGTCCTTCAATATACTGCTCAATTACCGCTTCCTCATCATATTTGAAGGCTTCCTCCAGGGCGGCCTGGTATTCCTTTTCCTCATGCACGATGCATACGCCCACGCTGGAACCGCCCTTGCAGGCCTTAACTACACAGGGATAAGGCACTCTTTCCGCGCTTTCCTGTCCCTTTCTCACACGGATCCCCGCCGGGGTCGGAATGCCGTGGAAGGCAAAAAGCTCTTTTGCCAGGCTCTTATCCATGGACAGCGCCGAGCTGACGTAATCCGTTCCCGTATAATGGATTCCAAGCAGGTCAAAAGCCGCCTGCACCTTTCCGTTCTCTCCGTCCTCTCCATGCAGTCCCAGGAAAACAACATCGGCCATCTGGCAGATCTCTATCACGTTGGGGCCGAAAAAGCTCCTTCCGCCATCCTTTCGCAGCGCCTTTATCTGCACTATATCAGGATTGCTTTCCTTGATTCCCCCTATGTTTTCAGCCCAGTCCACATCCTTTTCAAAAATGCCGGCGTAATCGTCTTCATATCCCAGATAGACATCCAGCAAAACCGCCTGGTGTCCCTTTTTCTTTAACGCTTCATAAATCATGCGGCTGGAGCTTAAGGAAACATCCCTCTCCGTACTGATGCCGCCGCCTAATACCACAATTTTCATGAGTCTCCTCCAATTCCTGTAATTTATTTTAAGCTAAGACAGCTTTTCTCAGGAACTGTTATAAAATGCACAGTCCAGTTCCTTACTACCTTATTTTTCACAGGGCCAATTTATGTCAGATACCGCCCGTGCTTTTCAATTGTAGCATATCCGGGGCTATTAGAAAATGAAAAAGATGCTTTTTTTAAGGCTCACAGTGTTCCGGGGGAGGGCATGGAAATACCCGTCCGGGCCGCGGGAGGGATGCGGTTCGGGCGGGTTGGGATTTGAACAGGGACCTGGATAAGAATTCAGGAATTAAAATTAAAAGCCGGTATCCCTGTATACAATTTTTCCGTTAATTATAGTGCACATGGTCCTGGTGAAGGTTTCCATAGGGTTGCCTGTAAAAATAGCAATATCCGCATCCTTTCCTGGTTCCAGGCTGCCCACACGATCAAATACGCGGCAGATACGGGCGGGATTGCAGGTAATGGCTCTCAGTCCTTCCTCCAAAGGCAGTCCGGACTTTACGGCAAGACCCGCGCAAATGGGCAGCGACTGGATAAGGGATACGGGGTGATCGGTGGTAATTGCCACCAGCACCCCTGCCTCGCGCAGAATGCCTGCGGTTTTAAAAGCCATATTCTGTACTTCTATTTTGCTTCTGCTGGACAGGTCGGGGCCGACTATTGCGGGAAAGCCCTCTTTTGCCAGGTCCTCCGCGATGAGGTGTCCTTCACTGCAGTGGTCAAGTGTCATAGAGAGTCCGAATTCTTTTGCAATGCGTATGGCGGTATATATATCGTCCACCCGATGTACATGCGCCTTCAGGGGAATTTTCCCTTCCAGTACGGGCATCCAGCATTCCAGGCGGAAATCCGGTTCAAAATCCGGTTCCTGCCCCTTCGGGCAATCCTTTGTCAGGCGCATTTTTTTCTTACGGTATTGTACAGCCTTATGGAGCTCCTCCCGCAGGATTCCCGCGATGGCCATTCTGGTAACCGGGGATTTTTCCTGGCCGGAAAAATTAACCTTGGGGTTTTCTCCGAAAGCGATTTTCATAGCGGCAGGGGCCTTTACAATCAAATCATCTATGCGTCTGCCCTTTGTTTTAATAAAGGCAAACTGGCCGCCCACCACGTTGGAGCTTCCCGGGCCTACCATAATTGAGGTAATTCCTGCCCGGACGGCATCGTCAAATGCGGCATCCATGGTATTTACGGCGTCTATGGCTCTCAGCCAAGGCGTTACCGGAGAGACATTTTCATTGCAGTCATCTCCCTCCATCCCTTTTTTTTCTTCCGTAATGCCAACATGGCAGTGGGCTTCAATCAGGCCCGGCATCACCAGGCAGCCGGATGCATCAATGATTTCCGTACTGCCCGTGTCCGGGACTTCTATCCTTTCCGCCACTGCGGTTATTTTTCCATTTTCGATCAGGACGCTGCCCTTGGGGATAACCTTTCCCATCATGGGAAATACGCGTCCGTTTTGTATCAGCAGCTTACCTTCCATCTCAGCTCAGCCTGTTCAGTGGATTTACCGGCTGTCCGTCTTTGGTCAGCTTGAAATAAACATTGCAGCCTTCCACGCTGTAATATTTGGTAGGCTCCGCCACCTTTCCGATAATTTCCCCGGTGGTTACCACATCACCTTCGGCTACGGTAAGATCCGTCAGCTGTCCGTAGGTAAGTTCATAGCCGTCGCCCAGATTCATAATGACTGCGGTTCCGATTTCCGGATCCTCATAAATGGTGGTTACCTGTCCGTCGGCGGCAGCCGTAATGCCTTCTCCCTGGGTAGCGGCAATGATGATCGCCGGATTATATTTATACTGCTGGAGTGTGGCAAAAAAGACGGTCTTGTCCATGCTGTAATTCACGAGGACATTTCCCACGATGGGCCATACAAGGGTATCTGACTCGGAAAAATCCAGGGCAGGCACCGTATTCATGGCATCCTCGTCTCTTTTTGCAGTCTCATTCCCATCGTCTGTTTTTGCTATGGCATCGGACGCGTTTGCTTCCAGCGCTTCCTGTGATTCCTGTGCCAGCGCCTCCTGTTGCGCTTCGGCCTGTGCCGCCTCTGCAGCTGCCTGCTCCGCTGCCGCCTGCTCTCCGGCGTTTGCCGTGCTGCCAAGCATTTTCATGTCAGGGTTGTCCACTTTCCCGGAATTGGCCTCCTGAAAGCTGGGATCATAGTCCAGCTCACCGGCATCAGCCTGCTGTTCACCCAATTCCTGTGCTTCACCCGCTTTATCCCTGTTGGCTTCGTCCAGCGTGGTGAAATCCACAATATAATTATCCTCTTCTTTTTCCTGGCCTCTGTTTCTTACATACAAGCCGGTAGCGGTCAGCGCCGTCAGAACGAGGCAGCTGGATACCAGCATGATTGCTTTTTCTTTTCTAAAGCTTGATCTCCTTCTTCTTCTCATAGGGCATTCCTTCTCTTTCCTATTCATTTTGGCAGATGCCAATTATCAGTTGAAATCCTTCAAGCTTAGTCTTTCCGTTTTCCTTTCCATTATTCAGTTTTTTGTATTTCAACACCTTTAAAAAAATCTTTTAAAAGAGCCAGAAAATCCTCGCCCTGCACCGCCCTGCGGTTAGCCTCAAACTGACAGAAACCCAGCCCATGCCCTACGCCGCGGCTTTCCAGCACTACAAGCCCCTGCTCCTCACTGATGGTAAAGCAGGAGGAATTCAGGGAAAAAAGGCTGCGGAATTTTTCTCCCGACATATGTATTCCCTCCGCATCCACCCACAGGACATAACCGGCGCTGTCTCTTGTGAGGGTTATTTTTTCCGTTTCACTGACTCCCAGGGCCGTCCAGAATTCGTTTTTCTTTATGGTTGTTCGCAAGGTATAGCCTTCGGCTTCTATATCATGCTCGCAGTCCACGCTCACCAGATAATCATAGCCTTCGCCCAGCACCTCCCTGCCGTTTCTCGTCTTTCCCGCACTGAGCCAGAAGTAGGCCGGTTCTATAAGCTTTCCCTCCCAGGTCAGATACATACCCTTTGTTTCTGATACAGCCCGGGAAATTTTTGCCTGATTATCCACAGCCGAGCTTCCCCAGAGAGCTTCCCGTTCCCGCAGATCCAGATAGTCCTGTCCGATTTTCCTGGCGGAAATCGTTGTTTCTTCAACCGATGCCCTTTCCTCATACGCCTTCATGCACATGGTCCGGAGGATCACAGCCTGCGCCTTGAGCGTCTCTTCCTCACAGCCTGCGGGGATACTGGCCGCCAAAGCGCCTTCCACATAAACCTCCAGGGGGATTCTGCTCACTCCCGCGCTGCTTTCACAGGCCACCATGAACTTTCCTTCTTCCTCAAATACCGGAACGGTTTCATGGCCGCTTTCTCCTTTTCCGAAAAAAAGGCTGCATACATAGGGAAGCAGGAGTAAAAATAAAAGGACCGCACAAAGATCCAGCAGCCGCTGCCGGCCTGCGGAATTTCTGAATGCGGGGGAAAACGGCCTGCGGGGGGTGGGGCGGGTTTTCGGAAGTAACTTTTTTCTGTCCATAGTCATCTCTCCGCATTCTGCATATTTACTCCATTCTATGTCCCACCACCCATTTTTATTCGTGGGGAACGGATGAAGGCATGTGCCACGGCGGCTTCCCGTCTCTGTCCGGTGGGGGCCGGGGCCTGTCTGTGTTTCCCGGGGGCGGCGGTGGGGTATTTTCTGATCCAGTTTCAAAAACGGGGTGTTTCTAACTGTTTCGCAAAGCCAGGATTCGGCCAACGTGGCCAAAACTCCTCGCCCGCGCGACTTACGTCGCATTGGCTCGTCAGACAGGCCACTAGGGGCGGCCGAATCCTGGCTTTTCGAAGCAGTAAGAAACATCTCCGTTTTTTCCAATGGATCTGAAAATATCCCCACCGCCGCCCCCGGGAAACACAGACAGGCCCCGGCCCCCACCGGACAGAGACGGGAAGCCGCCGTGGCACATGCCTTTATCCTATTGGTTGTGATAATAGGGAGGAAGGACAAGGGGTAAATATGGCAAAGGCCATATCTGTATTTGGGAACAGATATGGCCTTTGGAGGTGATAATGATAAAAAGTTATTGGTAATGAGCGATATTTAATAATAATTTGTTAGGGTTGTTATTTTACTATTTTACGCGGTTGTAATTTATGAGGCAGCCGTCCAGGATGATTTGGCGTTCTTCTTTGGTTAGGTCGCCCAAGGTTAGGGGGAAGGGGGTGAGGCCTTCGGGGGTCACGGTGTAGGCGGTAATGGTGTCCTGGGCTTCTTCTACGGCTTTTCTGATGCCGGGGATGAAGAGGTAGTCTTTGTTGGTAAAGGGAAGGGGGCCTTCTTCAATGAGGAAGGGGAGCATTCCCCAGTTAATCAGGTTGGAGCGGTAGCGTTTGGTGGCGTATTCGGTGGCTATGTTGGCCCAGCCGCCCAGGACTTTCTGGCAGCTGGCTGCCTGTTCCCTGGCGGATCCATCGCCGGGTTTTACTGCAAAAATGGTGGATCCAAAGCCGATGTTTCCTTCGCCTGCTTCCGGGAAGCGGGTGTGGATGGTTTCCATGACGGGCTTCAGCTCGGGCTTGGCCTCCAGGGGGCACTTTCCTTCCATTACGGCGGTCTGGGCGGTTTGGATGTCTTTTGCCAGGCCTACGTAGGCGGGGTCTTTGCGGGAAAGCGTGAATTCCGCAAGGCCCAGAGGGTTGGAGCGGTAGGAGGAGGTTTCTCCGGAGGGGATCAGTTCATCGGTTGTGGTAACCGGGTCGTGGATCTCGGATACTAAGCGGAGTACCAGGTTTTCCGGGAGTTCGCACATGGCCGGCCAGTCTTTGATGTTGGGGCCGAAGTGGATTGCCACCTCAGGATCCGCCGCGCCCTTGGAATCGAATACGCGGTTTGCATATATTTTGGAGTCAAAATGGTATTTGTATTTGCCCAGGGTAGCATCAAATTCCGTTGCCGGTGTGAGGACGCCTTTGTTGGCTGCAGTTGCCGCAATGGAGCGGGCATCCATGAGCGCAACGGATGCGATCTGGCCGTTCTGGAGCTTGCTGCCTTCTCTGTTGGGGAAGTTCCTGGTGGAG
The DNA here is from genome assembly GCF_009696275.1 of Eisenbergiella porci. Taxonomy (GTDB): domain Bacteria; phylum Bacillota; class Clostridia; order Lachnospirales; family Lachnospiraceae; genus Eisenbergiella; species Eisenbergiella porci. The sequence continues at coordinate 25,297 of NZ_VUMI01000011.1, forward strand.
TGGCGGATGCTGAAGCCGTTATTGGCCGGGGTATCGCCTGCTCCGAAACAGGGGCCGCAGAAGGCGGTTTTCATGACTGCGCCGGTTTCCATAATCGTGGCGGCACAGCCGTTTTTGATGAGTTCCATATAAATGGGCATGGAAGCAGGGTAAACGCTGAGCGTAAATTCATCCGCACCGATGTATTGTCCTTTGAGGATGTCCGCTGCCGCGCAGATATTTTCAAAGCCGCCGCCTGCACAGCCGGCGATGATTCCCTGGTCCACATGGAATTTTCCGTTTCTCACTTTGTCGTGCAGGGTGTAGTTGACAGCGCCGTCAAGGCTTACCTGGGCTTTCTTTTCCACATCGCCCAGGATGTCATCCAGATTGGCGTTGAGTTCTTCAATCGTATAGGTGTTGCTGGGGTGGAAGGGCATGGCAATCATGGGTCTGATGGCGGAGAGGTCCACAGTTACCAGGCCGTCATAGTAGGCCACGTTTCCGGGGTTGAGTTCCTTATATTCTTCCTTCCTGCCATGGATTTCGTAGAATTCTTCGATTTCCCTGTCTGTTTTCCAGATGGAGGAGAGACAGGTGGTTTCCGTGGTCATGACGTCGATGCCGATTCGGAAGTCAGCACTCAGTTTTTCCACGCCGGGGCCTACAAATTCCATGACTTTATTTTTCACATAGCCATTTCTGAATACTGCGCCGATGACAGCCAGGGCAACGTCCTGGGGGCCTACGCCTCTGATGGGCTCTCCGGTGAGGTAAACGGCAACTACGCCGGGCATTTTGATATCATAGGTCTGGTTGAGAAGCTGTTTAACCAGCTCCGGCCCGCCTTCGCCCATGGCCATGGTTCCCAGCGCGCCGTAGCGGGTATGGGAATCGGAGCCGAGAATCATCCTGCCTCCGCCGGCAAGCATTTCCCTGGCGAACTGGTGGATAACAGCCTGATGAGGGGGCACATAGACGCCGCCGTATTTCTTGGCACAGGTGAGTCCGAAGAGGTGATCGTCTTCATTAATCGTCCCGCCCACCGCACAGAGTGAATTGTGGCAGTTGGTAAGCACATAGGGTATGGGGAATTTGGTCAGCCCTGATGCTCTCGCCGTCTGAATAATTCCTACAAAGGTTATATCATGGGAGGTCAGCTTGTCAAATTTGATTTTCAGGTTGTCCATGTTACCGGAAGTGTTGTGGCTTTCCAGGATGCCGTAGGCAATTGTTTCCTTTGCCGCTTCCTCCTTTGTTACCTGTCTTCCGGTTTCGGCAGCTATCCGCGCCGCCGCATCCTGATTATCAGGAATGATCTGTGTGCCGTTTACAAGATAGGCACCGCCTTCTAGTAATGTTACCATGTGTCTCCTCCTTTATTTATGTAATGCATAATTTTCAGCTTCACTTACTGATTACTTATTATAGAGGAAACACAAAAAGGAATCAATCTTAAATTGCGGGTACTTTCCGGTATCCGCAGATAGCGCTGCAATTTACATCTCCTTTGGGCTTCCGGCGCCTATGCTAAAATTCTGTTAAGCTGTGTGTAAAACAGTTGAGTCATCTTCTGCTTTCTGTTATTGTGTATAGTAAAAACATTTCCCAAAGGAGGTATGCATTTTATGGATGAATCAGACGACAGTGACGGAAATCCTTCCTGTTTTCAGTTCCGCAGAATGGTATTGCTGGAATGATCCTTTTTGTCACAGGAACCGGCAGCCATCACTGAATTGAATTATGAAAGGATTTTATCTGTAAGGTTAAATTATGAATATTACACTGTTAATTATTATTTTATGTATTGTCATGTCTGCTTATTTCTCCGCAACGGAAACCGCTTTTTCTTCCCTGAACCGTATCCGCATAAAAAATATGGCCGATAAGGGGAACAAAAGGGCCGCGCTTGTCCTGAAGCTGTCCTCGGATTATGACAGGCTTCTTTCCACCATTCTTATCGGCAATAATATTGTGAATATAGCCAGCGCTTCCCTTTCTACCCTGCTGTTTGTCAGGTTCCTGGGGGAGGATATGGGCGCCAGTGTTTCCACCGCCGTCACTACTGTGGTGGTCCTGATTTTCGGCGAGGTGTCTCCCAAGAGTATTGCCAAGGAAGCGCCTGAGAGCTTTGCCATGTTTTCAGCGCCCCTTCTGAACGGTTTCGCCCTTCTGCTCACTCCCCTGAACTTTCTTTTTAAACAGTGGAAAAAAGTGCTCTCCCGGCTTTTTGGCACCGCCTCAAACCAGACTATTACAGAAGAGGAGCTGATAACGATTGTGGAAGAGGCGCAGCAGGGCGGCGGCATCGACAGCCAGGAGGGCGAGCTGCTGCGCAATGCTATTGAGTTTAACGAGCTGAAGGCGGCTGACATCCTTACTCCCAGGATCGATATTACCGGAATCAGCGCGGATGCCTCCTCTGAAAAAATTGCTTCCGTTTTCGCGGCTACCGGTTATTCCCGTCTTCCTGTATATCAGGGCTCCATTGACAATATCACCGGAATTTTGTATCAGAAGGATTTTTACAATTCGGTTTATGGAACGGACAAAGCCATTGAGAGCATCATCCGCCCGGCGCTTTACATAACCAGGCACCGTAAAATCAGCCTGCTGTTAAAGGAGCTTCAGGCTTCCAAGCTTCATATCGCCGTCGTCATCGATGAATTCGGCGGCACCGTAGGCATTGTTACCCTGGAGGATATCCTGGAGGAGCTGGTGGGGGAAATATGGGATGAACATGACGAAATCATCCAGCCCATCCGCAGGCTTTCCGGGAAGGAATATCTGGTCATGGGCAGCGCCAATGCGGATAAGCTGTTCGAAACGCTTGGCGTGGATGAGGAAACGGAGACGGTCTCCGTCAACGGCTGGATTATGAATAGCCTCTCAAAAATACCGGAAAAGGGAGACTCCTTCAGCTTTCACGGCTGGAAGGTAATCGTAACGGAAATGGAAGAAAGACGTGTGAAAACCGCACGTATGGTCCGCACCGATTAAGACAGGCGCCGGACGGCGCACCATCAAAACAGCCGCGCCAATAAAGGCGCGGCTGTCATATGATAATCATTCCCCATGTAAAACGCTTATAAATATTTCTCTGCGATTGCCGTCATTTTATCCCACTTGCTCTCCATGTCGGCCACCAGCTTGAACTGGGTGCGGGCGCGGTCCAGGTTATGCTCGGGACGGTGGATTTTGAAATAAACATCTCCCTGAAGATAGTCCGCCAGGAATCTCATTCCGCATTCAAGCGTCATGAGCTTTGCCCCCATGGGAAACATACGGATTTCCTGCTCTGTCAGGCTGCCGCCGCAGCCTTCCACATAGCCTTTGGTATAGATTTCAAAAAGCTTCAGGTCACAGCTGATTAAATCCAGATTTTTCTCATCTTCCGCTCCGGTGCTCGCGCCAAAACGGATGGAATCACCGTAATCATAAAGTGCGGAGCCGGGCATTACCGTATCCAGGTCAATGACGCACAGACCTTTTCCCGTCTTATTGTCGATCATGATATTATTCAGCTTCGTATCATTATGTGTAACACGCAGCGGAAGCCTGCCCTTAGCCAGCGCATCACAGATAACATGGGTATCAGGCTCTCTGTCCAGCACGAAACGGATTTCTTCCTGCACGCCGGAGGCTCTCTTCATCACATCCTCTTCAACCGCCCTGGTAAAATCCACAAACCGGCTCACCGTATTATGGAAATTCGGGATGGTTTCATGCAGGGTCGCCGCCGGATAATCCGCCAGCAGCCTCTGGAAATTACCAAAGGACAACGCGCTGTTATAGAAATCCTCCGGCTTCTCAACGATATCAAAGCAGGTCGCATCTTCAATAAATATGTAGGTTCTCCAGTAATCGCCGTCCTCGTCCACCAGGTAATTATCTCCGTCAACCGTGCGGATTACGTTCAGTGTTTCCCGATCCGGATCTCCGCCGTTCTGGATAATTTTATTTCTGAGGAAGGAGGTTACATTCATGATGTTCTCCATTAGCTCCCTGGGCTTTTTAAAAATTTCATGATTCATGCGCTGCAGAATGTACCGTTTTGGCCTGCCGTTATCAAGCGTACAGGTCAGACGGACCGTATCATTAATATGACCGCTTCCATAAGGAACCGCTTCGGTCAGGGTTCCTTCAATCCGGAACATCGGCGCAATTTTCTCTTGAATTACCTTCATATCCAGTTTATCCATTTCCACTCCTATCTGCGCGCTGTGACGCGCATGCGGCTGTAGCCGCATACAAATCCTACCGGCTGCAGTGCTTTTCTTCCGGCCCCTGAAAACGCTTTTCTGCCAGCCTTCATCTCCGCTACTTCTCCGGTCCCAGATCCGCAGCCATTTTCCCTTTTTGTATTTTCATTATAACATTATTACACAATAATTATTTACACAATAATTTCGCTTTTTTATCTGATTATGCCAACAGATAGACTTTTTACATAAAAATATATTCATTTATTTTTATTTTTTGTTTATATTTTGTAATTTATTTATTTTTATTTTCAATATCAAAGGCTCATTGCACAAATAGTTCAAATCTCTTTGTACTATCTGTCCGCTTATTTATACAATCAGTTGGGCAAAATAAAAAAAAGTATGAAAAAAAGGTGAATTTCTTCCCCGAATTTGTTAATATAAGTTCATACGCATTATAAACTTTCCGGAGTGAACAGCTTTTTTTCCGGCCCCGGATGAAGAAAGGATAAGAGACATGGAAAATACAAATGCCGGCGCTTATGAGTATGTGACACTGCAGCCTTCCCTTCTGATCAACAGGCTGTATACCGTACATTATTTTGAATATATGAATGATTTTTCCTTTCCCGGGGAAGCCCATAATTTCTGGGAGTTCCTGTGTGTGGATAAGGGCGAGGTCAATGTGGTCGCCGGAAGCCGCACCCTGTCCCTGAAAAAGGACGAAATTATATTTCATAAGCCTAACGAATTCCATACGGTGCGTTCCAACGGCAAGGTGGCGCCTAACGTGGTGGTGGTTTCCTTCGAATGCACCTCGCCTGCCATGGATTTTTTCAGGGACCGGGTGTTTACAATCGGCGAATCGGAACGCAGCCTCATCGCCCAGATCATTACGGAGGCCCGGCAGCTGTTTTCCTCCGTCCTGGATGATCCTTATCTGAAAAAAATGGAGCTGTCCGCCAATCCGCCCTTTGGAAGCGCACAGATGATCCAGCTTCATCTGGAACAGCTGTTAATTCAGCTGATCCGCCATTATACGGCAATAAAACCGGAGCTTAAACGTCCTACCACACTGAAGCAGAAATCCGATGTGGATCTTTATGAACGGATAATGAATTACCTGGAGCTTCATATTTATGCACAGCTGACGATTGAACAGATCTGCAGGGACAACCTGGTGGGACGTTCCCAGCTGCAGAAGCTCTTCCGTGAAAAAAACGGCTGCGGCATCATCGATTATTTTTCCCGGATGAAAATCGACACCGCCAAGCAGCTGATCCGGAACCAGAGCCTGAATTTCACACAGATAGCGGATACCATGGGTTATACGTCCGTCCATTATTTTTCCAGGCAGTTCAAAAAAATTACGGGCATGACGCCCTCCGAATATTCTTCTTCCATCAAAAAATTATCAGAAGAGCCGCAGTTCAGGAAATAACCCTGAGCTGCGGCTCCTTTTTATCAGTCCGGGCAGCCGTTTCCGACCTCGCGGCTACTCTCCCAAAACCTTTTCCAGTTCCTTAATAACTATTTTCAGCGCTTTAATTCTGGCGTATTTCTTATCCACGGACTCCAGGATATGCCATGGCGCATAGGTGGTGCTTGTTTTCTGAATCATCTCATTGACCGCCAATTCATAGGCATCCCATTTTTCCCGGTTTCTCCAGTCCTCATCCGTAATTTTCCACTGCTTTTCCGGTGTGTTCTGTCTTTCGTTAAACCGCTCCAGCTGGGTATCCTTATCAATATGCACCCAGAACTTGATGACCACCGCGCCCCAGTCCACCAGCTCCTTTTCGAACTCATTGATTTCGTTATAGGCACGCTGCCAGTCGTTAGTACTGCAGAAACCCTCAATTCTCTCCACCATAACGCGGCCGTACCAGGTTCTGTCAAATACTGCAATATGCCCGGTCTTGGGAAGCCTGGTCCAGAAACGCCAGAGATAATGGCGCGCCTTCTCATGCGGCTCCGGGCTGGCGATGGGGTGCACCTCAAAGCCTCTGGGATCCAGCGCCCCGGTGATCCGTTTGATATTGCCGCCCTTTCCTGCCGCATCCCAGCCCTCATAAGCGATGATCACAGGAACCCGCTTACGGTACAGCCGGTTGTGCAGTTCTCCCAGCCTTTTCTGAAGCTTATCCAACTCCTCCTGATATCCAGCTTCCTCTATTGTTTTATCCAGCGCGATTTCGCCAAGCTTCGGCATTTTTTCCAACGGGAAGGTATTCTGCAGCAGCGGAACAGCAAGGCTCTTATTCTGCAGCGCCACGTCAATCCCCTGACAAAGCATCTCCAGCACCTGCAGCTGCGCCCACTTCCTGGAATGGGCATCTACAATATACCAGGGGGCGGTGGAAACATTGGTGTCATCAAGATAGCGGTCGAATACCTTCAGACATTTATCATAATGCTTATTCTGCCAGCGGTCGGATTCGCTCACCCGCCAGCTCGTATCCTTATTTACCAGCAGCGCGTCCAGACGCTTCCGCTGTTCTTTTTCATCAATATGGAAGAAAAACTTCATAACAAGATAGCCGTTGTCCGTAAGCTGTCTTTCAAAACGTTTTACACTGTCAATTCTGGAAGCATAGCCCTTGTCATCCAGCTTTCCCTGCAGCACATCCCCTGTGATTTCGTCCATCCAGCCGGAATCAAGGAACGTGAATTTTCCCGCCTCGGGAATCCTGGCAAAATACCGGTACAAAAACGGTTTCCTCAGTTCCTCCTCCGTAGGCGCCGCCATGGTTGCCACCTTGAAAAAACGGGGATCAATGTTCCTGATAATCTTCCCAATAGTACTGCCCTTCCCGGCAGTTCCCCAGCCTTCCATCAGCACCAGCACCGGCAGGCCGTGCTCCTTAATCTGCATTTGCAGCGCCCCCAGCCTCTTTCTGGCCTCCCCCAGACGCCTGCCCAGTTCCTCTTCCCCGGGTCTTTCCTGCTCTACGTGATTTTTCAGCATATTACCTCCCTCCTGGTCTCCTTGCAGAAGATCATACAAATATAATTTGTAGTTTTCCCGTAACTATTCAGCAGGTCTGTTCAGTAAATGCAAAGGCCTGTCTGAAATACTGCAAACAATTACATTTTGCTTTCCCCGCCTTTCTTTCAGTGTATCACACGCAGGGCCGGGAGACAAGGAAGATTGCCCGAATTACGTCAATTAAATACTACAGCGCCGTATTCACAAATACGGCGCCATAATCACTCATTATATCCAGGACAAACCAATATCGTTACATCTTATTCCCTTTCTCCAGCCTCATGCTGCCAAAGCAATAAACCCCCGTATTCACACCCCAGGCAATACAAATAAGAACAATCGGGAAATTTCCCGTATCAAACATCAGTTTACCAAAAAACGCTGCTGCCTCCAGCAGGGGAAGTAAGGTTTTCATTGCTATAAAGGAACTGTAGGACGCCTTATAAATCACCATCTGCTCCGCTTCATCACAGCTCTCCAGCCATTTCTGCGTAAAATGGGCGTCTCCCACATCCCCCCGCTTCAGCGGCTGAATCCGCTTCACCTGCTTCACCAGAAACGCCTCCATAACCACAACAACCGTACAGCACACCAGGAAACATACGACGTTTGCCAGCATCATGGGATTCTTCCCATCCACAGCCAGTCCGAACAAAAGAAACTGAATCACCATATTCAGTTCATTCGCCGTTATCGCCGCATTCTGATATTCCCCTGCCCGATCCTCCGCTTCATAGTTCCCCAGCTTAATCTGCGCACCGGCCCTGAAATAAAGCGTCACAGCAATGCCTCCCAGCACAATAAAAAATCCAAGCTGATACCACAGGGCATATGCCAGATAGCCATTAAAAAACAAATGCATTACATTCTCAGTCTCTCCCTTTATGGAAAAAATCAGAAAAGCACCGAAAAACCCCAACGCTCCCCCAATCACAAGCCAAAGCGCTATTTTCCCAATAATACGCCCCATACTCTTTGATTTCCCTGTCATCTTTTCACTCATAAAAACCTCCTGCCGGCCGGCTTTTACCTGCCATCCTTTCAAAATATCCGTTAACCTTTCCAAAAATTACACGCCTGTCAATCCTGCCCAATCTTCACTCAGCCTTCCGCCAACCCTTCATTCGTCCTCAAACCTTCATTCATCCTCATATGTAAAAATATCCTCCACAGTCGTACCGCAAATAGCCGCCAGCTTCAGCGCCAGGCTCACCGACGGAGAATAATCCCCCCTCTCGATAAGGCTGATCGTCTGCCTGGACACCCCCGCCAGCTTCCCCAGCTCCGCCTGATTCACACCCAGCCTTGCCCGATGTTCCTTCAATCGATTATATAACGGCATCCCGCCCTCCTTTCCCGGCCATCCCATAACGCCTCCGGCCGCAGCAGCATGATTAATTTACTTCCTGCCTAAGAGCTCTTATCCAATCTTTAATGACAACTTTCCTTGTCAAAATCATCATACCACTGACAAATAAAGTTGTCAATGACAAATTTACTTGTCATTCTTATTATAGATTTAACTGTTAATTCTATAATACATTTCCCTGCCATTTCACTTTACCCTCTTCTTCCTGCCACCCTTGTTTTTTACTTTCCAAACGGACATGTCTGCCTGCGCAGACATCACCATGAATGAAAGCCGATTGCTCCGGGACTTTCACAGTAAATCCCCAATAAAATAAGCACCTGATTCGCTTTCCCTCCTCAGATGCCCTTAAAAAAACTAAAATTTATCAATCTCCACAGCCCAGTCAAAAATCCCTCCCTATACAATCCGCACAGCCAGGGGATAAATGCATCGGCGCCAGCGCCTTCGTCCTTTTGCCATAAGGGAACTGCCGGGGGCCGGTGCATTTACCTTATCCCTCCACCTAAAGCTGAGGCGCCACCACTGTTTTGACCCCCTTATCCCCAAAGCTCTCCACCAGTTCCTCCGGTGCATGCCAGTCCGTAATCAGAACATCAATATCCTCCGGCCGGGCGATAAGCACCATGGAATCATCACCGAATTTCGTGTAATCCAGCATCATTATTTTTTCCTTGGAGATAGAAAGTATCTTTCTTTTCAGCTCAGCCTCTCCCAGCGTCGGCGTGGAAAAGCCTCTTTCCACCGTAAAATGATTGCCGCTGATAAAACCCTTGTCAAAAAAAAGGTTCCCAAGCACCTGCTCCGCCAGATAACCCACGCAGGAATAAATATTCGTGCGCAGCTCTCCCCCGATAATAATGCTGTGGATATCGCTTGCCTTCGCCAGCTCCATGGCCACATAAATATTATTGGTACACGGCATTATATTTCTTTTCGGCCCTTCCACGATTAACCTTGCCAGCTCACAAACCGTCGTACCGCTGTCCAGGAAAATAGCTTCCCCGTCCTGGATGCAATCATAGGCCGCCATGGCAATCGCTCTTTTCTCCTCCCGGTGACGCACTTCGTTTTCCTGATGGGAAAATTCCCGCAGCGATCCGTACCTGCTGACCGCTCCGCCCCAGGTCCGCTTCAGAACACCCTCCTGCTCCATGCTCGCAAGAAGCTTACGCACAGAAACCTCCGAAAGCGAAAAAGCCTCGCTTAATTCCGAAACTGAAATAGATGATTTTATTTTCAGCTGATCTAAAATATATTTCCGACGTTTCTCCTGATTCATATGCCTTCCTCTCTGCCGTCCTGCTCCGGCAGTTCCTTCTTTTTTTTACAAAACCCATAGCCCCTTGGGCTGATTTCAGGCCTGCATGATGCCCCGCTCCCATCTGACATGCTCTTCTTTCGAAACACCCCCTGGAATATCGGAACACGCCCGGGTTCTGTCCGGCTTCGTTCTTACCCAATTATATACTTTATCCCACACATTCTGCAACCGTTCTTTGTGTTTCCCTTCTGTTTCATGATAAATTTCGTCAACAGATCCGATTGTTGTTACGGTTCTTTCATTTTATTTACGATTTTATTTCATTTTCTATGGACATCAAAAGATGATTATATTATAATATAGCTGAATCGGATGCCGAAAGTGCCGGCTGGCGCGGCAAACATGCTATTTTAACCGGATAGTTACATTCTTTACCATAAATCAAACCCATAGGAGGAATCCACATGATAATCGACAGTGCCAAACTCAACGGCCCCTGCTCCTGCGGCAGAAGCCATGAAATGATCACAAAGGAAGCCATAATTGAACCCGGCTGCCTGAAAAAGCTGGATCTTTATATGGACAAATACGGCCTTACCGGAAAAAGGGCTGTAATCTACGACGAAAATACATATCATGCCAAAAACATCATCCATCCGGCCGCTGATCAGGAAATCATTCTCGATCCGTCCAATCTCCATGCCAACGAAATCGCAGTGGGAAAGGTGATGGAGCAGCTTGAGGAAAATATTGATTATCTGGTTGCCATCGGAAGCGGAACCATCCACGATACTACCAGATATTGTGCAAACGACAGAAAAATCCCCTTCGTTTCCTGTCCCACGGCCGCCAGCGTAGACGGCTTCTGCTCCACGGTTTCCGCTATGACCTGGAAAGGCTATAAGAAAACCATGCCCGGCGTGGCGCCCGTTTTTGTCCTGGCCGATATTGATATTATCAAGGAGGCCCCTCTTTACCTTGCCCTCAGCGGCGCCGGCGATATTTTTGGAAAATATACGGCTCTGGCTGATTGGAACGCTGGCCATGCCATTACGGGCGAATATTTATGCCCGGTTATCGAAGGTATGACCCGGGATGCTGTGGACGCAGTCCGTTCCTGCTGCACCGGCCTGGCCGAAGGAGATGAAAACGCCTTTGAACAACTGACCTATGGTCTGATTCTTTCCGGACTGGCCATGCAGCTTATGGGAAATTCCCGCCCTGCTTCCGGTTCGGAGCACCATGTCTCCCACCTTATCGAAATGCAGCCTGCCGCTTTTCCGTTCCATTCAGATGCTCTCCATGGCGAAAAGGTGGGCGTGGGCACCATCCTTATTTCCCGTGCCTGCCATAAACTGGCTGAAATCGAGGATATTACGCCTTATGTACATCCTTATTCCATGATCCCCGCTTCCCAGCTGGAGTCTTTCTATGGCCCCGCCCTGTATCCCAGCATCGTGGAGGAAAACAAAAAGGACTGCATGGAAGGGGCCACCCCTGAAATGCTCATTAAAGCATGGCCGGAAATACGCAGAATCATTTCAACCATCCCTGCTCCTGAAGAACTGTCCGCCCTTTATGAGAAAATCGGTGCAAAAAAAACACTGGAGGATATCGAAGTTCCCTCCGAATATCTCCCCCAGCTTCTTAAATTTTCTCCCAGCGCCCGCAACCGCCTTACTTTGATGCGTGTATGCTGGATGCTGGACATTCCTGAACTTAGCTAATCTATGCAGGAAAAAGCTGCAGAATTTATTGCTGAAAAAAACAGCTGTTCTTCAAAAAGGCAGGCCGCCGGATTCTTAGCGGTTCCTGCCTTGCACTGTCCCCGGTACACATAGATCATCTCAAAAAAATCATGATTATGGAATGCTGTAAGAAAATACCGGATACCGTTTTCCCTGTCTGTGGCATGAACCGTTTCCATCGTCACCTTTGCCTGCTCCTCTTTATCAAAGGCCTGGACGGCACGTATGGTCCGATGCCTTTTTGTCCCTCCAAAAACATCCTCCATTTCCCCATATCTGTTCCGGGAAAGGTTTGTCATATAACCGTCTCTGTTTTCATGGTTCCTGTTTTTTTCCGTCTTTTCAAGCAGGATCCATTCATTAATAATCTCAGTATCTTTTTTCTTTCCCATAAACCTCTCCTGTCACTTTATTACATAAATAGCAGTATATTTTGTCATTTCCCTCAATACGGAAATCCCTGCTTTGCACCTATAATGGACTTGTAGCCAATATTTTATTTACATACTAGGAGGAATCCAATGAAAGCATATACTACCGAACCAATATGCCCCAGGCTGTCTCATTATAATACCTCTGCCGGCTTTGCGGAAGAATTCCGCAGTCCTGCAGGAAACACCCGCCCCAGAATACGCTGGTGGCTGCCCTCCGCCTATCTAAGCATGGGCGGTATCGAAAATGATATCCGCTCTATGGCAGAAGCCGGCTTTGGCGGTGCGGAGGTGGTCCCCATGCCTCGCTTTGACATCCCTGGTGATTTAACCATAGAGTGGGGTACGCCCCGATGAAAGGCTTTTGCCGAACACATCCTGGAAATCGCTGGGAAATATAATTTTACCATTGATTTTTCCATAACACCCTTCTGGCTCCTGGCGCTGCCTTCCGTTACGGATGCATCCAATCCGGAACATGGTGCCCAGATGGAAACCGACTGTGCCTGGATTGACGGCATTACCAAAGCTGCTCCTTTTTCAGGATCCGTTCCTGTATCAGAGCAAGCCGTAGCGGATGCCGCCTCCGTAGGCTGCATCCCTCGTCTGGCTGCTGTCACCTGTGCAAAATATGCAGATAAGCCTTCACATACCCTTGTCCATTCTTCCGCCCGTGCCTTTCTCCTTAACAGGGAAGTTCTGGCTGACAAATCGGATCCTCTTTCCTGGAGTCTCTCCTTTACTCCTGAGGAGGATGGAGAATATGTAATTTTCGCCTGGTGGGAACACCCCTCAGGAAACAAAACCTGCCAGAACCTGCAGCTAGATCATTACAGCCGCAAGGCCACAAAGCTTTTAACCGACTACTGGGAAAAAGAACTGATTCCATGTTTTGAGCGAGTTTTCCAATAACTGGAGCAGCTGTCAGCCAAACTGGCTGCATGCCAGATTATATACAGACTTTCTGGCCAGAAACCAACTTGTCCTAAGACAGGGAAGCAGCAAAATGGATCTCGCAGTTTACAGACATAGCTATGAGGAAATCATTGATTTCAACCATGCTGTCAAGCTGTATGATGACGACGGGCTTTTGGAGCAGCCGGGCTATACCTATGATTTCGTCAGTCCCTCCTCACTGGAGCTTTCCGGCCTTTACGTGTCCGATGGGCGCCTGGCTCCCGACGGTCCCGCTTATCAGGCACTTCTGCTGAATGCACAGCAGTTTCTGCCCTATTCTACTGCGCTGAAGCTGCTGGAATTTACAAAAGCCGGACTGCCAGTACTGTTTATCGGAACGCTGCCCGGGCAGTCCGCCTTTCATCTGGAAAAGGACATTTATCCCATCATAGAAGAAATGCTTCGGCTTCCTCTGGTAAAGCAGGTGGATTCCGTCCGGAGTGTTCCCTCCGTCCTCCTGGAACTCGGAATTCTTCCCAATGCTAGGTACCACAGTCCCTCCAAAATGCTGAATGTCCACAGGCAGACACAACAGGCCGATTTTTATTATTTTTATAATTACGGGGATGCTGACACTTATCCTCTGGCCCGGGAAATGGCTGCTGTTAAAACAGATGTGACGCTTCACGGCAGCGGCGTGCCATTCCTGCTGAATGCATGGGACGGACGGATTACCCCCATTGCCGCCTACGAATCTACGGACACAACGGTAACCCTCCGTCTCCGTCTGGATAAAAACGACAGCTGTATCATCGCTTTGATACGAGAACCCGGATATCTTGACACAGCTTTCCCCGGACTCCATACGGTGTTGCCTGAGCTTTGGGCTGAATATACCGACGGACAGCAGATACTTCTGAAATCACTGACAGGCGCCCGGATTGATGTTCCTTTTTCCGATAAAAAGGTGGTATCCGCCGGCTTTACTGCGATTCCTGCCTCCATCCCTTTAAAAGGCTGGGAACTTACCCTGGAAAAGTGGTCGGAAAGTCCGGTTCCCAATGAAAGCATAAAAAGTATACAGACCTTCTTTTCCCTGGAACATTTGGTTCCCTGGAAAGAGCTTCCCGGCCAGGAGTTCACATCAGGAATCGGTACTTACCGTATTTCCTTTTCCCTGGATAATGGCTGGGAGGATTGCGGGGAGAATACCCTGTGCATTACCGTCGCTTCCACACTTCTGAATGCCCTCCTTGCATATTCCAACTGTCATCCGCTCTCCTTCAGCCGCTGGCAGAAAGAAATCAGAGTACCTGACGCTTATGGCATACTTAATGACGTTACCCTGGTTCCCTATGCCTGGAGTATACCGGAAAACTGATAGCAGTAAACGTACGCCGCCGGGCGCATCATCAGGAAAAAGCTGCCGGATAAATCCGTCGGCTTTTTCCTCTATTTCGAAGGCTTTTTATTATTGCGGATAACCGTTCTCTTATATTCCCGAATTGTCATGCCTGTAACATTTTTAAACAGCCGGATCATATAATTCATATTCTGAAAATTCATTTCTGCCGCAATTTCATTTAAAGAACAGCTCCCACAATCCAGATATTCCTTGATTTTCTCCACCCGTCTGTTATTAATATATTTCACATAGGTCTCTCCCGTATATTCCTTAAACTTCTTGCAGAAATGCGGAACACTCATAAAGCTCTGTGCTGCCGCTTCCGTCAATGGAACCTGTTCACAGATATGAGCCTCAATATACTGCAAAACCGTTTCCATTGTGTCATCAGCCAGCCTTTTTAAAAGTTCCTCTGAAAGCTCTGCCATATCCGCCTTCAGCCTGTGTTCCAGTAAGCTTCTCCCGGCTGCATTCATTATACCTTCCATTCTGACGGCAAATTCTAATATCATCTGGCCGGCCAGACTGTATTTCTGCGCCAACGCATAAATAAACTGGTTCATCTGGTGAAACAGATCGCTTTTCACGCTCTCCACATCCGTCCGCCTGCTGCCATAGAAATCGAAAAATAAGTTCAGCTCCCTGCTAAATTCCTCCAGCCATCCCGGCTCCAGGAAGCTGTCCACATTCAACGCAAGGGAGATTTTTCGTTCCGTCTGCTGCCTGTCAGCCATAAAAAAACAGCTTTCCCGTTCATAGAAATCCAGGCTCAGCAGTTCCAGCCCCTCCTGGTAATAAGCTCTGATTTCCTTCAGTTCCTCAAAGAAACGGCTGCAGCCTATCATAAGTCTTTCATTGATAAACAGCCTCACATTCTGCCGCAGATCACTGCAGTTTTTCCGAAGCAGTTCCATTTTTTCTGCTTCCTCCATCTGTTTGGGGAATTGAAACAAAATGAACATTTCTTTATTATAAGGGGAAAAAAACGTTCCCATTCCTTCTTTTTCCACAATATTTTCCAGTAAATGAATCAGCATGGTCCGATCCACATTTTCCAACAGTAGGGAAGCCTCCATACTTTCCGCACTATGTATACTCAATACTCCGACCGCATAGCTGAAATATTGTGTACCTTTTTCATTGGCCCATTTTGTTTTTACCTCCCCTGACTTTTCCGCCAGCCTGGGAATGATTTTTTCGGCATTAATCTTTTCAATTATGCTGTACAGCTTCTCTTCTGTCACCTCCTGCTTCAATATATAACTGTCGGCTCCCAGTTCCAGAGCCTCCCTGGCATAAGAAAAATTATCATGGCAGCTTACAATAATAATCCCTGTACTGAGGTTTTCCTCCCTTACTGCTTTAATTAAGATAAGTCCGTCCATGTCCGGCATTTCTATATCTGTAATAACAATATCCACCGGCCCCTGTTCGCGCAGATAAACAAGCGCATCAAGAGACGAAGAAAAAGTTCCCTGCACCGCTATATTCTGTTTGTTTTCCAAAAAGGTCTGGATTCCTATCCTGGCCAATATCTCGTCATCAATAATAATTATTCTTATCATTCCATCTCCCCGTCTTCCAAAACCGGCAGAATAAAATGCGCACAGGTTCCCTTCCCCGGCTCGCTTTCCATAAACAGACCATAGGAAGTCCCGTATTCCAGCTTTATTATCTGTTGTATATTCTTAATTCCCACATTCGTATGCTGTTTGTCCGCCGGCTCTTCTCTGCTTTCCCATTCCTGCACATCAAATCCTTTGCCGTTATCACGTATGATGACATGAAGCCGTTCCTCTTCCTTGTATGATTTCAGCTCTATTCTTCCATCACTCAGCTTTCCTCTGCTGAAGCCGTGTATTATCGCATTCTCCACAATCGACTGCAGTAGGAACTTCCGTATCAGAAGCTCCTGCGTATCCTCCGATATAGAATATGCAATATCAAAATTCATAAATCTCGTTTTCTGGATTACAGTATAGTTCTCCAGCAACCTGATTTCGTCCGTAAGCCGGTGAAGGCTGCTTCCTTTATTGGTAATCTGCATCAGAATATAGATTAGTGAATCCGTAACCTTCTGAATCACCAGCTGCTTATTGATCACGGCAAGCCATTTTACCGTATTCAGGGAATTATATATAAAATGCGGGTTCATCTGCGAAATCAGCACCTGCATCTCAAAATTATTTTTTTCCCGCTCCACCCGCCGATTGTCCAGAATCAGTTCATGTACCTTCCTCGTCATAGTATTAAAATGTATGAAGAGCGTTTTAATCTCCTTAGTTCTGCAGGTTTCCTCAGCGCTCACCTGCAGATTTCCTTCTGCAAAGGTATCCATTGCATGCGTCAGCAATAGGATCGGCTGGACAATATGCCGGTTCATCAAAATAATCATGACAAAGATAAGGAGGACATAAACACTGACAATAAACAAAACACTGAGCCCAACCGGTTTAAAATCCGAAAAAAGAGAATTTACCGGTACAATAGCAAGCTGAAGCCAATTCGTCTTATATGACTTTGCATATGCCACAAGACAGTTTTCACCCCCTACCTTTTCCGTAAAAAATCCCGTCTTATCCTTTACATCCAGTATATCAAACGGTTCATTCAGCCGCTTTATATCCGAACAATACAACACCGTACCGGATGGATGTATTATATAGGTTGTCGCCCCTTCCATATTGATGGTAGCAAAGGCATTATCAAAAATCTCCTTATCCACGGTCATATACATAATTCCCAGATTCTTCTTTTCCGCAGTATTCAAAGACCTGGCAATTACATACTTATAGGTTCCGAACGGATACGGAGAGTAAAAGCTTTCAGGAAGCCATATCATCCGTCCCCCCTCCGCAATAATCTCTTCCTTTTTCCCGTTAACATATTCAACAATTTTCGCATTGGAAGCTCCTGCGTGCACCATTGTGTCATGGGAATCGATCTGCATGGACGCCATATCCGCATTAGATGCGCACATATTGCTCATTTCCACTCTTATCCTGTCCCAGTCCCCCGCGGACAGATCTTTCTTTTCCAGAATGGCAACTGTTTTATTCAAATAAAGCGTCATAGAAGTATCACGATACCTGTTATAAGCCGTATTCAGCTGTTCCTGTGTGGATGCCAGATTGGTAACCAGATATTTTCCATAGATTCTGCAGGTATACTTGTACATAATATTGACGGACAGAGCAACCAGCAGCAAAAAGGGAGCTATAATAAGGAAAATATAATACAGCACTACATGGTGCTTTAGGCTGATCGATAACGGCTTTGCTTTGATACTATTCATTTTCCGCATATTCTTTCCTCCCGCTTTCTGTTTTTATTGCCGGCTGCACATCCCCGCTGAATCATTACAAATATTGTAATTGGACAGCTTCCAAATATTTTTCATTCTAGCATACCCATTTTTTATTTACAATCAAACAGGCGTAACGGCGGACTTTCCGATAAAATCGTGAACAAAAAAGAAAATAGGTAACTTTACCGCCTGTGCCGTACGGAATTGGATAATATTGTGAACTCCAATCATAGGAAAGTTAATTGCCTTGTATTTTAAAAAATATATAATGGGTACATAATCTCGAGGTTGCAGCAAATATAAGGAGGATTCATTATGAAAGGGAAAAAAGTTCTGGCACTATTGACATGCACGGCTCTTCTGGCAGGCGGCCTTACGGCCTGCGGCAATTCATCATCCACCGCACCTGCACCATCCACGGATAATACCGCTGAAACAGCCGCTCCGGAAGCAGAAACTACCAAGGCCGCCGCTGAGCAAACATCCGCAGCCTCTGACGATGCCTCCACTGAGGAAGATATCACAGGCTCCCTGACCATCTGGGAACATGGAACCACCTTTGAAAATTCGTTAGCTGCCGTTATTGAAGGCTTCCAGAAAAAATATCCCAATGTGGAAGTTGAATATGAAATTAAAGACGGAGATACCTATTACAGCCTTCTCACCACCGCAATCCAGTCCGGTGAAGCGCCGGATCTGTTCTGGACAAACGGAACAGCTACCACGAATATGCAGGATTATGTAAAAAATGACGTGTTGATGGATATCAGCGATCTGGATTTCAGTGCATTGACGGAAGACAGCATGAAGCTCGCTACAATCAATGACACGGTTTATTCAGTTCCCTGGCTTACCATGGACACACGCGCATGTTTCTACAATAAAGACCTCTTTGCAGAAAACGGCTGGGAAATCCCAACTAAATTCAGTGAATTTGAAGCGCTTTTGGAAAAACAAAAGGGAGCCGGCATTATCCCCATCTCCTTCTCCCCTACCAGCTTCTTCAGCGTACTTTTCATCTTTGAACCTGTGTTATCCGCTATGGATCCTGCCTATACAAAGGGTCTGTCCGATTACTCCGTAAAGCTCACGGATCAGCCGGCCAAGGATGCCCTCAACAAACTGATTGAATGGGCGGACAAAGGCTACTATGGTGAGAACTATAAGGGCGTTACCGATGGTTCCGCCGCCATTCTGACCTTTACAATGGGAAAAGCCGCCATGTTTATCGGCGGTTCCTGGGAAATGTCCAGTATTGAATCCAATAACCCCGACCTGAATTATGGTGCATTCCAGATTCCCGCAGAAGACGGCACTACTGGTATGGTTGGTACCTGCGCCAACGGATTTTCCATCTATAAAGATACTAAAAGCCCGGAAGCTGCCAAAGCATTTGCCCAGTACTGCGCATCTCTGGAGGCGCAGACAACATGGGTACAGGTGCAAAGAGCCGTATCCGGAAGTCCTGAAATCCAATCCGCCAACCCGATTGCCAATGAAATATCTGACTGTGATAATGTTTATACCAGCTGGCAGTCCCTCATTTCCAAATATTCCATAGAAGGAGGTACGGGAAATGCCATCACGGAAGAATACTTCCCCAAACTTTTCGTGGGAGATATCACAGTGGATCAGTTAATGGAGGATTTAGCTAAAGAAATGCAATAACCAAAGCGGTATACGGACCTGTATGGATACAGGTCCGTATCAGGCTTTTTTTATCAGACTGGAGATTTGCTTATGAAGGAAAGAAGTAGAAAAAAGAAGCCCTATCTCTTTTTTATTGCCCCGGGCTTTATCGCATATACAGTTTTTATCATCCTTCCCATTATTTATGTCATATATCTTTCGGTATTTGAATGGTCGGGATTAGGTGAAATGAATTTTATCGGCATCGGGAATTTCAAAACTCTTTTTACCAATACAAGAATCGCCCCCGTGTTCTGGAATGCCCTGAAAAACAACCTGAAATATCTGCTCTGCGTATGGTTTATTATCACGCCCTTCCAGTTCCTCGTCGCTTATCTGTTCTATCTTAAAATACCGTTTTTCAAATACTATAAATTCATGATTTTTATGCCCTACGTCATTAGTTCCACCATCGTAAGCTTTTTTGCCACAATGATGTTTAACCCGACTATCGGTTTCCTGAATACTTTTTTTGAAAAACTGGGACTCCATCAATTCGTAAGCGCATGGGTAGGGGATCCTAAGCTATCCTTTAAAATCATGATAGTGCTTGTTATCTGGCAGGGCGCCGCTTCGGGAATGATGATTTTTTATGCCAATATGATGGATATTCCCCAGGACATTATCGAGGCGAGCAGAATTGACGGCTGCTCTGAGGGGCAGCGGCTTACAAGAATCCTGATCCCGCTTTCCCTTCCCGCCTGCTCCTCCATCATTGTCATGAGTTCCATCTGGGCACTGGGTGTCTTCGATATTCCCTTTATGCTGGGCGGGCCTACTGGAGGGGTAAACAGTTCGCTGGATTTCGTGAACTTGGTATTTTACAGGTATACCTTCGGGAGTGTGCTCAGCGGAGAAGTAAACCTGGGCTTCGGCGCTTCCATCAGCGTTACCATGTTTATTATTATCATGATCGTTACCTTCATACAGAATAAGGTATTAACTAAATTTGAATATGATACATAAGGAGGACAATATGGCACGGAAAGGAAAAAATAAAGAAATCATCTCCACAACCTCCCGGCTTGTGCGTTGGTTCTTTTCGATATTATTGCTTATTTTTACCAGTATCACCATATTCGTTCTTCTCTCCACACTTTTAAATTCCTTTAAGACAAAAACGAATATACTTAATGATACCTTTGGATGGCCGCAGGCCTTTTCACTGGACAGTTATGTGGAAATATTTACGAAGGACAAATTTGGAAAGTACTTCTTCAACAGCATCATCCTGACTGGCTGCGGCACTACCGGCTGCGTTCTCCTCGCCGCGCTGACCGCCTTCGGCATTGCCAGATATGAGTTTAAGGGAAAGCCGTTCCTCACCTCCTATTTCCTGTTCGGCATGATGTTTCCCATTCAGGTAAGCGTACTGCCGCTGTTCATTATCCTGAAAAAGCTTTCTTTGCTGAATAAGCTTCCCGGCTTGATCCTTGTATATGCATCCGGTATATCACTGTCCGTATATATCTTCCAAAAATTTTTCAGGACGGTCCCAACAGCACTGGATGAATCGGCAAGGCTTGACGGAGCCAGTGAACTGCGTATCTTTGCACAGATAATCCTTCCCCTTTGCAAACCGGTAATATCCACCGTTGCATTAATCACCGCCGTAGGCGAGTGGAATGATTTCTATATGCCCATGGTTCTTCTGGGCGGAAAAAATGTCCGGACACTCCCTCTGGCTATTTATAACTATCTGAATGAATTTATCAAATATATGAACGTTTCCTTTGCCGCTGTAATGATAACGCTGGTACCCATTATTGTTATCTATTTTCTGTTCTCCAACCAGCTGGTGGAGGGGATTACCGGCGGTGCCGTTAAGGGCTGATGCATCCTGCTGTTACTTTTCGTCCCATAGAGTACTCAGCTATAAAAAAAGAAGCATACGGCAGCAAATCATCCGGAATTCAGAAAGTATTACACTCCCCGGAACTGATAAACTGGCCGTATGCTTCTCTTTTAATAATTTAAAATATACGAAATCTGTTGCTTACTTTTTAGTTGACCTGAATATGAGGAATAAGTAATCCGGTTCCGTATTGCTAATCTTCCATAATCTCGTTTACTTTTTCCACACTGATGCCACAAATTTCAGCAATTTTCTTCTCGGAACAGCCCTCTCTTAAGCACCTCTTTACCTTTTTCGCCAGATTGATTCCCTTTTCAATGCCTTCTTCCAGTCCCTTTTCAATGCCTCTTTCTTCAATTGCTTCACTCAAATTACTCATCTGTCTCAGCTCCTCTCCCATTTCCTGTTCTATTTCAATCCCATAATCCCGCGCCAGTATCTCTTCTTTCTCCGTAACGCTCATCGAAGGAGAAAGAAGCATATTAAGCTTCTGCACTTCCTGCCGTTTTAAATGTGATTTTTCGGCAGAAACTGCCAGAATGTGCGAATGCACTAAAATAAATAAGAATATAAAAATGATACTTTATTAATGTTTAGTTGTCAACAATAATCATTAACAAAATATCGCAATAAAACATAGCAATTGAAATATAGAATGAAATATTAAAATATAATAAATACAAAAAATGCCGTCACCGACGTAAAGCAATTCCTACATAGCTTCACGTCAGGCGGCGGCATTCTGTCTTATTTTTTGAAGATTACCGATATTTTAATCTCTTCTTTAACCAACCGGCTGCTTTTCTTATTTTGCCTTCGGCTTCTCCACTCTCTTAGGCAGCACTACCTTATCCAGATGCCAGATATCGTCCACATATTCCTGGATAGTCCTGTCAGAACTGAATTTGCCGGAGCAGGCCACGTTCAGGATTGCGCTCTTTGCCCAGTTTGCTTCATCCCTGTAAGCTGCCTCCACTCTGCGCTGTGCTTCCGCATAAGGCTTGAAATCCTTCAGAATAAAATACATATCCGCCTTGGAGGTGCTCTGTGTGTTCAGCAGGGAATTGTACAGCGGGCGGAACAGCTCCGTATCATAGGGGGCAAAGGTTCCGTTGATTAACTGCATCAGCACTCTGCGGATGTCAGGATCGTTGTTGAAAATATCCATGGGGTTATATCCGCCGTAGTTCTCAAAACGGATAACCTCGTCGGAGCTTAAACCGAAGATAAAGGTATTTTCCATTCCTACCTCTTCCACGATTTCCACATTGGCGCCGTCCATGGTGCCCAGGGTAAGCGCACCGTTGAGCATGAATTTCATATTTCCGGTTCCGGATGCTTCCTTGCTTGCCGTGGAAATCTGTTCGGACACATCTGCTGCGGCAAAAATCCATTCCGCATTGGAAACCTTATAGTCTTCTATAAATACCACCTTGATCTTGCCGCCAATGGAAGGGTCGTTATTCACTACATCCGCTACCGCATTGATCAGCTTAATGGTAAGTTTTGCGTTGCGGTAGCCCGCCGCCGCCTTGGCCCCGAAGATAAAAGTTCTGGGATAGAACTCCAACTGGAGATTGTTCTTGAGTTCGTTATAAAGATACATAATATGCAGGATATTCAGCAGCTGGCGCTTGTACTCGTGGAGCCTCTTTACCTGCACATCGAAAATGGAACGGGGATCCACTTCCACACCGTTATGCTCCAGGATATATCTGGCAAGGCGCACCTTGTTCTGATATTTGATATTCATGAACTCCTGCTGTGCTTTTTCATCCTCGGCATAAATTTTCAGGCCGCTGATTTTGGACAGATCAGTAATCCAGTCATTGCCCACATGATCCGTTACCCACTGTGCAAGCAGCGGATTCCCATGGAGCAGGAATCTTCTCTGTGTGATGCCGTTCGTCTTATTGTTGAACTTTTCAGGCATCATTTCATAGAAATCTCTCAGCTCCTGCTTTTCCAGGATTTCCGTATGGAGCCTTGCCACGCCGTTGACAGAGTAGCCGGATACGATGGCGAGGTGTGCCATTTTCACCTGTCCGTCATAAATAATAGCCATTTTGGCAATCTTGTTCTGATCTCCCGGATACTGCTGGGAAACCTGCGCTATGAAGCGGCGGTTGATTTCCTCCACGATCTGGTAGATTCTGGGGAGCAGCCTTGAGAATAGCTCAATGGGCCATTTTTCCAGGGCTTCCGCCATGATGGTATGGTTAGTATAGGCACAGGTTTTGGTGGTCACAGCCCATGCTTCATCCCAGGTGAGATAATAATCATCCATCAGGATACGCATCAGCTCGGCAATTGCCACCGTAGGATGGGTGTCATTGAGCTGGAAGGTCACCTTCTCATGGAATTTTCTGATATCATCATGCTTTCTCATGTATTTTTCCACAGCCTCCTGGACGGAAGCGGAAATGAAGAAATACTGCTGCTTCAGACGAAGTTCCTTGCCTGCATAATGGTTGTCATTGGGATAGAGGACCTCTACGATATTCCGGGCCAGATTCTCCTGCTCCACAGCCTTCTGGTAATCTCCCTTGTCAAAGGACTCCAGCTGGAAGCACTCCACCGGCTCCGCATCCCAGATGCGCAGTGTGTTCACGATCCCATTTCCATAGCCCACAATCGGCATATCATAGGGAATCGCCTTTACGGACTGATATCCCTCCTGTTTAAAGTTATTGCGGCCGTTTTCGTCCACGTATACATTGACATAGCCGCCGAACTTAACCTCTTTGGCATACTCGGGACGGCGCAGCTCAAACGGGTTTCCATCTGCCAGCCAATTATCGGGAACCTCTATCTGGTATCCGTCACGGATCTCCTGCTTGAACATGCCGTAACGGTAACGGATGCCGCAGCCATAAGCGGAATACCCCATGGTTGTCAGGGAATCCAGGAAGCAGGCAGCCAGTCTGCCCAGGCCGCCGTTGCCCAGCGCCGGATCAGGCTCCTGATCCTCCACCAGATTGATATCGATACCCAGATCCTCCAGGGCCTCGGCCACATCATTATAGGCTTGCAGGTTGATCAGGTTATTTCCCAGCGCGCGGCCCATCAGGAATTCCATGGACAGATAATAAACGGTCTTGGGATCCTGCTTCGCATATTCCTTCTGGGTATTCATCCAGTTGTCTACGATCACATCCTTGATAGCATAGGCTACCGCCTGGAAAATCTGCTGCTGCGTCGCCTCCTCCAGGGTCTTGCGGTAAAGAGTTTTCACATTATATATAACGCTGTTCTTGAAAAGCTCTTTGTCGAATTTCTGTAATACCGTTTTCTTAAGCATGTATTTCCTCCTCGATCCTCTTTATATTCTTTAATTACGGTCTTTTCCGGCACTTCCGGGCTTTGTCCTTTGCCCATATTCGCCCAATACGTACAGTTTACAACAATTTACCAATAATGAAAACAGTAATTTTGTAAAAAGAACTGATAAAATAAGGTAAAGAAAGCCGCCACTTTAGCCAAGCGGCGGCCTTTCTCCCTTGAAAACCCGAATTACCGTACTTTGCAACTGTTCAGTTCACAGCACAGTTACTGTACTTTTTCAATTCCAATGGTCACATTTTCACCATTTACGTTCCATTCCTTGCTTACAGCCAGGTTTTCCCCTGCCGTAATGGAATCCGCAAGAACCTTGCCTGCAATGAACTCCTGATTGGAGGCGGCGATTCCTGCCACCTTTTCATTGCCGCACAGGGACACTCTGATGTGATCCATCACTTCAAAATCCGCTTCCTTACGCATGGTCTGGATCTTGCTGATGATTTCATATACAAAGCCTTCCTCGATGAGTTCTTCCGTCAGGTTCGTATCCAGAACTACTGTCATATTATTATCCGCCTCGGATACATAGCCTTCCTTCTGGGTCATTTCGATAAGAAGGTCATCCTTGGTCAGGCTTACTTCCACGCCGTTTACGTCGAATTTCAGCGCTCCTGCCGCATTCAGCTCATCCATGGCCGCATTGCCGTCCAGGGATGCCAGGGTCTTCTGGATGCCGCCCAGCTGTTTTCCGTACTTCGGTCCTACCGTACGCAGCTGCGGCTTGAAGGTATAGGTGGTAAAGTCCCTTACATCCTCTGTAAATACCACCTTCTTCACATTCAGCTCATCCTCCACGATCTCCTTATAGAAATCACTGAGGACGGTTCCGGCCTTCACGAACATGGTTCCGATGGGCTGGCGGTTCTTGATGTTTGCCGTATTTCTGCAGGCGCGTCCCATCACGACGATGTCCAGCACCTCTTCCATGGCTTCCTCAAGTTCCTTATCCACATAAGAAGGATTGGCTGTGGGGAAGTCGCACAGATGCACGCTTTCCGGCGCGCTCTTGTCCAGGCTTCTCACCAGGTTCTGATAGATCTCCTCCGTCATGAAGGGAATCATGGGCGCTGCCAGCTTGCTCACCGTTACCAGTGCGGTGTAGAGGGTCATGTAAGCATTGATCTTGTCCTGCTCCATTCCCTTTGCCCAGAAACGTTCACGGCTTCTTCTTACATACCAGTTGCTGCATTCGTCCACAAAATCCTGCAGCGCTCTTGCCGCTTCGGAAATCTGATAGTTACCCAGACGGGTATCCACTTCCGTAATCAGCGTATTCAGGCGGCTAAGCAGCCACTTGTCCAGCACGGAAAGCTTATCGAATTCCAGTGTATATTTGGAAGCGTCAAAATTATCAATATTGGCATACAGTACAAAGAATGCGTAGGTATTCCACAGCGTCCCCATGAACTTACGCTGTCCCTCGATAACCGCTTTCCCATGGAAACGGCTGGGCAGCCAGGGCGCGCTGCTTGAGTAAAAATACCAGCGGATCGCATCCGCGCCGTATTCCTGCAACGCTTCAAAGGGATCTACCGCATTGCCTTTGGACTTGCTCATTTTCTGTCCGTTTTCATCCTGCACCAGTCCCAGGACGATTACATTTTCAAAAGAGGTCTGGTCAAACAGCAGCGTGGATTCCGCCAGCAGGGAATAGAACCAGCCGCGGGTCTGATCCACCGCTTCGGAGATGAACTGCGCGGGGAACTGCTGCTCAAAGGTTTCCTTATTCTCAAAAGGATAGTGATGCTGGGCAAAAGGCATGGCTCCTGAGTCAAACCAGCAGTCAATTACCTCGGGCACACGCTTCATGGGCTTGCCGCACTTCGGGCAGGGGATGGTGATGGCATCGATATAAGGGCGATGAAGCTCAACGGTCTTCGCTTCCGGATTGCCACTTAAGCGCTCCAGCTCCTCCCTGCTTCCTACGGAAAGCATTTCCCCACAGTCACACTGCCAGATATTTAAAGGGGTCCCCCAGTATCTGTTTCTGGAAAGTCCCCAGTCCTGGATATTTTCCAGCCAGTCGCCGAAACGTCCTTTTCCGATGGATTCCGGAATCCAGTTGATGGTATTGTTGTTGCCGATCAGGTGCTCCTTGACAGCGGTCATCTTGATGAACCAGGACTCTCTCGCATAATAGATCAGCGGCGTGTCGCATCTCCAGCAGAAGGGGTAGCTGTGTTCGAACTTCGGCGCGGAAAACAGCAGGTCTGCCGCCGCCAGCTCCTTTAAGATGATCGGGTCCGCTTCCTTGCAGAAGGTACCTGCCCAGGGAGTCTCTTTTGTCATTTCACCTTTGGCATCCACCAGCTGAACGAAGGGCAGATCATAATTGCGGCCCACATTGGCATCGTCCTCACCGAAGGCAGGCGCGATATGAACAACACCGGTACCGTCCGTCAGGGTAACATAGTTGTCACAGGTTATATAAAATGCTTTTTTATGCTGTTTTTCGCAGGTTTCCACCGCACAGTCAAACAGCGGCACATATTCCTTGTATTCCAGATCCTTGCCCACATAAGTTTCCAGCACTTCATAGGCCGGCGCCTCCGGGTTTTCCTTGTTCAAATCGCCCAGCACGGTATCCAGAAGCGCCTGCGCCATATAATAGGTATAGCCGTCGGCGGCTTTTACCTTGGCATAGGTTTCCCCGGGGTTCACGCACAGCGCCACGTTGGAAGGCAGTGTCCAGGGTGTGGTGGTCCATGCCAGGATATAGGCATCCTCATCCTTTACCTTAAAACGTGCGATTGCGGAACGTTCCTTCACATCCTTGTAGCCCTGAGCCACCTCATGAGAGGACAGCGGGGTGCCGCAGCGCGGGCAGTAGGGAACGATTTTAAAGCCCTTGTAAAGAAGGCCCTTGTCCCAGATTTTTTTCAGCGCCCACCATTCGGATTCAATATATTCATCGTGATAGGTTACATAGGGATCATCCATATCAGCCCAGAAGCCGACCTTTTTGGAAAAATCCTCCCACATGCCTTTGTATTTCCATACGCTTTCCTTACATTTTTCAATGAAAGGCGCGATGCCGTATTCCTCGATCTGCTCCTTGCCGTCCAGGCCCAGAAGCTTCTCCACCTCCAGCTCCACCGGAAGCCCGTGGGTATCCCACCCGGCCTTCCTGGGCACCATATAGCCCTTCATGGTGCGGTAACGGGGAATCATATCCTTGATTGCACGGGTTTCCACATGTCCGATGTGGGGCTTGCCGTTTGCGGTGGGCGGGCCGTCATAAAAGGTATAGGTCGGGCATCCCTCCCTGATTTTCATGCTTTTTTCAAAAATTTTGTTGTCTTCCCAGAATTGTTCCACCTCGTGTTCACGTTCCACGAAGTTCAGGTCTGTGTTTACCTTAGTGTAAAGTGACATTTCCTTCTTCCTTTCTTTCTCCGGCATACAGCCATTCCTGTTTGATAAATTCGCGTCCTGCCGCGTGTCCGCCGTCTTGCATGGCAGTTCAGATCTCCTGGCACCTGCGCCATTCTGCGTCTGAAACAAAAAAATCCCCGTCCTTTCTTGTAAAAGGGCGAGGTCTGAGGCTCGTTGTACCACCTGTTACATCATACGGCTTATAAAAACAGCTGCCAAACCTGTCCTTATAAGAAAATATGGTTTCCCGTAACGGGGGAAATCCGGCGTCGCCTACTCGAAAAACCGGATGCTTCCTGCATCCTGCGCTTTCTTTCAGCCTGCGGCTCCGAAGTGATATTCACCATGTCTTACTCGTACCGGCCTCCCACCTGCGCCGACTCGCTGTAACTTTCCAAACATGCCTACTGTCTTCATCACGGCCTTTGTTTCTGTGTTCATGTCGGTATTATATAGCCCGCAAAGCCGCATTGTCAAGGGCTTTCGTGCTTTATCCCCCCATTTGTGCGCAGAGGGGCATGCGGTGCTTCCGGCTGGTGTTCGGGGTCCGGCTGTGTTCTCCGGGAGGCGGCGGGGTGGATGGAGATAAATTTGACGGATAAGGGTTTTGTGCTGTATTCTGTTTGAATGGTTTGTTGTTATGCGCGGGAGGTTGTATAATTGTAGTTGGTATGGAGGGAGGACAGGGGATGGCGGGCGGGGATAGGAGGAGTAAATGCGGGATTTTGGTTAAATGTGGTATGTATGGTTTGTTTTTGGCAGCGTGATATGGATAGGGAAATTGAGGAGGATATTATGAACTGGCTTAGGGCTTATGCGGAAAAGCTATACAGGAATCTGGGGCAGTATTTTCGGTGGCTATTGTTTGGGGTTGTTACGGGAGTGGCCGTGGGGTTGTTTGCTTCGCTTTTTTCCTGGTGCCTGATACAGGTTACGGCTTTCAGGATAGGGCATCGTTATATGTTTCTGACGCTGCCGCTGGGCGGGCTGCTTATTGTTTTTACGTATAAGGCGTTTCATTTTGAGAATAACGGCGGGACGGATTCGGTGATTGAGAGCATTCACAGTGAAATCACGATTCCGTTCCGGATGGCGCTGCTGATTTTCAGTTCCACCATTATTACGATCCTGTGCGGCGGCTCCGTGGGGCGCGAAGGGGCGGCGCTGCAGATTGGGGGAAGCATCGGCAAAAAACTGGGGGACATCTTCCATTTTAATGTAAAGGATAAAAAAATCATATTGATGAGCGGCATGGCGGCGGCTTTTGCGGCTCTTTTCGGGACGCCGATGGCAGCGGCTTTTTTTGCCATGGAGGTTTCCAGTGTGGGGATTATGTATTATGCGGCGCTGGTGCCCTGTATCTGTGCGGCGCTCATTGCCCATAAAATTGCATTTTCCCTGGGCGTACAGACCGAAAATTTCCATGTGATGAATGATTTGGAGCTGTCCCTGATCCCCGGGCTGAAGGTGGTGCTGCTGGCCATATGCTGTGCGATTCTCAGCATCCTTTTCTGCATGATGCTGCAGATGGGGGAGGCCCTGTTTAAAAAATACTTTACCAACCTTTATATCCGAATCGCCGCCGGCGGCCTGCTCCTGATACTCCTCACCCTCATCTGCGGCAGCCAAGACTACCTTGGCACAGGCATGCCCGTCATCGAGCACGCCCTCTCCGGGACAGCGATCCCCTGGGCCTTTTTCTTTAAAATGCTCTTTACGGTCATCACCATATCCGCCGGCTACAAAGGCGGAGAAATCGTGCCCTCCCTTTTCATCGGCGCCACCTTCGGCTGCACCCTGGGCGCCCTCCTTGGGCTCCCCGCCTCCCTCGGCGCCGCCGTTGGCATGATCGCCGTTTTCTGCGGCGTAACCAACTGCCCCGTAACCTCCATCCTCATAGCCTTCGAACTCTTCGGCTTCGACGACGCCTACTACTTCCTCATAGCCGTAGCCACCAGCTACATGCTCTCCGGCTACTACAGCCTCTACCACAGCCAGACCATCGTCTACTCCAAGTTCGAAAACAAATACGTCAACCAACCCACCAGCCACCGCTTTTAAGTCCTTTTTCTTTTCCTCCTGAATTCTTCCATCACCTGCCTGCTCACCAGCCGCCCGTGGAGGAAACCGGTGTGCCGGCGTGGGCTATGTTCTCCAGGGGAACGGCGGTGCAGGTGTGTTTTTTGCGGATGCCTTTTATGCCATGGAGATGAGACCATAAAACCGGCAGACGCCCCTGCCGGTTTTAGTCCTGGGCTCATCGGAATGCCCGGCATAACCGGCACCCGCAAAAAATACACCTGCACCGCCGCTCCCCTGGAGAACATAGCCCGCCGCCGGCACACCGGTTTCCTCCACGGGCGGCCCCCCTCGCGAAAAAATCTTGCTTTCTTGGGTAATTACGCGTATGATATGTGTAATTTAATACATTCCTATACAGGCATGGGACAGCCCTTCATCCGCCGTCCCGTGTCTGAACCCATAATGCTGAAAGCGGAGGAGAAACCATGAAAACGCGGAATCTTACCCTCATGACCGATCTTTACGAACTGACGATGATGCAGGGCTACTTTAAGAACATGGACCGTAATGAAACGGTAATTTTTGACGCCTTTTACCGGAATAACCCGATGGAATCCGGATACGCCATCTGCGCAGGGCTTGCGCAGGTTATTGAATATGTGGAAAACCTGCATTTCGATAATGATGAAATTACCTATCTGAAAAGTCTGGGAATTTTTGAGGACGACTTCCTTGAATATCTGCAAAATTTCAAATTTTCCGGAAGCATCTATGCAATTCCGGAAGGAAGCATCATGTTCCCCAGGGAACCAATGATTAAAGTCATCGCTCCTATTATGGAAGCGCAGCTGATTGAAACCGCTATTCTGAATATTATCAACCACCAGAGCCTCATCGCCACCAAGACGTCCAGGGTATGCTATGCGGCCCGCGGCGACGGAATCATGGAATTCGGCCTCCGCCGCGCGCAGGGGCCTGACGCCGGCATTTACGGCGCAAGGGCCGCTATGATCGGCGGCTGCATCGGCACCAGCAACGTGCTTGCCGGACAGATGTTTGATGTACCCGTGAAGGGCACGCATGCCCACAGCTGGATCATGAGCTTCCCGGATGAATACACCGCCTTCAAGGTATATGCGGACATGTATCCCGGCGCCTGCATCCTGCTGGTAGATACCTATGATACCCTGAAATCCGGCGTTCCCAATGCCATCCGCGTATTTACGGAAATGCGTGAGGCGGGCATTCCGCTGACCTTCTACGGAATCCGCCTGGACAGCGGCGACCTGGCGTATCTTTCCAAGAAAGCAAGGAAGATGCTGGATGAGGCAGGCTTCCCGGACGCCGTTATCTCCGCCTCCAACGATCTGGATGAATACCTGATCGACAGCCTGAAGGCACAGGGCTGCAAGGTTACCTCCTGGGGCGTGGGCACCCATATGATCACCTCCAAGAACTGGCCTTCCTTCGGCGGCGTGTACAAGCTTGCCGCCATTATGGATGAGAACGGGAACTTCATCCCCAAAATAAAGCTTTCTGAAAATTCAGAAAAAATCACCAATCCGGGCAATAAAGTAATTCACCGCATCTATGAAAAGGAATCAGGAAAAATCAAGGCGGATCTCATCGCCCTGGAGGATGGGGTTTTTGACGAGAATGAGCCTCTTCTCCTCTTCGATCCCCTGGAGCCGTGGAAAAAGACGCTGCTGGAGCCCGGTACCTATACCATGCATGAACTGATGGTTCCCGTCTTCCTGGATGGGAAATGTGTCTACACCTCTCCCAGTGTTATGGAAATCAGGGAATACTGTCAGAAGGAGCTGGACACGCTCTGGGATGAAACGAGACGTCTTGTCAACCCTCACCAGGTATATGTGGATCTTTCCTCCGAGCTGTATCATATCAAAATCCAGCTGCTGGATCAGATGGGACAGGTTCACTGACCAATATAAAAACAACAAGGAGACTTTATGCTTAAAATAATCACGGACTCCGCCTCTGACCTGACGGAGGAAGTCATCCGCCGCTATCAGCTTCATGCCATACCCACTCCGGTGGTCATTGATGAGGTGGATTATCTTGACGGCCAGACCATCCATTCCAGGGAATTTTACAATATACTGGACGATACCAGCCGCGATGTGAAAACCTACCACATCAACCCGGCCATGTTTGAGGAAGCCTTTACCCCCTATGCCAAAAACGGGGACAGTGTAATATATCTCTGTTTTTCCACCGGAATCGCGGGCACCTTTAATGCCGCCAATCTGGCAAAGGCTAACGTACTGGAGGAATACCCCGATTTTGATCTGACCATTATCGATTCCCTCTGCGCCTCCGCAGGCTTCGGCCTTCTGGTGGTCAAGCTGCTGACCATGCTTGAGAACGGCGCCTCCAAGGAGACGCTGCTGGAAGCCGCCGAATTCTACCGCAGGCACATCCGGCATGTGTTTACGGTAAATACGCTTGCCTATCTGATTAAAGGCGGCAGGCTTTCCAAATGGAAGGGTAATCTGGCGGAAGCGCTGGATATGAAGCCGGTGCTGATTGTGGACGAAGCAGGGAGCCTGCAGGTCCTGAAAACGGTGCGCGGGCACAAGAAATCCCTGAAAAGCCTGGTGGAATATGCCCAGGAAAACGGCGTTGAAATCGAAAAACAGCTGTTTTCCGTCTGCCACGGCGAGGATGAGGAGGCTATGGATTTCGTCCTGGACCTGCTCCGGGAAAAACTGCATCCCGCAGATATTATGGTATCGGTTGTAGGCTGTGCCATCGGCGCCCATACGGGACGCGGACTCGTGGGTGTCTGTTTCCTGGATGCTTCAGAGGAGCCGTACCGGAAGTATCTGTAACCGTTTAATCCTCTGAAGGCTGCAATCTCCACAGAAGAAATCATGTCAGTATAAAAAACGCCTGTCATCCGGAAGAATCAGCTCCCGGATGACAGGCATTTTTTTGTATATTGCAATTGTTCTGTTTTCTTGCAGCTACTGTTTATTTTCCTTTCCATACAAAAACGGCCGCGCGACGTGAATATTAAAAAAGTCTATCAGCGGTCCCATAAAGAACGCCGTCACTACCGTTCCCACCCCCACTACCGCTCCCAGGGCAAATCCCACAATAACGCAGATCACATCCGTGGTAATCCGCAGATACCGGAATTTTCCCAGCTTCCGTTCCGTCAGAATCAGGGACACGGCATCATAGGTGGATACTCCCAGATCCGCCGTAAAGTACATGGCCGATGCAAAGCAGAGGATTACCAGTCCTGCTGCCAGCAGCGCAATCCGCACCGGCATGGACGGACTGTCCCCCACCAGGCCTGCCACCACGTCGTCCGAAAACTGTACCACGTATCCCAGCAGGAAAATGTTCACAAAAGTGGATATCCCGATATGATGTTTATTCAGGAGAAAAATAAGCAGCAGCATCAACAGGTTTATCAGCATATACAGCGTCCCGAAGTCCATAAATGTAACCTTGTTGCTGATTCCATTCACAAACACCTGAAATGGATCCGTCCCAAACCGGGCGTTCCGGAATAATCCCACCGCCAGTCCGCTGACGATGACGCCGATAAAGGCCATCAATATTCTTTTTTTTATTTTTTTGTCATTCATAATATTCTCTTTCCATTTTCCTGACCGTCCTTACTGCCCGGCCAGCAGTTTTTCCTCCAGATCCCTGCGGTTACGGATGCGGATCGTATGGTCGAAGGCAGTATAATCGGTGAAATATACCGTAACAGCTCCCGGGGTCTTGGTTTCACTGTCCTCCTTCCCCTCTGTAAAACGATGCTCTCCAAATCCCGGCCCGATTAACAGGCTGTCCTTTTCATTGTAGACCTCCAGTTCCGGATCCTTGATTACCAACACCTCACTGCCGTTCACCGGAAGCATCACATGCTCGCTTGCCATATAATCAATGCCGGAAAAGGCCAGCTCCACTCTCCAGGGTGCTCCCTGCACTCCCTCTGTTACCACACGCACGTCTATGCCGCCCTCCGCAGGCTCCACATACACATCAATCTCCATATCCGGTCCCAGCTTCTTCTTCCTCTTGCTCTGATCCATCTTCCACCAGTCGCTGGTTTCCGGCTTTTCTTCAAAAGGCAGGTAGTACCAGCCCCTCATGGTCTGATGGAGATGGGCCGTGCCGCCAGGCAGGATTTCCATCGTTTCCGCCTTAAACGCCCTGTGCTCACAGAAGCTTCCCGCCACCTTCATCTCCAGCTTGCTGGTTCCGTTATGGAAATAGAGGAAATTGGACTTCTCCCGCATCACCGTGTAGCTGTAGTGCCCCTTCCTGGCCCGCAGTATTCCGGAATCCTCATATAACCGGACGAAATCCGGCTGTTCATAGCGTCCCGCATACTCAAAGCTTCGGTATTCGGGGTGCAGCATCAGATAAATCAGGCATTCCGGCGAGGAAATCTTTTTTTCCTCAATGATGTCAAAAATAGTGTTGCACATCCCGAGGAATTCCGGAATGTCATATTTCATGCCCATGGCCAGATACTCTATGTAATAGCTCAATGGATATACCAGCCTGTCTTTGTCGAAACGGGTGGAATTGGCAGTGAAAATACTTCCGTCCGGCTCCCAGTAGGTAAGCATCATATGAAGGTTGCGGATAGTATGCTGCTCGTATTGGGCGTCCCCAGTGGCGTCGGAAAGCATCAGCATGGCATCGTTATTAACGCTGTTATAATTACCGGCGGATTTCTCTGCGAACTCACCGTCGGCATTGCAGTCAATCCCCTCTATCAGGTAAATACCCGCGCTTTCCGACAGCTTTTTATCATTGAAAAGCACCCCGCATTTCGCCAGTGAAGAAGCAATTGCCCAACGGTGGTTGGGCGTATGGAAGCCGCCCTCCAGCAGGCCGTATGCGCCGTCATGTACAATTTCCCCCACCCTATGTAAAAAAATCTCTTCCTGTTCGGTGCGATTCCCAAGCTTTTGCAGATACTCATACACCGGGATAAAGAAACCAATGCAGAAAGCCGTATCCGGCGCTGAGAAGAAGTTACAGGTAACATAGTCAAAAAGTCCGTTTTCGTGCTGCACGCTGCGGATATAGGAAAGCCCCAGTTCTGCCCGCTGCGCCAGCAGGGAATTGCGGTAATAGCGGCTGTCCGGATTACAATACAGCGTGATCATGGGTTCCACGCAGATAATCGTATATTTGGCCTGGACCATCCGATCCCTGTCATAAAAGCCTCCGTAACAGGGGCTTTTTTCATCCAGCTCCTGCGACCGCAGACGGCTGAATACCCGTTCCTCGGTATCCCTTAAAATTATTTCATAATGTTTTTCCATTCTCGTTCATTCCTTTCCCATTACTCAAGTACAAAGAAGTGTGGCTTAAGCATATTATTATATCCCCGGAGCCGCTCATGGCTCAGGGAATCAATTGATTACCTGAGAAAAGCCTGCTACCGGAGTAACAGGCTTATTCTGCTTATCAATAACTATAAATTTCGGTGCATCCAGCCTTCGCCTTCCATATTAACGCACTCTAGTTCTGGCTGTCAAAGTATTCTGCTCTTCCGTCCAGGATTTTCTGCAAACCTGCATTTACCAGCTCGTTACGGCCTGACTCATAGGTAGCCTCAAACTGATCTGCGGGCGCTACGATACAGCGATATACAAACTCAATCATACGGGTCTTAACATCCGTGCCGTAGGTCTGCTCATCTTCTGCTATGTAGGAGAATACAGGGAAACGGAACTTTCCTACTTCCTTCACTGTCTGGATACTTTGATACCATTCAAGGCTTGCCCACTGGGTGGCCTGGTTGTTGAAGGAGGTCTGCGCCAGCACCTCGGGATCATTGGCCCACTCAAAGTTCAGGTTCATGATGCACCAGTCATCACAGGTGCCAGGATAACCTTTCTCGTTCTTTTCAGCCTCGGCAGGCTCTACTGCCACACCAAGATCATCTGTCTTGTAATCCGGTGTATAACGTATTTTGACAGCCACTTCAGGGTCAGCCATCCAGTTCAGATACTTCATGCAGGCTTCCACCTTCTCATCACTTGTGGCGGTAGGAATCATTACAAACATGGCATAACGGTACTCAAAAGGATTTCTGTAGCTTCCATCCGGCAGATCAAAGCACTGAATGGGTACGAAGGTCTCATGACCCAATGCATTGTTCAGAATTTCAAAGCTTGCATGAGGATGATAAGGGTCGTCCAGGACGAATCCCACGTTGCCGTTGGAAATTGCCGCCATATATACATCTTCAGCCGTATCAGTAGGGAAATCTTTGGTGATCAGGCCGTCATTGTACCATTGGTTCAGCTGCTTCAGGCCTTCCTCCGCACCGGGAGCCACCGACATATACCATTCATTATAGATATAGGCTGTACGGTCATCCGGCAGATCCACATAGGAACCAAGGAAATTCAGGTACATCTTCTCGGTATCATTCCGTCCGCTCATAGCCCAGGGGATAGTGGTGTCGCCGCCCAGATTTTTTTCTTTTACAGCATAGAGATATTTGCCAAGTTCCTCTTTCGTAGTGGGCATTTCCATGCCAAGCTCGTCCAGCCAGTCTTTTCTGATGTATGCCATGTGGCGGGGTTCCTCAGTACCTCTCTGCTTCATCACGGCATATTTCTTATCCTCCATTACACTGATATCCTGGGCTTCAGCGCAGAACTTCTGGATATTGGATCCATACTGATTATAAACGTCAGTCAGTTCATGAAGCGCGCCGCTGTTGGCATAGCTGTAGAACAGGGTCTGATCATAGGTAAATACAATATCCGGGGCGGTTCCGCCGGACATCATGATATTCAGCTTGTCATCGGATTCCGAACGGGGAACGGAAACATATTCCACATTAATATTATACAGTTCCTTTACCTGCTCCTGGATCCACTGAGTCAGAGCGTTATTCTCCGTGGTTGTTCCGGGCGCCGCATTTCCTCTGTCCCATGCCATCACGCGGATGGTAACCTCTTTCCCTTTTTCCGCAGTATCTGTTCCGGCTGCCGCCTCTGTGCCGGAAGCGGCTGTCTGGGCGCTGCCTCCGTCCGCCGTGCCGGCTCCTGTCTCTTTTCCGCCGCAGCCTGCCATTGCCAAAGTCATTGCAGCGGCAAGGGCAACTGCCAGTGTCTTCTTAAAAATACCTTTTCTCTTCATAGCTGTACCTCCATTTAAAATTATATTTCTTAAAAATATCCGGATTTTCCGCCGGATATAGTTTAACAAAACCATATCACCTCTCCGGAGCCGTACATCGGTTTTTCCGGACCTTACCGGTTACCCCTTTACAGCCCCGATCATGATGCCTTTAGTGAAGAATTTCTGTACAAACGGATATACCACCAACATGGGAAGCATGGAAATCACAATACTTGCCGCCTTGATATTTTCCGCTATCAGGTTTGTAGTCATACCTTCCTCTACGGATACGTTCACCGCCTCCACAAACTGCTTCAATACCATCTGAACGGTATAAAGCGAAGAAGAGTTTATGTAGTACAATACATCACTGATCCCGTTCCACCGGCCCACCGCATAGAACAGGCCCAGGGTCGCCATTGTGGGGTATACCAGCGGAAGCGCCACTTTTGTCAGCGTGGTAAGCTGGCTGCAGCCGTCTATCTTTGCCGCGTCATAGATGGCGGAATCAATCCCGCGGAAGGAATTGCACATGATAATCATGTTGTAGGCACTCAGCGCTCCCGGAATTATCAAAGCCCATACCGTATCGATCATGCCAAAGCTTCTTACGTTCAAATATTCAGGGATGATTCCCGGATTCAGATACATGGTCAGTACAAACAGGGTCATGATGAGGCCGCCGCCCTTTAAGCCTTTCTTGGAGAGCGGATATGCCGCCAGCACAGTCATCAGAAGGTTCACTGCCGTAGAACCCAGCATCAGTACGATGGAATAGCCAAATGCACGTACGAAGCTTCCGCTCTGTAACGCCTTGGTATAGGCTTCCGTATTAAAGCCTACCGGGAATACAAAAACCCTGCCTGCCGTAATCGCATCCTTGGAGCTGAAGGATACGGAGATAACCCGCAGAATTGGAATCATCGCGATTACCGTTATCAGGATAAAAAATGCCGTCCAGAAGAACTGGAATAATTTTTCTGTTCTGCTGTTAATTCCGCTGTTCATTACACAATCCCCTCCTGTCCCATCTTCTTAATCACCCAGTTGGCCGACAGTACCAGCACGACTCCTACCACCGTCTGGAAAAGTCCCACCGCCGTAGCAAAGTCAAACCGCCCTGATGCCAGACCAATGGAATATACATAAGTGCTGATTACACTGGATGCATCACGCACCATGGTATTTCCCATCAGATAAGGCCTGTCAAAGCTGATGGACACCAGCTTGCCAATCTGCATAATCAGCAGGACGGTTATCGTGGAAGAAATCTGCGGCAGCGTCACATACCAGATTCGCTGCAGGCGTGTAGCGCCGTCTATGTAAGCAGCCTCTCCCAGGGAAGCATCCGTAGCCATCAAAGCCGCCAGGTAAACGATAAGAGAATAGCCTGCGCCCTGCCATACGCCGGAAAACCAGTACACAAACCGCCATATTCCGCTGTTGCTCAAAAACGGGATACTTTCAGCGCCCAGGGCGTTTGCGATGTTGTTCACCATACCGGTATTGGCAAACAGCTGGGTAACGATACCTGAAATAATAACCCAGGACAGGAAATTCGGCAGGTACAGCAATGTCTGCGTCACCTTACGCACCCTGCCGCTACTCAGCTCATTCAGGAAAACTGCCAGAAATATAGGGATGGGAAAGCCGATAATCAAGTCTCCCATATTCAGTATCAGGGTGTTTTTCAAGGCATCCCAGAAATCACGGGAAGTAAAGGCTTCCTTAAAATGTGCCAGTCCAATCCACGGACTGTTCCAGATACCCTGGAAAATATTGAACTTTTTAAACGCTACGACCACGCCCAACATGGGTTTGTACTTAAACAAAATCATGTAGATGACGGGAATCAGCAGCATGGCATACAGCTGCCAGTTATTTCTCAGGTAGAGTTTTGCATTTGTTTTTTTCCTGTCCGCCCGGGACGGTGTGTTCTTCCCTTTCATATGTCCTCCTGTTGTTTTGATAAATCCGGTAACTATTCAGTCACTTCGTCATCTGCTCTTAATTTTTTCCATTCCACCAGGAATAAAATAGCCAGCGCCTGTCCGTAAGGCATGGGCTTCAACGGAATTTCTTTGTAGAAATCCCTGTTTTCCCTTCCCATAGGTGTTCCATAGGATACCTGTCCCAGAACTCCCTCCTCCGATATCAGGGATAAAACAGGCTTCAGCGCCCGTTCCGCCGTCCCCAGCCACTTTTCCTCCAGAAGCCCGCAGTGCACTCCCCGCAGGATTCCGTAAGCAAAGCCACAGGTTGCGCTGGCCTCCTCGTAGGATTCCGGATCATCCAGCAGCGTGTGCCACATACCGCTGTCCGACTGATACCCCGCCAGAGCTTCCACCTGATTTCTGAGGGCCTCCTGTAAAATACGCGCCACAGGCTCGGAACAGGTTATGCTGTCAAGCAGCTCCGGAATTGCAATTGTAATCCAGCAGTTCCCCCGCCCCCAGAAAGCCCCTGCAAAGTGGTTTCTTTCCAGAAAGGTCCATCCATGGTACCAGAAGCCGCTGACCGGATCCTGCAGGTATTTCATATGCAGCAGAAACTGATACTGGGCCTCGTTCCTGTAGTCCTCCCGATCCAGGATTCTTCCCATATTGGCCAGGAAAAGTACGGTCATCACCAGGGTATCGTCCCAAAGCTCCTGCTCATTGACATCATCGGAGGTCATATGCTGTATCCCGCCTTCCGAGGTTCTGGGCATTTCGTACATGATCCATTCCGCGGCTTCCCGGCAGGGCTGCAGGTAAGTCTCACTCTGCAGGTATTCCGCCAGATAGGAGAGGGTCAGATAAGGAGCGGCCGTATTCACATTGCACTGCGGAAAGCCTACCTGCAGCTGTCTGTCATAATACCGGGTCAGCATTTCCAGATATTTTTTCTCGCCGGAAGCGGCAAACAATTTCCAGATGCCGTAAAGTCCTACTCCCTGTGTCCATTCCCAGTGCGCGTATTTTTGCAGTTCTTCCTCAGGAAGGTTCTTTTTCCGGCGCATATTCTCCATGAATATTTCATCATCCTCATATAAGATCTCCGAAAAGGCTCCTATCAGCTGCTGAAGCTTTTTGTCAACTTCCTGTAACATTCCTTTATCCTCCTGCCTTTATCTGAACAATAACCTGCTGTATTTTTCATATTACTTGCCATTTGGCATTTGCCCTGCTATAATATAATTGTGAAAAAATTGGCTAAATGCCGGCGCGGCAGAAAGAAGGTACGTTATCCATGCCTCAGACAATTGAATATGAAGAAAAACATTTTATCATTGTCAACGATATTGAAAATTCTCTATTTTATTTTTTTGATTTCGACGTCCGTTCTACGGAAAAGAACATGGAATTTGAGCATCTTCATTCCTATTACGAAATCCATATACTGTTAAGCCCAATGGCCACACATTTCATCGAGGGCATCCCCTACAGAATCCGAACTAATGATTTCGTTCTGCTGGAGCCTTCCCGCCTGCATAAGTCCTTTTATCCCAGTGAAACGCCCTCCAAGAGACTGGTCATCACCTTTATGTACCGCGACGATGGCTATGGTTTCAAAGACACCTACGAAAATCTTTTAACGCCTTTTCATGAGCCCGTACCTATCTTCCGTTTTCCGGAAGCCCAACAGGAGGTTCTGGTTCGGATCCTGAATGAAATCGTAGCGTTGTCCCACCAGGCCGGCTCCCAGGAAATGACCGGTGCCTATGAGCTCATGGTACACAGCCTGTTTACCCAGTTTCTGTATTACCTGAAGGACTTCCAGGACTGCAATATCTACAAGACAGAGAACCCGGAGGATCGTCTGTCCGAACGGATATATACCGTAGCCAATTATATCCATACCCATTACATGGACAACCTCACCCTGGAGGAACTTGCCAAAAGCATCTACATGGATCCTTTTTATCTGTCCCATCAATTTAAGGAAGTCACCGGCTATACCATTACCCAATACATCCACCTGGTACGCATCCGCAACTGTCAGTTCCTGCTGCTCAATACGGAAGACAAGATTACAGATATTTCTTCCGCCTGCGGCTTCACCAGCTTTTCACAATTCAACCGGGTCTTCCATAAGTTCTGCAACGAGTCTCCTTCGGAATACCGTAAAAGCCAGTCAACCGGCCGGCTTCTTACAGAACGGCCTAAGATTTTACATAACTGATCGTTTCTTTACTTTTCTGAGTATAACGTAATTAAATCGCATAGTCTATGTATTAATTGTGTTTTAGGAGGTAAAAACATTGCATATTTTGCGTTCGTTTGGTGATCGCAAGACCGATTGGTTCATAGACAGCTGTAAAAAACGCCGCCTGGTATTCCTCTTTAACTCCATGGCGGCGTTCTCCTTTGCCGGCGGCTTTCTCTTTTGCCGGCGGCTTTCTCTTTTGCCGTAAGCACCTCTCTTTTCCTCCCGCTGCT
Source organism: Eisenbergiella porci (assembly GCF_009696275.1). GTDB lineage: Bacteria > Bacillota > Clostridia > Lachnospirales > Lachnospiraceae > Eisenbergiella > Eisenbergiella porci. The sequence goes on from NZ_VUMI01000011.1 coordinate 66,732, forward strand.
CACAGAAAATACATTGCGGCTGCAATCAGATATACCGCCGAATAATACAGCGTCAGAAGCACCCCGCTCAAAACACGGGATTTCGTTTCGTGCAGCAGGCGGAAGCCCAGAATATTATCGGATATATAAAAACAGATTCCTCCTGCCGCCGTCAGATACCCGGCCGGGCTGCCCAGCTGAACCGCCGCCGTCACAGCCATCGCTGACATGGCGGAAAGAAGCGCCGCATAACCTATCATAAGTATCATCTGCCAGCCGGGCTGCGGCAGAAATTTCCCATGAAGCAAAAGCATGAGCAAAAAGAACAGCAGAAATACCAGCACCGTGTATCCGCGAAACTGTGTCAGATGCATATAAGCCGCGATAAAACAGACATGCCCCAGCCCAAAGGAGACAACTCCCGAAAGGAAATAAAGCTCCAGCAGCACATCCGCCGTCATGCACAGGAAAGCCCCTGCCAAAATCATCAGGGAAAGCGTCCTGTGCACCTCCTGCGCTGTCAGGGCATACAAAAATGCCAGCATAACCGGCATGGCCGTAGCCAGCGCCTTGAATACCAGCACCTGTTTTTCTTTTTTTGTATTATTCCGAAAATAATGCTGACCGAAAGCAGCCATCAGCACCGCCGCTGCTGCAAGCAACAAGAACTTCTGTAAATTCATAGGCAGCCACCATCTATTCCGGAGCACCGGCCGCGGTCCGTCCCTCCTCCGCAGCTTAAGCTCCTCTTTTTATCATCATACCTCATATGAACGTATATTTCTATCCCGGGAACAAATTCTGATAAATTTAATAGGGTGTGGCCTAAAAGCCGCTATTCATTCCATGCGCAGTAACAACGGTGGAGCTGCCGCTGAATTATCGCAATACTGGAGATTTAGGAATACGCAATATAGTGGCTTCTGCAATATGGCAATACAGCAGCTTACATAATACGGCAGATGTCAATAATACGGCAGATTGACAGCAGGAAAAAAGTACGCGTATACTGAATATACTTTATTCATAAAGAATAAGCCGTTCCTGCCCTGTGCGGAACGAAAAATCAAACGGAAAGCAATAGCAAACAGCAATTTGACGAGACAATAACAGGCGCCGCGGACAGTATCGATCCGGGCGCCTTAAATATGTTCTTATCCAAAGAGCAGGTGTATGATAATGAAGGCAATATCCAATGGGAGCCGCTGGAAAACGCCCTGAACGTCACAGCCGTAAGGCAGGGCACAGACGGCATCACCGGAAAAACGCTGGAAAAGCTTCTGGCAAAACGCATATTCCCCATCGTACGGGTCCGCGTAAACGGTTCCGGCAGCTTTCATTATGTACTTATCGTAAACAGTAACGGAAAAGAATTCCGGTGCATGGATCCCATGAACCCTTCGGACTCGCTTGTACCGTTGTCTGACTTTGGTAACCGCATCTATGCGGTCAGATATGTTTACCGGGAATGATGTGAACTTCCGGCTCCTCACATCATATCTGCCAGCCTGCTAATTCTGTGCTTTTGTCAAAACAGAATTTTCCGCTGCTATCAAATCCTCCAGCAGCTTTTTCCCCATCAGAATATCCTTCTTCTGTTCCTCACCGGATATTTCCCGCTCTATCGTGATATCGCCTTCATAGCCGATTTCCTTCAGCTTTCTGATAAAGGCCGGGTAATTCACCCTTCCCTGGCCCAAGGGCATCTCCGCCCCCAGCTCATGGCCGTCCGTGGGATAGCAGCCGTCCTTGCCGTGGATGCCAAGGACATACTCTCCGAACACATCCAGCGCATCTACCGGATTTCCTTTACCGTACATGAGCAGATTGGCCGGATCCAGATTCACGCCCACGTTATCAAGGCCGATATCCTGAATTGCCCTTTTCAGCGTGACAGGAGTTTCCTGGCCGGTTTCAAACAGAAAATTCTGTCCGTTTTCCCTGCATTTTGCAGCAAGCTCCTTCAGACATATGATCACGCCCTGATAATTCGGATCATATGGATTTTCCGGCATATATCCCACATGCGTTACCAGATTCTTCACACCGATCAGCTTTGCAAAATCAGAGCCCTCCATCAGCATCTGCAGCCTCTGGAACCGGAATGCCGCAGGCACCAGGCCGAGCGTTTCCTGCCCTTCATAAAAATTCCAGGTCCTGGGGCCTTCCCAGCCGCACCAGAAAGCTGTGATGTCAATCTTTTCTTCCTCAACCGCCTGTTTTACAAGGGCTGCCGTCTCCTCATTCAGAAGCGTCCTGTCCCAGCACACAAGCTGGCAGCTTTCCATTCCCATTTCCCCCAGTTCGCTGAACTTTTCCTTTAAATCCGTATCCTTATGTAAACCTACCACCACGCCTACACGCATTTGCCTATGCCCTCCTTCTGTTTTCCTCCAGATATTTTTTAGCCGCCTTCAGTTCCTCCAGCCCCAGCAGCACAGATTTTATGCCCTCCGAAAGCGGCGCCCTTTCGATCTCTTTTTCCTGCTTCAGGCAGTCATAAAAGTATTTAATTTCCGTATAGTAAGGCCCCAAGTCAGATATATTGATTCCGGCTGAGGTATCATGCATGGTAAACTCAGGCGCAAGCTGCGGGTGGTTGACCTCCCCGCCTTTGTGCCAGACCGTCAGGGAAGGATTGCTCCTGCCCTGGAATATTACCGTTGCTTCTTCAAAGCAGGCACGGAAGGACGGATCGAAGGGAAGCTGTGTACATACATCCCATATACCCTCCGCCGTGGCAAAAACATCCCCGAACTGGTAGGAAACAAGCACCTGGTTTACCATGCCGCTGTCAAAAGCAGTTGCCTTTACCTCAAAGGAATCCGGCTCTCCCAGCATATACCGTAGAAAATCCAGATCATGGATATGCAGATCCAGTATCACGCTGCCGCTCTTTTTCTCATCATGGAACCAGTCCTCAAAGCCCCACTTCGTATCGCCGCTGATACGCTGCATCACGATGGATTTTAATTTCCCGTAGGTTTTGTTGTCATATACATCCTTCAGATAACGGTATTCATCAAAGGAGCGCACCACCTGCCCTACCATCACGCTGACACCGGTTTTCTTCTGCACCTCAAGCAGCCGCCTGCCCTCCTCCGCCGTAAGGCAGACCGGCTTTTCGCAAAAAACATGCATGCCCTTTTCCATGGCTAAAACGGCATGTTCCGCATGAAGATAGCTGGGAAGACATATATGTACCGCATCCAGTTCCTCATTTTCCAGCAGCTCCCTGCCTGTGACATAGGTCTTTGCCTGCGGCCACTGCTTTGCGGCCCGCTCCAGAAATTCCTGCCTGCAGTCGGCAAGCGCCGTTACCTCCACATCCATTTTCCCGGATAATGCTTTCAGGGACAGATTATGTGTGGTTCCCATGCCCCCGCAACCAATTAATCCAATTTTCATGACTCCTCCTGTCTGCGCGAATTGATGCCCCTGCCTGTTACACAGACTGGCAGTACGCATCCTTCGGCTTCTCTTTTTTCCCTTCCCTGTTTTGCAGTCTCAATTAGTAATATCATCTTACAAATTCAAGATAGCATTCTGCAATGTACTTGTCAATCCCTTTTGCATGCCTAAATTTTTCTCTCCACTACACTCGTTACTGTTCACTCCGTGACCAGTAACTGCATAAATCCATTAAAAATCGCCTGCGGCAATGGGATTTATGCACTCTTGAATCACTTTCTTACGTACTGTGCAGTAAATGCACAGTACTGAGTGAACAGTAACCTACACTCTCCACTACAATTAAAACAGTTCTGACAATTAAACCGCTGCAGGCATCCAGCCATTTAAAATCACTGCGCAATGAGAACGTATCCGTTGCCTTTCTTTGTTGTCTGTGTTAAAATTCCAATTGTAATATGAGATAACAATTATGCTTATCCATAAACAATTATATGCTTTGTGTCATCACAGCTACTGCCATAATATACTGCCCGCCATGCCGGCATGGCCGCAATTCACCAAAGAGGTGCCCATGAAATTAGTCAATCAACAGCTCATTAAAAATACCAACCTGAAGCTGCTCTACAACTCCATTTTTGAAAACCGCGGAATCTCCAGGGCCGCCCTTGCAAAGAAAACAGGATTGAGCCGCACTGCCGTTTCAGCGCTTATCGATGAGCTGACGGAAAGCGGCTTCCTGTATGATTCCGGCACCGGAGACAGCGCCGGCGTGGGCAGAAAGCCCAACTGCCTGGAGCTTTGCTCCGGGAACCACTATATCGCTGTTTTTGGCTGGGAGGAAAAAAGGGTGCACGCCCAGCTCATTGATATCTGTGGTTCCCCCCTCCTGCAGCAGGAGCTTTACAGAACGCCCGGGGACTCCTATACGGAGCTTTGCCATGCCTTTTTGGAGGAAAGGATGCTGAAGCTCATCCGCAGTACGCAGCTTCTCGGGATTTGCTTCGTGCTGCCCGCCATGATTGATCCGGAAAAAGAAACGGTTTTCTCCACTACCATTTCTTTGGAACAGGATCAGGGGGAGACCGGCGTGATTCCTCTTCTTCGGGAAACCTTTTCCTCCTACGCGGCAGCAGTTCTCAACGACACCGCCTGCGCCGCTTATGCGGAAAAGGTTTACACTGCAATCCTGGAAAAGGACTATGCCTTCATCCGCTTCAGCCGCGGAATCGGCGCGGCGCTCTTTATCCAGGACAGGCTTCTGGGAAGGGCCTGCGCCTCCTATACACAATTCGGCCATTTCAGCATCTCCCCGCAGGGTCCGCACTTCCCCTGCGGGAATAACGGCTGCCTGGAGCTGGTCCTCTCGGAAGAAGCCCTGCCCGGACGGCTTCATGCCGAAGGAACCTCCTCCTCCCTTCTTTCCCTGCCCTCCATCAGCTATGCCGACCTGGGGAGATCCGCCCTTTATGGGGACCAGACAGCGATTCAGGTGATACGGAAAATGGCCCGGGAATTTTCCTTTGCCCTGTCCAACCTGATTTGCCTCGTCCATCCGCGCCTGATTGTCCTTGGCGGCAATGCCTGTACCCTCGGCCCCGTTTTTTTAGAGGAAATCCGTCTGTCCCTGCAGGAAACCGGATTTCGCCGCATGACGGAAAACGTGCGCATCCGCTACAGCGGGCTGGATGCCTACGCCTGCTATAACGGCGCCATGAAGTACTTTTTTGACATTCACTATCAGTTTACGGGATCAATGAAAGGCAGCTTTTTTATCGGATAATTTGGGAGTACTGCCGGCCCGGCCGCAGGCCGGAACCCCTTCCATCCAAAAGCAAAAAAATAAAGGCGGGAACGCACCTTCCGCCTCATTAAAACACGTGCTTCGCCACGCAGACAGGAGTCCTTATGAAAAAACTTCGAATTGCCCTGATAGGCTGCGGAAGAATTTCCGCCTGCTATGCAAACGCATTTCCGAAATTATCGGATATCGCAGAATTCGTCTGTGCCATAGACACAGATATTGAAAAGGCTCGGGCCTTTGCCGCCCCCTTCGGCGCCGCTTACGGAACCGGCTTCGAGGATCTACAGGAAAAAGGAATTGATGTGGTCCACCTGTGCCTGCCCCATTACCTGCATGCCCCCATGGCAGTCCGCGCCCTGCAGGCAGGAATGCATGTCCTTACGGAAAAACCGGTGGCCATCACGCTTCAGGACGCGGATCTTATGAAAGCAGCAGAAGCGGCTTCCGGTAAAAAACTGGGCGTCATTTTTCAGACCCGTTATGAAAAAGGCGTACAGCAGCTCCGTCAGATGATAGGGGAAGGCCGCTTCGGCCGCATCCTCAGCGCCCGCTCCTATCTCACCTGGTCACGTCCCTATTCCTATTATGAAGGAAGCGACTGGAAAGGAACCTGGGACAAGGAAGGCGGCGGCGTGCTCATCGACCAGGCAATCCACAGCATTGACCGCATCAGGTATATACTGGACAGCGACGTGGAGTGGATAGACGGCAGCGTGCATAACCATTATCACGACAAAATTTTTGTAGAGGATACCGCGGAAGCGGCCATCCGTTTTAAGAACGGCTGTATTTACAGCCTCTACGCCTGCAATTCCTACGCAGCGGACGCCCCCATTTACCTGGAATTCCAGGGGGAAAAAGGACGCTGCGGCCTGAAGCAGGACACCGGTTTTTATGAAACAGACGGGGTTTACCAGGAAATCCTTCCCACTGCCGATGCCAACGGCAGTACCCCTGCCTACTGGGGAAGCGGCCACCTGTCCCAGATCCGTGATTTCTATCTTTCCATAATCAACGACGAGCCTGTCAGGGTGGATGTCACCGAGGGACGGAAAACGCTGGAAATCGTAAAGGGAATTTATCTTTCCTCCCTGCAGGGAAAACGCATTTATCTCCCCTTTGAGGACAGGATGTATATCGGTGTGGACAAAGCGGCCCCCGGCTGCCCTGATGCCTGTTAGAGCGATTTCGAAAATTGCTCCGGCCTCCATATAAAAAATAAAAGCGGCGCAGGTTTTTCCGATATTTGGAGCATATCACTTCTCTCCCGGAAACCCTGCAGCCGCTTTTTGTCTGCCTTGTTGTTTTTTTCAGCTTTCTTTTTCCTACTGCTCCATCTGCCTGCCGAGAAAACCGGCTGCGGACAGAATCAGCTTCTGCTCCACTTCTCCCATTTTTAACTTGGGATCGTTATTCAGAAGAAGCACCGCGCCGATTACATCGCCTTCACAGATAATAGGGCTGATGGCTTCATGTATAAATTCCGGTTCTCCTTCCTCAGTAACCTGAATAAAATTCTTATCTCCCTTTGCAGCGAGAATGCTTTCCCTGTTCTCAATGTATTCCTCCAGCGCTTTGCTGATGGATTTTCCCATAAGCGCCTTGCAGCCGCCTGCTGCCGCTATAAACTGGTCACGATCCGCAATCAGCGTCATCTGCCCGGATACCTGTGCCAGACTTTCCGCATACTGTTTTGCAAATGTACTCATTTCACCGATAGGGGAATATTTCTTCAGTATAATCTCTCCCTCCCTGTCGGTAAAAATTTCAAGGGGATCGCTTTCCCGGATCCTCAGTGTTCTCCTGATTTCCTTGGGGATGACAATTCTACCCAGATCATCTATTCTCCGCACAATTCCTGTCGCTTTCATATTTCCTCCTTCTGCATGGTCTTTGGCTGTGCGCCTCTTAACCTCTTTTTACATTTATTTTATTCCCGCAGGCAACGGCCGGCCGGACATACCCGCATGTCCATCCTGTGACTGCCGCGAGGCCAGATACCCCGGAACTTGTCCACCGCGCTTGCTGTAAGGTATTTGACTTCATTGGTTTGGTAAATGTAGTATTTGTAAAATTGAGGAAAATATTCACTGTTTTTATTACTTAAAAATCATTAACAGGATTCATGCTTTTTTATGAATATCACACGCCTATAACCGTAACTGTTCAGCCTCCTTACAGTTACTGCCGAAAGTTGACTCATTTTACAGCATATAAACTAAAAAGAGGCTTCCCTTACGGAAACCTCACATTTTACTCAGAGTATTTACTCCATGCCTGAACAAAGCAGGAACTAAATCAAAAACAAAGAAAATACAACGGTAAGTATCCCGCAGATACCGATGGCCAGCCCGCTCATGGCCCCTTCCGTCTCCCCCAGCTCAATTGCTTTGAAGGTTCCCACCGCATGGCTGCACGCGCCGATAGAAAGGCCTGCCGTCATGGAATCCTTCACCCGGAAGATACGTATCAGCCACGGCGCCAGAATGCTACCCATAATGCCCGTGATAATAACCGCCACCACCGTTACCGGCACAAGCCCGCCGTGGCTCTCGGAAATTCCCACCGCAATAGGCGTGGTAACGGACTTGGGGAGCAGGGAATTCGTCATCGCTTCATCCAGGCCGAACAGCCTGCACAGCAGGAAAACACTCCCCATGGAGGTGAGCGATCCCACAGTACAGCCCACCAGAATAGGAAGCCAGTTCTTCTTCAGAAGCTCCACCCTTGTATAGATGGAAACCGCCAGACAGCTGGTGGCCGGAGCAAGGAACATATTGATAATGCTTCCGCCCTCATTGTAAGCCTCATAAGGAATATGAAACAGCAGCAGCACCCCGATAACCAGCACAATGGCAATAATCAGGGGATTGCAGACCACAAGCCCTGTTTTCTTCTGAATCCATACCCCGATGGAAAAGGCAATAATGCTCAGGGCAATGCCGAAAAAGGGAGAAGATGTCAGCTCAGCCATTTTCCTGCCCTCCCTTTCTGCGGTTCATCAGCTTCAGCGTCAGCCGTATGCTCCCTGCCGTAGCCGCAAAGGTAAGCACGGTAGTGAACAGGCATATCAGAAGAAGCTGTACCACGCTGCTCTTTAAAACATCAAAATAATTGATAATGCTCACTCCCGCAGGCACAAAAAAGAAAGCCATATTTGCCAGCAGGAAATCCGACTTTTCCCGGATATGCTCCACCTTCAACACCCGGAATACGAGCAGGGCAAACAACAGAATCATCCCGATAACACTGGCGGGAAAGTCAATGGGAAGCAGCGCCTCCACAATCTGGCTCACCCAGCACAGGGAAAAAATGATACCTATCTGATATATGATTTTCATGCCTGTTCCTGCCCTTCCATGGCTATCTGGCACATTTTCATGGTGAGCAGGGCCGCCTCATGGCTCTTTGGCGTCACTCCCGCACAGCATGCAGGATCCACTGCGATCCGGTTGTCCGGCATAAAGCTCTTAAGAAGAAGCGCGTTGGACACCACACAAATATCGGTGCACAGCCCCACCAGTTCAATTTCCAGCGTTTCTTTTTTATTTTCCTCAAAAAGAAGCTCTGCCAGCGCCGTGGAACCGAAGGTGGGCTTATCCACAATGACTGCATCCGGCATGGCCCTGGCAATTTCCGGACGGATCTGCCAGCCATCGGTGCCGCGCACACAATGAACCACCGGAAGGCTCTTTCCTTCCGGCGTTTCCAGATAATTCTCACCGTGCGTATCCCTGGTGGCGTAAATCCGGTCCGCAGGATAGGCCTTTATTTTCTCAAGCACTTTTCCCACAATGGCCTGCGCCTCCGCAGTTCCCAAAGAACCGTCAATAAAATCATTCTGCATGTCAATCACTACAAGAACCTTTTTCATTTGTTTACCTCCTGTCTATCGCAGACCTGCCTGCGATACCGCATCAATCAGCAATTTGAAAGGAACCTTCCGGCTGTTACCGCCCCTTTTTTACAGGGAGCAATTCAGGCAATCGGGCCGCCGTTCTTATTCCCCGGGTATTGCCGCATACACATTCTTCACTTCCTTCAGCGCAAAATGCGTCCTGGTGGCCGAAACTCCGGGAATAGATTTGATTTTCCTGTGGATTTGCTCCAGCTCATCCGAGGACGCGCAGGTCACCTTCAGGTTAAAGTCAAAATCCCCCGTCAGATAATAACAGTCCACAACAGCGTCAATCCCCCTCACCGTCTCCGTAAATTCATCATAAAAACGGGGATGCTCCAGGCTGACCTCCATCAGGGCGATCACATCATTGCCCAGCTTTGACGAATCCACCAGAATCGTATAGCTTTTTATCACACCGGAATCCTCCAGCTTTTTTATCCGGTCCAGTACTGCCGACACGGACAGATGAATTTCCTTTCCGATATCAGAGGCGGACTCCCGGCCGTTTTCCTTCAATATCCGTAAAATCCTGTAGTCTGTTTTATCCATTGCTGTCTCCTATCCTTACGGCAAAAACGCCGTCCTAATTCCCCGCCAGTATCTCTTTCATGTCGGCAAGCAGTCCCTCCGTCAGACGGATCAGGTTTTCCGCATCCTTTTCCACAACGCCGCATTTCTTATAACGGTAAAAAAATACCGGCGTCCCCTTGGCGCTGAAGGTCAGCTTGTTTTTATGCTTCTCCAGAATTACAGGGAGATTTTCCACCCGCACATTGGCATCCGGCCGCATGGTGATTTTCAGTTCCCCATTCCGCCCCTTCACTTCCGTAATATACAGCTCATGCGCCAATACACGGATCAGCGCAATCCGGAGCAGGTTATCCACAGATTTCGGAACCTCCCCGAACCGGTCAAGCAGCTCCTCCTTCATATCCTCGCTTTCCGCATGAGTTTCCACCCCGGCAATACGCTTGTAAATATCCAGCTTCTGCTGCTCGTTGACGATATAAGAGGGCGGGATAAACGCATCCGCCTCCAGCTCCACCGTGGTGGTAAAATCCACAATCGTAAGCTCGCCCTTCAGATTCTTCACCGCTTCATTGAGCATTTTGCAATAAAGATCGTAGCCTACCGCTTCCATATGGCCATGCTGCTTCCGTCCCAAAAGATTGCCTGCACCCCTGATTTCCAGATCCCGCATGGCAATTTTAAACCCGCTTCCAAGATCCGTAAATTCCCGGATGGCGGAAAGACGTTTTTCCGCGATTTCCTTGAGCATCTTATCCCGTTTATACATCAAAAAGGCATAGGCGGTCCGGTTGGAACGCCCCACGCGCCCGCGCAGCTGATAGAGCTGGGAAAGCCCCAGCTGATCGGAGTCATGTATGATCATGGTATTCACATTGGAAATATCCAGCCCGGTTTCAATAATCGTGGTGGCAACCAGAACGTCTATTTCCCCGTTAATGAAATCATACATAATCCGCTCCAGCTCATGCTCCTTCATCTGCCCGTGGGCAAAGGCCACGACAGCCTCCGGCACCAGCTGCTGCAGCGCGGCCGCCACATCAGCTATATTGTTGACCCGGTTATACACATAATAAACCTGGCCGCCCCTGGTCAGCTCCCTGACAATGGCCTCCCGTACCATCTCCTCATTATACTCACATACAAACGTCTGGATCGGCAGCCTGTCGTTGGGCGGCTCCTCCAGCACGCTCATATCCCGGATGCCCACCAGCGACATATGGAGGGTTCTGGGGATAGGCGTCGCCGTCAGCGTCAGCACATCCACATTGTCCTTGATTTTCTTGATTTTTTCCTTGTGGGTCACCCCGAAACGCTGTTCCTCGTCGATGATCAGAAGCCCCAGATCCTTGAACTGGATATCCGAAGAAAGGATGCGGTGCGTCCCGATGACAATATCCACCTGCCCTTTCCGCAGATCCTCCACCGTTTTTTTCTGCTCCGACGGCGTCCGGAAACGGGACATCAGATCAATCCGCACCGGGAAATCCTTCATTCTCTGGACAAAGGTATTATAATGCTGCTGGGCAAGGATCGTGGTAGGCACTAAAAACGCCACCTGTTTTCCATCCTGAATGGCCTTGAACGCGGCCCGAATGGCGATTTCCGTCTTACCGTAGCCCACGTCGCCGCATATCAGGCGGTCCATAATCCGGTAGCTTTCCATATCCTCCTTGGTAGCTGCAATCGCCGCCAGCTGATCCTCCGTCTCCTCAAATGGGAAGCACTCCTCAAACTCCTTTTGCCATACCGTATCCCTGGAATAAGGATACCCCTCCTTCTGCTGTCTGACGGCATAAAGCTCCACCAAATCCTTTGCCACCTCATCCACAGCGCTGCGCACCTTGGATTTGGTCCGGCTCCATTCCTGGGTGCCCAGCTTGTTAAGCTTGGGCGTTTTGGCCGCATCGGAGGACGCATACTTCTGAATCACATCCAGCCCCGTGGCAAGCACATACAGATTTCCTCCGTCCCGGTAGGAAATCTTGATGTAATCCTTTACAACCTTATCCACCTCAACCTTTTCAATCCCCTGATAGATGCCCAGACCATGACTCTCATGCACCACATAATCGCCGATCTTCAGTTCGGCAAAATCATTGATTTTCTGGCCTTCAAACTTCTTTTTCTTCTTCTTTTTCTTCTGCTGCGAACCGAAAATATCACTCTCCGTGATCACCACGAATTTCAGCAGCGGATACTCAAACCCCCGCTTCACATGCCCGTAATACAGCATGACCTCTCCGGATTTTACCTCACGATCCCCATCCTCGCTGTAAAAGCTTGATAGCCCCTGCTCCTGCAGATCCTCCGCAAGCCGCTTCGCCCTGGTCCGCGAGCCTGAAAGCAGAAGCACCCGGAAGCCGTTTTTCTTATACCGCTTCAAATCCGAAACCAGCGCTTCAAAGCTGCTGTTATAGGAGGACATGCCTTTTACATTCACATCAAACTTCTTCTGCGGCTTCAGCAGCGCATTTTTACTGTCCATGGAAGAAAGCAGCACACACCTTAAATTCTGCAGAAACCCGGCCGTTTCCTCAAAGCCATACAACAGATCCGCTTGTCCCGGCAAAATATAGCCCTTCTCCAGCCTGTGCCCCATGCTCTCCCTGAATTCCATCTCAACCGCTGAAGCATGCTCCTTTACCCGCAGCGCCTCATCAATAAAAACACAGGTCTCCCCCACCGGGAAAAACTTCAGGAACGAAACCGTCTCCTCATAAAAATACCGGATATAGCTTTCCAGGTTCGTAATCTGGGAAAACTCCTGCACCTGCTCCCGCAGTTCTTTCACCTGCGTCCTGACCCGGTGCGCCTCCTCCGTCTGGAACGACTCCTGAAGCTTCCCGGCAAAGGCCTTCGCCTCCTTCTCAATTTTCCGAAGCCCTTCCTCCTTCTGCTGCCCGGAAAGCATCATTTCCGTCGCCGGATAAATATCCACGTTAGCCAGCTTCTCCACACTGCGCTGGCTGAGCAGGTCAAAGCTGCGGATGGACTCCACTTCCTCCCCCCACAGCTCGATACGGTATGGATTTTCCTCCGTCAGATCAAAAATATCAATGATCCCGCCCCGGATGGAAAACTGCCCCGGCGCGTCCACCTGATAATTTTTTTCATATCCCATCTGCGTCAGGCTGCGGGCGAGACTGCCCTCGTCCAGCCTGCTGTCGCCGTCAATATGGATGACCGACGCAGCGATTTCCTCCAAAGGCACCTGGGGGGACATCAACGCCGCAAAGGTGGTGATCACCGTCAGCGGCTTCCCCTCAATAATTTTACGCAGCGCCTTCATCCGATCCGTCACCAGCTGGTTCCCATGGATATCCGCCTGGTAAAAAATCAGATCCTTCGCAGGATACAGGGTCACATCCCTGTCATAAAACTGATAATCCTCATAAATTTCCCGCGCCTTCAAATCACTGAAAGTAACGATGATTTTATACCGGAAACCATCGCTGAGTCCATACGCCATATGAAGCTTCTGGGAATCCACACATCCGGTAAAGCCGATACAGGCCCTCTCCTTTTTCAGAAGCGCCTGACCCTCTTCAAATTCCGCCAGTTTCCGTAACGGTGCTGTTATCGCATTCATTTACCTTCCCCGCCTGCCCGCTTTCCATTGAATCTGTTCATGGCCTCGTCCGGCCCCTTCTCCAGCATGGTCACGGCAGCATCCACCGCATACCCAATGCTTTCATCCATGATTTTGCGCTCCGCGCCGGTAAAATGTCCGAGCACATAATCCGCCAGATCATATCCCTCCGGCTTATTGCCCACGCCCATTTTAATCCGCGCAAAGCCGTCCGTCCCCAACTGGGCAATAATATTTTTCAATCCGTTATGCCCGCCTGCGCTTCCTTTTTTCCGGATACGCAGCTGTCCCAGCTCCAGGCTGATATCATCGCACACCACCACCAGCTCCGACTGAGGATCTACCTTATAATAGTCTATGATTTCCCGGATGCTTTCACCACTCAGATTCATAAAAGTCTGCGGTTTTGCAAGCACCACCTTCATTCCGTCAATATAGCCCCTGCCCACAAGGGCCTTATGCTTCCTCTCAATCACCCTGATTCCATATTTGGAAGCAATGGCATCTATCACATCAAATCCCACATTATGCCGGGTATTCTCATACTCCCGCTTCGGATTACCAAGCCCAGCTATCACGTACATCTCAATCCATTTCCTTTCCTGTTTCTAACGTTTCAGCCACCCGAACCGCTGTTCCTCATTCTTTAGTTTAATGCCAGATCCTCCCCCTGTCAAATAGCGCGCTCATCCGCCCTCCCCGCAATTCCAGGTACAGGCCGACAAAGAGGCCGGTGAGCAGACCGTTACAGCAGAAAGCCAAGGGGGATACGGACCGCACCTAATCCTTCTTTTTTACAAACACCAGCTGACTTTCCGAGGAATACTCCTCCCTGAATTCATATCCCAGCCTGTTAAAGCCCTTCAGCTCCCTCCAGTCCCTGATATCCTGCTGCGCCGCAAACCGTACCATTTCCCCTCTCGCCATCTTCGCCTGCGTCCCCTTCTGCACCACCGGCGGCCACCCCTTTTTCCCCGGTACGCTCTTATCATCTCTTATCTTTTCTTCCCCAAAAACACAGCTTATATACCTCACATCCCCCGTCAGCCAATCCTCCACGCACCGCGAATACTCCTTGGAAGCCAGATTCACAATACAATCCGTCTCCTCCCGCAGCTTCCCATAGATCGCATCCTTCCAGAAATCATACAAATTTCCCTTTCCCTCCGGATTCCCCTTCGCCTGCATCTCCAGCCGATACGGCACCACCCCGTCAAGCGGCCGCAGTATCCCATAAAACCCCGATAAAATCCTCACATACTCCTCCACATACTCCCACTCACCCGCCTCAAACACCCGGGGCGCCATATACTGATACTGAATCCCCTCATAAGCCAGCACCGCCGGAGTCACCCCCTTCTCTAAATCCATCCCCCGCAGCCTCTCATAATTCAACTCCGCAATTTTTTCATTACACCCCCAAAGCCTCTGCAGCTCCTCCTTAGACTGCCCCTGCAGCCATCCCTTAAGCACCTCCGCCCTCTCCAAAAAAACCGGCCTCCCAACAGCCTCCATCGTATCCCCGTCCACATTCATCTTTTTAGCCGGTGAAATAATAAATCTCATCCCTTCATCCTCCATTGGTTTCCCGTCCGTGCGGGGAGCAAAGATTTGGGGCCGCTTCCGGGGGATGGGGGCGGTTCTGCTTTCGGGTGTCCCTGGGGCGGGGCCGGTGGGGGTATTTTCCTTGCCAACCTCAAAAATGGGGGATTTCTAACTGTTCCCTGCGGCCGGTCCCCGGCTAATACGGCTGAACTCCTCGCTGTTAACGTTTTCTTATTAATGTCAGATGTTTCCTGCGCTCGTCAAACAAGCCGTTAAGGGCAGCCGGGAACCGGCCGCAGGGAACAGTTAGAAATCCCCCATTTTTGAGGTTGGCAAGGAAAATACCCCCACCGGCCCCGCCCCAGGGACACCCGAAAGCAGAACCGCCCCCATCCCCCGGAAACAGCCCCAAATCTTTGCTCCCCACACTCACTTTATCTCTGTCTCTTCTGCACAAAATATGCTATACTAACCACCAACACTAACTCCGCCCAACATTTACACAATAAACTGCCAAAGTATACAACACTCATACCAATTCAAAAAAATACAAAAACGTATTCCCTCAGTTCATTACCTACAGGAACAAAACGCCCTTACAACCTGCGCGCAGTTCCGGGGAAGCCGGACGGCTTTATGCTTTGCCGTTGTCCTGTCCCGTCCCCGCCGGGGTGTCCCTGCTGTGTCTGTCCGGGGGAGCGGGTGTTTTCAGATGCCTTTGAAGATTTGGAGCCGTTTCTTAAAGCGGAAGGAAACCGCTTATCCCGCCAATGCAGCATTGTCTGAGGAGCCTGCGACGAGTTCATGCTGCAATCAGGGACGTCCAAGCGGTTTCCTTCCGCTTTTAGAAACGGCCCAAATCTGAAAGGCAGCAGAAAACACCCGCCCCCCGGACAGACACAGCAGGGACACCCCGGCGGGGACGGGACAGGACAACGACGAAGCCATAAAGCCGTCCGGCTTCCCCGGAACTGCCCACTACCTAAATTTTTAACATTTTTTTTAATGAAACGCAAACTTTTTTGTTCCCCGGGCAGTCTAACAGATGTAAAGGGACGAAAACAAGACTTTTAGAAAGAAGGTGGGGCACATGAGCCAACATTTAAGCAAGAAACAATTCGCACAGCATATGGAAAACAACAAGGCAAAATTTTACCGTCTCGCTTTCTGTTATGTCAAAAACGAGCACGATGCCCTGGAAATTATATCAGAGGCTACCTACAAAGGCTTTATAAACCTGGGCAAACTGGAAAATCCTGAATTTTTTGATACCTGGATGAGCCGTATCATCATCAATTGTGCTTATGATCTTTTGAAAAAACAGAAAAAATACGAATTCATCATACCGGATGATACCCTTCCTGCCCGGGAAGAGGATTTATCCGTTGACGACCGCCTTGATCTTTACCAGGCGCTGAACACTTTGCAGCCGGATGAAAGAACGCTGATTATCCTGAAGTACTTCGAAGACCGGAGCTTCCGTGAAATCGCCGAAACCCTGAAGCTGCCTGAAAGCACCGTGAAAACACGTCTGTACCGCATCATCGGCAAGCTGAAAAGCGCCGTATCGGTCTGACACATTTAAGAAAGGAGATGCTGTTATGAATAAAGGAAAAGAAAGCTACAACAATATACCCCTTCCCGATTCCCTTTCCGCTTCCATTCAGAAGGGGCTAGACCGGGGAAAGAGATATACGGAAAAAAAATGGATTACAGGCTTCGGTTCTCTGGCGGCCGCCTGCCTGTGTATCGTGGTTCTCTTCCGCATACTTCCGTTTTCCGGAAGCAATAATACCCAGACACCCGACACGCCTATGGCCGCACGTTCCCAAGACACCCCGGTGACTCCCCAGGCCTTTTCCGATGAGAAGCCCGTGGAGACCCAGGCAGCGGAAGTCTATCGGATTCCCTGCCGCCAGACAACAGACGCCGATACACAGGTTCCCGTCTATAAAATGGAAGAAAAGCTGGCCCCCCACCGTCTTGTTTTCACCCTGTATGATGTGCGTGATTTTGACTTTGATGCCCTCAGTGAAGAATTAATGGACTCCTCTCTGGTAAAAGATGTTTACCGCAGCATCCTGCTGGATGATTCCGCAGTCAGCTTTGTGGTGGAGCTTTCCATTAATACGGCCTTTCAGCTGACGGAGCAAACGGCGGACGGCTATCTGGAGCTGAGCCTTTCTCCTGCAGATACTGCCGATGAAATCCGCGAGGTCTTCTATCTGTCCTCCGACGCGATGCACGGCGGAGAGGAAACCGCGCTGCTGCAGGAATCCCTCGGCACACTGGACAGCAGTCTGGTGAAGGCCCAGGACGGAAGCTTCTGTATTGTTTCCGGAGAATTTGAAACCAGTCAGGAGGCTGAAGAAATGCTTGAAAAGCTGGAAAAAGAAGGTCTGGAACCTGGTCTGCTCCATGTGGCGTCCGGAATGAGCGACGAAGCTCCTGTGGGGAATGCTGCCGGCGATACGTCCCCCCTGCCTGAAGCCACCATGCCTTCCTCCATCCAGGTATACGGCACAGTTACGGAAATCAACGGCAATCAGGTTATGCTGGAAAATGACAATCAGAACGATCCCTATTCCAGCATCGTCCTGAATATCAATGAGGATACCCTGATACTCACAGCCACAGACTGTATTCCTAAGAAGCTGAAGGATCTGAAGGTAGGCGAAACCCTTTACGCCTATGTCAGCCCTATGATGACAAGAAGCCTTCCTCCCATTTCCAATGCGGAGCTGGTTATCTGTCAGGTCCCTGAAGATATGGCTGCACCGACCTATGCCACCATCACCGAAATTACCTCCATGAATGACGGCACTCCCGCATATGTTACCGACCGGGACATCATCTACTTTATTGGTGAAAATACCGTCATTAAAACCCTGGACGGCAAAAAAGAACTGACAGCCGCCGACCTGACACCCGGCGCCAAAGTCCTGGCCTGGTATCAGATAATGACCATGAGCATCCCTGCGCAGACCACACCGGATGAAATCCGGGTTCTGCAGTAATCATTTAAGCAAATACCCGGGGCATCTGCATCACCGCCCCGGGTATTTTTTCATTGTATAAAGATTATATTATTCTTCAGCCTCTTTTGCCGCCTTCCTTACAAAATCCTCCAGAGCGAAGCTTCCCAAATCCCCATCCTCTCTGCTTCTTACGGATACCGTCTGGCTCTCCTCCTCCTTCTGGCCGACAATCAGCATATAAGGCACCTTTTCCATCTGTGCGCTCCTGATTTTATAGCCGATTTTTTCATCCCTGTTATCCATCTCACAGCGGATTCCCGCTGCCTTGAGCGACTGCAGGATATCTCCCGCATAACCGAAGAATTTCTCGGAAATCGGCAGTACCTTCACCTGCACCGGCGCCAGCCATAACGGGAATTTACCCGCATAATGCTCGATCAAAATACCGATGAAACGTTCAATGGAGCCATACACTACCCTGTGAATCATGATAGGACGATGCTTTTCCCCGTCCGCTCCCATATACCCCGCCTCAAAACGCATGGGCAGCTGGAAATCAAGCTGAATCGTACCACACTGCCAGGTTCTCCCCAGAGAATCCTCCAGATGGAAATCGATCTTGGGTCCGTAGAAAGCGCCGTCCCCCTCATTCACCACATATTCCATCCCGATTTCCTCCAGAGCCTTGCGCAGCCCTTGTGTTGCAAGCTCCCAGTCCTCGTCGCTGCCGATGCTGTTTTCCGGACGTGTGGAAAGCTCTACGTGATAGATAAAGCCGAATTTGCTGTATACTTCATTGATCAGCCGCATAACGCCCTTGATTTCATCCGTAATCTGCTCCTGCGTCATAAAAATATGGGCATCATCCTGCGTAAAGCAGCGGACACGCATCAGGCCATGGAGCTGCCCTGATTTTTCATGCCTGTGCACAAGCCCCAGCTCGCCGATCCGCAGCGGCAAATCCCGATAGGATCTGGGCTGGGATTTGTATACCAGCATACCTCCCGGACAATTCATGGGCTTTACCGCAAACTCTTCCTCATCAATCTCGGTTGTATACATATTTTCCCGATAATGATCCCAATGCCCGGAAGTCTCCCAAAGCTTCTTATTCAAAAGAATGGGCGTTGATATCTCCTGATACCCTTCTCTTTCATGCAGCTTTCGCCAGTAATCAATCAGCGTATTCTTCAAAATCATGCCCTTGGGCAGGAAAAACGGGAAGCCCGGGCCTTCTTCCATTAAAGTGAAGAGTCCCAGCTCTTTTCCCAGCTTCCTGTGATCCCTCTTCTTTGCTTCCTCAATTCTTGCCAGATGCGCTTCCAGCTGCTCCTTATCCGGGAAAGAGGTTCCATAAATACGCGTAAGCATCTTATTTTTCTCATTGCCTCTCCAGTAAGCGCCCGCCAGGCTGGTCAGCCGGAAGGCCTTCACATAGCCGGTATTGGAAAGATGAGGCCCTGCGCACAGATCCACAAAATCACCCTGCCTGAAAAAGCTGATGACTGCATCCTCCGGCAGATCCTCAATCAGCTCCACCTTGTAGCTTTCATTTCTCTCCTTCATCAGCGCAATCGCCTCTTCCCTGGGAAGGGTAAAACGTTCCATTGGCAGCCGTTCCTTCACAATCTTCTTCATTTCCTTTTCAATTGCCTTGAAATCGTCACTGGAAATAGGGCTGCTGAATTCAAAATCATAATAAAATCCGTCATCAATCGCAGGTCCGATTGCCAGCTTTGCATCCGGATACAGCTTCTTTACGGCCTGCGCCAATATGTGAGAAGTCGTATGACGGAAGGTCCTTGCCCCATCCCTGTCTTCAAAGCTCTGTTCGCCTAAGCTTCCATCCTTTAAAATAACATCCATTTTTCTCTTCTCCTTTTCTTTTATCTGCATTAAAAAACACCCTCAGAAAAAACAGCCATCGCTGCTTTTCCTAAGGGTGCAATAATTTTTCTGTTCCTAACGGCCACGGCCCGCATATCCTGAAGCACTTACTGAATATGCCTCCGCCGGTTCCGTTTCCCACTATCCTGCACGGTTCCACCTTAATTTTTCACTTCAGATTCTTTCAAACCCTAATCCTTAACGCGGATATACGTCCATATTTATCTCTGACCGGCATCTGCCCGGACAGCCTTCACATGGCGGCTCCGGAATGGTCTTCACCTTCTTCATTCGCAAAAGGGCTTTCAGCTGATGCCCTTCTCTCTGGTTACGCTGATGCAAGGCTACTCTTTCCTTCATTGCTTTTGTCTGTTTACCTGTATCTTAGCATTGTGTTTTTTCAAAGTCAACCACTTTTTTGGGCCGTTTTCAGCCATTCATCAAAATAATCCCGTATAATGGTAAACGGCGCCGGTCCCATATCCAGTATAAAGGTATGGAATGCCTTCTCATCAAATGCGGCTCCCAGCTTCTCCTCCGCCTCCGCGCGCATCCTCTCTATTTCCAGGCATCCCGCATAATACTGCAGATAATTGCCGGGATTGGCAATCAGGGCATCGTAGATTTCATTGACCGTATCCTCGTCCAGATTATAAATCTGCTGCAGAAAAGAAGCCGTTATTTTCCAGTGAATAACTGCCGAAAACCGATTTTGCTTCCGTAATCCCATAGGCCGAAGGATCCGCCAGCGTATAATTCAACGTAAGCTCGTCCTGGGAAGCCAAATCAATAAACAGATCCCATGTAAAGCTGTCAAATACGGCCGCCGTATCAGAACCGGCATCCCCGCCAATACCCACCGCCAGCGTATCGCACCCCGGCACCAGACATAAAATTAATAATACAAGGGAGAGAAACAAGGCTATATGCCTGTTTCCAAAATCTCTGTTTCCCTTTTGCCTCTTTCTTTGCATCTGCCTACTCCTTTTCAAGCTTTCCTTCCGATGAGCTTTTATACACAGCCATTCAGGCCCTTCATGGCCGCCTTCCTCTTCTGTAGCAGCTGTTCAGTCCCCTCACTACTGCCTTCTGTATTACTATACCGCCTTCTCTATGAAATGTATACCGCCAGGTAAAAAAGAATCTCGCTTGCGTGATTCTCCGCCTGCGGCGGGTCGCTTTAGCGGCATGATTCCTTTCCGCCGCAGTGCGATCCTCGCGGAGCGTTTTTTATTCCATAGGAGCACTTTCCTATGGAATAAAAAAAACGGGAATGCTTTCCGCATTCCCGCCTTAGTAAGAATCAAATTCCATCATCCGGTTCCAGCAGCGCCGCTTCATATCTTTCCAGGATAATCCTCTGGATATTCTCTCTCGTAGCCTGGTTAATCGGATGCGCAATGTCCCGGTACTCTCCATCGGTAGCCTTCTTGCTGGGCATCGCTATAAACAACCCCTTCTCTCCTTCAATTACTTTTATATCGTGAACGACAAACTCATCATCAATTGTAATAGATACGATGGCTTTCATCTTTCCCTCTTTAGTGATTTTCCGCACACGCACGTCTGTAATCTTCATTTGAGATTCCCCCTTTTATCTTTAGATGACATACCTCTCGTTCTTCTCAACCACAATCTTAATTCCGTCTTCTCCTTTGTAGAAGGTATTTGCACGGATCGTATCCCTGCTCTCTACGATGCAGTTCTCAATGTGTGTGTTGTCTCCTATATAAACGTCATTTAAGATAATGGAGTTCTTAATATAGCAGTTATTGCCCACAAAGGACTTCTTGAATATCACAGAATCCTCCACCGTACCATTTACGATACAGCCGCTGGAAATCAGGCTGTTGCTGACCTTGGCGCCCACATTGTACTTTGCGGGAGGCAGGTCGTCCACCTTGGAATAAACATCAGGATACTGCTTGAAAAAGTAATCCCTGATTTCCGGCTTCAGGAAATCCATATTCGTGGAAAAATAATCTTCTACGGACGCAATATTGCGCCAGTATTCCTTGATCTTATAACCGTAAATTCTCTTCTGGTTCTTATAACGGATCAGAATGTCTTTCACGAAATCGTATCTGTCTTCCATGGCGCAGCGCTCAATCATTTCAATGAGCAGGCGGCGCCTGATTACATAGATGCCGCAGGAAATTGTGTTGGATTTCGCCACAATGGGCTTTTCCTCGAATTCCTCAATCCTGCTGTCCTCGTTCATCTTGATGGTACCGTAACGTTCCACATTCGCGCCGATTGGCATGTCCTTGCACACCACCGTGATGTCGGCCTTCTTCTCAATATGGTATTCCAGTACCTTATTATAATCCATTTTATAAACACAGTCACCGGATGCAATCACTACATAAGGCTCATGGCTGCTCTTCAGGAAGGAAAGATTCTGATAAATGGCATCCGCAGTCCCTCTGTACCAGTAGCTGTTGTCCGCAGTTACCGTAGGAGTGAACACGAACAGCCCTCCCTGCTTACGGCCGAAATCCCACCATTTGGAGGAATTCAGATGCTCATTCAGACTTCTGGCATTATACTGGGTAAAAACGCCTATTTTCTGGATGTGGGAATTGGACATATTGCTGAGGGCGAAGTCGATGCTTCTGTAGCTGCCTGCGATAGGCATTGCCCCGATAGCTCTCTTCTGGGATAATTCCTTCATCCTGTGGTTATTGCCGCCTGCTAAAATAATTCCTATCGCTCTCACTGTTCGTCACCTGCCTTAATCAAAGATTTCCCGCTTGCAAGAGTGCCGCCTTCATAGTCCTCAGCCGCCGTCTCACCGAACACAACCGTATTCTTTCCGATAGTAATTCCCTTTGGTATCGTACTCTTTTCTCCAATGGTAACAATACCGCTGTTATAGATGTGGGGAGCGATATCATTCTCAGCTTCCTCTCCCACGCCCATCTTCACGCCTTCTCCTACCTGTACATTTTCGGCAATAATCGCCTTGTTCAGCTCACAGCCGCTTCCGATAACCGTATTATTCATGATGATGGAATCGCGCACTACCGAATCCTTGCCGATAGTAACGCCGCAGCCGATAACGGAGTTGTATACCTTTCCGTAAACCTCTGAGCCTTCGCCGATAATACTTCTCTCAATAACCCCCTCCGGAGCAATATACTGCGGCGGGAGAATCTCGCTCTTCGTATAGATTTTCCAATATTCCTCATACAGATTGAATTCGGGAACGATATCAATCAGTTCCATATTCGCTTCCCAGTATGAGTTCAGGGTTCCTACATCCTTCCAGTAACCATTGAATTCATAGGCATACATCGGAGCGCCTTTTTCATGACAATAAGGAATGACATGTTTTCCGAAATCCAGATTGGGCTGATCGGATCTGGCAATGAGAGCTTCCTTCAGAGTTTTCCAGTTGAATATGTAGATTCCCATAGAGGCCAGGTTGCTTCTGGGATTCTCGGGTTTTTCTTCAAAGTCTGTTATCTTGCTGTTTTCGTCCGTGATGACAATACCAAAGCGCTTCGCTTCGTCGATCGGTACAGGCATTACCGCAATCGTGCACTCTGCGCCGTTCTGCTTATGGAAATCAAGCATTACCTCATAATCCATTTTATAAATATGATCCCCTGACAGGATCAATACATAGTCCGGATTATAACTGTCCATGTAATCAATGTTCTGATAGATGGCATTGGCCGTTCCGGTATACCACTCGCTGTTCTCACTCTTTTCATAAGGAGGAAGAACCGTTACGCCGCCTATATTTCTGTCCAAATCCCACGGAATACCGATCCCGATATGGGTATTCAATCTAAGTGGCTGATACTGTGTCAGTACACCTACCGTATCCACGCCTGAATTAATACAGTTGCTTAATGGGAAATCAATAATCCGGTACTTGCCGCCGAAGGACACGGCAGGTTTCGCCACTTTGGAGGTCAGCACACCCAGCCTGCTTCCCTGACCGCCAGCAAGCAGCATAGCAATCATTTCTTTCTTAATCATGTCATCACCTCATGTTTCTGCATCCATATTCTGCATAGATTTACGTATATAACGTAATAAGATTATACCACATGCTTGTACAAAAGTGAATAATCTTTTACAATTTCTTTCTGTTATATTTTTTTAAATATTGTGTATATTTTACATATTTCAAACCTTTCATTTTGCTGTATTATGTATTTTACATAAGATATTACTCCTCACAGCCATGCATCTTTCTTCTATTTTCCACAAAATGTGCGCTTTTTCGCGCAAAAATCCTTTTCCGGTCTTTTCTTTTTGTAATTGCCTATTGGTTTTTTTTTCATGAATGCGTATAATACATATCAGAATGAACAAAGACTGCTTACTTTGCGTACACTGTCAGTGGAGGGTATCAATGGCTGACTGATAATTGCGGCTTTTTACCTTCATAGTTCCTGCCAGGCTTTGTCCAAATAAAAAACAGGAAGGGTATCCTTATGTATCAAGTAGATTTTAATCATCCGGTTCACGTTTACTTCATCGGCATAGGCGGCATCAGCATGAGCGGCCTTGCAGAGATTCTTCTCTCCGAAGGCTTCCGTGTATCCGGCTCCGACATGAAAAAATCGTCACTTACCGAACTTCTGGAGAAAGAAGGCGCCGTCATCCACTACGGGCAGCGTCGTGAAAATATAACCGATGATATCGATCTGGTGGTATATACCGCCGCTATCCACAAAGACAACCCGGAATACGCCGCCATGGAAGAGCTGGGGCTTCCCAGCCTGACCCGCGCACAGCTTCTGGGACAGATGATGCGCAACTACAAAACCCCCGTGGCGGTCAGCGGAACTCACGGTAAAACCACCACCACCTCCATGATTACGGAAATACTTCTGGAGGCCAAAGCAGATCCCACCATTTCCGTTGGCGGAATCCTGAAGGCTATCCATGGAAATATCAGGGTTGGCAAGTCCGACCTTTTTGTTACGGAGGCCTGCGAATATACTAACAGCTTTCTCAGCTTCTATCCCCGTATCGGGATCATACTTAATATAGAAGAGGATCATCTGGACTTCTTCCGGGATCTGGCGGATATCCGTTCCTCCTTCCGCAGATTCGCCCGGCTTCTTCCGGAAGACGGGGTTCTGATTATCAACGGCGATATTCCAGACTACCGTGAAATTACAGAGGGCCTGGCCTGCTCCGTAATCACCTTTGGCTCTTTGGAGACCTCCGATTATTACCCGACCGATATCAGCCATGATGAGCTGGCCCATGCCGAATTTACGCTCAACCGAAGGAACGGCTCACCCGTTCCCGTATCTCTGGGAGTTCCCGGGGAACATAATATCCTGAATGCCCTGGCGGCGCTTGCGCTTGCAGATTATCTGCAGCTTGACATGGGAACCGCTTCCTGCGCCCTGAAGAATTTTGTGGGCACGGATCGCCGCTTTGAGTATAAAGGCAGCCTGGACGGCATCACCATAGTAGATGATTATGCGCATCATCCCACAGAAATTACAGCAACTCTCAAGGCTGCTGTGAATTATCCCCATAAAACCCTCTGGTGCGTATTCCAGCCCCATACCTATACCAGGACAAAAGCCTTCCTTTCTGATTTTGCAGACGCGCTGTCCCTGGCGGATAAGGTCATTCTCGCCGAAATTTATGCCGCCCGCGAAACGGATACCCTGGGAATCAGCTCCCGCGATCTGCAAGAAGAAATCGGTAAAAAAGGAACGGAATGCCATTATTTCCCATCCTTTGAAGAAATACAAAACTTTATTTTAGAAAATTGCACTGCCGGTGACCTGTTGATAACTATGGGGGCCGGAGACGTTGTAAATATCGGAGAAAACCTTCTGAAACGATAGTTATCCACAATATCCACATTTTTCATGTGTATGAAAAGTGTGGATATTTTACTTTCTCCTTCCTTGATTTTGCGTCATATTCACAGATTCATCCACACTTTCCACATTATCCACAATTTCCGCAAACCCAGTATTTACAAGGTTTTTCGGCAATTTGACTGTTTCTTTTTCCACATTCGTATGATATAATGCATTTGCTTAAAATATGAAATGCACAAAGCCGCCCGGCTTTTGTGCGGTTTGATGTAGCTGTGAAGATATTGAACGGTTACGTCTTGGTTAATAATAGAAGAAATAGGTGAGATTATGAGTTGTCTGAGGATTTACCAGGATAACTATATTGACGCGACCATCGTATCCAATCGCTTTATTGATGAATATATGGCGGACGCCAATGATGCGCAGCTGAAGATCTATCTTTTTATCCTGCGCATGATGAATACAGGGCGTGCTTTCAGCATTTCTGAAATTGCCGACACCTTCAACCACACGGAAAAGGATGTCATGCGCGCTCTCAAATACTGGGAGAAATGCAGGGTTTTTTCCCTGGAATACGACAGTGACAGGAATTTAAGCGGCATTCATCTCCTTGCGCTGGAAGCCAGGGAAGCCGCAGAAGCTCCCAAGGCTCCTGTTGTTTCTCTCGTATCCAGGCAGGACGATAAGGCAGAGCCGCAGCCGTCCGTGCAGAAGCCTGTCCAGGCCGAAGCCGTGAAAACACCGGCGCCGGTTCCCTCTGCAAAGAATGCGCCTGCTTCTGAAGAGGACAAGCCCACTGCAGCAGCCTCCCCCGCTTTCGTCAAACCCGCCTATTCACTGGACGAGCTGAAGGCCTTTCAGGAAAAAGATTCCACGGCACAGCTCCTTTTTATTGCGGAACAGTACCTGGGAAGAACGCTGAGCCCCGCCGATATGAAATCCATTCTTTTCTTTTCGGACGGCCTGCACTTTTCAGACGATCTGATTGATTATCTTCTGCAGTACTGCGTGGAACGCGGTAAGAAGGATTTCCGTTATATCGAAAAGGTGGCTATCAGCTGGGCTGAAGCCCATGTATCCACTCCTGTTGAAGCGGAAGGCCATGCCAGCCGTTACGATAAATGTGTTTATACCATCATGAACGCCCTGGGCAAGACAAATGCCCCCACCAGGCGTGAAGCGGAATATATCTGCCGCTGGCGCGAGGAATATACCTTCGAAACAGATATTATTATAGAGGCCTGTGAAAGAACCGTACTGGCTACCGACAGGCACCGTTTTGAGTATGCGGATAAGATTTTACTTTCCTGGAAAGAGGCTGGCGTGCGGCATCTGGCCGACATTGCCAAGCTGGATGAAGGCTTCCAGAAGACCAAGCCTGCAAAGCAGACGTCCGACCGTTCCATAGATAAGTACAATCGTTTTATGCAGAACAATTATGATTACGACGCCCTGGAGCAGGAGCTTCTGCGCAACTGAGTCCGACCGTCAGTATCCGTGATTTGAAGGAGAACAGCCGTGGCTTTAACCAATACCCAATACAATTCCATTATGAGGCTGTATGAGCAGAGACAGACCAAAAACCGCCATCTGCGTGACGAACGGATTCATTATGTCTATACCCATGTAAGCGGGTATCAGAAGCTGGACGAATCCGTGGCAACCCTCTCCGTTGCCCAGGGAAAGAAGATGCTTAACGGTGATCCCAACGCCCTGTCCGAGCTGAAAGAGTGCCTGCATAAACTGACCAAAGACAAACAGCGGCTGCTGGATGCTGCGGGTCTTCCTGCCGATTTTCTGGAGCCGGTTTTTGACTGCCCTGACTGCCGGGATACCGGATATGTGGACGGGAAGAAATGCCACTGCTTCCGCCAGGCGGAAATAGAGCTTCTTTATCAGCAGTCCAAATTAAAGGATGTGCTGGAAAAAGAAAATTTTGACACCCTTTCCTACGATTTTTTTGAAGGAGAACAGCTGGCCGCATTTCAGACGGCCGTCAATAAATGCCGGGATTTTGCCCGCAGCTTTTCCCGTCTGGGAAGCAATCTTTTCTTTTACGGGACCGTAGGAACCGGAAAGACATTTTTAAGTAACTGCATTGCAAGGGAAAGCATAGAAAGCGGACATTCCGTTATTTATTTCAGCGCTTCCAGCCTTTTTGACACCCTTTCCCGCAACGCTTTTGATTATAAGAACCAGGAATCCCTGGATTACTTATATAATGACTTGTATAACTGTGATCTGCTGGTCATCGACGACCTTGGGACGGAGCAAAGCACGCCATTTACCCTGTCTCACCTTTTTACATGCCTGAACGAACGGCTGATCCGCAGAAAGTCCATGATTATTTCCACCAACCTTTCCCTTCCTGAGCTGAAGGAACGTTATCAGGACCGTATTTTTTCAAGAATCACAAGCAATTTTGAATTCTGCAAGCTCACAGGACCGGATATACGAATGTGTAAAAAAAGACTAACGAACAGAAAGTGAGGACTCATTCCATGGCGGAAGAAAAAAGAAACCTAGAAACAATCCCTGCAGGCTCTCTTGGTATTATCACTCTGGCCGGCTGCCAGACGCTGGGAGAACAGGTAGACCATTACCTGGTTAATTGGCGTCAGGAAAGAGAAAGCGAGCACAAAAACAGCCTTGCTTTTTCCGGCTATCAGCGCGATTCCTACATCCTGAAAAGCAAAGTGCCGCGTTTCGGCACCGGTGAAGGAAAGGGTGTCATTCTGGAGTCCGTGCGCGGTATGGACCTTTATCTTCTTGTGGATGTGGTTAACTACAGTCTGACCTATTCTTTATGCGGGCATGAAAATCATATGTCCCCTGATGATCATTTCCAGGATCTGAAAAGAATCATCTCCGCCGTAGGCGGCAAAGCCAGAAGAATCAATGTAATTATGCCCTTCCTCTATGAAAGCAGGCAGCACAAGCGCTCCAGCCGTGAATCCCTGGACTGCGCCATTGCACTGCAGGAGCTGGTAAAAATGGGCGTGGACAACATCATCACCTTTGACGCACACGATCCGAGGGTACAGAATGCCATCCCCCTGCACGGCTTTGAAACCGTACAGCCTGCATACCAGTTCATTAAGAACCTGCTGCGCGATCAGAAGGATCTGCAGATTGATTCCGATCATATGATGGTAATCAGCCCCGATGAAGGCGGTATGGGACGCGCAATCTATATTGCCAACGTACTCGGCCTGGATATGGGTATGTTCTACAAGCGCAGGGACTATACGCGCGTTGTAAACGGCCGCAATCCTATTGTTGCCCACGAATTCCTGGGTTCCGACGTGGACAGCAAGGATGTGATCGTGATTGACGATATGATTTCTTCCGGTGAAAGCGTTCTGGAAGTGGCAGCCGCCCTGAAGAAAAGAAAAGCCCGCAAGATTTTCATCTGCTCTACCTTCGGTCTTTTCACCAACGGCCTGGAAGGCTTCGATAAAGCCTATGAGGACGGAAACATCGACCGTGTCCTGACCACCAACCTTATTTACCAGACACCCGAGCTGCTGGAACGGGAATGGTATATCAACTGCAATATGAGCAAATATGTCGCCTACTTAATCGACACGCTGAATCACGATACCTCCATCAGCGATTTGCTGGATCCCAATGAAAAGATTCAGAAGCTGCTTGCAAAATATCGTGCAAATCAGCTGTAATATGTATTTTTATAACTGGCCGATTTCATAATAAAACAGACCCGCATGCTTCTGCAGTGTGCGGGCCTGTTTTTGTTTGTTTCGTAATCAGGGTTCCTTCCGGAGAGTTTTCTTTCCGGGTTCTCTTTCAGGTTCTTCTTTCAGGGTTTTCCTTATCAGAAAATTAATTACACTTTATGAAAGTAATCTGCTATAATAGCTTTATGCGTAATGGCTGAACTAAATTATGGGTATCATTAAGCTGAGAAAGAAAGCGGGCGGGGCGCCTCGCAAAAGCTGGTTAAGCTGGAACTGGCGCACGAGCCAAACGACGAATTCATAAACTATCTTGACGAAATTCTTGGGGAACTTCTGACCGGAAACGGCCCTTATGATCTTCCTTTGGTTAAAGACGGCGATTACCGACTGGATTTGGGTACGTCTATGGGGACAGCATTCTTTCCCGTTATGGAGAAATTCTCCGCACCGGCCTGCAGGAGGACGAGATCTGCGGCAGGGTTACCGCCGATAATTTTGTGCTCCTTCTCCATTACAGTGATAAAGAAGAGGTCGCCTCGAGACAGCGACGGGCGGACAAGCAGATTACCGAATATATGAACAGTTCTCCTTCCAGCCAGTCCATTGCCACAAACTGCGGTGGCTCCTCCATATGCTTTATTGTTCCTCAAAAATAAGTCAAAAGGCAAAAAAATGGTTCAGCCCTTGACATTCCTATTTTTCCTGCTATACTAAAAAAGCCGTAAATCCTTATAAACAAAGCCTTTTCAAACAATGTTTCAAGGATTCATGGCTAATAACCAGTCAGTTCGAGACCTTCCTGACATCAGTGTGCAAATAAATTTGCACGCTGTCGCAGGGCTCGTCGGATTTTCGCTCATGCAAGCATGACGAAAGTTTTCCCCACAGCCTGCGCAAAAACAAAACTAAAGGAGAACAGAATAATGCAAAAGAAGAACATTCACTTCCTGACCCAGGCGGCAATGATTGCCGCTCTCTACGTTGTGCTTACCTTTATAGCCAACGCCTTCGGCCTTGCCAACTATGCAGTGCAGGTCCGCTTTTCAGAGGCACTTACCATTCTGCCGATTTTCACCACAGCGGGTATTCCCGGCTTATTTATTGGCTGTATTATCAGCAACGTGCTCACAGGCTGCGCCCTGCCGGATATCATTTTCGGTTCCATTGCCACACTCATCGGCGCGTTTGGCACTTATAAGCTGAAATCCAACCGTTTCCTGGCTGTGCTCCCTCCCATTATTGCCAACGCTGTTATTGTACCTCTGGTACTGAAATACGCTTACGGAATCGAACCTCTATGGTTCTCATTCGTAACTGTTACAGCCGGCGAGATAATTTCCTGTGGGGTGTTTGGCCTCATACTTGCCGCGGTGCTGAATAAATATAAAACGCAGATTTTCGGCACAGTATAATAAGGGAATGCAGTATCGGCGGCTTATGTCAGCTATATTCCAAAAGCTATAAACAAAGGGACTATAACCCCGAAGGCACTGCCGATTGAACACACTTCTCGCTCAGCTTTGTGTGTCGCGGCAGCGCCTTTGTCTTACATTCATTTTATAGATTTCTGCTGCAGATCCCTATTCCAGGAACTTTCGTATTTCGCTGACTATTTCCTCCGCCTTAAAATGATGGATATAATGGCCGCAGGGAAGCTCGATCAGCTCTGCCTGCAGCTTCTGAGCGCATTCCCGCTGAAGCTCCACCCAGAAATCAGCCACTTCCTTCCCATCGGAGCAAAACAGTAAAAAAGGGACCTCCGGCAATCCGCTTTTTCCAACCAAGGCAGCATTTTCATACACAATATCCGTTTCCGCCGCTATGCACCTGTTCATGAAATTCCGTTTTGCCAGCAGCTTTGCCTGCGCGTATTCTTCTTCCGTCAGTCCATCGTCAGCCGCTAACGAGAAAAGCGGCAGCCTGTGCAATCCGAACATCGCTGCCAGCCTCAGCAGACCGATCCCCTTCCCTGCATTTTCCGCTTTTTCGTATGCCTCCGGAAATGCCATATCCAACCCGATAATCGCCTTGATCTCCTGCGGATACTTCCGCGCCCAGTATATGGCTTCCAGTCCGGACATGGAATGCGGCAAAAGCACATAAGGCCCTCTTTCCCCCGCAAGGATCAGCGCCCGGCGCGTTTCCTCCAGCATGACATCCAGCCTTCGGTTTTTTGCCGAGATTTCCGAATATCCATATCCGGCCTTTTCCACCACAACACATCTGTAATAAGGAGAAAGCCGTCTGTACAAAGGCCTGAAATCATAGACCGGCGCAATCGTCCCTCCGCCGGATAAAAATACACATGTCTCCTTCGTCCGCACGCCTTCCCCATATACATGCATTTTATGGCCGTTCACCTCAACTATTTTCCCGGGAGGTGTCAAATGTCTTTCCTCTTGCCGGGCAAGCGCTTTATTCACCGCTGCTGCCGCTGCCATGCCCCCTGTTATACATCCCGCAATACCGGCCGCCCCTGAAATTAGTTTTTTCACCTTCATCTCTTCTCCTTCTCTTTTACCCATTTACCATTTCATTCCGACCGGATGCACAAGCTTACCCGGCCATGCCCTTCCTCCGTGTTTGACAGCCGCACGCTTCCCCCATGAAGCCTGGCCGTCTCCTGGGCAAAAGCAAGGCCAATGCCCATATGTCCGTTCTGGGGACGGCTCTCCGCCTCTGTGTACATTGGCTCCAGGCCATGCCGCAGCGCCTTTTGGGTAAATCCCGGTCCTTCGTCAGTGACCAGTATTTCCAGCCAGGGCGCCGTCCATATAAACTGCAGGTATATTTGCCCGCCCCGGGGCGTATGCTCCGCCGCGTTGCGGACAATGTTCAGCACGGCTCTTTTTATATCCTGCCAAACCGCCTCCAGCTCCGGCAGCTCTGTCTTATCCCCCTTCACAGTAAGCCCATATACCCTGCAAAGCTCCTCAGTCTCCCGGAGCAGTTCTGCCTGTACATGCTCCCCGGACATTGCTGTCTTCCTCGCTGCGCCCTCTGCCGGACTGCGGGCAATTTTTTTCAGCCGTTCCAGGTATTCCCCCGCCGCCGCCGTATTTTTCAGAACAGCATCCACGTATTCCCGCTGCTCCTCTGTCAGCTCAGTCTCCGCCAAAAGCTGGGTGTTCCCGTCAATCACTGTCAAAGGTGTTTTCAAATCATGGATCAGGGCGCTTGTCTGGGCGATTCTGCTGTGTTCCATTTTCCACTGCTCCTGCAGAGACTGGCGCAGCGCCGCCTGCAGCTGTTCCATGGCCCTCATCACCTCGTTATATTCCCGGATCCCCGGATTCCCAAGCGGACGCTCCAGTTCTCCTCTGGCCAGGTTGACCGCAGCCTCCTGCAGCACCCTCAGCCTGGCCTTAATCACCTTTACATAATGAAATGTAAGCAGTACCAGGGAGCCGATAAAAAACGCGCCCCAGAAAGTCATATAAAGCCCTTCAAAGCCTGGTATCCGTTTTCTCCATGCTGGATCGGCAAGCTGCATATGGAAGGTATACTGCAGTACCGCCTCTTTCTCCCCATTTTTGACCGAAATATGAAACCGGCCGGCTGCGTTTTTTCCGTTTTCCCGATAGTTCCCGGCAGCACGCAGCGCTTTGCCGTTCAGGTCACTATCCACAAGACTCCCCTTTTCCCATATCACATATCCACATAAATCCGGCACCAGCTCCTTTGTTATCCCCTCCTGTTCCATCCGCGCCGCGGCCTCCTGAGCCATACGCTCCCCGGCGTTGGCGGCGTACAGCGCACCGGAACCCAGCAGCAGGCTCATCCCCGCCCAGAAGCCAAGGAAAGCAGCGCCTGCCGCCAGGATGCACAGAATCATGTATTTTACAAGAATCCAAATTAAGCTTATGCTTTTTCGCTGTTCCATCGGTATCCCATTCCCCAGACCGTTTCTATCGGTGCGCTGCCGCAGGAGGCCAGCTTCCCGCGCAGGTTCTTAATATGCTCCGTCACCGACGCCTCCCCGGAATCGCTATCAAATCCGAAGACCTCCTCCAATAGCTGCTCCCGCGTGTATACCAGCCCCGGATGCCTGGCCAGCGTCTCGCAGAGCAAATATTCGCTTCTGGTCAGACTCAGCTCCCGTTCCCCGGCATATACCTTTTTCGCCTGCAGGTCAAAGCGCAGTCCACCGGAAACAAACCGGTAAGAAGGCACCCGGCGTTCCCGGCGCAGATGCGCCTCCACCCTTGCCCGGAGCTGTAAAATACTGAAGGGCTTGGTCAGATAATCATCCCCGCCCGCACCCAGCCCGTTCAGCACATCCTCATCCTCTCCCCTGGCCGTAAGAAACAGAATCGGACAGTCTGTAAATGCGCGTATCCGCCCGCAGGCAGCCACGCCGTCCTCTCCCGGCATCATTACGTCCAGCAAAATCAGATCCGCCGCTTTGCACAGCTTCTCATCCAGCTCCTGCGTATCAGGCAGCGCCGTTACAGAATGCCCATCCTTTTCCAGGGCTCTTTTTAATAAACGGCAGATATCCTCCGAATCATCCACCACAATTATTCTTGCCATCGCTTTTCACTCCTGCTGCCATTAGAAAATCTGCATCACCCAGGATATCCCGTACAGTACATATACATGGGCCGGATAAAACCAGTAAAACAGCTTTTTGTTCCCTCTTCCCCGCTTTCCATTATACAGATACATCGGTATGGCGGCAAAACCGCTCATCCATCCATACATCTGCGTAAAAAGCATCCGGAATTCCGCTCCCGGAGTAAGCAGGAAGGGCGCCAGCCCCTCCAGCAGCAGCGCCGCCGCAAAAAAGGCGGCAGCCTGCAGAGCCCTGTTTTTCCTCAATCCATAAAGAAGAAGGCCTTCCAGGATAAAATATGTTCCGCCATCCATAATTGCCGTGTGCATGGGGAGGACCGTATAGTGCAGAATCAGCACCACAGGCGTGGAAGCGGGAACCTGATATATAAGCCCCATTCCAAGCACCGGCCACAACAACGGCAGCAATACCGCGCACAGCCCCTTCAGCCATTGTTTTTGTCTGCACCATTCAATCCCCTGCAGGATGACCAGCAGAATGGAAAAGGTGGCCAGCATCTGATTCTGCGGCACAAACCCATCCGGCCGTCTCACAAAGCTGAGAAATACATATTGCAGCGCTCCCATGCCCACGGCAATGGCATAAATCCGCAGAAAATATTTTTTCCGGTTCCGCGTATGCGCAAAGCCTTCCAGCAGACAGAACAAAAACAGCGGTGCCGACACCCTGCCCAGCATGGAAAACCATTCCGGAACCTTTCCCGTAAACTCAAAAAAATAGTGTATATGGTCAAATACCATCAATACCAATGCCAGCCACTTCAGCTGAAAATCCGTGAGACCCTTCCATTGCTTTCTTTTTTCCATCATACCTGCCTCCTGAATCCGGGGAATGCAAACTCTCCGTCATACATTCCCCTTATTTTTTCAATTCAAAGGATAGCAGGAAATTCTAAGGATTTTATAAGGAAGAATCCTCTTCTTTATAATTTTCCCCCTGGTTATCTTCTTTCGTCCTTTCTTTCTTCAATCTTCTGAAATAATCTGCAACGGCATAGTACACCGGTATTGCCAGAAATACCAGCCATCCCGGATGCCACAGCCCCTTGAAGATGCCAAGGAGCAGAAAAATAAGGAAGGTCAGCAAAGGAAAGGCAAACCTCATCATATCCCTTTTCCGGAAAGCTTCCAGACAGGTATGCCACAGAGGAATCGTAAGGAGGATTACCCAGGCCAGATGCCACGCCCCGGTAAGGACGCCAATAACGATAAAGGCTGCAATTACCAGAACCGCAAAGGGGAACTCCGGCCTGGCCAGCTCCCAGAGATATCTGCCGTCATATTTTTCACCATTGACATAGACACCGTTGGAATCCACGTGCACTTCATCCTCCGTATCCACCACATGGATCCCCTTCCAGCCCACATGCACCTCGCTGTCCTTATCCTTACAGTGGATTCCGTCCAGGCCGATATGTACATATTCCGGTGTGTTCCACCGTCCATCCGATGCAGTCCCCGCAGCGTCTCCCGAAAAAGGGCCGCCATCCCCGGCCGGTACCGGCGATGCTTCCTCCTCCTTCTCCGGCATTTCCTCATTTTCCGGCATGGGGATCTCATCCTCCGTCCGCAGCAGCTCATCCATGGAAATTCCGTAAATCCGTGAAAGCAGAATCAGGTTATCCGTATCCGGCGATGCTTCAGCTCTTTCCCATTTACTTACCGCCTGACGGCTGATGCCCAGCTTTTCCGCCAGCGCCTCCTGAGACAGACTGTTCTGTTTCCTTAAATTTACAAGCCTGTTGGCGATCTCAATATTCATAACATAACCTCCTGCTGTGTTAAAATTTATCGTTTCCGTTGGCTTGCATTATAAGGGATTTAGCCAAAGTTGCACTACCAATTCTGCTTTTCATCACCGCAACTATCGGTTGCATTGCCCGGAAACAGCCATTTTATGCGTACTCCCGGAATATACTTGCAGCCGGCTTCCCGCAGGGCAGTCTGTTCCGTACACCCTTAATCTTAAGAAAATAATCTAAAGAAAAAAGTGCACGGACCGGGCCGCCCGCAGGCGCCGGCTGTTATTTTTTCACATAGGATATAAAGTGGCAGCCATTTTCCGTAAACCAGTCTGCCGCATCGTTCATGCCCATTTTGTATACCTTATCCGTCTCCGGATTCATCAGCACCACATTCTTTTCATTGAAACCGATAATCAGCACTGCATTGCCGTCGCCCAGCATGGCCAGTACGGGAATCTCTCTGTCCGGATAATAAAGCACGCTGTCCAGTGTGCAGCCGGACAGATCCAGCACCTGCACATTCTCCAGGTTTTCCTGAAGCACCTCCTGCACCGTCTTGCCCTGGGTAAGCATATATTCCGAGTTTCTCATAATTCCTTCATATGCCAGAATCGTATCCAGACAGACTGCCAGGCTGTTTTTGTCCTCCGTTACCGGCGAAGCTTCAATGGCCATAATCTGGTTCTTGGTATTGATTTTGTCCTTCCGCCATACATAAGCGCCGCTTTCCCCGGTCACTGTGCCGCTGATTTCATAGGCAAGGCTGATGGCTTCTCCCGCAGTGGAAAGGATGGCCACCTCCCCGTCAGGCCCATATACATAATAGCTTTCCATAGGCTGCTCCGCCTGCGGCAGCTGAATTTCCCTGCTGCCCTCGTACAGAACCTCCTTAGGCGTAAGCCGCTTCAGCTTCTTGCTGTCAGGAGCCGATTTCATCTGTATTTCGGTTATGGTTTCACAATCATCCACCGGAATGGTGATAACCTTATTGCTCTTGACTACCTCTGCCGCCCCGCTCACAATCTGATCATTGGGCGCGGCCGCATAATTACCTTCCCCATCTTTCTCCACACGGCTCAGATTAATTTGATTTCCGTTAATACTGCAGTCCGTGGTATAGAAGCCGTCTTTTTCATAGGTTTTCAGCACTTTTCCGTTCTCATCCTGTATTCTCACCTGGAACATGGGAAAAATCATGGTTCCCGTATCATCAAGAATCACGTCCGACTGCCTCGCCACGCCATATATCACATCCTCACCCATAAAGCCAAGAGGCATGATATAATTGCCGCTTCCCGCTTCTATCTTCATCTGCTCCCCGCTGTTTAAGTTCATCAGGGTCAGGCTGCTGCTGGCATATTTTTTCCCCTCATTCTGCCACACAATCATACGGTTGCTGTCCGATACCTGGTAGGTATCCCCGCTCATATTCTCCGCGATCACATCCACCGTCTGCCGATCCAGATTCACACAGTTAATCTGGTTATTCATCAGCAGATACAATTCGTTCTTACCGTTGATATAGGCCAGGCGTTCCAGCTCCGCCTCAAAGATTTCCGGGGATTTGGTGCTGGGGATAAATGCCAGCTCCTCCACCGTGTTCAGGGAATTATTGTACAGATAGATTTCCGCTCCGGTATAACCTTCCCTGCGGCCCCGGCTGATATAGCCGTATACCATAAAAAATACATTTCCCGCTTCATCCACCTGAAGGATTTTAAAATCATGTCCGCTGTAGAAGGTTCTTTCATCCCTTCCCTCAGAATCGTAAAAGGAAAAAAGCTTGGAAAGCCTGTTGTCCGTCACATTCACGCTGTAAAGCACGCCGGCCTGGGCAAACGCAAGTATTTTGCCCCCGTCGCTCTCCATCATTTCCACATGCGGATCCGTAATGCCCAGCACGATCTTATCTCCCACAAAGGCAGAATTATCCTCCGCAAAAATTTCACTCATCTGCCGTTCATAATCCAGCAGATACATCCGGTCCGTTCCCTGGCGGACACGGTAAACCTCTTCCACGGAGGCGTAGGTTTCCCTGCCCTGCCGGATGTAGTTTACCAGATATTCCACCGTAATGGATGCGGTCTCCTCCGAAATCTCCCGGATGGTGAAAACCGGCTCCGTTATCTGCTCCACCTCCAGCCCGGCCCAGCCAATCTG
This sequence comes from Eisenbergiella porci, assembly GCF_009696275.1. Taxonomy (GTDB): domain Bacteria; phylum Bacillota; class Clostridia; order Lachnospirales; family Lachnospiraceae; genus Eisenbergiella; species Eisenbergiella porci. The sequence goes on from NZ_VUMI01000011.1 coordinate 104,345, forward strand.
GGATGCGGTGTTGTTTATCGTTACCCGGCTGAGCGTAGTATTATCGGCGTCGCTTTTCGGCTCCAGATTCTTGCCAAACTCGCCCGGCCATCCGTCACTGAAGGTAGCCGCATTAAAATTCCTCACAAATTCCAGCTTTTCCTCCACGCCGTAGCCGTCCGCCTGAATAATCCGCATATAATAACGGACGCACCTGCCATCCTCCAGATTCACGAGAAAGGTCAGCCCGTATTCTGTTTTTTCCTCAATGAGATCCTTCAGGACGATATCCGCCGTCAGCGTATCCCCCAACGTCCGGTAATTGGTGATTTCCGTATTTTCCACCAGACGGCTGCCGTCCACGCTGCGCACCTCAAAGGCGAGGGATTCCACGGACTGCCCGTACTTTTTTACGCTGAAGGACAGCCTTCTGTCCGACTCAATGGGCATAATGCTTTCCTTCATATACTGTTCATCCATAGCGTTTAAAAAGCCGCGCATCATATTCACATGCTGCTCTCCCACGTTTACATAGACAAGAGGCAGCTCCGGCAGCTTCATTTCCGCCGTCATATCCGTATTCCCTCTGTTCAGAAACAGGCTGCTGACAATCAGCACCACGATAAATGTCGCCGCAAACACGCAGCCCTTAATAATTGTTTTCTTCATTCCGCTTCCTTTACTGCTTCAAAAGTTCCTGCAGGCAGGTATGTACGTGCAGGAAGTCCGTCATTTCCTGTATGCCGGTATCCGCCGGCTTTGTCCCCTTCCTTTTCACCGCCCTGATAAGAATATTCTTCGGCGTATGCTCCATATCAATGAACTCCAGCAGATGCGTGTCATAGCCTGCCTCCTCCAGCAGGTTTCCGCGCAGCGCGTCCGTCAGAAGGGCCGACATCCGTTCTTTTACCAGTCCGTATTTGAGGGCGGGCTTAAGAATATCACATGCGATCTGCCTGTTCATCTCATGCTGACAGCAGGGAACGGACAGGATAACCTCCGCATTCCAGCACACGGCCTTATACAAAGCATAATCCGTAGCCGTATCACAGGCATGCAGCGTGACCACCATATCCACCTTTTCTTCCCCGGAATAATCCGCAATATCACCCTGCAAAAATTCCAGGCCTTCATACCCGTATTTATCCGCCAGCTCCTGACAATGCCGGATGACCTCCTTTTTCAAATCCAGCCCCGTAACGCGGATATCCAGGCCGCAAAGCTCATGCAGATAATAATACATGACAAAGGTCAGATAGCTTTTGCCGCAGCCGAAATCTATGATGCGCACACATCTGTCTTTAGGAAGTATAGGCATAATATCCGCAATAAATTCCAGAAATCTGTTAATCTGCCTGAATTTATCATAACGGCTCTTCACAATCCTGCCGTCCTGAGTCTGCACACCCAGATCCACAAGAAAAGGAACCGGCTTTCCTTCCTCCAGAATATATTTTTTTGCTCTGTTATGGGAAAGGGAAAGCTCCTTCGCTTTTTCCCCTCCGCTTTTTTTCTTTTTTATTGTTATTTTCCCTTTCTTACTGACAAGGGCCACCGCCTGGAAATCCATGGTTTCCACATCAAGCTGCCGGAAGCTGTCTTCCATGGCCTTTCCCATTTCTTCCATGGCTTCGGCAGCGCTTACATTGTGGTGAAATACCTGGTTTCCCCGGTAACTCTCCATCTGAAAGCACAGCTCGTCCTTTATCATGACAGGCCGCAGCTTCAGCCTGACAGCTCCATCCTTTTTTCTGGGGCCTCCCGCCGTTATCTGATACAGCCTTTCATTCAGGCTCTCTTGCAAAAGCTTGTATAATTCTTCCATAACAATACCTGCTGTTTCTCCGTATTTTCCGCCAACATCCGCAGTGGCTTCACTCCGGCTGCGCCGCCGGCCTGCCCTGATACCACAGCAGGCCCGGTGCGCGGCGCCGTCAAAAGTCTGAATCTATTTTAATTCCTTTGTCTGAAATGCACAACTAGAATTTATAAAATCCCTTATTTCCCCCAAAAACCGAAAAACCGCCATAGGATGCGCTCCTGATCCGGTTTCCTCTTCCGTGTCTTCTGCGGAATATTTCGTAAAAAAGGAGGGCCTGAATCAGATCTCTTCTATGATTCCATTCCTCTTCCCTGTGGGAAGTGATTTGCATCTGCTGCGGCCCCGGGATGACAGCCGCCGTTTCAGATACTGCCGCGGCCTCCTCCGGCGCAGCTTCCTCTCCGTCCGGCACACGTGCCTGGATTTCCTCTCCGTCCTTTTTTCTTGCGGAAGCTCCGGCGGCAAGCTCTCTTTCCACCGCCGCCCGGCCCTCATCAGCCTGCTCCTCTTCCCTTCTTATCTTGTTATAAATATCCTCTCCCAGACGGTAAAGCGCCATCCGGTCAGGATATTCATCATAAATCATGCTGCCGTTGTAATCCATGGTATCCAGGATATCACTGATTTTTTTCTGATAACGCTGGGCATCCTGGGGATAGAGCTGAAGAAAATATTCCAGATCACGAATTGCATCGTCCTCTTCCTCCCAGTACATGGGCATGGGATAGGTCATATAAAAAGGAAGGGGGCTCCCCGGTGCGCCGCAGTTTCCATAAGGGCAGCCATAATTCATATTCGCTCCCCCGTTCCTCCACTCCTCCGGAGTTCCCTCCATATTGTACTCTCTGTAACTTCGCTGTTTTCCTCTGTAACCGGGCATTCTCCGTCCTTCGCTTTCTTCGCGGTAGGGTTCTTCCGGAAATCGGCCCGGGAATTTTCTGATATCGTCCATTCCATTTTCCTTTCCGGACACTCCGCCCCTGAAGCCCGGTATCTTATCTCATTGATATTCGGCGCGGCAGGCTGCGCCGCAAGACGGAATATGAATGAGATAAGACACCGGCTCAGACGCTTCACATCCAATCAGCCTTTATCTTATGTTATGCGCCCTGAAAGGAAAGGGTTTATGCCATTTTTTTCTTTTCTGTAATTCTGTCTGCCGCCTGCCCTGCTCTTGCGGCCTCTTCCTTCGTGCAGCCGCCGCAGTATCTGGCCTTTTCATACAGCCCAAGCAGCTCCTGAGCCGCCTTCAGGTTTTCTGTTTCGGTAAAGCAGCCGGCCTCCAGGATTTCCCTGGCTGTCTGCGTGTGGATCCTGCCGTCCGTCATGCTTTCTTCCTCTTTTTTCCATGAACCCCGGCCGCAGCGTCCTGTCTCCGGCGCCGGCAAAAGCCCCAGCTTCTTAACGGTTTTAACAAAAATCTTCCTGATCTTCTCCTCCGGGCTTCTGGCCAGGAGAGGGAGAGCTTTTTCCCTGTCCCGTTTTCTTTTGTCCCGTTCCAGGGATTCCCGGATTTCCGTCGTCCTGCCTTCCTCCACCTCCACCGCATTCCCCTTTTCATAGAAACGCCGGATTGCGGCAAGGACCAGCTTATATACCAGGAAACAAAGCAGCGCCGCCACTGCTGCCGCCATCAGATATTCCGTGATTTTAATCAACAGTTCCAGCCAGGCTGGCTGGGCTGCCGCCTCGCCAACACCCATATCCATTTGCCGCTGCTGTACAATCTCCGTCACAGGCTCCTGCTCCTTGCCGGAAAAAAGCTGCAGTAAAAAGCTGGCAGCTATGGCAATGGCCCTGGCAATATAATAGCCGAGCTTTTTTACCAGATCCATCATTCCCTGCACCAGCCGGTTATTCGTGCCCGCACCCAGGATTATCACCGTGAACAGACCGAAAAGCCCCGCCATTGTCCCGCCTCTTACGAGCATTTTCTTCACCGGGATATGGGCATTGCTACTGCGGTTAAACTGTACGAACCGATCCAGATGCTCCAGATAGGAGTATACAAAAAAGAGAAAGGTATACAGCAGCGCTGTATTAATAATCCGGCCGCAGCCGGCCTCCATCCCCATATAGGCGCATAGCAGGAAAGAAGCGCCGGCACCGATTCCCGCAGCCACCGCCCCCAGCTGTCCTTCCCCGATTCTCTGCTTTGAAATCCGGAGCATAAAGGAAAGCATCAGATAAATCGACACAAAACCCCCGAAGCAGACCCTCTGCGCCGTGCCCTGTCCCAGCAGAAGTACCGCCCCCGCAGCAACAGCGCCATGCAGCGCCACAAAGCTCATAAAATGGGCCGCCTTCGCCCGGATCAGCAAAAACAGAAACGGAACTGCCATAAGCAGGATCTGCCGGAACAGACCGGGAGCGCCGAACTGCCCGTTTTCAGCCTCCAATATCTTTTCCATATCGGGAAATGAAACAAATATTACCGTCTCCAGGCAGAAAATCACAAGGAAATTCATCAAAACCTCAAGACACATCATGCAGCGATCAATCCATTTATTTTCCATTCAGCATTTTCTCCGCATTCAGCCTGATAAAATGCAGTTCGGCGTCCTCCACCAGGCCCTCCATCCTTGGAAACAACGGGCACATCCAGCTAAAATCCGCGCCGCTTCCTGCAAAATGCCGTATAAGTTCCTGGAACGCCGCACTCCGATCCACCGAAAGGAACAGTGTGGCAATATCCTTTCCCTCTTCCTCCAGCTCCCGTTCAAACACCTCGCCGAACGGGTATACTTCCTTCTCCAAATCCAGCCTGGCAAAAGCCCGGTTAATGCTTTCCATATGCCCCGGCGCCGCGCTTGGCTGCATTTTCATGGGTTCCCCGGTCAGCACATCCCTGCCGTTGGCATATACCGCCACGCGGATTCCCTGCCCCAGCAGCTCTCCTGCAAACCGGACCGCAATGGAAACACACAGCTCCACCAGCCTGTCGTTTTTCAGGATGCCGGAATCCTCCAGATTCAGGAAAATACGCACCGCCCGCAGGGAGGTGAAATTACGCATATTCACCATCAGCTCTCCCATCCGGGCCGTGGCCTTCCAGTTGATGGTTTTCATTTCATCAAAAGCCGCATATTCCCTGATTCCCCGGTATTCAAAAGGATCCTCCAGCATGTGTCTCTTTGCCAGGATTTCCCCGTTCAGCTTCTGCAGCGCCGTATCCAGCTCCACCCCCGCCGCAGGTCTTGGGTAAACATACAGCGTGGTGTCCGCCTCCGTCTCCGCAATCATCTCTCTTGTCAGGAACAGATCCGCCGCCACCAGATCCAGCCCCCGGATACGGTAATAGCCCCTGGCTCCGCAGAGGAAGGGTATTTTCCTCGTCACACGCTGTCTCGGCCCCAATGACAGAATATCGTTCCTGTAATATTTATCGGTGACCGCGCCGTCCCCTTCGTCGGAAAACCGCAGGTTCCTGGAAACCTGGAATTTTACCTTCAGCATGGGAAGGGGAAGGAGCTTCCGGTTTTCCACCCGCTCCAGCAGAAGGCATTCCTCCCCCTCCACCGCACTCTCCCTGGAAAAAAGCAACTCCGCGGACAAGCCCTTTTCCCAATAGTGGCTGTATATCCACGCCTGTGCCGCAAACAGCAGCACAGCGCCCAGTCCAATCCAAATAATCAGCATAATTTCTCCCCTGAAGCCGCCGCCGTATCCAGCTATCCTGCAAAAAACGGCTGAAAACGGCAACCTGCAAGCTATCTCCTGCTAAAATCCTCCACCGGCACCGGCACGCTTTTCAGAATTTCTTCCATCAGCTTCACCGCTTCCTCCTGCCGGCTCCTTCCGAAGGAAAACACCAGCCTGTGGGCCAATACCGCAGGAGCCAGCTTTTTCACATCATCAGGGGTCACATAATCCCTTCCCTCCATACAGGCCAGCGCCTTGCAGCACCGCATCAGGGCCAGTGTTCCTCTGGGGCTTACTCCCATTACCACCTTTTCCTGCTTTCTGGTGGCAAGGACAATATCCGCCAGATAACCGTTTATCAGCGGATGCACATATGTTTTCTCCGCCTGTCTCTTTACCGCAATCAGCTCTTCGCATGTCATGACGGCGTTAAGCTCCAGGAGAGGATCCTTTTCCCGGTAGGTTTCCAGAATCCGGATTTCCTCTTCCCTGTCCGGCAGCCCCATGGAAAGTTTCATCATAAAACGGTCCGTCTGTGCCTCAGGAAGAGGGAAGGTTCCCGCAGTTTCCACCGGGTTCTGTGTGGCGATTACAAAAAAAGGCTCAGCCAGCTTCCGTGTCTCTCCGTCCACCGTCACCTGGCGCTCCTCCATACATTCCAGCAGTCCGGCCTGAGTCCTGGGCGTGGCCCTGTTGATTTCATCCGCCAGCAGGATATTGGTGAACACCGGCCCTTCCTTCCATTCAAACTGTTCCGTTTCCCTGCTGTAAATATGCATACCCGTGATATCCGCAGGCAGCATATCCGGCGTGAACTGGATTCTGCCGAAATCCACGCCCAGTGAGGCTGACAGGGCCTTTGCCAGCTTCGTCTTCCCTGTCCCCGGCACATCCTCAAGAAGCACATGCCCGTCCGCCAGCAGTCCGGCCAGCAGTTTTTCCAGCACATCCTTCTTTCCGATAATTACCTTTCCCACATTTTCCAATACCTTGTTAATATCTTCATGCATCGTCTTTCCTCCCGCCCCGGAACATTATGGCTGCAAACGGCCGCAGTACCGTAAACAGCAGTCCTGTTCCATGTAAACTGTTATGCAATGTACGCCGCCGGGAATACTTAAGAAAAAGCAGGCATATCCTTAAAGATTACACCTGCTTTCTCCTCCCTTTTATTTTAAAACGTTAATACGTGCCATGGCTCTGTCCAATGCAGTTTCCGCCCTTGCCAGATCCGTATTCGGTTCATGGCGCCTGATGCGTTCCTCTGCCCTTTCCAACGCTGCCTTTGCACGGTTTGCATCAATTTCCTCAGGCCATTCCACCACTTCAGCAAGCACGGTCACCTGTGTCTGCAGTATTTCCACAAATCCCGCATGCAGCGCCGCTTCTCTTTTGCCCTCATCCGTAGTAATGGTGAGAATGCCCGGTTTAATCATAACGGTCATGGGAATATGGCCCTTATAGATACCAATTGCCCCTTCCGTTGTATTGAACTCCACCATAGACACCGGCCCTTCATAAAAAACCCGTTCCGGCGTGATGATTTTCAATGTAAAATTCCTGTCCTCTGCCATAAATGCACCTCTATTTCACACGGGCAAGCACATCGTCAATGCTTCCCGCGTTGAGGAAGTAGCTCTCCGGAATATCGTCATGCTCACCTTCCAGAATCTCGCGGAAGCTGCGGATGGTTTCGGAAATCGGAACATACTTTCCTTCCATTCCTGTAAACTGCCCTGCAACGAAGAAGGGCTGGGAAAGGAATCTCTGTACCTTTCTCGCACGGGATACCACCAGCTTATCCTCCTCGGAAAGCTCATCCATACCCAGGATAGCAATGATATCCTGCAGCTCGTTATAACGCTGCAGCAGCTCCTGCACACCTCTGGCCACACGATAATGCTCCTCCCCTACAATTCTGGGATCCAGAATTCTGGAGGTGGACTCCAGCGGGTCAACCGCCGGATAAATACCCAGCTCTACGATGGAACGGGAAAGTACCGTTGTCGCATCCAGATGGGCGAAGGTTGTGGCCGGAGCGGGGTCCGTAAGGTCATCGGCAGGCACGTATACCGCCTGAACGGAAGTAATGGAACCGTTCTTGGTGGATGTGATACGCTCCTGCAGGGCGCCCATTTCCGTCTGCAGCGTGGGCTGATAGCCTACTGCAGAGGGCATACGTCCCAGAAGCGCGGACACCTCGGAACCTGCCTGGGTAAATCTGAAAATATTGTCAATGAACAGAAGCACGTCCTTACCGCCCTTGTCACGGAAATATTCCGCCATGGTCAGGCCGGAAAGTCCGACTCTCATTCTCGCTCCCGGAGGCTCGTTCATCTGACCGAATACCATGGTGGTCTTATCGATAACCCCGGATTCTTTCATTTCATAATAAAGGTCATTTCCTTCTCTCGTACGTTCGCCTACGCCGGTGAACACGGAATATCCGCCGTGCTCTGTGGCGATATTACGGATCAGCTCCTGGATCAGGACCGTCTTTCCTACGCCCGCGCCGCCGAACAGGCCGATCTTGCCGCCCTTCTGATAAGGACAGAGCAGATCGACTACCTTAATGCCTGTTTCCAGCAGCTCCGTTTCCGTTGACTGCTCCTCAAAATCCGGCGCCGGTCTGTGAATGGGCTCATAATCCACTCCGGTGGGTGCCGGAAGGTTATCTATCGGCTCTCCCAGGACGTTAAACATACGTCCCAGCGTTTTCTCCCCTACCGGGACACAGATGGGGGCGCCTGTGGCGATAACGTCCATTCCCCTCACCAGTCCGTCCGTGGAACCCATGGCAACACAGCGCACAATATCGTCACCCAGATGCTGGGCAACCTCTGCAACCAGCGTGCCGCCGCTTCTGGTAGGAATTTTCAGCGCTTCATTGATATCCGGCAGGCAGTTCTGTTCAAATTTCACGTCCAGAACCGCGCCGATTACCTGCGTGATTTTTCCGTTTTTATTCTCTGCCATTGTTGTTTCCTTTCCTGTTTCGTAAATACCCGCAGGCAGTTAACTGCCTGCAGCCAGTCACTGCGCCCGCAGCCATAAGCAGCTTACAGGCAATGATTAGCTGATCGCAGACAATCATTAACTGATTGCCTGGGCGCCTGCAATAATCTCCGTCAGCTCCTGCGTAATGGAGCCCTGACGCGCCCTGTTGTACAGCAGCGTCAGCTCCTCAATGATATCCTCCGCATTGCTCGTTGCGGAATCCATAGCCTGCATTCTCGCGCCGTTCTCACTGGCGGAAGCCTCCAGAAGGCCTCCGTAAATCATACTGGTAATATATTTGGGTATCAGCAGATCCAGCGCATCCACCTCTTCCATTTCAAAATTCATGGGCGCTGTGGGTCCCTGCTGTTCTTCCGGCGTTTCCGCCTCAGAGCCCGAAAGGCTCCCGCGGCAGTACTTTTCTCCGGCGAAGTCATCCGTACATACGGGGAGCAGCTTCACCAGAACCGGAATGTGCACCACTGTATTTTTGAAAATTGTATAGGCCAGGTAGATTTCTCCAATCTCACCCTTTTCAAAAGCCTCAAGAACACGCCTTCCGATATGCATGGCATCATGGTAGGAAGGTTCCTCCATCACCTCCGAATAATCGGCGGCGATATGGTAGCCGTTTCTTTCCAGCGTATCCCTGCCCTTCTTACCCACAGCATAGATTTCCAGGTCCTCCTTGGAAAAGTCCCCTTTGGTAATCAGCTTGGTAATATTGGAATTGTAGCCGCCGGCCAGCCCCCTGTTGGAGGTAATGACGATTACCCCTTTCTTACTGCCGGCTCCGCCGTCCAGATACGGGTGGCTGATGTTCTCCGACATGCTCAGAATGGAACGGACCGTCTGGTACATGGTGTCAAAATAAGGCTTGGATTCCTCGGCTTTTGTCTTGGCCTTCTGCAGCTTGACGGTAGAGACCAGCTTCATGGCTTTCGTAATCTGCTGGGTACTTTGGATACTCCCCTTCCGCCTTTTTATATCTCTCATGGAAGCCATACAAATTCACCTGTTCTTTCTACCTGAATTGTGCCTTGCATTCCTCAATGGCCTTAATCAGCGTTTTTTCCGTCTCCTCGGAAATTACCTTTTCCTCACGGATTGCCGCCGGAACCTCCGGATACTTCACGTTCAGGAATTCAAACAGCTCGCTCTCAAATCTTGTAATATCGGTTACCGGAATATCCAGCAGATATTTGTTGGTAGCGGCATAAATGATAATAACCTGGTACTCTACAGCCATCGGCTTATACTGAGGCTGCTTCAGAACTTCCTTAATACGTTCGCCCTGTGCAAGCTTCTCCTTGGTATCCGCATCCAGATCGGATCCAAACTGTGAGAAAGCCGCCAGCTCCCTGTACTGCGCCAGCTCCACACGGATGGGAGCGGCAATTTTCTTCATGGCCTTAATCTGCGCTGCACCGCCTACACGGGAAACGCTCAGGCCCGCATTAACAGCAGGACGGAAGCCCGCATTGAACATTTCCGTCTCCAGATAAATCTGGCCGTCGGTAATGGAAATAACGTTGGTAGGGATATAAGCGGAAACATCGCCTGCCTGCGTTTCAATAATCGGAAGCGCAGTCAGGGAACCGCCGCCGTACTCCTCGCTCATTCTCGCCGCACGCTCCAACAGTCTGGAATGCAGATAGAATACGTCACCGGGATATGCCTCACGTCCCGGCGGCCTCTTAAGAAGCAACGACAGGGTACGGTAAGCCGCCGCATGCTTGGTCAGGTCATCATAAACCACCAGCACGTCGCCGCCGTTCTCCATCCACTCCTCGCCGATTGCACAGCCGGAATAAGGCGCAATATACTGCAGCGGTGCCAGCTCACTTGCGGTGGATGCGACCACCGTGGTATAAGCCATGGCGCCGAATTCTTCCAGGGTCTTTACTATCGTTGCAACCGTAGATGCCTTCTGGCCGATTGCCACATAGATACATTTAACATTCTGCCCCTTCTGATTGATAATGGTATCAATTGCTATGGCAGTCTTTCCGGTCTGCCTGTCGCCTATGATCAGCTCACGCTGCCCTCTTCCGATGGGCACCATGGAGTCAATCGCCTTAATACCTGTCTGCAGGGGAGTATCTACAGATTTTCTTGTAATTACGCCGGACGCAACCCTTTCAATCTTGCGGTATTTGTCCGTCTGGATAGGCCCTTTGCCGTCGATCGGCTGTCCAAGGGCATTGACTACACGTCCTGTCATCGCATCGCCTACAGGAACCTCAACCACCCTGCCGGTGGTCTTTACGATATCGCCTTCGCGGATATTTCTCTGGCTGCCCAGAAGAACGGCACCCACATTATCCTCTTCCAGGTTCAGTACCATTCCGTACACTTCACCGGGAAATTCCAAAAGCTCGCCCTGCATTGCGTTTTCAAGTCCGTGGATACGCGCGATACCGTCCGCAACCTGGATGACCGTACCAACTTCCGCCACTTCCAGCTTGGAGGAGTATCGCTCTATCTGTTCTTTTATAACCGAGCTAATCTCTTCTGGTCTTAAATTCATGGACTTTCAACCTTCCTCATTTTCTTGTTGTTACGAAAGCTGTACCTTCATCAGCTGCCTCTGCAGCCCTTCCAGCTTTGTACGGATGCTTGAATCCACCACCCTGTCGCCAATCCGGATAACAAGCCCGCCAATCAGCTCCTCATCCAGGCTGAAATGCAGCTCCATTTTATCGAACTGCGTGGTCTCAAGCAGGCGCTTCTCAATCTTGGACTTCTGCGCCCCGGTCAGCTCCACCGCACTTGTGACAAAAGCCACCCCTATCCTGTGATAGGCCTTATATCTGTCCGTATAGTAAGTAAAAATATCTTCTGCAGCGCCGTAACGGCCCTTGTGAATCAGCACCTCCAGAAAACCGTACATGGTATCCGAAAGCTTCCCTTCAAAAACCTTCTGAAGGACCTCCAGCTTCTCGTCCCTGCCGATGTCCGGATGGTTCATCAGCCTGGAAAAGCCGGGATTTTCTTCCAGTATTCCGCGGAGGGCATCGATCTCCTCCATAAGGCTGTCCACAATTCCCTTTTCCAGCCCCAGGCTAAACAGCGCTTCTCCGTAAGTTTCCGAAACTAGCTTAGCCATGTGCTATCACCTATTTCCTTCAGAGTCTCATCAATCAGGCCATCCTGTGCGGATGCATCGATTGTGGTGCCGATTACCTTGCCCGCAAGTACGGAAGCGAGGGAAACCATTTCCTTTTTCACCTCGTCCGCAACCTTCTTCTTCTCAAGCTCCGCCTCAATCTTGGCTCTCGCCACGATTCTGGCCGCTTCATCCCTGGCCTCCGTAATAATACGGGTTTCGTTGGCCATGGCTTTCTTTCTGGTTGCACTCAGGATATCATCGGCTTCCTTATTGATATTTGCCAGCTTGTCCTCATACTTCTTTTTCAAAGCGGCAGCTTCTTCCTGGCTGACTCTTGCTTCTTCCAGTTCATTCCGGATTTTGTCCTGTCTCTTCTTTAAGAACTCCCTTGCGGGATTAAACAGGAAATAGGACAGGGCCAGGAACAGAACGAATACTGCAATAATGGAAAGCACTGCGTCCGCCAGCAGCTGGAAATCCAGGTCAAACAGGCGGGGTGTCATTCCGTCAGCAGTCAAAAGCGCTGCCATCGCTAATTTTGTCGTCAAGATGCAAGCCTCCTTTCATTCTTTTTTCCGGTCGGGGCCGCACCTTAAATCAGCGGTTTAACGAACATGAGCAGCATGGCAACAAGAAGGCCGTACAGACCTGTTGTCTCGGCAACTGCCTGTCCAAGAAGCATGGTGGATGTGATATCGGATTTTGCGCCGGGGTTGCGTCCTACCGCTGCTGCAGCATGTCCTGCGGCAATACCCTGTCCTACACCAGGTCCGATACCTGCAATAACCGCAAGACCTGCACCGATTGCTGAACATCCCAAAATAAAGCTTTCATTGAACTCCATAATTTCCTCCATTCCTCCGCCTCCCGGCGGGTAAAAATAATTTCTTTTTTATGAACAATTGCGCCGGCTTGCCGGGCGCTGTTGTTTCCATGTTTAGTCATCACCGATGGCATCCGATATATATGTCATCGTAAGCATACAGAACACATAGGTCTGTATTGCGCCTGAGAAAAGGTCAAAATACACATGCAGCGCCGCTGGCCAGATCACCGCAAACCACTTCAGCAGCCCGTACACAAGCGCCATCATAACGGTGCCTGAAAGCACGTTGGCAAACAAACGCAGCGACAATGAGATAGGCACTGCCACATCACCGATAATATTAATCGGCGCCCAGATAGGCCATGGCTCACATAGTCCTTTTAATACGCCTGACAGCTTCTGGTGCTTCAGTTTGTTGTAATGGATCAGCGTAAACGTAAGCAGACCCAGGGGAAGCGTCACACCGTAGTCCGCCGTGGGCGGCCTCAGGCCGAACAGTCCGGAAATATTGCTTATCAGAATAAAAATAAATATCGTTCCGATATAGTTCGCAAACTTCACGGCATTCTTTCCCATTACATTGTGAATCATGCCGTCCAGCTTCTCGACAATCATCTCCACAACATTCTGGAAGCCTCCGGGCACTTCTGAGGCATGCTTCATCGCACGGTTGGCGGCAATGGCAAACCCGATAATCACAAGCATAACGATCAGCAGGCATACGTGTGTCGTTGTAATCCACACCTCGTGTCCGAAGAAATTATAGGAAAAGATTCCATGTATCATGAAATCCACTCCCGAATCCGCGGACATCAGAATTCCAGTATTCATCCTAGGTTCACCTCCTTCTTTTCTTCATTTTCAGATCCCGTATGTGCGCCGCCGCACATACTCAAATCAGGCGGGGACGAAAGCAGGGAAGCATCAGCCTGCCCCTCCGTATCCGGATGCCGCCGCTTATGGATAAAGGGCTGCATGTAAGCCGCCGCCTTAAGTCCCATAATTCCCAGGAAAGCGGCCAGCGGATTGGCGGCACCGGTCAGCATTACCACCGCAAATACCGCAACTATCACGGCATACCTGATGAAGGCATGCTTTCTGATAAAGCCCTGGGCGGCGCCCTCCCGGTCCAGGCCGCGGTCAAGGGACCACCACATATGAAAGGCCGCAGCTGACGCAAGGATCACTCCGATCCACAGGCCGAGGCTGTAGCCTCCCTTATCCTTTATAAACCATATGGGAATTAACTGACAGGCAGCCCCCCATATCAGGATGCCTGTCCACAGTTCCAGAACTGTCTCATTTACTTTTTCCAGAAGATTTCTCATCACGGCAACCTTTACTCTTGTCCCTGGTTAATTTCTGTGCCAATACATATATGTTCCTGAAACCGGCAAGGGCTCCGATAAAGAACAGTATGACCATAAAAAAAGAAGTGCCAAGCTTTTTATCTAAAAACATGCCTGCAAAGGAGCATAAAAAGATCGGAACAAGCATATAGATACCGAACTGCGTAATCAGCGTTAAATATCTGAAAACATTTTTATCCAGTTTCATCGGCTTCCCTTTCCCCGTCTGTTATCCTGCGGGACATCGCACATTTGAGAACTGCCTGCCCCGGCCATAACGGGTACAATTAATTTTCAGGCTTACCCTAAAACGCTCATTTATGATTATACCCATTTTCCCGTAATATGTCTACCAAAACAGTGGTTTTTTTCATTGACATTTTGTCCCGGTAAGTGTAGTATTTTGGACAAATACATACTTCGTTTTTAAATGCTGCGTTCCTTCACATTTATCTTCGTTTTCCTAATATTTGGCGCACCCTGCACGGCAGGCTTTGCACTGCGTATTCCGGCCGGCAGGAGAGGGAGGCTCTTATGAAAGACCCCGTTCTGTACAGAAGACGTCTGATACCGGAAGAATGCATTCTTCTCAAAAACGACCGGATTCTTCTGAACGAAGCCGGGATTCTGGTAACCGGCTGGCAGACAATCAGACCAAGAAAGGATCTCCACCATGGCTTTTCCTGTTATTATTTCAGGGAGGGCTACAAAGTAAGCAAATTCTATGCGGCCGATTACAGGCTGCTCTACTACTACTGCGACATTATTTCCCATGACTTTGATGAACAAAAGAATACGCTTGTTGTCACCGATCTCCTTGCGGATGTAATCGTCTACCCGGACGGTTTTGTCAAGGTGGTGGACATCGGTGAAATGGCCCAGGCCCTGGAAGAAAACCTGATCACCGTGTCGCAGCTTAAATCGGCGCTGCATTCCCTGAACTCGCTTCTGGAACGCGTATATGCCGGGGATATGCCCTCGCTCACGGCTCCCATCGACAGGTTCGACTTCCCCTGAACGCCAGGCCCATACGAAACCGGCGGCACAGGCATAAGGCCAGCGGCCGCTGCGATTTGCAGGCCGGCCCTGTATTCAACAAAAGGCGGACCATTTGGCGGACGCCGATAAGGAAGTATCAAAAACATATAAACTTAACGGCTGACAAACAGGTGCAAAAAGGGTATCGCTCATAATACAGCGATACCCTTTTCCTTTTATTCGCTCGTTCCATCTACATAAATATCTAGAAAAGCATTAAACACTCTATCCTCAACTGCTTTCTTGATATTTCTTAGATTGTTATATTGAGATAATTCAGATAGTTCTAAACTAATATCTTGAATATTGACTTTTTTCCCAAAGTTCTTTTCCAACTTTTCAATTAAGCGAAGTGCCGTAACTTGTATGTATTGCTGTTTTTCTTCTATAGGCAAATCAACAAAATAATAAACCATATCAAACCTAGACTTTAAGGAATCTGGAATTTTCTTTGAATATTCACTTTGGGTCATATTTGAGGTGAAAACCATAATGTACCCATTAAGATTGTGCTCAACGCCGTGTCGATCCGTAAATATACCATCTTCCAACAATTCATAAAAGAAATTGTAGACACTTGGAGTTGCTTTCTCAAATTCATCAATGAGGATAATTTTTGTTTTAGATGTAGTTATCTTGTTGATTAGCTCTCCACCTTCTTCGCTTCCAACATACCCAAGCGGAGAACCTATTAGACTATTTAAAACTCCTTCTGTGGAATAATTGCCAAAATTGATTTTTATTAGTGGTTCTCTTGGAAACATTGTTTCTGACATAAACTTAGCGAATTGCGTCTTTCCAATTCCTGAATTTCCACATAACATAATTGATAATATTTTCTGTTCGCCCATTCTGTTAAGGAAAAAGAATTTGAGCAGATTTTTGTGGAAATCTTTTTTAAACTCATCGTGTCCTCTGAGCTTTTCACAAATTTTTTGAGAGAGTAAGGATACCTCTCCAACATCAATTTGCGGAGGTTCTTTTATGAAATCATTCTCATCTTTTTCCTCGTTGATAGGCTCTTTTTCAATGATCCAAAAAGGAAATAGTGCGGTTGCGTCTGCTACAAGAGATTGTTCTATGCAATATTGAATATTCCCGTTTAATAAGATTCGTTGTATGAGAATTTCAAATGGGAAAATGAGATCCTGTCGCAATCTAAACATTCTTATTACAGAGGAAATGTCAACATATTTAATATTCTGAGATTCTAGTGTTTTACGTATATTATCAATATTGTACCGAAAAGAAATTCCTTCACATTCATCGATTAAATTGGATAGTGAAATTATCTCTCCAGACTTATAGTGTTCTTTTATCTTTTCGGTATTTGTATATGTATTAAGTATTAAAGTGTTGGCTATATTTGCACTCAATGATTCCGGTTTTAATATTTCCTTTTCGAAATTTTTTTGAAATTCATAATTGATATTCTCATTATCAAATAAATACGGGAATTGTTCTGTCAATTTCTCAAGCCAATCATAATTAATGCAAAAATGGATTTCTTCAATACTACTGCATAACGTTAAAATATACCGTTCAGAAAAAATCTTATAGAAATTATTATCTTTAACTAAGTTAGTCAGATCAACAACACTTTTTTCGAATCGTTCAAAACCTATTTCATAGAGATTATCTAAAGTGTCGCCTATATTAAAAAAATAAGCGATACTATAAAATTTGTAATCGTTAAGTTTGTTTCTTAAATTACTCAAACTAGTTGTGTCATATACATACAAAATAGAATCCATATTACTCATTCCTATCAAAATTTAACTCTTGGATAATTGCAATTACATCGATCAGGTTTATCTTTTCTGTGAGTTTTTGGTGATTAAAGTCAAATGGATTACTATTATTCTGAGTTGAACGAGAACTCATTCTCATTTCGACAATAGGCTCACTACTCGTGGAACAATTTTGATTATATGACATTGAGACCATTTCTAAAAACTTTGACGAAATGCTTTCTCTTTGTGAAAAATCTATATTGCCACGGTATATTCCGATTATGCTAAGTTTTCCCAATTGAAGATCATTATGATGATAACCATTTTCAAAATTATTTGCCGCTTTATATGGAATTTGTATAATAAATTGATCCGTTAACGCGTCGGCGTTCGTCCCGTGACAAGGATATGCAAAAGTATAGTCTATAGTAAAATCATCTAACATCTTTTCCATCATTTTGCTAATATTGATCTCTACATCTTCGTTTCCTTGATTTTTAAATTTGCTATCTTGCAATATATTTAAAATCATGACTGTATCGTCAAGATTTCTTTGCTGCAATTCTATATTTTTAAAAAGAACCAAATCGCCGATTTTAAGTCCCGTATCACTAATGCTTTTTTTCTGTGCCGTTTCATATATTGTGCGAAGCATAATTGACTTTGTTATCTTAACATCAAAATTTTCATAGACACGTTTTTTGGAGTTATCCTCTATGGAATACCCCACATCTGCAGAAACTATCTCTTTGGGACCTAGCATAGTTGCAACATTATACTTCAGTAGCTCTTCCGAAATTTGCTCTCTTTCGATAGTTTTCATTATTTTATTATCAATTAGCATTGCAATCTCATGAGCCTTGGAAGTATTCAAGTAAAATAAGTTAAATAGTTGTGTGATAGGTGTTGTGCTAATATTATCTGTTACATTTCTTCCTTGAATTTTGGAAACATAGAAATTCAAGAATAAAGCAAGTAGTATTATTATCGAGATGTTTTCATAGTGTCTACTAATAAAAGAGGAAATCCAAACATTTCGGATGCTACCAACAAAAAGCAAGAAAGAAAAAATGTTGCTCAACTCAAGCGAAACACTTATAACTCGAATTACATGAAAACTCTTTGCAAGTATAGCAAAGATAATGTATATGCCAATAGGAAGTAGCAACCAATATTGCTCCAAACAAAATTGAACTAATATGCTATACAAAGCAATCTCAATTAAGGACAGGAATAGAGAAAATGAAAATAAACAATACATTTTCTTTACACCTATTTTTTTGAAAAAAAACGTCTTTATATTATCTATTTTGTTACCCATCTCTTTACCCCTAAAAGTGATATTTATTATATTATAAATGATTTCACCTGATTTCTCAATTGTTCTGCTCAATAAGTACCTCAGACAGCTTTCGGGTTTACGCATTTAGAATAGCATTTCAATAGGTAGTAAATAAATTTGCCTCCCGTTCATTGACACATGCTTGAAAGCATTGCAAAAGCGCACTGTCTAACCATCTAAATGCGTAGATATAAACGCTATAATGGAAGCGGATTTCTGCTTGCGCCCGCTTGATTGCCACACAGCAAAGACGGAGGAAGCCGTCAAGGGCGCGGAGCGTTTATCTCGACCCTTGACGGCTTCCTTTGGCTTTGCTATTTCCTAACTACGATGGCTTCCACCAATTTTGCCTGTAAGCGATGCTTCATGTACTCATCAATGCCGATGTGTGGCAAACCATCTTTGTCATAAAGCGTTCGCGTACAAAGCTTGTTGATATAGCGGTCGTAGTACCGCAAGATGCGTTCCAATGCCAACGGCTCACCAGCACGGGCGGCTTCGATCACGTCCATTGGCAAAAGCACTCTGCCGTTAAAAGTTGGCTGCTTCATATCAATTTTTCACTCCTTTGGATTGTAAGTCTTTTCGCAACTCGTTCAGCACCTTTGTTCTGTGCCGTTGGACGGCGCTGCGGGACATTCCTGCAATACGACCAATCTCACCGTCTGTCAGCTCCAACACACAATACAGGATCAAAATGCTTTGCTCCCGTTCCGGCAGGCTGGCAAAGGCATCGGCCACCAGTTCGTCCCGGATATGCAGGGTATAGCCATAGGCTGTGAACATAATGCTGCCGCTTGGGTATTCGGCCACCGTACAGAGCTTGTCCATTTCATGCTGCGACAGGCACTGAACTCGGTTTCCCGTTTTCTCTGGCGGCGCAAATCCCGCAGATAGGTTCTGGCCGCGTTGCGGAGAACGGTTTTGCAGAAAGCGTCAAACCGGCAACGTTCTCCATAATCGTCAGGGATGTATTTCATTTTCTCACCCCCGATCTGCGGGAGAGTGAGAAACAGAGGCCGGTTCCACCGCCCCCTGTGTCTATGTTGCTGCGGAAATTTCGGCCCGCACCGAAAGGCCGCAGGAAACGACAAAATTCACCCGTCAAGTCGTAGACCGACCGCGCGAAGATGAAAGCGATATGAAGTTTTCTTACATGGTATAGTTCATACTGTTGGCCGGAGCTGCCCCCTGTTGGGTACAGGCTTTTTTTTAAGAAATTACGCTTTTGGAAAACGGGACATATCAGCATGGCGGCTCCCTCCGTAGGCCGCCGATCCTGCGCCGGACAAAGAAAAGCGGCGGCCTTGATTATTCAAAGCCGCCGCATGGATATGTAGAGTAGGCGCACCAAATCAACCTGCCCGGCAACGGCTTTTTTTCTTTCCCCGTCGGGCGGGGGCAGGTTTCCATCATGTGTTATAAGACAAATAGAGCCGACAACTGCAAGGAACATCCTTGCTTGTTGTCGGCTCTGCGTCTGTGCGTCTGGCTCTTTGATAATAGAAATATTCAGTTGTCGTACTTCAATTAGCGTTTCATGTTTGCATTTTGGACAGTACAGCGGGAAATTTTCAAGAACCGTATCTTCCCGGATTTTCAACCGGGTTTTGCAGCCACAGACGGGACATAAAATCCATTGTTCATGTTTCATGCTTTTTCCTCTATGTGGCATAGTTCCGATAAAACCATCTCTGCGATTGCAGCATTCCCGCCCGCTGCTTGCGATTTTTGCTGAAATGGAATGATATTTTCCTCATAGGACGTATCCTGCAAAATCATTTTTGCATTGTCTTTGAGTATGGACGGGGTTAATGTTTTCCTTTTGAGATATTTCCCCAAATGCAAATCTTCAATCTGCTGCGCTACCCGCGGCTGATCGTTGCCGACAGGGATAACCAGCATCGGTGTCCCATAATATAAGGCTTCATTTACGCTGTTCATCCCGCCGTGAGTGATAAAGAGAGAAGCCCTTTTCAGTATTTTTAACTGCGGGACAAAAGGATAGATAAAAATGTTATCTGGTATTTCTCCGAGCTGTTCTTTCTTAACCGTTTTTCCAATGGAAATTATCACGGAAACAGGTTCATCACGGAAAGCGTTTATACATTTCCGAAAGAACGCTGCGGAAGTATTCAACAGGGTTCCGAGAGAAATGTAAATAATGGGCTTTGTCATTTTTGAAAAATCAAAGTCCTGTTCTACGCGATCACCGATTGCTGGGCCAACGTACTTATAGTTAGCATCAGGAAACTCATTGGGATATATCTGAAAATCTCTAACCGTATAGGTGAAATTCAAATTAGGCGCATTATTTACCATTTCCTTTGCAATATCTCCATAACGCAAGCCAAACTTTTTTTGGATCACTTTAGAAAACAGCCTGCACAGTCTTGGGTAACGAAAGATTGCGGTCATATACCAGCCGCCGGTTCTTCCGAAATCCCACAACACTTTTTCATTCAGAGTAAAGGTTGAGAACAGGCGGAAAGCCGGGATGCCCAACTGATCGGCCAAAGCCTTTCCCGGAAGAAATAGCATTTCATAAATCAGGCAATCAAAATTAGCGCCTATCCTCTGAACAGTTTGGTAGGCAGCAGACCAGCTTTTGATTTCCTTTTGAGAGGGGGAAAGTGTTTCCGGGTAATCATCGTATGGAATAAATGTAGCGCCGGTTCTTTCAATTTTTTCTTTCCAGTCAGGTGCATTGATATAGGACACATGATGCCCCAAATCTACCAATACTTTTGCCAGCCCCAGTGTAGGATTTGTATGGCCGGAGAATGGCAAATTCACCATTAAAATATTCCATTTTCTAAAATCATTCATAATAGCGCCGCAGACCCTCCTTTACCTGTGCGGTTAATTCCGAAGTGAAAACCGGCGTATCAAACTTGGCAGCCAGAAGCGCGATAAAGTCAACCTTTTCGCACATTTCTTGATAGTCGCTTTCAACAATAATCGGATCAAGCCAAATATCAACCAGAAGTATCAGCACACCGGCCAGCTCCTTGGGATATTTACAATCAAATTCCTTGTTTGCTGTACCTTGCCGCAAAATTTCTTCTAAGTAGCCGGAAAGAACATTTAGAGAGTTTCGCAGAGTGTCCAACAACGCAAAAGGAACTTTTTCTGCCCATTTTTCTTTTGTGAGTGTAGAGAGGGTGTCATTGGAAAAGAGGTGAACAACAATCTGTCTGATTTTTTGCTGTGCTGTCATTCCCGGATGTGCTACCAATTCTTTGAGGCGGCTGGTAAATTGCTTCTTTTCATAATCGGATAGATAAGCAACAATTTCCTGTTTGCTCTTAAAGTAATGGTATATGGCCCCTTTTGACATTCCGCTGGCCTCAACAATGTCCTGCATAGTGGTGTTTTCACACCCTTTTTCTAAAAATAGCTTCATTGCAGCGTCAATGATTTTACCTTTAGAAAGCAGAGATTTTTCTTCCTGTTTCATTTGTCACCTCCATAAAATAAACCGTCGGTCGGTTTTGTTTAAGAATAGCATATTCACGGAAGATTGTCAACTTCACCGCGCTGGTGAAATATGAATTATAAAGTTTAACATACCGGCATATACCAACATTCCATCGAGATACTATGAACTATACAATGTAAATGGGTGATGTTATATGGCGAAAGTTGAAGATTGCCCGGCTTTGAAACTTTCGGCGCGGATGTGAAAGCTGCGCGGAAAGCAAAGCACCTGACGCGCAAGGTGCTGGCCGAAATAGTGGGAATTGAATGGCGCTATCTTGCCGATATAGAAAATAAAGGCACGATCCCCAGCCTCCCGGTTGTGATCCAGCTTATCAAAGTCTGCGGGCTTCCCGTGGAGCAGTATTTCAACCCGGAAATCATACGAGGGGACAGTGAACAGCGGCAGCTGGTCAGCCACAAGCTGAAACTTTGCCCGGAACACTATTTACCAGTCATTGAGGGCGTAATCGACGGGGCGCTGAAAATTGAACAATCAGCGAAAGAAATGGGGGATGTGTGAAAGCATCCTCTGTTTTCCTTTTTGCCAGAGTGCTAAAAGGCTCTCTTATTTTTTTGCCCTTTTTTCAGAGAAGCCCCGTGTTTAGCGGGTAGTTTCCGTCCTTTCCAGCGTAATATTGGCGAAGCAAAAAACAAGGGTTTGGGAAGTTCCCAACAGGCAAAAATCTCCGCTCCGGCAGCAGGCCGGAAACGGAGATTTTGCGGAAGTGTAGCCACACTTCCTATGCTTGCTCTGTTGTGACTTCCCCGGAAAGGACGAGAACGGAATGGGACGAAAACGAAGGCCAAAAGAGAGCGATTATTTGCCAAAACGGGGAAATCCGCTACAAGAAACCGTCTGTTACAGGCTTGGCGGGACGGTCTATGAAGTACATACTTCCTGTGGTGGGACGGAGCCGCTCTATGACAAAATGGTTCGGCTCATTCGCTCGGAAGCCATTGCCGCATCTACTGACAAAAGGGACAAACCGCAGTATAATAAAGACAGCAACCTGTTTGTCGGGCGTTCATTACAGGAGGAATGAACCATGACAGCAAACATCAATTATCCCGACAACATCACCGCTTTATACGCCCGCGATACCAGCAAGAAAATCCGGGCCGTCATGCGTGCCAAAGGAAACGCCGGGGAACACCTCTGCACCAATCCGCCCTACGGGTATCAGAAAGACCCGATGGATAAAAAGAAATGGATTGTGGACGAGGAAGCCGCCGAAATCGTGAAGCGGATTTTCGACCTGTGCATTGCAGGAAAAGGCCCCATGCAGATTGCCAAGCTGCTGACCGCCCAACACGTCCTGACGGTTAAGGCTCACTATGCCCAACGGGACGGCAAGCCGCTGCCGGAGAAGCCGTATCATTGGGACCCGAAATCTGTTGCGGGGATCTTGGAACGGCCAGAGTACACCGGCTGTACGGTGAACTTCAAGACCTATTCCAAGTCCCACAAACTGAAAAAGCGGCTGCATAACGCCCCGGAGAGCCAGCGTGTTTTTCCTAATACCCAGCCCGCCATCATCGACGAACAAGTCTTTGCGCGGGTGCAGGAGCTACGGGAGAACAAACGCCGCCCCAGCAAGACAGGAAAGCAGGGACTATTCTCTGGCCTGCTCTATTGTGCGAATTGTGGGGACAAGCTGTATTTCTGTACAACAAACAGCTTTTCGCCCAAGCAAGACCACTATGTATGCTCCAACTATAAGAGCAACACGGGAACTTGTTCCGCCCACTTCATCCGGGAAGAAACGCTGAAACGGTTTGTCTTGCAGCGGATTTTCGATGTGACGGCACTGTTCTTTGACGATGCCATGGCATTTGAGGAAGCGGCGAGAAAGCGGCGTTTTCAAGAAGCGGAAAAAGAGGCCAAGAAGCGTAAGCGTGAAATCGCCCAAGCGGAAAAGCGCATTGCCGAACTTGACCGCATTTTCAAGCGCATCTATGAGGATGATATCAGCGGGACGATCAGCCATGAACGGTTCTTAAAACTTTCTGCCGACTATGAGGCGGAACAAAAAGAACTGACGGAGCAGGTCAAGGCATGGCGGCAAGCAGTAGAAACCTTTGAACAGGATCAAAGTGACTTTCGCACCTTTGCAACCATTGTGCGGAAGTATGTGGGCATCCGGGAACTGACCCCCACCATCGTCAATGAGTTTGTAAAGAAGATCATCGTCCATGCGCCGGATAAGTCCAGCGGCCACCGCAGGCAGAAGATTGAGCTGGTCTGGAACTTCATCGGAGAAGTCAACCTGCCGGGCGACAAGCAGACCGTAGAACGGCAACGAAAAGGCAGGACGGCATGACCTTTCAGCCATGCCGCCCTGCGACAATCAAATTACTTCCTTATGGGGGCGCGCCATTCTCCGGTCCGCTTTTTCTTTCTCTTTTCATGCCGTTATTTCCGGCGTATCTTTAATGAAATGGTGTTAGTCCGCAAATGTGTTGGTAACCTATATAAGTCCGTTTTATCACCCTTGTGATCTGGTATTATATCCTTATATTTAGGAGGATGATACCATGACCAATCAGGAATTACTTATGAGCCATAT
>NZ_VUMI01000110.1 GCF_009696275.1 Eisenbergiella porci
AAGTCTCATGATTATTGAGGAAGATTTATCCACAGAAATCATGGAACAGATTGCAAAACAGATTTTTAAATTTCTCTGTTTTGTACAAAAAATCATCTGGACCTAAAGTGGGGTCCTAAACAGTTACAAAAAGTTAAATTTAAAACCATTAACATGATATGGCCTCATTAAAGGCAGTATAGGAGGACTATGCACAAAAGACATAAAACACTTGCGATAATAACCCTTTTCTGCATTACAGGAATTTTGCTCGCCGCCTGCACAGCAAAAAAGCCGTCTGATAAAACCAGACAGGAACAGGCCGAAAAACATAGGAGTATGAATCAGAGGAAACAGAATCTTTGGAAAAGGAAAATTCGCCTGAAGCCACAGGGGCACTGAGCTATCTGACCGGACTTCCAATTGAGGAAGAACAACAGAACATATCAGGGCCAGCTGTCCGCAGACCGGAATAGAAAAAGCTTCAATTATTTATAAAGCACCGGTAGAGGGACGAATTACCCGCTTAATGGGATTATTTGAGGATTGGGAATCTATTGAAAAAATTGGATACATCCGAAGCAGCAGAGACTATTTTGTATATTGTGCCCTGGAACATGATGCTGTTTATTGCCACTTCGGACAGGCCACCATGTATGTGGACGCGCTGCTGAACAGCGACAGGGTGGATAATATCAGCGCAGCAGTTGCAGGAATTGACCATCCTGCTTATGATGTATTCCGCCGCACAACAGACAGAAGAGCGCCTCACAATGTGGTGGCATCAGGAAAAGACATTTTGAAAAATGTAGAGCTCTTTGGATACAGTCTGGAATACCATGATACCTTTCAACCCAAATTTACATTTTTAAGCAGTCATGATGCCGATATATATAAGAATATGCCGGATGTAAATATTATTTATCCAGGCGGACAGGCATCAGACGGTGCCAACGGCTACAGCCGTATTCAGGCTTATTTCCAATATGATGGAGAAAAATACTACCGTTATCAATACGGCGGTCCCCACATAGACGAGGTAACAGGAAATCAGCTGACGTGTGATAACGTAATACTACAGTACTGTTATGGCGAGGTAAGGGATGAAAATGACTATCTTGCCTTTGGGTGCCACGGTGACAATGGACTTCCTGTACAGGTATTCACACAGGGAAAGGTAATTAATGGGACATGGTCCCGGTACAGTGACAATGACCCGGCCGTTTATCTGGACGAAGCCGGAAACCCCATAAAACTGACTCCCGGAAAAATATGGATTTGTATTATATGGGCTGATTATGCGGAGGATGTTGAGCTTGTCAAATAATGAAAGGAAAATAAATATGGTACATAAAAAAAGCATTATAAAATTTATTCTTATATTATTATTGGTTTTAATCGCTGTAGTACTTATAAGAATAGCCCTGTTTTCTGTGCATGAAAAGGATGAAAGACCAATTTCAGTTGAAGAGACAGAGATCCAGATGGAGCTCTAAAAATTAGAGTGTTTTGATTGTCTCATCATAACTAAAAATTAACTGATTCATTTCCATGAGACAAAAATCGGCAGAAATAAAAAAAAAATCGGCCACCGGACCGTGAAAGCCTCAATTCCCTTTCACAGCCGTCGGCCGGTTCTTTAGTAATTAAAGTTGTGGGGGTGCCAAAGTTTTCTATGTCCGTAACATATGGCACAGCTAGAATCCCCTGTATCATTCAATATGCACTGCGCCTTTATTCCGCTATCTTCGCACCGCAGCATCCGCAGAAAACAAAGCCGTCCTTCATTTCGGCGCCGCATACAGGACACTTCCTGGCAGGCTTTTCCCAGGCTTCCTTTGCAGGCTCCGGCTCCAGAAGAGAGCCGCACTGCGTACAGAACCGCAGGCCTTCCTGATTCAGGGCCTGGCAGGCGGGACAGACCACCATAGATTCCGGGGCCGGATCAGGTTTCTTTTCCGGTTCGGCGGCAGCAGTGTCGCCGGTATTATTTCTGTTTTCCTCCGGCGGCCGGGCTTCGTCATTATCCGCGCTGTTTCCTTTGGGGTTATTTTCCCGTTTTATCCGTTCGATCTCAGCCTTTGCCTGCTCAATCGCCTCATAATGTGCGGCGGCGGCAGCGCAGAAATCCTGGATTTCTGTGTCGATGGGTTCCTCTCCTGCAAATTTTTTATAATAAAAATCTCCGATCTTATTCAGTTCTTCTGCAGCAGCATTCTTTTCTGAAGAAATTTTCGCATTGAGCTTTGTGATCTCAATGGCGTCGTTTGTCCTGTCCCCGATATTTTTTGCGATATTACCAATCTTGTCTAAAAAGTCCATATGAGCAATACCTCCTTTTTCCCTATTCTATATTTATATATGTGGTATAACAAGTAAAATTTTATTAAGCTTCTATTAAATTAATTGGAATCCCGGGCTAAACGTGTTATTCTTTGCATATAGCGGGTGTAACTGTCTCTGTAACGGGAGCAAAGGAGCAGCCGGGAAAGGAAAACCATGTTGAATCTGGGATTTTATTTTTGTCTATTATTAGGAATTATCTTTTTGATCCTCGGAATTATTTTTGCTTTTCTTAAGGAGAAGGGCGCGATGCTAATCAGCGGTTTTAATACCCTGCCTGAAAGAGAGCGGGAAAAATACGACAAGGAGCGAATGAGCCGGGATCAGCGGAACCTGTTTTTTCTGTGGTGCGGCGTATTCCTGATTGGGGGAGCGCTGTCGTATTTTGTAAACACATATTGTGCCATTCCGGCTTTTGCCATCTGGCTGGTTCTGTTTTTCCATGAGGTCCATATAGATACGGAAAAGGCTTTTGGCAAATACCGTAAATGAGTTTCTGACGGAACAGGCTGTAATATTTACGCCGCCAGATGACTGACGGTGCGGCCGCAGCGGAACGGTTGTTATATATATGCATTTTCCTGTAAAATAATGCCCCCTGCCGGTTAGAATTGATGCCGGCAGGGGGTGTGTCCTTAGGGGGAATCACCTATGTAATTAGAAATCTACTTCTAAGTCATAATAGCAGCACTTCAAAAGTTTTTCCATTTCCTCCTGTGTGGGGATACGGGGATTGCTGCCTGTGCAGGCGTCTCCGATAGCAAGCTCCGCAACTGAGGGAAGCTTGTCAAGGAATTCCTTCTCGTCAATGATGGAATTATCTGCAATAAGCCCTCCTTCTCCGTAATTCTTGATTGCAAGAGGAATATTCAGCATTCTGTTCATATTGCGCAGCTCTTCAATTAAGGATTCAACCAGTTCTTCGGTAGTATTTCCGGGAAGGTTGATAAATCTGGCAATATCTGCATATCTTTCAGAAGCTTCCGCATTTGCCGCATTGAATTTGATTACCTTGGGAAGGTACATTGCGTTTGCAGCCCCGTGGATAATATGTCCGCCTGAGAAAGCAGCGCCGGTCTTGTGTGCCATGGAATGAACAATTCCCAAAAGTGCATTGGAGAATGCCATACCAGCCAGGCACTGGGCGTCATGCATCTGATCGCGGGCGTCCATATCGCCGTCATAGGATTTCTTCAGGTAGTCATGAATCATCTTGATGGCATGGAGAGCTAAAGGATCCGTGTAATTGCAGTGAAGCGTGGATACATAGGCTTCTACCGCATGTGTCATGGCATCCATACCTGTATGGGCTACCAGCTTCGGAGGCATTGTCTCCGCAAGGTTAGGATCAACGATGGCAACGTCGGGCGTAATGTTAAAGTCTGCCAGAGGATATTTAATACCCTTCTGATAGTCCGTGATAACTGCAAAAGCGGTAACCTCCGTTGCTGTTCCGGATGTGGAGGAGATAGCGCAGAAATGAGCTTTCTGGCGCAGCTCCGGGAACGCAAAAGGAGTTATCAGATCTTCAAAGGTAGTGTCGGGGTATTCGTAGAATGCCCACATGGTCTTGGCTGCATCAATCGGTGAGCCGCCGCCCATGGCAACGATCCAGTCGGGTTCAAATTCCTGCATCATTTTCGCGCCGCGCATAACTGTTTCTACGGAAGGATCGGACTCAACGCCTTCAAAAAGCTTCACTTCCATGCCGGCTTCCTTCAGATATTCTTCAGCCTGTCCGAGGAATCCGCCTCTCTTCATGGAACCGCCGCCAACAACGATGATGGCTTTCTTTCCTTTCAGATTCTTAAGCTCTGCGAGTGATCCCTTTCCATGATATAAGTCACGCGGTAAAGTAAAACGTCCCATTGCTAAAATACCTCCTTAAATTTGTATGATTACCGGGTATGTCATGTCCCCCTTGATTGACATCTCGATTTGTTAATATTTTAACACTTTGGAGCTGCAATGTCAATTCAATTGGAGAAAATAAACAAATAAATAAATGTGAATATAAAAAATATTGGTGTTAGTCCGCAAATGTGTTGGTAACCTATATAAGTCCGTTTTATCACCCTTGTGATCTGGTATTATATCCTTATATTTAGGAGGATGATACCATGACCAATCAGGAATTACTTATGAGCCATA
>NZ_VUMI01000111.1 GCF_009696275.1 Eisenbergiella porci
TAATTTGAACACACATAAAGCAGCTTCATTATATAAAGCATTTCCACCTGCAGAGGCAAGGCGGATTATAAAGCGCCTTGAAATCCATTACACGCCAAAGCATGGAAGCTGGCTGGATATGGCAGAAATTGAATTAAACGTTATGACCCGTCAATGTCTGTCCCGGCGTGTTGAGACAATCGACCAGCTTAAATGTGAATTGGCAGCGTGGGAAGAAGAACGCAATCATCAGGAAGCTAAAATACAATGGCATTTTCAAACTGGAAATGCCAGAGAAAAGCTGATATCGCTTTATCCTCTACAGTATAATTTTTTTCTGACAACAGTACCACAGTCTCAACATGCGGTGATAGTTTTTTCTTCTACTACATGGCAAAAAATTTCGTTCAAAATTCCCCCGACTTTCGCCAGAAAGTTCCTTTTGCCCGATTCACCCCTTTTTGCAGTATTCCACCCCTTTTCAAAATGCTTCCCCCACCTATACTCAATGGTAAAACTTCCGATTATTTTGTTTCACCATTGAGTATATCTTTAATCCATTTTGGTACTGTAGGTACTTTCTTTCCGGTGAGAAGCATTTTTACAATTTCCTCTGTATCCTCTCTTCTCCAGAACCTGTCCCTGATATAGCAGTCATGGCTGCAGAACTTCTGCGTCTTGGACGAACTTTCAAATTTCTTTCCGAAAAACATACACTCATGCTTGTAAAGCGATAAATGATTCTTCGACCACGCTCTTCTGCATTCCTCCGAATAGTAAATTCTCCTTCGTCCGGTAATCTGCTTCTCAATTGATTTGCCACAATACCTACATACACTGTCGGCACAATCTTCCTCCATCTGCTTACCTTCCTTGGCTTGCAGGCGCTTCTTAGCATAGCCGTCCAGACCGATTGCTTTGCAGTAATTCCTTACCTTGTCCCTTGAAAGTTCTAAGACAATTGCAATTTTCCGATAGCCTAATCCTACATTCCGAAGACGCACAATCATCTGCTTCTGTTCCTCTGTCATTTGACATCAACTCCTTAACAAATTTTGTAGTTCAGTAATTGCTCTAAAATGCAAATTTGTCAAGGAATACTTTTACTGACTGCAAATCATCTGTAATGTTATTCCATATGTATCCAACAGATATGCCTGTGTTCCACATAAAAGCTGATGCATGTCCTCAGTAATTGCCGATGCTGACACTCCCGGTTGAACAATAAAAATATCTAATTTTGCTGGAAGAAATCTCAATTTATTCCTTATGGTTGAGAGCTTTTTTAAATCACCTTTTTCAAACCTACTAACACCGTTCAACTTCATCCGTCTGCTTTCTCTATATTTCATTCTTTCAATAACTTCACAGATATTTTGCTTCCATAAGACAGACTTTTCTGCCTGTCCACATACTTCATATAAATCAGCAACTCTGCTACCCGGCTTTGCTCCATGAGCAAATTTACAATGGTAAAATTCAAAATGGAGCTCTTTATCCTTTTCTTTTATCGCTACAATATCTGCAATTTCTCCTGCGTTATCATCATCAAATACTACTTCATAACTTTGGTCACTAAGCAATTTATGAATTGTAAAATATTGTATAGAATCTTTCTCCTTCGTATTTCCTTGGGATTCTTTACTTATATCCACTTTATCCCATGTCCATTTAATCAATTGCTCCTCCGAAAATTTGAAATTAGTACTATTTTCCAGGGTTACATAAAGATTCCCCTGCAACGATGATTGATCAACAAACTTGATTTCTGGCGGATTTTCTTTAAAAAAGTCTACTAAACTATATGCCCTATTCCTCATACGTAATTCAAGGTATGTACCGCTAATCTTAGAAATAGACCACCCTTCATTGTTAATTATAAATTCAAATTCTGCTCTACACTCCTCATTTTGCACAAAAAATTTCAAATTCTCAGTATCTTCTACTTCTATAAGACCAATTTCCATTTCATATATCGGTATGGATGTATATGGTGTTTCCAAATATACACTTTTTTCATTGCACATATCCAAATCATTCGGCCAATCTATTCTATATGCTTTCTTTTTTGGTCTCTCTTTAATAATCACTGGCATTAAAACCCCTTTTAATATATCCACAGTATGAATATCTGGATTAATAATTTTCTCATAATTTAAATTACACCATTCTTTCCAATTATCGATAGTTTCAACCAGTCTTCCCCAAATGGTTCCTTTATATGAACATCCGATACTAGTTTTACCTTCCCCATTGTATCCCATACCAAAGATATTTGATTTATAGCAATTTCCTTTCTGAGATTCCGATATTGCCTCTGCAATATCAATACCTGTAAACATTTTATATCGTATTGGCCCATCAATGGCTGAATTTAACCCTAGGTTTGCCACCATAAGACGGTTAATCCCATGTAAACATTTGAATATATTTTCACCTGAAATTCTTTGAACTTCGGTAAATAAAATTTCAGCAAATTTATTGAAAATTGCTTTATTTGTCGAATTCAGAAAAACTACTTGCTTTTCTTTGTTCCAATATGCCATATGTAGGTTCCAGTTCAAATTACTAATTTCTCTATAATTTGCCCAATCTATCTTACTCACTTCTGGTTCAATAACAATAAATATATTCTCTTCCTCATTAATATAATACTTGCATACATCTTCATTAAACAACTGTGTCCAATTTTCCCAATTCCATTCTTTAGCATCTGTTTTATATGCTACCATACTAAGTGCTGGTCGTAATTGCTTTATATTTATAGATTCTATTCCACTTCCTTTAAATCCGTTCGCTAATTTTTGTAACGAAATTTCTTTACCAATGACTCCTTCCGACAATTCACTTAATAAACTATTCCAATCCGAATCTTGAGAATACAATTCAGCTAATGCATCTTGAATATCCTCATTAGCCAAGTTAGTAATAATTATTGCATCCCCTAATCCAGCTTTACTACGTGCAAAACGTCCGATAAACTGCAGGGTAATTGGTAAAGATTTATATCTGTCATGTATTGCTGCAATCTTAAGATTAGGTATATCTATGCCTTCTCCAAACATATCAACACACACCACTATTTGTGACTTTCCTGTCTTTAGAGCTTCCATATTAGATTTCTTTTCTGTTGCAGTCATCTCACTAATTATGAGTACAGGATTATACTGCGCAAAATAATTGGCATAAATATTCTCGTATAACTGCTTTGCTCTTTGCATAGACCTGGCTCGAACTAAAATAATATGATTGAATCCCTTTCCCAAATCTGATTTTAATTGCCGTACCGCAGCTAAAGCAATAGAGTAGTCTCCTTTTTCTTCATCATACTCAACAATAGGTTTAAAATTAATCTTTTGAAAATACCCCTGTTCCTGTGCCATAGACAATGGAAAATTATATATTATATCACCATCTAACTTTTTACCATCATTCCTAAAAGGCGTGGCTGTAAACTGCAATATTCTCTTATCTCTAAAGAAACTTTTAATCTGATTCCATCTGTTTGCCTCAATGTGATGTGCTTCATCTACGATAAGAATATCACACTTACAACTCAGTATATTCATATATTCTACATCAAATCTACTTACTAACCTTGCAGTGGATACAATGATATTTGCAGAATCTAGCATTTCTTCTAAATCATCTTTTGACTTAGGTTGCGATTTCAAACATAATACATTCGGATATTTTGCTTTCTGCTCAATCACCCCAATATCCTTCAAAATTCCCCATTTAACACAATTTTCTACCGTCTGCGTTCTCAATAGATCAGTGGGCACCAATATAAATACCCTTTTACATTGTTCTGCAACAATAGTAGTCATCATAGTTTCTGTTTTTCCTGTACCCGTTGGCATAACTACTGTAGCCGCTTCTTTGCTAACAATCCAATGTGCACGAATAGCAAACACTGCCCCCAATTGTGCTTGCCTCAAACCTTTTACATTTTTCGAACTATTTTCTGTCACATAATTTACTTTATTATCCCATGATTTTCTTATTTGCTCACAACTATATATTTTCCCTTTTTCATTCTCGTAGCACCGTAAATAATTATTTCCAAATAATTTCTTAACAATTGCCATATTACCATTGAACCAAATCGCACATGCTGTGCAATAGCCTTTCTTATCTTTTCTCTGCACCGTTGCCACGGTGCTCTTTTTCTTTTACAATAGCCTTATCCTTATGAAAGGAAAAACCCTACGGATGAGTGC
>NZ_VUMI01000112.1 GCF_009696275.1 Eisenbergiella porci
CTCACTGTTTTAATAAGATTTTTTACTAACCCGCAAAGTCAGTAATCTTATTTTACTCTGAGGTATTTTTTTCTCAACCCTCTTTCTCGGAATTCCCTATATTTGAATTATACAGGAAGCTCCTTTTCCAAACGTCCACCAAACTCTTCTACTATTTCATTAAATATCGTAGCATTCATGCTTTTATTCGGATTAAACATTGTTTTTGAATATACCTTCTTTTTATATGCTAGAAGCAACTCATTGATATCTCCGTAGACTTCTGGAAAATCCCTACTAAAGATTTTCATCAATTCAATTCCTCGCATATAAAATTCAATATATGTATTTACCAATTCTATATAATGCTCATCTGACTCTTCTACATTTCCCATTACAGCTTTTACTTTCCGTTTAATGTTTTCCACTTTAACAGATTCGCATTTGCTCAAATCAACCTCCGCATCTTTGATTGCAGAATTTAATTTGATATCCAAACATGAATTTCTAATAAGTTGAGACATTTCCGCTTTAAAATCATCCGCAACTTTAATTCTTATTATAAAGTTATCCTCTATATACGAATATATGTCTGGCTTTTCTTTCTTCTTTTCTAATACCATATCTGTTTTGGTTTTTGCATGCTCAAGTATCCTTTTATCTCTATACGAAGGTACTACTAAATGCCACTCGGTGATATTTTTAACCCCTAAACTCTTCAATTTATCAGCATATTCTTCATCTACAAATTTGCCGATATCCTTAGTAAGTTTAGTTCTTAACTTTTCATACCACTGCTGGTCAGAGTATTCTCCTTCTGGATAATAACACTGATAAACCAATCTATTTGTAAATCCTTCGATACCGGCATCTCCATTAGCTGTAGCAGGGACTTTCTGATACCCATCCTCTTGATAGCGAATTCGATAACAACTATCACACAATTCTTCCCATCTCTCGCCATCCATATTATCTCCAAAAAAACTCAGATTCATGTTATCCCCCCTGTTAATATACTCAGGCACAACGTACATTCTGCTTTGGGTTGATCAGTAATCAATCCAATACCTACAATTTTTTCTATTCCTTCATCAATAAAGGAAACCTTCGCCAAACCAAAAGTTTTGTCAACCCATAAAACCTTTACTTTGTTATTGAGGCAATATTTTTCATCACCAATCGTCTTCACAATATCACCCTTCTTCTAAATATGTAGATTATATCATATTTTTCTGCTATTTACGACATATATTGCTCTATATTTCCTATATTCGGTGCTTTACTCTCCCGTAATAGCCTTCAGCGACTTCTCGATTTCCTCTATTGAAGGAAGTAAGCTTTCAATCTCCTTTGGAAGAACCTTTGACAACTGATATTCAGAAATCCCTATAGGTACATTACTAGCTTCAAGTGAATATTCTGCAACCACATTGTCCTTTGTCTTACATATAATCAATCCTATTGTTGGATTATCCATATCCGTTTTTAATTGATGGTTTACTGCAACAACATAAGTTCCTACCTGGCTTGTATAAGACGCATCAAATTCGCCTACCTTTAAATCAATAACAATATAGCATCTCAATTTCATGTGGTAAAAAAGAAGGTCAATTGCCATTTCTTTTTTACCTATCATAATCGGCTGCTGTCTACCAATATATGCAAATCCCTGTCCCAACTCCAACAAAAATTTTGTTATATTATCTGTCAATGCATCCTCAAGTTCTTTTTCACGATATCCCTCTGTTAGAGTCAAAAAATCAAAATTGTACGGATCTTTTATCACTTCTTTTGCCAAATCACTTTGTAACGCCGGAAGCTGCCTATCAAAATTTGTTATTGCTTTTCCCTGTGACTGATAAAGATTCACATCCATAAAGTTAAGCAACATTGCTCTACTCCAGCCATTTTCTAATGTTTTACGCACATAAAATAATGCTTCTTCTACGCTTTCACATTTTGTCATTATTAAAATATGGTGTCCCCAAGGTATTGAACATATTTTTTCCAAATCGTCAACAACCTGTTGACGATTTGCACTGTCGCTTTTATAAAATTCAAAAAAACGTTTCATATACTTCAAATTCGTCACAGAAAAACCACTTACACTTGGAAATTCCTCTTTTAAAGACTGGCTCATCGTCTTATAGAAACCAGTTCCCCAAATTGCGTCTGCATGCATATCAGAAATTTCTTTGCCGATATGCCAGTACATTCTGATCATTTCTGTGTTCACTTGAACAGCCGCTTTTAATTGGCTAACATGAACCAATTCCTTTATCTCACATATCCATTTCTGATAACTCTCATCATTTATAATTTTTAATTCATTCGACATAACATCATAGCCCCTTTTCAATGTATTATATTAATAATCTCTTTTTCAAGCCAAACACTTCACTATCTTCATCAAATTCCATTTGATATACTTTGCACACATCAATGCTTTTACCAACTTCAACAAGTGCTTTTCTATGCTCCTCGCTACAATTTAAACCTATATAAATTTTAGATGGGATTGCTGGAAAATCATCTCTGTGGCAGATAATTCTATATTCCTTTTCATGCTCCCAACTTTTATGTTTTGCTGAAAGCGATAAAATCAACATTTGTAAATAAACATTTGCATCCGCCGATGTATCTGTATAATCCCTACCTTCTTCTTTCATTTTCATATACTCATACAATAAGTTTGTGGTAATGGCATTGGCAGATACTCTTTCAGGCTCATAAGTCACAGGAAATATGTATTTCTTTTGCATATCGCATAGCAAATATTCAACACAAAATCCTTGATGATTATTTGCGTAATAAGCCCACATTGGCATATTATTTTCATCAGTATTACTCAGACAAGTATATCGGAATCCATTCGTCAAAGAGGTATAGTAACCTACCACCATGTCTTTATCCCAACCACCATTTTCCAGTTTGTCTTTATCAAATTTAAAAAACTTTCCTTCAAATGGATCGTTAAAGCCAGAAGCTGGACTTAAAAATATTCTTTGTTCTTTTAAATATTTTAATTTTGATTGATTAACAGTTGTATTATCATTCAAACTATAATACTTTACTAATCTTGTTGGAATCTGTGTTGCCTTATATTCTACAGCCTCTTGAAACTTTCCCTGTCTGTACAATTCAATATATCTATCGTAATCCATACACTATTCCTCCTCAATGTATTCTTTCATTAATTCGATAATAAAATCAGCGGCTGCTGGTGTATAATTGGGAGAAACACAGAAGGTTAAATAATCAAACTCTCCATTATAACTGATATTCTCAGCAGACCTTACAATTTCAAAATCCACTTCTGGTTCACGATTTGCTGCTGCATAATACTTTTCTGTATTTGACGCAATCTCTATCGCTTTCATCTTCTCATTATGTACCAACTGAATTTTATCACTTAGTTCCATACCACCTTTTAAAATCATCCACACATAATCGTTTCCTATGTCTGCAGGATTACACACATAAACAAGTTTTTTAATCCATCTGAATGCCAGTGCAAATAACAAATAATCTCCTATTCTTGGCTCATAATACTTTTCAAACATGCTCCCATAATTTTCTATTTTAGTTCTTTCTTCCACCGGTACTGTAATCAAAGAGTCCATAATAAATGTCCAAGAAGGATATCCCAAACCCAAATCAGCATGAGAATCAATATGTACTACCTCAAAAGGCGCAAACAACCGTTTTTCTTGTATTAGCGTTCTCCAATAATATAACGCTTCATTGTGGTGGATGACTATTTTTCCCTTAATTTTTGTTTCTTTAGAAAGCCCCAATTTATTTTCTAGAAAATCAATTACTTCTTCTTTGCTCCATACTTGATAATCTTCATCTGGTATTCTATCTGTATTGTTTTCCGATATTATAATAGGGATTTCCTTTAAAAAGTAATCCATATCTATATCCAATATTCTCATATTATTCTTCATTTTATTCCAATACCTACACTTAACATAATTATCAAATTTATTATATCAATATCAGCATTAAGTTACAATTCACTATTTCCCATAATTTACTTATGCCAAGATGTTGGGGTCAAAAGAGTTTGTAAAAACTCTCTGACCTACCATATAGTACCTTGAAAATTTTACACAATTGGATTTTTATCATTTTCCAGATGTTAGTAGTCAATACCAAAATGACTGTCAGT
>NZ_VUMI01000113.1 GCF_009696275.1 Eisenbergiella porci
TTATACGCAGGATATTTTTATCCTCATCTTTTCGGAAAATGCGCTTAGATACAGTAGTCTTGTCGTCAAAGATGAGGATAACATAATTATCTGATTCCAAAAATCCTTGCTAGTTCAACTTCGTCATCTGGCCAAAGTGGTTGTTCGGCGTTTAACTCTGGATTGCTGCGATTCATGGCAGATTTTATCATCTCTAAGGACGGTTTTGCATAAATCCTGGTAGTCTGAGTGGATGCATGTCCGAGAATTCTCGACACCAATTCAAGCTCAACATCGCTTTGATAAAGATTTGTGGCTCTTGTCCTGCGCAACATATGGGGATGTACTTTAGCTGGCAGTTCAGGATGCTCGGGGCGTATCTTTTCGGCATATTTATTAATGATTCGCTCAACATTGCCTGGTGACATCGGATTTGTCTGATTGTGAATTAGTGTATAAAACAAATACCCCGCAGCGGGTGTATCCTGATTATGAAAAAGCTTTATGTAATTCTTCAAGTGTTTTACAGTACCTTCAGATATGGATACAATACGTTCTTTATCCCCTTTGCCATGAATCCTGAGATATGGTGTAGTGTTTTTTAGGTTTACATCTGTTAGCTTTAGAGATAACAGTTCGCTCAGTCTTATTGCCGAATCGTACAGCAATACCAGAATAGCGGTATCGCGTATTTCAATCTTACGGTTGCCTGGAGCTGAAAGGAGAGCTTTTAAGCATTCTTCTGATAGCAGGGCTTTTTCCTTTTCCGGATTTTTCAGAAAAGGAACACGGGATACCATTAGCGCTGTTTGCTGTTGGGTGATGTCACCGTCTGCAACATACCACATATATGATTTTATAGCCGCCAAACGCTGATTACAGGAGGATTTTGCATAACCTTCTTTCTGCAGATGCTCCATAAATCCGAGAAGAAAGTCTCTCGTGCAGTCCTGAAAACCAAATGTTTTAAGGGACAACCCCTGTACAGAAACGTATTTACGAAATACAGTCAGTGCATCCCGGTACGCTTTTACTGTGTGAGGGCTGCGGCTACATTGCTTTGTGAGATACTCATCGAGAAAATCCCTTGTTTTGGAGAAAAACAGCTTTTCAAAGTCTTTATTCTTCATGCTGCACCTCCGGAATCACACGAGATGTTATGGTGTCCTTACGTCGGATTGTATTAAAAGCATCCTGAACCAAGTGGTAATAATAATACGATTCCATTGGTCCTTTGTGCCCAAGATAGCTGCTGAGATAAGGCATCATCACCCGGAGACTGATGTCTGACTCCATCCAGAGATTTATCCTCTTAATTACAAAGGCATGGCGCAGGCAATGCACAGTTGGTTTTTTATCGCACTTCTGAGAAGCTTGTGTGGAGTTCCAAAACTCATTAAACTTTCGGTCGACGGATGTTTTCGGGATACATATATCCGGATATTTGCCAGGGAAGAACCATCCATATGTGTCTGACAATTCTTTCTTCAACCATTGTTTGTATTCGGTGCATAACTGACATACATCATCAGAGAGATAAACGATACGATCCTTGTTTCCCTTTGAGTGAATAATTGTCAGTACTCCACTGTCGGTATCCACATCTTCCAGCCTTAAGGTACAGGCCTCATTGTTTCGGAGGCCGCAACAGTATATAAGCCGGAACAACACCTTATATTCGGTTGCGAGACGTTCAAAAGCTTTTACCGGGGCATCTGATTCGTATAGATCAACCTGTGTAAAGAACTCCCTGATATCCTCGTCGGACATCAGGTATGGAACTGTTTTCTCTGGTCTTGGAAGCTGTGTCGGTATGTAGCTCGGTATGCCAATGGTATTCAGATGAATACAAAAGCATCTAAGTGCCTGTAATCGGTTTGATTGCGTGGTTTTTGATTCGCTCAATTGTTTTGCAGACCACGAATCATAGAGTTCCTTTGTTATTTCGGTCTTATCGACCTGTCTGGCTTTGCAAAACTGGTCAAAGCGGAATAACCAGTACGCAGGATTCTCAAACATAAAACCGGCTTCTCTACGGGACTGTATATAAGTACTGATTAAATCTGCAAATATACTGGAATAATTGAAATCCTTATGCATGGAAGACACCTCCTTTTAAAGAGATGCCAACGATATCCATCGATATAGGGCACTGCCGCATCCTCTCCTCATCGAGTGAAAGATATTTATGC
Organism: Eisenbergiella porci; assembly: GCF_009696275.1. Lineage (GTDB taxonomy): Bacteria > Bacillota > Clostridia > Lachnospirales > Lachnospiraceae > Eisenbergiella > Eisenbergiella porci. The sequence goes on from NZ_VUMI01000113.1 coordinate 2,172, forward strand.
ACAGTACTGTCCGTGCTGTGTCCGAGCGAGTCAGCAATAAGATCAGCTTTTGTGTTGCCTCTTAACAGGTTTGTTGCAAATGTTCTTCGAAGCACATGAAAACCATCGCTGTGAGCATCTGTCTGAGACAAGAACCGTTTTAAGGCTTTTGCACATACGCAGCGATGAAGCCCTTTAAAAGGTGCTTTGTGCTTGATAAATACATGTACATCGGCACTTTCCGGTCTGCCATCACGAAGATATCTGAACAAAATGTTGCCTGTTTTCACCGGCATCGGCAGTGCGATGTTTTTGCCTGTTTTCTTCTGTGTCAGACATATGCTCCGTCTCTTCCAGTCGATATTTTCAAAACGAAGAGAGACGATGTCAATAGCTCTGAAACCCATGGTCAGTCCGATACAAACAATGGCATAATCCCGCAGCCCCACAGGTGAAAGCGTATTAATATCGACAGACCATATATAGGTTATATCCTCCGCAGACAATGTCCGCACAATGACTGTGCGTGGAGCTGACATAGTCGGAAGGGCTTTATACAGATAGGGATTGCAGAGCATACCTTGTTCATAAAGATATATAAGGAAACATCTTATTCTGCAGTTATAAGCTGCTTTGCCCTCAGGCGTCGTATGTACATCCTTACGGTTAAAATCCTGCAAAGTGTCCGTAGTGATTTCGCTAAAATCATTTATCCCGTCTTTTTGCAGATATTGACAGAATCGGATGCAACAGGAACGGTGCATGGTTATGGTCGATTTTTTCCATCCCTCACGCTCAAGCAGGGCAAGATAGGAATAGATGCTGTCACTTGCCCAGGCAGGGAGTCTGTCAACCGGGGGAACATAAGATGGGTTACCAGTATAGCTGGTAGTAATAATGCCAGTTTTCAGATAGTGTAGGAACTGGCACAAACTGCGCCTGTGCTGTTTCCATCCAGCACCCAAGAAAGGTTTTACATGTTCGAACCATAACCATAGGTTTTCTTCGGTCCTGCTGAAAGAATGCATATCCAGGAAAATATAGTAAAGTGTCAGGATATGTTTTGTACTTTTGAGGACGGTGTTCTTATACCGGGCATTAGCCATTTCCTGAAGAAATCTCTCTATAATCGACCATGAAATAACCGGCAATATATTTGGGTCTGTTCTTGATAATTCAGCATCAGGAATCTCCACTATCTGACGGATTAGCAGCTTGTTAAGGGCAAGCGAAAACCCCAAAGAGCATTTCCCCCGGTCAGAACTGTACCTTAAAAACACCCGTATCAAATCTTCATAAACATCTTTGGAGATGGAAGATTTGTGGTAATCATCCTTGTGAAAGTTCAGTAACCCAGAATAATCTAGCTGTCTAATGCTTTGTAGTCCCTTGTTTTGCAGGTACAATAAAAACCTTGCGCATGTGATGCGGTAACGGCCATCATCAGGAGTGGCCAATCCCTTGTCTAAAAAATCATCCAGTTCAGCTTTCAAAGTTTCTGACAGCAGGCAGTAGGCAGAGCCCCTTGCACCCAAATGATCGGGTAATATAAGCCCGTTGGTATATACATCCTCCAGCTGGTCAACGCAATGCTTCCAGCCAGTATGCTGACGATAGGTCCAGCAAGCTTTGTTGTCATCAATCCATCGATATGCGGCATCTGGAGAATAAAGTATTTTTTCTTCAATCAGATGTTTTCGCAATGCCTTGTAGCAGAGCCGGTGCAGACTTATCACAGATGAACTGAAGTTCTCTGCAACAAGAAATTCAAGGATGACAGTTACATTTTTGTCGTATTGTTCCATGTGGAATCACCTCCATAAATTTGATGATTCCATTATCAGGGATAAGGTGGATTTTTATCCACATCTTTTATTGAACAATGCCTTGATTTATGCTATATGGGGCAAAAGATGAGGATAAAAATATCCTGCGTATAA
>NZ_VUMI01000114.1 GCF_009696275.1 Eisenbergiella porci
CATGAAGCGGTCAAAAGTGAGGACGGAAGCCGGGAACAGGAAGTGGAAATCTTCTACCGCTTTATCGGCAAAATCGAATGACACATCTTGAGATACCCAACAATATCTTTAACTAAGGGAAACGGGAGTAACTTATCCTGATATTACGCTGCTTCCCGCGCTGGCAAGGCTGTTGGACACAGATTTGAATACGCTGCTTTCCTTTCAGGAGGAGTTAAGCGATCAGGAAATTGGAGCATTTCAGAATGAATTATTGGCCGCGGCGGAAACGGAAGGCACACAAAAGGCATTTGCGCTGGCAATGGAGAAGCTGCGGGAATTTCCCTCCTGTGATACGTTGGTTCTGAGCACTGCGCTGACGCTGGAGGGATTGATTTGCTTTTACGGAAAACCGGACGGCGTCGAGGCGGAAGACGTACTGGAACGCCTGTATGTCCAGGCGGCAGGGAGCGCCGATGCCCTGACGGCAAATCAGGCAAAGGTCATGCTTTTTTCCAAATATATGGGAAGACAGGAGTATGAAAGAGCGGAAAAACTGCTGGAGGGGCTGCCGGAGGAAACAGCCAACGGCAAAAACAGACTGCAAATCAGCCTTTATACGGCGCAGGAAAGATGGGAAGAAGCGGCTCCTCTGACACAGCAGAAACTGATGAAGGATATAAACGGCGTGCAGTCCTCCCTGCTTTCGCTGCTGGATATTGACCTGAAGCTGGGGAGAATTGACGAAGCGAAGCAGGTGGCGGCGGTGCTCCGGGAAATGACGGGGATTTTTGATTTGTGGGATTACTGCGCTTATCTGGGAGACTTTGAAATAGCGACAGCGCAGAAGGACGCTGCGGCAGGAATGAAAATCCTGGAGAAAATGCTTCCTGCCATGCTGAAAAAATGGGAACCATACAGCTCTGCGCTGTACAGCCGGATCCCCCGGAAGGAAAATGGCAGGAATATAGGAAGCCTGCTGATGCCAAGGATACTTGAGGATTTGGAAAACCCGGAGGCGCAGGATTTTGATTTCCTGCGGGAGGTTCCCGGTTTTACTGAGTTTATGAAGGACATGAAGGAAAAGCTGAAGAAATAAAGGAAGTGCCTGATACCGGGAATACGAACCGGGGATCAGGCACTTCCTGTTTCCGGGGGAGGAGGCGGAAAATATGTTTTCAGAATATATTTATTTATCCTTTATCTGGCGTCCCTCTGCGTTCATATGATATCCATCACGGTAAATCAGCTCGGAAACAGGGACGATTTCATAGCCCTGCCCTTTTATATTGGTAATCAGGGTATCCAGTGCGTCCGCCGTGTATTTTGCTCCGTTATGGCACAGGATGATGGAGCCGTTTCCCAGGTGCTTGTTGGTGCAAACGGTACTGATGATGGAATCCACGCCGTAATCCTTCCAGTCGAGGGAGTCCACATCCCACTGGATTGGATAGTAGCCGCATTTGGTGGCTGTTTTGATGACATCGTTGTCGTAATCGCCATAAGGAGGACGGAACAGAAACATTTCATAACCGGTCAGGTTTTTTACCTTATCGTGCACTTTCATTATCTCCTGTTCTTTTTCATCGTTGGAAAGCTGACTCATATTTTTATGGTTTTCGCTGTGGTTGCCCAAATCGTGTCCGGCATCAAGGATGGCTTTTACGTCGTCTGGATAGCTTTCCACCCATCCTCCGGTTGCAAAAAAGGTTACATGGATATTGTGTTTGGCCAGTATCTCCAAGATCCTTTGTGTATCTTCGTTTCCCCAGGCGGCATCAAAAGAAAGCGCAACCTTTTTTTCATCAGTTTCCACGCAATAAATTGGGAGTTCTCTTCCGTTAATGGTGCTTGAAACGGAAACAGCTTGAGGGACAAACGTGGTAACACATTTTACAAATGCAACCACACCCAGGAGAAAAAGAGCGGATTTAATTACCTGGTTGCGCAGATTGGTCTTAAAGTCCTCCGCCTCCCGGAGCCTCTTTATCTTACATTGTATGAGGTGAACAAAATCTTTTAACATAAGCTGCACCCAGTAAATCTATTGTTACAGTATATGCCGCTGAGAGGTGGTTATTCCGCGAGACATGAGAGGACAAATTGATTTTCTGTTATCCACATGTTTAAGACACTAGATATAGGCAGCTGTTTCCTTACTATACGACATCTTGAATTTTTGGTGGATAATGTGGATAACTATGTGGATAGTATGGGGAAATAATGGGGACAACCTTGTGATTAGATAAATCCCAGGTAGCTGCTAAGAACAAGGCAAAGTTGGCTGAGCAGGCGGAGGCTGCCGAAAAGGGGATTCTGTGCCCCAAATTAAGCCGGCAAAAGAAAAACAAGCATATCCGACAGGCTCTTTTTCCCGACACAGAAGCCGGATTCCCACATCTGTACGCAGACGGTCTATAACATCTTGAAAAATCAATTGGCTGAACTCGGATGGCAGGAAAAAGGCTTCAACTGCCACAGTCTCCGGCATGGATTTGGATTGCATTTATATGAAGCCGGTACAGATATCATCTCCATCAAAGAGGCTATGGGGCACAAATCCCTTTCCTCCACGGAAGTTTACCTTTCTCTTGGTATCGGTAATGGAAGGAGTGTGAAGAGCCCTTATGACCTTGACAGATAATCCCTCTTATCCCATCCGTGATGCTTTTCAGAAATTCCTGCCAGAGTACCTGAACAACCACACCCTCACTGCCCAGCAATGGAAAACGGCAAACTGTATCGCAAACTGCAAAACCGGTGGGCTGGGATATAATGTCAGCTATTGTGAATCATGCGGGCATACAGAAATCCATGCAGTTTCCTGTAATAACCGACATTGCCCTTGTTGTCAGTCTCCCATTGAACAAAAATGGATTATGGAGCGCAATTCAGAACTCATAGAAGGCATCGCTTACTACCATGCGATTTTTACAGTTCCTTATGAACTCAACAGTCTAATCTATGAAAATCAGGAATTACTGTATGGATTGATGTTTCATTGTGCGACAGACACCCTGCTCACACTGTGTCGTGATAAAAAGCATATGGGGGCAACTCCAGGAATTGTTTCCGTACTTCATACGCAGGGACAACGGCTGAACTTCCATCCTCATATCCATACCATGCTTTCCGGTGGTGGACTTACTACATCGGGTCAGTTTATAGAAGCAGCACATAAAGGCTATCTCCTTCCAAAAGATGCCATGGGCAAGCTTTATCGTGGAAAATTTCTGGACGCACTGAAGAAGTATTACCAACAGAAAAAACTTAATTTCCAGGGCGCTTGTCTGAAACTTCGCAATCAGTATGAATGGAAAACATTCATCGACCAGCTTTATCATAAGGACTGGATTCCGCATATCAAAGAAACGTTTAATGGCTTTGGTAATGCAGTTACCTATCTTGCCCGGTATGTATTCCGCAGCGCCATCAGTAACAGCCGAATCGATTCTGTGGATGATTCCGGTGTGACATTCCATTATAAGGATTATGCGGATAACAGTAAAACGAAGTCTCTGCACATGAGCGGAACAGAATTCATTGATGCGTTTCTCATACATGTATTACCCAAAGGATTTTGCCGTGTACGCTTTTCGGGATATCTCAGTAACTGCCAGAAAACCAAAAAGTTGAAACTGATTTGTAAACTTCGGCATTGTGTTTATACCGGAAATCCAGTGAAAGGAAAAACAA
>NZ_VUMI01000115.1 GCF_009696275.1 Eisenbergiella porci
AGCCTTTTGAGCTCATTACGCCGAAAGAACACTGTGAACGTTATGCAACAGAGCACCCAGAATCTGTGAACAACGCTGCCTGATAGATTTGAATTACATTTTAAAATCCCATGGCAATGGGTTTATTTAAGGTTACCCTTTTTTACATCAGCTGCTTGAAAAAAACTTTTTAAAAATTTTCATTTTACCTATTGACATTTCTTAGCTGGACTTTTTGATATTTCTTGATAGCGAGCGACCATCCAGACTTATTAAGACTCATTTTCGTTGGTGACACGTAACACTGCAATTGAGGCAGTTCACAACCTGCTTAACCGAATTCGAATAATAAGTGGAGGGCTGACTGTTTTACGAACGGGATCACCTATTGTGTCACTATTGGAATCACGTCAGGCCATCTATCCACTTTATTATAAAAAATAAGTGCAGATGTATCAAAACATCTACACTTATACAGTACTAGATTGGAATTTGAAAATGAAGATTAAAAACGAGTTTTCGTTTTTGATCTTCATTTTTGCATATTACACACCATAATACTGCATATTAATTACGGAGAAACTGTAACTAACAGAAAGAACGATGTGACGGAGAAGTAACGGAGAAGTAACTGTAAATTTATAAACTGTAAAAATATGTCAGTAAATATACTGATATAATTATTGACAAAAATAATGATAGTGCATATACTATATTTATAAGGAGGTGCATGAGATGAGTACAGTAATGAGTGCAATTCAAAATACAATTTCAATATCATTGTTTAATAGAGGTCTTGCAGGTAAGATTTTTGATGAAGTTAAAAAGTATGGTGCTAAGGTTGTTATGAAGAACAATACTCCAGAGTGCGTACTTATGTCACCTGCTGAATATGTGGAACTCATGAATGAAGTTAATGATGCAAGACTACTTACTATTGCAAGTGAGAGAATTGCTAATTTCGATTCCACAAAGCTTGTTTCAATGGAAGCTTTTGACAAAGAATTCGGTTTTACAGAAACAGATCTTGCAGATAGTGACGAGGTAGAATTCGAATGAGTTGGGAAGTACTTTTTATGCCAGAAGCCATGGAGGATTTCAGGGATTTAGATGGCAGTCAGAAGAAACTTGTTAGAAAAGCAATCGATAAAGTATCAACCAATCCATTAACTGTAGAGGAAGGTGGATATGGAAAGCCACTTGGAAATAAGGGTGGAAAGAATCTGACAGGACTGTTAAAGATTAAGCTTCTAAATGCAGGAATTCGAATTGTATATAAGCTGGTTAGAAAAGATGATCAGATGTATATTGTAGTTATTGGCGCTAGAAAAGATGATGAAGTATACGAGACAGCAGCCAAGAGAGTAGAAAATGAAAAATAATTTTCATTTTTCAATCTTCTATAAACGCGTATAAACGGTCAGAAAAAATAGCTCTTGCTTTTTGAAATTGGCCGTATATATAATAAATTTATAGACCAATGTGGTTTATATATAGAAGAAACAGTGGAGGTGAATCAGTAGGTAAAATGATCAAATAGGTCAAACCGGACAACGATATTGTTGTTTGATAGCAGTAGTGCTTTACCTTTCATCTAAAACAATCTGAATAGAATACAATGTCAAAATTAGTTAGAGACGTACTGTTTATAGTTGCCACAGCGAAGATACAAAAAGCTTCGATTTCGCAGTAAATTTTTAAACGCGGATAAATGGCAATAAACGCTATAGGGTCAAAAATGGGTATTGTTACACATAAGTTCAAATGACTACAAATTGGACTAAAACGAACAAATGTTCGCCTCCCCACAATGAAGCCGCTGGACAAATAAACCACTATATATTGTGTTTGATGAACCAAGACGACACAAGATGAAGTAAAAAGGCGTTACAACTACAACTTTTTTACAACTTTTGCATGAAGCCGGACGAAATCGGACGAAGCAATATGAAAGGCGAATCTGCGTATGGAATGCAGATTCGCCTTTCTTTTACATCAGCTTCAAATTCATGCTGATAGCTTTTGCCTTCTCTTGCATATTCTCTTGGGTGATGTGGGTAGATATCCATTGTGGTGGAGAAATCTGCATGTCCCATGACCTGCTGAATAAATTTAACATCATTGGTGCTCTCACAAAGCCGGGTACAGAATGTATGCCGAAGGTTGTGCACACTGAAATGTGGGAGGAGATTCGGCTCACGGTCTTCCAACTCAGCCTGATCCATTTCCTCCATGTTGTAGGCAACGCTGATTCGCTCAATCGCCCGGTTGATGTTATGGGCACTAAGGAAGGAGCCGGTGCGGTTGCGAAAAACGAAACCGTGAAATCCGTCCAATGCCAATTTATCATCTGGGTAGAAAGCCTCCACAGTTTCGATTTGAAGGCGAAGCTGTTCAGCTACTTCCGGATAGAGGATAGGAATGGTTCGGGTACCGCTCTCGGTTTTGGGAGTAGTGATGTGAAAACCGGCTTTTCCGTCAATGACCCGGTAGATAAGATTGTGGTTGACGAAAATCGTATTTTCTTCAAAGTTGATGTCGCTTTTCGTGATGCCGGTGCATTCTGCCACGCGCATCCCCGTTCCCAGCAATACAGTCATAACAGGAAGCCAATGACTGTGAGTTGGAGATTTTGCAGTAAAGCGAAGGAAGTTTTGCTGCTGGGTTTTCGTAAGTGCGATTCGGCGCTTGGGCTTCGGAGCACTTCCATCTGTTTTGAGCTTGCGGTAAATTCCCTTGCTGGGATTTTTCCGAATATAATCGTCGTCCACTGCCAGTTCAAATGCGGGGTGAACGATGGTGTTGATGCTCTCCAGGGAGTTGATAGCAAAGCCGTGTTTCAGCAGTTTCGTGTAAAAGGCGAGAACATCACTTCTGCGAACGTGCGGCAGAGGAGTGTTGGCGAAAGGCTCATCCTTTACATAGAAGTCCCATAAGTAAAGATAATTTGCTCTGGTGAAGGGCTTCAGTTTGATGTTATTGTCCATATAAATCTTAAACATATCGTTTAAGGTCAGTTTCATTGCTTCCTGGGTACGGATACCCTCATCCTTATCTTTGTCAATTTGCTTTTCTTTGACACGAAGACTGGCAAGATCAGAGTCATATAGGTATTTCTTCTTGCTGCCCAATTTGTAGACATACATATAGCTGCCATCTGCCCGTTGCGTTTCTCCAGGCCGAAGATTACGGCCTTTGTTGTCTTTTCTTGTTTTCGGCATAATTGTAAGTACCTCCTGATTATAAAAGTGCAGTGCGCCTTATTGGCATAATTATTTAGCCGGAAATATCATAAAGATATTCTTTGATACGCTGGACACTCCATAGGACACGGGTGTTCATGGTAATGCGTGCATTGGCAAGATCCCCAATCTGCACCGCTGTATGGCGTCCACAGCACAGCAGCTTGCAAAGGGTATCCGTATCAACAGCCAAACATTGTTCCGGCGGCAGGTCATTAGGCTTTCTTTTCTCCATAATCGTCCTCCCTATTTAGTCAAGTGTTTTTTCCTTATTTTTCAAGAAATTTTTAATTTCATATCTCAGATAAATGAGCCAAGAGGATGGACATTTCTCTGTATCTGGTACGAAAATAGAGGGTTTTGGGTA
>NZ_VUMI01000116.1 GCF_009696275.1 Eisenbergiella porci
GTACCCAAAACCCTCTATTTTCGTACCAGATACAGAGAAATGTCCATCCTCTTGGCTCATTTATCTGAGATATGAAATTAAAAATTTCTTGAAAAATAAGGAAAAAACACTTGACTAAATAGGGAGGTGTTATATATCTCTATGTGTAAATATAAAAAAAGTTTATGTATAATATCTGTAGCTTGTAGCTCAATAATTTTATTTTTTTGTACTTATTTCATTGTATTGGGGGGGGATTTAAATCAGTTACTTAATAATGTGGATGTGAAATTAGCTAATGAGATGATAAAATTAAATAGTGCGAATTCTACATTATTAGATAAGTTTTTCAATATAATTTCAAATAGTGGTTTAAATATACATTATATAATTATCTCAATATTAACATTAATTTGTGAAAATGTTCGAATTGCTATAAGTATATACTTTGCCCTATCATTTCCCGTATTGACTATTACGGTTTATTTTGTATTAAGAAAAATGAATATATCAATATTAAGCTCTTATATGATATCATTAATTGTTCCTTTTTTTCCATATCGTATAATGCGTGGTGGAATTCAAATTCCTGTAGGATTTTTTATTATGGCTCCATTAACAATGTATTGTGTTTGGTTAATTGGACAAGGGAATAATAAAGAATATTCTCCTAATGGACTACAAACAATTTTTTTCTTTACTGTTTGTAGTTTCTTTTTTTTCAATTGAATATTCATATATGTCGCTTATATTACTTATATTTGCTATAATATTTTCTGGAAGAAAGTTTACTTACAAATTCAAAGTAAAGTTAATATTTATTCTTATAATAGGAATGCTCCTTACTCTATTAATAGATTTAAAGTTTAGCAATGAAAAAATATTTGATAGTAGTAATATTTATTTAAATATTGTGAATGCAAAGGCAGGAAGTTTGAAATTTGTTCAGCTGATATTGCCTATTATAAATCATAGAATAAAACCTTTTGCAGATATGAGAAATTATTATGATGATTCGTTTGCAGCTTATGGAGAAAATGGATTATGTTCTTTGGGAATTTTTTTTGCATTTTCTTTATTGTTAAGTTTATTTATGCTTTTTTTTATAAAAAAGAATTTTTCGGATTTTTTAAAAAAAATATATTTTGGAGGTATTATTAATCTATTTATTATTTTTTTAGCTTCTGAGGGAGGATTTGGAGTCTGGCTAACTTTAATTGGAGTAAATATTAAGCAGTATAATCATATGTATGCATTTTTATTAATTAATATATGCATAATTACAGGATTTATTTTTGATAAAATATTTTCGAACAAATTTTATATCTAATTTTCGATTATCCGCATAAACACTATACTTTCAAGCGTTTTGAAGTATAGAAAAAAATTTATTTTACCACAAATTTACCACGATTGAATGAGCCTTGATATGACTACAAAATAATACCTAAAAGACAGCAGTACACCTAAATGGTGTCTTTTTAAAAGCAGTCAATCCTAAGACTAACTGCTTTGTGTATATGGATATGAAGTTGTCAAACTGGAATTTATCTATTCATCAATTCAAGAGTTTTTTCAAATGAAATACATTCTGCGTATCTTCCATTCCACATGAACTGATTATAATATCTATAAGATTTTTCCGCTGTCATATACGCATTATCAAGCGTACTGTTTGTATTTGCTGGAACAATCATTTTAAGTCCATGCTCAAAACCACATTTCACTGTTGCATCTATGCAGTAATCTGTTTGTAGCCCTACAATAATAATTGTATCTTCATCTTTTTCATGTAGGTAATCCAACAACCCCGTATCTTTGAAAGCACTGTTTACATTTTTATCAAAAACACGCTCATTTGGCATTGGCTGAAATTCTTCGTATATTTCATAGCCTAATGCGCCTTTAGTTAATTTCTGTCCAACACCATCATCATGTCTAACATAAATAACTTCTATATTATTATTGCGCGCCTCTTTGATTAGTGTTTTAATACGATATACAAAAGTCTCAAATTCATATAAGTCATTATTCATAAATTATATATGTCTTTTTGACTTTCTTTTTATATCTTCTTAAATGTCCGCAAAGCCTTATTTTATCGGCTCTACGGGCATTTTGCTTTTGTGGTAAACCTCACATATCTAGGTCTATCTTCTTATATTTTCCCTGTTAATCGTGGTTAAAATCGTGGTAAATACTTCTTATGCGATTAGACGCTGAACCTCTGATTTTGCGGTATCTATGGACGCATGAGCGTACCAGTTCATTGTGATACTGATATTTGAATGCCCCATGATATACTGTAAATCTTTCGGATTCATGTTCTTGCTTGCCAGCCTTGTGCAGAACGTATGGCGTAGTGTATGCGGTGTGATATGTGGCAAGGGGTTGTCTTTGTGGTGCTTGTTGTATTTCTTTACCATACGGACAAAAAGCATATTGTAATCAATCGCAACTTTGGGCTTGCCTTTCTGATTGACAAATAGAAAGTTGCCCCGTCCGTCTATTACAAATGGTTCTGTCTTTGGGCGTTTCTTCATAACCCGTTGAAATGCCTGTATCGTTTCTTTGCTTAATGGCACTTGCCTTGTTCCGCTTTTTGTCTTAGGTGTTTCAATATAATAGCCTTGTTCCTTGCTCTTTAGTAACTGGTGGTCGATAACTACAACCTCATGGATAAAATCAACGTCCATGATTGTCAGTCCGCACAGTTCCGAGATACGAAGTCCTGTCTTTAACAGTATCAGCACATCATCATAATACTTGTGATACACATTGTCCGTCTTGATGAATGAGAGTAGGGCTTGTTCCTGTTCCTCTGTTAATGCGACTTTCTCTTTGGTATCATTTTCTAGGACTTCACTTAACTTGAAATCAAAAGGGTTTTTCCTTACACAATCGTCTTGTATGGCAATATAGAATGACGCTTTTAACGAGCGTTTATGATTGTTAATGGTGTTATAGGAAAAGCCTTTGTCTTTCATGCGTAACGCCCATTCCTTAGCGTCAGAGGGTTTTATCGTATCAATGCTCCTAGCACCTAACTTGTCCTCTTTCAATAACCGCATGAGCTGTTCCCGTTGTTTCTGTGTGCTTTTCTTCACATTTGCCCTCTGTGTGTTCTGTTTGGCGTAGAGTTGGCAAAGTGTCATGTTCTTGCCTGTGCTGTCGATACCGTCCTCAATATCCCGTCTTATTTGCTGTTCCAGTTCACGAAGTGAGGGTTTTTCCCGTTTTCCCTTTGGTGTCGGGTCTGTGGGTGTCAATCTCCAAGCATACACATATTTTGTGTTTCCAAATGCGTCCACATATTTATATAAGTATTTCCCGTCTGTTCGTTGGCTCTCTCCAGTATGCAGGATACGTCCTTTGCTATCCCGTCTTTTTTCTTTCATGGTGTCTGCCCTTTCCTTGTTGGAAAGAGCCTTGATTGTTATCCCGCATTTTATCTGGCACCAAACCATGCCACACTCCACCAAATTAAAAAGAGGCACAGCATAAATTATTCTGATGGATTTTTCATCAGATTGCTTTATGCCGTGCCTTTTGTGTTATCAT